>CALXKZ010000001.1 GCA_944389065.1 uncultured Spirochaetaceae bacterium
TCGATACGGCCGCAAGGCTTTCGGAGATGCTGGATCTCAGGATACGGGATCTAGTCCTTGCAAAAGGCCATTCATACGCCATCATCGAGAACGGCAAGGGTGGGAAGAAGAGGAAGGTCCCGATAACGGACAGGGTCGCAGAAGAGGTGTCTGCATACGTAAATGCATACCATAGGAACTCTACGCCTTCTGACTTTCTTTTCTACAGGAAGTCCAAAGACAGGCATGTTCAGCTTTCCAAGATGCTGGTCGGGCGGCATCTCAAAAGATATGCGGAAACAGCAAGGATTGCATGCAGCGCTGTTCCCAAGAATGTTACATGCCATATGCTTAGGCATAGCCGTGCAATGCAGCTATACCGTAAGGGCATGAGCCTCGCAATGATCGGACAGCTGCTTGGCCATGCGAATTCTGAAACCACACTCATTTATGCATATGCCGATACTGAAGTTAAGAGAAATGCGATAAGCAAGGCTTCTGAGGGCATTATGAAAGGTTTCCCTTCTCATGCAAAGCATGAAGCATATGATGAGAATGCCATTCTGATCTCTATGGGGCTGAAAGATTAAATTGCATTTTAAAAGCAAAATCCCTTATTCGTGCATTGGATAAGGGATTCTTCAACAGATGTTACTTAATCGTAAATGTTATTTAAAGCCGCCTGTCGGATTCGAACCAACGACCCCGAGATTACAAGTCACGTGCTCTGGCCAGCTGAGCTAAGGCGGCATGTGCTTTTCAGCAACGGAAAGGAATGTAGCAGAAAAAAGGGAAGTGCGTCAATAACCAGAACGGAAAATTCTGAAAGGAACTCAGTATTCACCATTATCTGTTTTTGCTTTAGAATCACAATGAAGCACTTCTTCGTGGAGGATTTCTGTGAAAGTTGTAATTTTCGGTGCAGGCAGAAGAGGACTGCGTCTCGCTCGCCATCTTATCGAGGAGAAGAAGCAGGTTGTCTTCCTTGATGCATCTGCAGAGCGCTGTGCCGCGGCGGTTGCGAAGCTTGACTGTCTGGCAATATGCGGATCTGCTACTGACCTTGACATGCTGCGTGAGGCAGGATGCGAGGATGCTGATGCAGTCATCTCCGTAACAGACAGCGATGAGACCAATCTCGTTTCCTGCGGAATTGTTGCTGCGGAGTTCCCGAAGGTTAAGCAGACAATAGCAGCCATAAGGGCTATAAGCTATCTCGGACGCGGCGGACTCGATACCGCGATTCTCGGCATAAGCCATATAGTGAATCCGGAGCAGGAGGCGGCAGCGAGGATCACCGGCATTCTCGAGACCGGTGTCTTCAGGGATTTCGAGTACTTTCCCGATGCGCAGTTCGTGATGTTCACCCGCAGAGTAAGGAATGACGGGCCTTTTACCGGAAAGACTCTTGCACAGATAAGGAAGGATATACCTGGACGATATGTCCTTCCTGGTGTAAGGCGCAAAGGCCATGTGTTCACTCCATCCGGTGATACCGTGATAAAAGAGGGTGATGAGGTTGCGATAATCGTCGATGATGATGAGTCGAATGATACGCTTCGCTCTATTACTGAGATCATCGATGACAAGCTCTTCCGTATAGCAATTGTCGGTGGTACCCGTATCGCAGACTATATGTTCTCCAATATGGATGAGCGCGAGCTTAAACGTGTGACTCTGATCGACAGGTCTGCGGAGGTATGTGAGAAGTTCGTCACGGATTATCCAGGGCTTCTTGTCCTCAATGGCTCGATTACCGATGAGGCGTTCTGGGATGAGGAGCGGATAGGATCGTATGATCTTGTAGTCGCAGTCACAGAGAACGATGAGCTGAATATAATCGTTGCAAGCTATGCAAAACGTATAGGAGTAAGGCGTTCTATTGCTCTGATCAAGACCAACAACAACTATCTCCAGCTTGCTGATGCCATGGATATTGATGCCGCGATCTCGATAACAGATGCGACTGTCGATACGATAACAAAGTATCTCAGAGGTGCGGGCATACAGTCTCTCCATAGCATCTTCGACGGAGATCTTGAGGTATATGAGTACGTCGTATCCTCTGATTTCAGGTATATCGGAAAGAAGCTCATGGATGTGAATCTCAAAGGAAAGGCCATTATCGCAGGAGTGAAGAGCGAGGGTGGAAACAACTTCATCCCCGATGGCTCTTATGCGTTCTCCGCAGGCGACACGCTCCTTGTAGCATCCACTCATCAGAATTTCGATTTCGTACAGGAACTGTTTTCCCTGAACAGAGCGGAGAATGTATGAATATAGCATCGGTATTCCGTTTTCTGGCGTATATAATGCTCTTTGTGGCCCTGATACTCCTCGTTCCCGCAGTCATGGCCATCTATTATGGAGAACCTGAGTCTCTCAGAGCATTCATCATGACGATGGCGATAATGCTTCTGTTCTCACTGCTGTGCATATTCCTCACAAGGAAGCAGAAGGAGCTCAGGATAGGAGCCCGGGAAAGCATGCTGATCGTTACGCTGACATGGGTCATAATGACAGCGTTCGGTGCGCTTCCTATATACTTTACCGATTCAATGAGAAGCTATGCCGCATGCTATTTTGAGATAATGTCTGGATTCACGACAACAGGAGCGACTGCGATGCCTGATATAGAGATCCAGGACATGTCTCTGCTTTTCTGGCGCAATCTTACAAACTGGCTTGGTGGCATGGGCGTCGTCGTTCTCTTCATTGCGGTCCTCCCTATATTCGGAGTCAAGGGTACATCCCTTGTCGGAGCGGAGTCTGTAGGACCCACGAAGTCGAAGCTGACACCTACGATACAGCGTACAGCGCTTGCTCTCTGGAGCATATATATCGGTATATCGATGCTTCAGGTCGTGCTTCTGCTCTTCGGCGGGCTAGATCTCTTCAATTCATTCACCGTCATGTTCGGCACAATGGGCGCAGCAGGATTTGCTCCTCTCAATGCCTCGATCGGCGGGTATCACAGCGCATATGTTGAATGGATATGCATCATATTCATGACACTTGCAGGGGCGAACTTCTCCCTTTATTTCTTTATTCTCAAAAGGGAGTTCAGAAAGGTAACGGAGGACGGGGAGCTGCGGCTGTATCTTGGAATAATCCTTCTTTTCTCACTTCTTGCTGCGATACAGCTTTTCTCACGGGGAATATACAGTACATTCTCTGAATCCTTCAGGCAGGCTGCATTCCATATTGTCTCATTCATCACGACAACGGGATTCAGCGCCTCCGACTATACTGCCTGGCCTATGTTCTCACAGATTCTCATCCTCCTCACATGCTTTGTCGGAGGATGCGCAGGAAGCGCTGGCGGCGGTATAAAGGTCGTCAGGGTCGGAACGCTCTTCAAGCTCGGGCACAATGAGATGATCAGGCGCATCCATCCCAATGCTGTATGCACTGTAAAGCTCGGCAATGTGAAGATAGAGCCATCCACAGCTCATTCGATCGCGGGATTTGTCGGCGTGTACCTGCTGACTATGCTCATAGGAACAACAGTAATAGCTCTTACTGATCAGGATTTCCTGACATGCTTCACATCTGTTATACTATGCCTTGGGAATATTGGAATAGGACTGGGGGGAATAGGAATGTCCATGACATTCGATATCTTTCCGGACTGGGCGCTGTGGGTCTTCTCGTTCCTGATGCTCGTAGGACGTCTTGAGCTTTTCACCGTCTATTCGATATTCACCTATTCTTTCTGGAAACGATAAGGAGAAAACCATGGATTGCGTTTATGACATGAATGGACTGAGAGTCATTGATCTTTCGAAGATCATCGATCCGGCAACAGAGACAAGGAGATGCACGCTCTACCGTTTCAATACAGGCGGGCCTATCCCTGATTTCCATACCAATATGGATCTGATGAGCCATCTCGGAACCCATGCAGAGGGGCCGTATCACCACTCTGACGACTGGCCGAGTGTTGCAGAGGTTCCGCTCACATCATTCATGGGGCGTGCTATCTATGTATCCATTGAGGGAGCAGAGCCGAACTCATACATCACTCCTGAGCTTCTGGACAAGTTCTGCCTGCCTTTAATGGAGGATGATACAATCGTTATCCTTGACAGCCCGTACAAGCTTGCACCATTCACTCCGAAGACGAATACAGCTGAGGATAAGAGGCTTTTCGTGAACGGAGAGACGGCAAAGTGGCTCAGGGACCATAAGGCAAAGGCCATCGGATTCGGCGATGGTGTATCCATCGAGAACTCCAATGATGATGTGAAGCCTTTCCACGATATACTCCTTGCTGAGAATATACTTTTCGTTGAGGTCCTGAAGAATCTCGAGAAGCTTGAGAAGAAGGTCTTTTTCATGTCCTATTCTCCTCTTCCGATTATCGGGCTCGATTCCAGTCCTGTCAGGGCATATGCTATTGAGGGGCTGAAGGAATTCTCCTGATGCAGATTGCCATAATCGGTGCCGGAGCCATGGGCTCAGTGTACGGAGGTCTTCTCTCCGTACATGATGATGTAACGCTCATTGATACTGATAAGGCACTTGTTGATCATATCAATAGAGAAGGTCTGAGAATCGAATACAGAGGCCAGGCGGCAGTTTACCACCCGAAGGCTGCTGTCTCTGCATCGGGCATGTCTCCTGTCGATCTCATAATCGTATTCGTGAAATCGCAGTATACCGAGGCGGCGCTTTCCGCTTTCCGGGAAATCATTGGCAAAGATACCTATATTATGAGCCTTCAGAATGGAGGAGGGCATGATGAGGATCTTTCAAGATTTTCAGATCTTTCTCATGTTATACTCGGGACGACTGAGGATAATGGCCACGTCATATCCACAGGCTATGTCGCAAGAAGCGGGGAAGGTCGGACAAACATTGGGGGCGCGGGGATAAGCGATGATTTCATCGGAAGGCTCTCCTCTTCGCTCTCTGCTGCGGGCTTCCAGCCTGTAATCCACTGCAGCGTTTCAGACCTTATCTGGGAAAAGCTCGCAGTGAATGCTTCTCTCAGCGCTCTTACAGCAGTCCTTTCATCCGATATGTCCTTTATCGCCGGAAATGCCTATGCCTGGTCGCTCTGCACCGACTTGGTTTCTGAGATCGCAATGACTGCAAAGTGCGAGGATGTGCATCTGGATGAGGAGAGCATACTGGAGAATGTAAAGCGCATATCAATGGAAAATCCCGGAGGGATAACTTCCATCGCTGCTGATATCAAGGCAGGGCGGAAGACCGAGTGCGATTACATCACCGGGTATGTAGTCAGAACAGCTGAGGAACATGGCCTTATTGTTCCTTGTCTATCTGCTATACATAGAATCATAAAGGCTCTGGAAGGCAGATAGAGGCAAAATCGTTACAAATTCATGAAACAGCGAAAAAATTTCCTTTATTTTTGATGTTTCGGAATTCATAATAGTCTAATCAGACTATGTCTGACGCTTGGAGGTATAAATGAAGAAAATACTTGTGGCACTCTGCCTGGTATCGCTTTTTGCTCTTCCTGTCTTCGCAGGCGGAAGCTCCGAAACAACAGTTCTTACTCTTTCTGAGGTTCACGCAGAAGGATATCCTACAACTCTTGCTGACTACAGGTTCGCAGAGCTCGTGAATGAGAGAACTGAGGGAAGGATCCAGATTGACGTATACTCTGGCGGAACACTCTATGGTGAGGAAACAGGTTCAATCGAGGCTCTCCAGATCGGCGACCTTGCATTCGCACGTGTTTCTGCATCTCCTGTTGCTTCTTATGTTCCTGCTCTCAACATCATCCAGCTTCCTTATCTTTACAGAGATGCTGATCACATGTGGCAGGTTCTCAATGGACCTATCGGGCAGGACATGCTTGCTGAGATCCAGGCTTCTGGCTCAGGTCTTGTAGGTCTCTGCTACTACGATGCTGGTGCTAGAAACTTCTATACAACAAAGCCAGTTGAGAAGGTAGAGGACATGAACGGTCTCAAGATCAGACTCCAGAACAACGCGATGATGGTCCAGATGGTCCAGCTTCTCGGCGGTAACGGCGTAACTGGTATCGGACCTAACGAAGTCTACTCAGCTATCTCCCAGGGTACAATCGACGGCGCAGAGAACAACTGGCCGACATATGAGTCAATGGGTGACTATGAGGCAGCTCCTTACTTCACACTCGACGGACACACAAGAGTTCCTGAGATTCTCCTCGCATCCGAGGCTGTTCTCGAGACACTTGATCCGGCTGACATCGAGATCATAAAGGAGTGCGCAAAGGAAACTCAGGCTTATGAGATCGAGCAGTGGAACCTCCGTGAAGAGACTTCCAGAGAGAAGGTTGTCGCAGCTGGCGTAACTGTCATCGAGCTTCCTGCTGAGGAAATCGCACGCTTCCAGGAGAAGATGTCTCCTATCTATGCTGAGTACGGCGCTGGATATGAGGATCTCATCCAGGAGATCATCAACACAGGACTTTAATCCTGTCTGACTTATTGTAAAAGCAGGGGAGAGGACATCTTCTCCCCTCTTATCGTTTTTAAATGGAGGACTCGATGGGTTCTAATTTCTCGAAGTGGGCTCTTGAAAACAAGCTCATGATCAACAAAGCAGATTACCCAAACGGCGTTCCATTCAAGGCTTACATCATCCTTCTTAACCACTGGTGCCATAAGGTGATCCTCACCATTGCGCAGATTGCGGTCATCGTGATGCTCTGTACCGTCTTCATGAATGTCGTGCTTCGTTTCTGCTTCAATTCCGGTATCACATGGGCGGAGGAGATCCCCAGGCTTCTGGTCGTTCTCTTCTCCTTCCTCGCATGTGCTATCGGAGTAAGAGACCATATGCACATCTCTGTCACGATGGTCTATAACAGATTCCCCAAGGGTGGGAAGATGAGGAAGTTCATGGATTTCCTTGCGGATTTCGCAACACTTCTCTGCGGTTTCATCATCTTCTACTATGGAATCATGTTCATCATGCGTCTGCGTCCGGGTACGCTTCCGATGACAGGATGGCCGACATGGATCCAGTATATCCCCGCACCGCTCGGCGGCTTCCTGATGATCTTCGATTCGCTGCTTTTCCTTACAGGAATCCTTGATCCTGATGATCTTCTCTACAGTGAGAAGGAAGTCGATTACCAGGAGATGGTAAAGGAGCAGGCTGCAGAGCGCGCACATGGAGGGACGAACTGATGGATATGAACTTACTTGCAGGAATCATTCTCATTGGCGGATTTTTCCTTCTTATGGCTTTCAAGGTGCCTGTAACATTCGCAATGCTCATCTCGACATTCCTGTCGATGCTCTGCATTCCTGGCACAAACCCGACGACAATCATCAGAATGATGTTCGATGGTGTCAGCAACTTCACGATGCTGGCTATTCCGTTCTTCATCGTCATGGGTGAGATAATGGCTGTCGGAGAGATCTCGGATAAGATCGTCGATCTTGCAAACCTCGCTGTAGGACGCTTCCGCGGTGGTCTTGCATACGTCAACTGTCTTGACTCGATGTTCTTCGGTGGTATCTCCGGTTCTGCTGTTGCTGATGTGTCCTCGCTCGGTTCTGTTGTTATCCCGATGATGGAGAAGCAGGGCTATGACAGGGAGTTCACAGTAGGTCTTACTGTAACTACTGCCTGCCAGGGTGTTCTCATCCCGCCATCACATAACATGGTTATCTATGCTCTCGCAGCCGGCGGCGGCGTATCGATCGGACAGCTCTTCTACGCAGGTTTCGTTCCTGGTATCGCACTTGGATGCGGATTCATCCTCATGTGCATGTTCCTTGGAAAGAAGTACAACTTCCCGAAGGGCGAGAAGATGTTCAAGGACGACAAGGTCCGCTGGATTGCATTCCATAAGTCGCAGGGCGGATTCTATGGCCGCACAAGCGAGCACTCATGGTTTACGCTCGGTACACCTGCATTTGAGCTTGAGATGGGAAGGGCAATGCGTGTTCTCTGCGTAGCTATCCTCCCGATGTTCACTCTTGTCATCATCATGGTCGGTACTGGTGTCGGTATCTTCACCGCAACCGAAAGCTCTGCTGTCGCATGCTTCTATACCTTCATCCTGACATACTTTGTATTCAGGAAGGCGAAGATAAGGGATTTCGGAAAGGTCATCAGGAACTCTCTCAAGACTCTTGCTGTCGTCCTTACGCTTATCGCATCGGCAAAGGCATTCGCATACATGATGACACGTCTCAGAATCCCTGCAGCAATAACAAATGGCCTCATCGGATTCTCCGACAATGCATATGTCATCCTTCTGATCATCAACGTTCTTCTGATGATTCTTGGATGCTTTATGGATATGGCACCGCTTATCATGATCATGACTCCGATTCTGCTTCCTGTCGTACAGACATTCGAAATGAGCACAGTCCACTTCGGAATCATGCTCATCTTCAACCTCGCAATCGGCCTCTGCACACCTCCTGTAGGTTCTGCTCTCTTCGTCGGATGCGCTGTTGGAAAGACGTCACTGGAAGCGACATCGAAGAAGATGCTCCCGCTCTTTGCGGTCATGATCGTCGTTCTTATGTTTGTCACTTACATCCCGTACATCTTCAGGATCCCTCTCTTCGGATACTGATTCTGATCATGTCATATCGAAGGCCCTCGGAAGAGGGTCTTCTTCATATCCTGTTTTCTGCTTTCGCCTGAATATCACCTGCAAATCTAAAAATTCACCTGATTATATTCCTTGTATTGTAAGCAATTAGTTCAGATAATCACCTGAAATCGCCTGCAAATCACCTGAATCAGCACTTTTCTGTCAGCAATTCGGATAGCTTCTCCATCATGAGCCTTATATGACCAAGTCCTTCTGCTGTGGAAATATTCAGATAGTATTTCAGAGACCGCCCCTTTCCTGTCGTGGATAATACTCCCATACCAAGAAGATTCCTGAGAGATTTTTTTATCCTGTATTCGCTGTGACCGGATAATCTGTTTTCAAGGTCGCCTTTTGAAAGCATTCCCGAATGCGAAAGACTCGATATGATTTCCTTCTCGGTCTCATCAAGCTCAGGATATGAACCTAGAAGATCTACAAGCCAGATTGTCAGTACTGTTTTCTCCAGAGAGGTTTCTATCTGAGGTGCTCTCAGAAGGCTTCTGCTTGCTGCTTTGAATATCTGGTAACCCCCATATCCCTGGCGTTCCGAAAGCCCTAGGCGACGGAATACGGACATCATCACATCATTGCGTGATTTCGTTGCCCCTCCTCGGAAGAACCTATCAGCGGGAATCAGCATCTTCCCTGGATTCTCGAATCTGTAATATGTATCGAAAACCTCGATCCGTATGCTCCCATTCGGGATGGAGTAGTCTGCATGGATAATTGTATTGACCAGAGCTTCTCGGAGTGCTTCTCTGATGTCTGTATTCACTCTGACCAGATCTTTATCAAGCAGGAATCTTGCCTTGCTGCCAGAAGCCAGCTTGCTGAATACCAGATTGTAGAAGTTGAATATATTCATCTCCCTAGGACCAAGGTCATCGGTTGCGACTCTATCACTCCATCTGTCACTGGATCCACGGTAATCAAAATAATCGATCTGGTAGGAATCGAAATACTTCTTGATTGTATTGTATTTTCCGAAAAGGAGGAGTGTTCCGGAATATGGGCATATATTGTCCTTATCTGAATCATCAAGAAGTCCAACGTGGATTAGAAAATCCTGCATCTTCATTTCGTCATATGCACCTTCTGGGTACCTTGCTTCGATCAATAATCTGAATTCATTCAGGCTCTGCCTATCGAGATCATCCAATGAAAGATCCTTTAGTGGAACTCGATCGATGCCTTTTGCACTGCTATTCCTGATCAGTGCTTTCAGCTCCTCCTCATTGGCTAGAAAATCACCTTCGCCTCTGCGTATGTAAGTCTGCCGTATATCCCCGTTCAGGTATACTGGAATTTCCGAGAATGACGCCTGCGGTATTGAGATCCTTGCAGCCTTCCTGCCATCTTCGAGATTGATGATCTCAAATGCCTGGGTACCTATCGAGAAGGGGCTTATCTTCTTGCGGTTCCTGATTGTGCACCAGAAATCACTCTCCATCTTCTCTGCGTTAGAAACCCCATAAAGCGAGAATACGTGGTCCTTTTCAGATACTCCGAGGATAATCTCTCCACCATTGGTATTTGCGAATGCCGATATGGTTTCCCATATGGATTTCGGAAGCGCATCAGAAGCTTCCTTGAATTCTATCTCAATACCTTCCTTGCTCAGTGAATTGACAATGCTCTCTATCCGGCTGTTTCTTATTTCGGCTGTCATCTGCGGCTCCTTGACTAAGGATAACCTGTGAATATGATGATTTCAACCGGATTTTCACCTGATTATCACCTGCAAATCTAAAAATTCACCTGATTATATTCGTTGCAATATAATGAGTTAGTTTATTTTTCACCTGATTATCACCTGAATCAGCGTATTCTTAGCCTGGATTTCCACTTGCCTGTATGGTATCCCCAGTATGATATTACCCAGTTCGCGGTCCAGCCGATAGGAACAGCTATCCATACCATCTCTATTCCGTATACAGGCGCGAATATGAATGCGACAAGCACTCTTATCGATAGATTGGCTATGTTTGCGATTGTGAATACTGACATGTCACCTGATCCGCGGAGAAGGCCATCGGTTATCATCTTCAGTCCGATGAAGACAAAGAACCAGCCCATGAAGGATATATATGAGATTCCTGTATCCATAGCAATCGGCGTACCATCATCACCGAGGAACATGCGTATCAGCCTTTCGCTGAAGAGCTCCAGCGGCAGCATGAGCACAAGAGCGATGACTGCGACAATCCCATATGCTGTATGGTAGCCCTTTACGACTCTTCCGAGTTTGCCTGCTCCTATGTTCTGTGCAGTATAAGAACTCATTGCATTGCCGATTGCGGCCATCGGTACAACTGCGATGCTTTCGATTCTCATAGCAGCGGAGAAGCCTGCGAGTGCTTCAGCTCCGAAGCTGTTGACGACGCTCTGCACAAGCATCATGCCTATCGAGACTGTGGATTGCTGCAGGATTGATGGAAGGGCAAGACCTGCTATCGGCCGGATCAGAGATGGGGAGAAAAGGCGGTCCTGCTTTTCGGGGAATTCCTTCATTGTACGGACAAGGAAGATGAAGGATATCACTGAGCTTATCCCCTGGCTTATGAGCGTTGCCCATGCAGCTCCTCTTACACCCATGCCGAATGATGCCACCATTATGATATCCAGGACTACATTAAGAGCTGAGGAGAATATGAGAAGATAGAGAGGTATCCTGGATCTTCCAAGTGAGTTGAATACCGATGAGAGTACATTGTACATGAAAAGGAACGGAAGTCCCAGGAAATAGATATTCAGGTATGCTGTAGCATCATCAAGCACCGCAGCTGGTGTGTTGAGAAGTATCAGGATATCTTCGGAGAACAGCAATCCGATTCCTCCGAGCAGGATGCTGACTACAAGGAAGAGGATCAGCGATGTGGACACAGAGAGCTTCATTGCTCTGTAGCTTCTTGCTCCGAATGCTCCGGATGTTATCACTGAAGCACCCATGCCTCCACCGATCGCTATTGCTATGAATACTGCTGTCAGGGCAAATGATGCACCTACAGCCGCAAGCGCATTCTCTCCTACGAATCTGCCTACTATCACGGAGTCTGCCATTGTGTACAGCTGCTGGAAAAGATTCCCAAGCATCATCGGAAGAGAGAAGGACAGAAGAGCAGGAAGGGGCTTTGATGTTATGAGATACTCTTTATCCATACATCATCTCCTGAAGAATGCCTTGAACAGCCTCAGCATGCTTTCCGGATCTTCAGTTCCAGCGCTCTCAAATGGTGAGTGCATTGCAAGCTGTGCCATTCCCACATCAGCTCCATTGATGCTGAAGGCCTGGGACGAGAGATTGCCAAGCGTTGAGCCACCAGGGATATCTGAATTGTTGTGGAATACCTGGAATGGTATGCCATTGTCACGACAGAGCTTCTTCACATAAGCGCCGGAGATGCTATCTGTCATGTACTTCTGGGCAGCACTGTACTTTATCAGGACTCCGCCGTTGGGGTAGGGCCTGTTGGTCGGATCTGCCTTCTCTGCATGATTCGGGTGGACAGCATGTCCGTTATCAGAGCTGAGCATGAAGGATGATGAGCGTATCATCATCTCCTCTTCCTTCGTAAGCGAGAGAGCTGATGCAAGCCGTGAAAAGACCGAGGGAAGGAAGTCAGAGAGCGCTCCGCAGCGTGTTCCGCTTCCTGTCTCCTCATTATCGAAAAGAACGGCCATCGGCATATACTCATCACATTCAGATTCCCCAATCGCTTCAATGGAGGCCCATACAGAGGAGAGATTGTCGATGCGGGGAGCGGAGAAGAACTCTCCTCTGTGTCCCCAGAATGATATGCCATCCCTGGCATAGAGCCCCAGATCAAAGCCGAGGATGCTTTCCTTTTCTATTCCAAGATCATCTGCAACCATCTTCAGGAAGTCCGCATTCCCGTGCGATAGCGCATAAATCGGAAGAAGATCATTCTGCGCGCTGTAATGGATGCCTTCATTTGCCTTTCTGTCCATGTGGATTGCAAGGCTTGGAATCATCAGCAGATCCCTCTCTGCATCATATAGCTTTGCTTTAATGCTTCTACCGGTATCGACAGCAACGCGGCCTGAGACAGAAAGCGGCCTGTCGAACCATGGAGCCATCAGCATACCGCCATAGCCTTCGGTATTAAGCACGGTGTAATCTCCCTTCGCGATCTCTGGATTTGCCTTTATCCTGAAGGCAGGGCTGTCAGTGTGTGATGCTACGATTGAAAGACCTTTCCATCCGGATGACGGAACATGGAATGCAATCAGGGCACTCCCTCCGCGGATGATATAGTATGATCTTCCACGCTCTATACAGAACTGCTCTTTTTCGTCAAGTCTGATGAATCCTTTCGCAAGAAGCATCATTTCTGCTTCTTTTACCGCATGATACGGCGATGTTCCCTTTGCTATGAAGGCTCCAAGCCTTTCTGCTGCTTTCCTAGATGATTCCATACCCAGATTCTACGGTCTGCAGTGCTTAATGAAAAGGGATGGAGGCGGAATACAGCATTGAAGATGCAGGATATGCCGGAGCGGAAAATGCATGGACATGGGGCATGTGATCGGAAAGAGAAAATAGTCTTATCCGTAATTATTTGTATGTTAATAAGTTGTTTTTGCTGTGTGAAATTGCAACATCATGCAACAGAATATTATATTGCACACATCGCTTCTTTTGGATAATGTGCACGTATACACTCATCCATCTATGAGGAGCCCCAGTGCGTAAAGTTGCGATAATAATGGGTAGCGATTCGGATCTGCCTATCGCGGAAAAGGCGGTAGCAGTGCTCAAGGACTTCTTTGTGCCGTATGTGGTGCGTGTCATGAGTGCTCATCGTACTCCTTCTGAGGTCCACGCTTTTGCATCCTCTGCCAGAGAGAATGGTTTTGCCGCAATCATAGCAATAGCGGGCAAGGCCGCGCATCTGGGTGGTGTCATTGCATCCTGTACAACACTTCCTGTGATTACGATCCCGGGTTCGGGTGGAGCACTTAAGGGCGTTGAGGCTTTGCTTTCATCTGTTGAGATGCCGCCGGGGATCCCTGTTGCATCTGTCGGCATAGACGCTGGTCAGAATGCGGCGCTTCTTGCCCTCTCCATGATTTCCATTGAGGACGGGAGCATCGCAGGAAAGCTTGATGAATACAGAAGGAATATGCGCGAGAAGATCCTTAAGAAGGACAGCGAAATAAGCGGGAGGCTTTAAGCTATGGAGAAGTTGGAGCAGCTTTACGAAGGTAAGGCAAAGAAGGTCTATTCAACCGATGATCCTGGTATCTGCATCGTATCGTATAAGGATGATGCAACGGCATTCAATGGCGAGAAGAGGGGAACTATCAGAGGAAAGGGTGTGATCAATAACAGGATCACGAACTATCTGATGAAGAGACTGTCTGCAGAGGCAGGGATCCCAACCCATTATATTGAGGAGCTTTCGGATACCGATACTGCCGTAAAGCGTGTGACGATCATACCTCTTGAGGTCATCGTCCGCAATGTCATCGCAGGTTCTCTTTCAAAACGTGTCGGCAAACCCGAGGGAACCGAGCTTCGCTGTCCTATCCTTGAGTTCTCTTACAAGGATGATGAGCTTGGGGATCCGATGGTCAATGACTATCATGTCCTTGCCATGGGCTGGGCCACAGAGGAGGAGCTTGATACAATCAAGGATTATGCGCTGAGAATCAATGATTATCTCCTGAAGTTCTTCTCTTCGATAGGTATTGATCTCATTGATTTCAAGCTGGAATTCGGAAAGACAGCTGATGGGACAATAGTCCTTGCTGATGAGATAAGCCCTGATACATGCCGCTTCTGGGACAGCAAGACGAAAAAGAAGCTCGATAAGGATCGCTTCCGCCGTGATCTTGGTGATACGGAAGGTGCATACAAAGAGATGCTTGAGCGTGTATTCGGAGCCAAGTGATGAACGAGCTTAAGGAAGAATGCGGGCTTTTCGGTATCTGGTCGGAGACTCCTTCCGACCTTGCCCGCACATGCTATTATGCTCTCTATGCGCTTCAGCACAGAGGGCAGGAAGGTGCAGGAATCGCAGTTGCCGCAGATAACGGCATCGTATCGAGAAAGGACGCCGGACTTGTGGATGATGTGTTCACAGCTCCCGTCCTTTCCTCTTTTCCAGAGACCACTATGGCTATTTCCCATGTGCGTTATGGAACGACGGGCATGAATCCGCGCCTTAATGTGCAGCCTCTGGTGGTGAACCATTATCTTGGTTCCATCGCGGTTGCCCATAATGGCAATCTGACGAATGATGCCCAGCTGAGGAAGGCTCTTGAGCTCAATGGCTCAATATTCCACACGACAAGCGATACAGAGGTCATTGCCTATATGCTTGTACGCCATCGTCTGGAGAATCTTCCCCTCCATGAAGCCGTATCGAAGCTGATGGATGACCTGAAAGGTGCATATTCTCTTCTTGTGATGGGACGCGACACGCTTATCGCAGCACGTGATCCCTGGGGATTCAGGCCGCTCTCGATCGGCAGGACGGAGAATGGCTATGTGTTCGCATCCGAAAGCTGCGCCTTCGATACGATAGGGGCGGAGTTCATCCGGGATATTGAGCCTGGGGAGATAGTGAGGATAGAGAAAGATGGCACTCTTATCTCAGATAAGTCCCATACAGGTCGTGAGAGAAAGTCATTCTGCGTCTTTGAGCTTATCTATTTCGCCCGCCCGGATTCGGTGATCGATGGGATATCAGTACAGAATGCAAGACAGCGGGCAGGAGCATTCCTTGCCCTTGAGCATCCTGTGCAGGCAGATGTCGTGATCGGCGTTCCTGATTCAGGAATCGAGGCGGCCCTTGGCTATTCAAGGCAGTCTGGCATTCCATACTCCACTGGTCTTATCAAGAACAAGTATATAGGCCGCACTTTTATACAGCCTGACCAGAAAATGAGAGAGAATGCTGTGAAGCTTAAGCTGAATCCGATTCCGTCTGCAGTGAAGGGCAAGCGAGTCGTGCTGATCGATGATTCGATTGTCAGGGGCACTACATCGAAGCATATAGTCAGGCTTTTACGTGATGCCGGGGCTGTCGAGGTGCACTTCATGTCCTCCGCTCCGAAGTTCCTTTATCCTTGCTACTTCGGTACGGATATAGATAGCTCGGAGAATCTCTTCGCGTACAGATACAGCGATGAGGAGATGAGAAAGATCCTGGATGTCGATTCACTTGGCTTCCTGTCTCCGGAGAGTGTCATAAAGCTTGCGGATAACGGGGATAGAGGTTTCTGCAGAGCATGCTTTACAGGCGAGTATCCTTGTCCGCCTCCAGAGGTACAGGGCAAGGACAGATACCATCAGAGGGGTTGATAATGAAAAGCTATTCGGAAAGCTATAGGAAAAGCGGTGTTGATATTACTGCAGGTTACAGGGCAGTAGAGCTGATGAAGGAGCATGTGAGCAGGACAAAGGCTGGTCTTCCTACCGATGATATCGGAGGATTCGGCGGACTGTATGATATCTCCGGAGAGCGTGGCTCCGTGCTTGTTTCAGGTACTGATGGTGTCGGAACCAAGCTTAAGATCGCTTTTGCGCTGGACAAGCATGATACGGTCGGCATCGACTGCGTTGCTATGTGCGTCAATGATATCGTATGCCTTGGCGCGAAGCCTTTGATCTTCCTTGATTATATCGCATGCGGGAGGAATATCCCTGAGCGCATTGCCTCGATTGTGAAGGGCGTCGCGGATGGCTGTGTGGAGGCGGGATGCGCTCTTGTGGGAGGAGAGACGGCGGAGATGCCGGGATTCTACCCTGAGAATGAGTACGATCTTGCAGGCTTTTCTGTAGGTATAGCGGAAAAGGAGAGGATCCTTGGACGCGATAGAGTGAGAGAGGGAGATGCTGCGATCGCATTCCCGTCCTCTGGTGTTCATTCCAACGGCTTCTCGCTTGTAAGGAAGGTATTCTCGATAGATTCCGATCCTGGAGTGCTCGATAAATACTGTGATGAGCTTGGGATGACGCTAGGGGAAGCTCTGCTTGCTCCTACAAGGATCTATGTCAGGGATGCGCTTTCCGCCATAGCTTCCTCAGATGTGCATGCTATCTGCCATATCACAGGCGGCGGTTTCTATGAGAATATACCAAGAGTCCTTCCAGAGGGACTGGGAATAAGCATCAGAAAGAACGATGTACGCATTCTTCCTATATTCGATGTGATCGGAAAGACAGGGGATATCCCTGAACGTGATATGTTCAATACCTTCAACATGGGCGTCGGCATGATTGCCATTGTTGACAGGAATACGGCAGACAGTGCTCTTGAGAAAGTTCCCGGGTCCTACGTGATCGGAGAGATCGTGAAAAGCAGCGATGAGGTGAGGATATGGTAAGGACTGCGGTCCTTGTCTCCGGAGGAGGCACGAATCTTGAGGCGCTTCTTGCTGCTGAGGAGCATGGGCTTATGCCTTCAGTGCATATCGATCTCGTGGTAGCTGACAGAGAGGCATATGCCCTTGAACGAGCCCGGAATCATGGAAGGAAGGGCGTTCTCATAGATCGGAAGGCTCTTGGGATGAGACGATTTTCCGAAAAGCTTATGGAGACACTCCGGGAAAATGGAATACAGCTTGTGATTCTGGCAGGATTCCTTTCGATCCTTCCTCAGAGCGTTGTCGATGGCTACAGGGACAGGATCATAAATATCCATCCATCCCTTATCCCGTCATTCTGCGGCAAAGGCTTCTATGGACTGAAGGTCCATGAAGCAGCACTTGAGAGGGGCGTCAGGATCACAGGGGCAACGGTGCATCTTGTGAATGAGATTCCGGATGGTGGAAGGATTCTCATCCAGAAGGCGGTGGAAGTAAGAGAAGGAGACACTCCTGAAGTGCTCCAGAAAAGAGTAATGGAAGAGGCTGAATGGAAGATCCTTCCTGAGGCAGCTGAGATGATAGCAGAGGAGATTGAGAATGAGAGCAGGTGAGTATCTTGGCGCAATAGACTATCCGGGGCGCATAGCCGCTGCAGGATATGGCGTGGATGGCGAGGCTGTCCTTTTATATGCGATCACTGGCAGAAGCAGCAATAGCCGCAACCGTGTATTCCGCCTTGATGGTGGGATACTCCGCACTGAGCCGTATGATCAGTCGAAAGTGGAGGATCCTTCGCTCATCATCTACAATGCGATGATGAAAGCAGGGGAGAGCACTGTTCTCACAAATGGCGATCAGACAGATACGATTTCCAGTTTCCTCAATGATGGAAAAAGCCTTGAGGAGGCTCTGGCTGTACGGACGTATGAGCCCGATGATCCCAATTTCACTCCACGCATCAGTATTGTGCATGGCCCATCTGGATATACTCTGTCAATCATAAGAAAGGATGGGGAGGATACAGACAGGAGGATATACCGATATGGTATGGAAAAAGGTGTGATGCACATAATCCACACATATATGCATGACGGCTTGCCGCTTCCATCCTTTGAAGGACTTCCTGCCAGGCTTGAGACTCTGTCTTCTGCCGATGAGCTTATTCAGGATGCATGGAATGCGATAGCAGCGGACAAGAGGATATCCATATATGTGCGCTATGGCAGCGAGGAAAGGATCATCAATGCGATGGAGGGAGAGAATGTCTGAGAGAATCGATCTGAAGTATGGATGCAATCCGAATCAGAAAAAGGCGTATATCGAGCGTAAGGGAGGGCTTCCCGTTGAGGTCCTCAATGGCAGGGTAGGGTACATCAATTTCCTTGATGCGCTCAATGGATGGCAGCTTGTTTCTGAGCTGAAGGCTGTGACAGGAGTTCCTGCTGCGGCATCATTCAAGCATGTATCGCCTGCAGGAGCTGCTATCGGGCTTACTCTCTCCGATAAGGAAAGGAAGATGTCCTTCATACCGAAGAAGATGGAGCTTTCTCCCCTTGCCTCTGCATATGCCAGAGCAAGGAGCGCTGACAGGATGAGCTCATTCGGTGATTTCATCTCTCTTTCGGATGTGTGCGATGAATCCACGGCTCATCTTATAGCACGGGAAGTATCCGATGGCGTCATTGCCCCTGGATATACTCCAGAAGCGCTTGAGATACTCAGGGAAAAGAGAAAGGGAAGCTATACAGTTCTCCGCATAGATCCTGGCTTTGTGCCTGAAAGGGAGGAGAGGAGATCCGTATTCGGTATAGACTTCGTCCAGGACAGGAATGAGTATGTCCCTTCCGATGCCGATTTTTCAAATATCGTGACAGAGAACAAAGCTCTGACAGCAGACGCCAGGCGTGACCTCACGGTTGCCCTGATAGCATTGAAGCATACGCAGTCGAACTCCGTCTGCTATGCATACAATGGGCAGACGATAGGAGTAGGAGCTGGACAGCAGTCCAGGATCCACTGCACAAGGCTTGCAGGGAATAAGGCAGACCTATGGAATCTCAGACTCTCCGACAAGGTCCAGTCCCTTCCATTCCTTCCCGGGCTTTCAAGAAATGACAAGGACAATATAATCGAGCAGTATCTTTCAGAGTCTCCGGAGATGGATGTCCTCCAGACCTGGGAGAATTACTTTTCCGAGAAGCCGGAACCGTTCACGAAGGATGAGAAGCGGGAGTATCTTTCATCAATTGGTGGGATATCGCTGGCATCCGATGCTTTCTTCCCGTTCTCTGACAATATAGACAGAGCAGAGAAGAGCGGGGTTATGTATATTGCCCAGCCAGGCGGGAGCGTAAGGGATGATCTTGTCATTGCCGAAGCCGATAGATTCGGCATGGTCATGTGCTTCACTACAGTGAGGCTCTTCCATCATTGATAAGGGGGGGGGTAATATGAATGTGCTTGTGATAGGAAGCGGCGGAAGGGAGGATGCGCTTGGGAAGAAGATATCAGAGAGCAGGCTCTCACCTTCTCTTTTCTTCCTCCCCGGAAACGGAGGAACCGGGCGCTATGGGACGAATATCCCCGGAAGCGTCATGGATATAACGGGAGTCATAGCTGCCTGCAGGGAGCATTCAATAGACTATGTGGTCGTCGCTCCTGATGATCCGCTGGCTGCAGGTATGGTCGATGCGCTCAGAGGGGCCGGGATTCCAGCGTTCGGACCGGAGAGAATGGCTGCCCGGATTGAGTCATCAAAGTCCTTTGCGAAGGATCTGATGCGTAAGTATTCGATTCCGACAGCTTCCTATGCTGTCTTCACCGACAGCTTATCCGCTATAGAGTACGTATCAGCGCAGAACTATCCAGTTGTGATAAAAGCAGATGGCCTTGCACTTGGAAAGGGTGTCATCATAGCAGAGAGCAGGGAGGAAGCTGAGGCTGCCATCCGCAGCATGATGGATGATGAAGCATTCGGGGATGCAGGGAGGAAGATCGTGATCGAGGAGTTCCTGACAGGACCTGAGGTTACCGTGCTCTCATTCACAGATGGGAAGACCATCGTACCGATGATATCCAGCATGGATCATAAGAGAGCGCATGATAAAGACACGGGGCCCAATACAGGCGGAATGGGTGTCATAGCTCCCAATCCGTTCTTCACCGATGAGATTGCTGCAGAGTGCATGGAAAGAATATTCCTTCCAACCATCAGGGCAATGGAGAAGGAGGGCTGTCCGTTCTTAGGCTGTCTTTATTTCGGACTGATGCTCACCCCCGATGGCCCGAAGGTGATTGAGTACAATTCAAGATTCGGAGACCCGGAGGCTGAGGCCATACTCCCGCTTCTTGATTCAGATATTCTCCAGATCATGCAGAGCGTTACCGAAGGCCGCCTCAGCGATGCCGATATAAAATGGAAGAAGCTCTCATCCTGCTGCGTTGTCGCCGCCAGCGGTGGGTACCCGGGAAAATACGGGAAAGGCAAGGCGATTGAAATAGGGGACACAGGCGATTCTGCCGTGTATATCGCAGGAGCAGAGGAGAAGGATGGGACCCTTTTCACATCAGGAGGGCGTGTTCTCTCCGTTGTATCTCTCTCCGATACTCTGGAAGGTGCTGTGGATAAAGCATACAAGGCTATGGAGAGCATCCATTTCGATGGAATGTTCTATAGGAAGGATATCGGCAAAAGGGCGCTGGAGGCTTTGAATGGTGTATAGAGTTCTTGTCGAGAAGAAGGAGGGCTTCAGGAATGAGGCAAAGTCGCTTCTTCATGATATCAGGGAGTTTCTTTCTATCGATATAGAGGATATCAGGGTGATCAATGCATATGATGCGGAGAATATTCCTGAGTCTGTCTTCAACCGTGCTGTCCTGGAGGTATTCTCTGAGCCGCAGGTCGATGATGTCATAAGCACGCTTATGCAAGCTGATGATGCATTCCGCATCTGCTATCTTCCCGGTCAGTTCGACCAGAGAGCAAGAAGCGCGGAGGAGTGCATCTCGTTCCTCTCTCCCGGGACAAGAGCCCATGTGAAGTCCTCGAAGATCTACCTTCTTTATGGATGTTCTAAGGAGGATGGGGCCAGGATCAGGAAGTTCCTCATAAATCCGGTTGAAGCCGAGGAGGCTCCGATTGAGGAGGGGGATACACTCTCCACGCTCTATCAGGAACCTGCTGATGTCCCGGTGCTGAAAGGATTTCTGGACATGGATGAAGAGGAGCTTGACAGCTTCCGCCTCCGCTATGGTCTTGCGATGGACAGAGCCGATCTTTCCCTTTTCCAGTCATACTTCAGGGATACGGAGCGCCGCGATCCGACGATCACCGAGCTCCGTGTCTGCGATACATACTGGTCAGACCATTGCCGGCATACGACATTCCTCACCCGTCTTGATTCTGTCGAGTTCGCTGACAGCGATGCCGAGAAGGCATATGAGGAGTATCTTTCAATCAGGAAGGAGCTTGGCAGGGACGATAGGCCTGTAACGCTTATGGATATTGCCACGATAGGGGCAAGGATACTAAAAAAGCGCGGTCTTCTTCCTGATCTCGATGAATCCGATGAGATCAATGCCTGCTCAATAAAGATCAAAGCCAGAATCGATGGCGTTGATGTTCCATATCTTCTTCTCTTCAAGAATGAGACGCATAACCACCCGACAGAGATAGAGCCATTCGGCGGAGCTGCCACATGCATAGGAGGCGCTATCCGCGATCCTCTTTCTGGACGTGCATATGTGTATCAGGCAATGAGGATCACCGGATCGGGCGATGTGACAGAGCCGTTCTCTGCCACGATGGCCGGAAAGCTTCCGCAGCGCAAGATCGCTCTTGATGCATCGCGAGGCTATTCAAGCTATGGCAACCAGATCGGGCTTGCGACGGGAAAGGTCGAAGAGATATACCATCCCGGATACAAAGCCAAGCATATGGAGCTTGGCGCAGTCCTCGGAGCTGTTCCCTTCGATCATGTCAGAAGAGAATCTCCGGTTTCTGGTGATGTAATACTTCTTCTTGGAGGAAGAACCGGCCGTGATGGAATCGGGGGAGCGACAGGATCCTCGAAGAGCCATGGCATGAAATCACTGGAGACATGCTCTGCAGAGGTCCAGAAAGGGAATGCTCCAGAGGAAAGGAAGCTTCAGCGCCTTTTCATGGATAAGAACGCTTCTCTGATGATCAAACGGTGCAATGATTTTGGGGCAGGGGGCGTATCTGTTGCGATCGGAGAGCTTGCTCCAGGGCTTTCAATCGATCTTGATAAAGTCCCCAGGAAGTATCTCGGACTTGATGGGACTGAGCTTGCCATCTCCGAAAGCCAGGAAAGGATGGCAGTCTGTGTTGACAGCAGGGATGCAGAGCGCTTCATTGAGCTTGCACGTAAGGAGAATCTTGAATGCACCCCGGTTGCGGTAGTGACAGAGGAACCTGTGCTGTCCATGTCCTGGAGAGGAAAGGAGATTGTCCACCTCAGACGTTCTTTCCTCGATACAAATGGCGCAGAGAAGCATCAGAGCGTACAGGTGCCAAAAGCAAGCGTATATGAAGATCTCTCATCGCTATCGGTGCAGGAAGCGCTATCCACTATCAATCTTGCATCGAAGCAGGGGCTTTCAGAGCGCTTCGATTCCACAATCGGCGCATCTACCGTTCTTCTGCCATTCGGCGGAAGGAACCAGAAGACAGAGCCAGAGGCAATGGCTGCTTTGATCCCTGCGCCAGAGGGCAGATCTGAAACCGCATCGCTCATGTCATATGGATACAATCCTTACAGGACATCTTCCGATCCGTTCAAAGGATCTTATGATGCTGTCGTTGACAGCGTTGCGAAGATCATCGCCACTGGCGGAAGCCGCCGCGGCACCTATCTCACATTCCAGGAGTTCTTCGGACGCACCGGCTCTGATCCTGTCCGCTGGGGCCATCCGATGGCTGCTCTTCTTGGAGCGCTGAAGGCTCAGCTGGATCTGGAGACAGCGGCAATCGGCGGCAAGGACAGCATGTCAGGCACATTCGAGAATATCGATGTACCTAACACCCTTGTATCATTCGCCGTCAATACAATCGAACCTAGGAAGATAATATCCCCGGAGTTCAAGAAAACTGGATCATATGTATCCCTTCTCGTTCCCGAGGGGAGCATGAAAGAGTATTTCGACAGGGCTGAGAAAATCCTGAGAGAGTATGGGGCATCGGCCGTATCGACTGTTCCATACGGGAGCATAGCAGCTGCAGTTGCGAAGATGTGCTTTGGAAACGGTATCGGCTTTGAAGGCAACACAGAGGGCAGAGCACCTGCTGGCACGTTCATCATCGAATCTGCAGAACCTATCGATGGAGCTGAGCTTCTTGGCCGTACGACAGTGTCCTGCACATTCAATGGCATTCCTCTTCCGGAGCTTCTTGCGGCATATGAGAGACCGCTTTCATCTGTTTATCCGATCACAGCAGAAAGCAGAGGAGTGGCTCAGGCATTCACGTACAGCAAGGCTTCCTCCATCTCTTTCGGCCATAAAGCAAAACCGCATGTCATAATTCCGGTATTTCCAGGGACCAACTGCGAGATTGATACGGAAAAGGCATTCGATGATGCCGGGGCAGAGAGCGAGATCTTCGTTGTTTCCAATCTTGATGATGATGCGATAAAGCGCAGCATCGAAGGATTTGCCTGCAGAGTGAAGGATAGCCACATACTCTTCATCCCGGGAGGATTCTCCGGAGCTGATGAGCCTGATGGATCTGGAAAATTCATAACTGCTTTCATGAGAAGTCCTGCTGTGAAGGATGCGGTCACTGAGCTTCTTGATGTGAGGAAAGGACTTGTCGGCGGTATATGCAATGGCTTCCAGGCTCTTATAAAGCTTGGCCTCCTGCCATATGGAAGATTCTGCGATCCGCTTCCTGAAAGCCCGACGCTCACGTTCAATACGCTTGGCAGGCATATATCCCATATCGCATACGCGCGCGTATCATCAGTTATGAGTCCCTGGATGTCAGAATTCACCCCGGGAGAGATCTGCCTGGTCCCGATAAGCCACGGCGAGGGGCGGTTCATAGCAGATGATGAGACGATTCTTGAACTTGCAGCGAATGGACAGATTGCGTTCCAGTACTCCGATCCTGATGGCAATGTGACAATGGACGGAAGATACAACCTGAATGGATCCACAGCTGCAGTAGAGGGAATAACAAGCCCTGATGGGCGTGTGTTCGGACGCATGGGCCATGTTGAGCGATGCCAGAGGAATACCATGCTGAACCTGCAGGAAGGAAATGACAGCATCCGCTTCTTCCGCTCAGCTGTAGAGTACTTCAGAGCATGACGTAGTCCATCTGCACATTCTTCCAAGCCTCCTTTGACCGGAAAATCCTAGGAAAGAACGTATGGGAGGTTTTATGAGGAATTTGATGATTCTCATGATTTCTGTAGTGGCTATGATGGCAATCGGATGCTCCTTTTCCGATCTCTTCCCGCTGCCTGGTACAGAGCAGGAAGAGGCTGGTCCGGTTTCAGGGCCAGAAGAGGATCAGGACAGGGAAGAGCTTCTTGAGGTGAAGCCGGCAGAAGGGGATATCGAGGAGTATTTCCCTCAGGGGTTCGATGGCATTTCCTATGCAGACGGAGAGTATACTCTGTACGTGAATAATGAAATCCACGAATACAAGGATGGGGATGTGGATTATTTTGGACCCAGGAATGCAATCAAGATGGAGATAGACAGCACTGTTGTGACATTTTCACGCGCTGGCTATGATCCATTGATATTCCGATTCTGACAGAAAACCCTTCCATTATTTCACATGTGTAGAAAATTCCTCATGTAATATGGCTTTTTTACACAGCAGAGCCTGTTTTACTCATTTTTATGCTTGACACATTACATGAACTTCACTTAGAAATATTGTCGGTATAAGATGAGACTGGTTCTGAGACAGATAAAACCTCAGAGTTGGCCCGTTTTGTTTATTCCTTCCGCTTGGCTTAAATGCCAACGGGGGGGGGTATTCTAATAGGGCTCCTGGTTTCATCATGCTGAGAGGTATGCCATAAGGCATAGCTAAAGGGGGCATGATGACTACAATCAACAGAAGGGCAATATTGATATTGCTCCTGTTTGTTATCGCGATTTTCAATGTCGGTGCTTATCAGCTGTCGCCGCTGAATGTTACATATGACCCGACCGGGGCAGGAAGCGCCAAAGTCTACACTATAGTAAATGATTCTGATTCGCCGATTGCGATTGAAGTCAGAGCAGAGCAGCGCATCATCGATATCGATGGCAATGAAGTCAATCAGGATGGTTCAGCATTCTTCCAGATCCAGCCTAACAGAATGATCATCAGACCTGACTCAACACAGCTTGTGCGTGTTCAGTACCGTGGTCCCAGAACTGTGCCACAGGAGCTTTCTTTCCGCATTATCTCAGAGCAGATTGCTATGCCTCGTGGAGCTAACGCCACAGATTCCGGGCAGATGATTTCCTTCCTTTTCGTATATTCAACAAGTGCATATATCGCTCCTTCAGTAATTGTCGAGAGTGTAACTCCTGCCGTTTCTGTCAATGAGGAAGGAAAGCTTGAGGTCATACTTGAGAATACTGGATCTGTGCATCAGATTCTGAATGATCTTTCCATTGTCCTCACTGGAGACAATGGAGCTGAATATACACTTTCAGAGACAGAGCTTGAACCGGTATCTGGGCAGAACCTTCTTACCGATTCGAAGCTCAGGACCGTTATTGAGATGCCAGAGGTGCTTGCTGGCGCTTCCAGCATCCAGGCGGCCATTGAATATAATTACAGCTACTCAGCTTAACTGAATAGCTGTAGAGGATAACAGAGAGGCATCGGATGCGGAGGCGTTCTTGTTACATGCTTATTGCAGGGGTTGCTACCCTTGGAGCAGGTTGCGGAACAGTCCTTGCTTTCTACAAGCAGTTAGGACATAGTCTTTCTGTGATACTTGGGTACGCGGTTCTTCTTGTCTCCTCTCTTCTTGTAGGGCTTTTCCTTACAGAAGTGACAGGTGATGGGAAAAGGACTGTGTTTCTTGTTATCCTTGTTCTTCTTCTGGTCTTTGTTCTTGGAACGATAACCGCTCTTCTCTTTTCAATGGGTGGAAATGCTTCCAGGAACGCGGATTCTTCAGAAGCCATTGAATCCGGAGCGGATACCGGATCTGATGCTGCTCTGATTGAATCCGATTCCGGAGGAGGAGAGATCTCAGGCGGACCGCCTGATGAAGAAGTTAATATGGATGCCGTGCTTCCTGCGTTTTCCCTTATACCCACAGAGGAGCCGGCATCCATACCTATAGAAGAAACTGAGGACTCCAGAACTGAAGCGGATAATCCAGTACTGGAAACTGATGGTTCTATAAGCTCCATCAATACCTCAGTCTCTGATTCTATTCCTAATATTGAATCGGTACCAGTCTCGGATACTGCTGTACATGTAGATTCTGTCGAAAATCGTGAAGATTCCATGAGCTCTGATGAGACAGGATCTTCGGATTATGCCTCCGTATCATATTCTGATGAGGAAGAAGCCGATACAACAGAGGAATTCCTTGTGCCAGAAAATAAGGCTGAGGAAACAATTTCTTCTGATGCTTGGAGCATTACAGCAACGGATGGCAGTGGAACCAGTGAAGAGGATCTGTTCTCTGGGTTAAGTGATGAAGAGGCCGATTTCTGGTCTACATTCTTCATTGAGGGTGAGGATGAATTGCAGCTTGCCGATGGAATCTACTTCATGAATCTTCTGATAAATGGAGAGTTCACAGGTTCAATTGAAGTCCTCATGAGTTCAGGAGAACCTGGATTGCAGGCAACTGCACTGAAGTCTTACTTGGATTATACCCTTACGGATGCGGCAAAAGCCAGAGTGTTCACGGATAGAGGTTCTTATATAACTCTTTCAGAACTTGAGGATGTTGGCGTCGGAACCTCATTTGATTCAAGTACTTATGAGATAGGTCTTTCATTCAATGTCTCTGATATGCCTGTCCAGATACTTAGCATCAGGGGAGGCGGCAACAGAGCGTATGGAAGACCTATTGCCGGGGCTTTTGACCTGGAGCCTTCCACTTTTTCTCTTATTTCACGCTATACATTCAATGTCGGAATGCGTGATGTGACTTCGTCCAATCCTCTTGATAATCTTTATTTCGGGTTATCGTCATATAATAATGCCCGGCTGTTTGATGTCCGCCTTGATTTCTCATGGCATATGGATTTCGATCTCAATGATTTCAATTTCCGCATAGGGTCATATGAGTTCTATGTCGATTTCCCCGATAAGATGCTCCGCCTTTCATGGGGAGAGGTCGACACAGATCTTCTTGCACCTACGGGAAAGGGCATAGGCGTCCGTATTGAGAAGAGTACTTCATACTCTGACAATGTTGTGCTGAGAAGCAGCAGCATAACCCAGATGCTTGTCATTGAGAAAACCTCTGATGTTGAGATCTTCAATGAGGGGCAGTCCGTATACAGACGGACTCTTGAGCCCGGACAGTACAGATTGCAGGATTTCATACTCTACACAGGAGCAAATAGAATTCTTATCAGGGTAACACCTCTTGATGGATCCCCTGTACAGGAAATCGATATGGATGTTCTATATTCAGCATCGCTCCTTTCACGCGGTGAATTCTATTATGGCGCAACAGCTGCATTCAGCAGGAGTGTTGGATACAACAACAGGCTTACAGCGCCAGGAACATTCTCTATTCCGCTCTGGGATGGCATGAGCCTCAATTATGATTTCAGAGACGTTGTTCTTACTGGATTCATAAGGGCAGGTCTTACCGATACATTTACTATTGATACCTCACTTGCTCTGCAGAATAAACCTACTGCATATTCAGCATGGGGACCAAATGCATCGCTTGCGATAGAGATGACGCATCTCAATATCCTTGGAACAACAAGATACAATCTTAAACTGGATTCCTCATGTGATGTGAATGGTGGTTTTGGCCTGCCTCGCCTTGATGCTCGTATAAGCCATCAGATTTCTACAGATATAAGAGAGCTCAGCTCAATAACAATCGGTGCATCTTATCTCAGTCCGGCAGAATGGGATTTCACACAGGATAATTCCGTATCATTGAATGCTTCTGCTTCTGGTTCAATCGGCATCATGAGCTGGACCCTTTCCGGTTATGGCAGTCTTAATGCTGCGGACATCTCTGATTATTCGTGGAATGTCTCTGCCTCTATGAACTTCTCGTTCGTAAGGAATTTCTACCTTACCACATCTGTGTATGTCGGTGGAGGTGGATCATCTCCTGTATCGGTATCAGGTCGTATCGGAGCCACAATAAGATTCGGTGGAACGGATATCAATGCGAACACAGGCTTCAATGATCTTTCCATACGTGCTAATGGAACATATGGAGATCACTCATTCAGTACGGCAATCACATCAATGTCGCCTAGCGACATCCATTCATATGGACTTGAAGCTTCGTATTCATATTCAGGTACAAGGTTCTCTGGAGGCCTGAACCTCGATATAAGCGATCTGGCAGATACAGTAGGAATCAGCGGAAGCATCTCGACTTCAACAGTGTTCTCAGATGGGCTTTTCGCTGTTGCATCATACATTCCGAATAATTACCTGCTTGTCAGTCAGGAGGGTGCTCTCAAGGGAAATTCCCTGTCAGTAGGTGCTCCTAATTCTTCATCTTTCAGTCCTGTTCCGATGACCTTCGGTACAGCGCTTTATGATGGTGTATCAAGCCATGGGGATACTGGAGTTGTTGTGTACAGCAGTGATGAGGATCAGTTCGGTATCTCACAGTCTCTTCCTGTGAATCTCAGATCATCCAGACGGAATGGATATGTCCTGAGAATGAATGCTGCTGCGGAGTATACAGTTTCAGGAATCGTATATAACGAGGATGGCACACTTTGGGCGAACAATGCTTCTCCTGTATATTCTGTAACGATTGCTGATAACGCAGTTTCACTTGAGAATACTGATATTTATCTATTTACAGACAGTGATGGCCGTTTCATACTTTCCGGTCTTTCTGCCGGATATTATGGCTTTGATGTTGAAGGAGAGAATGGCTGGAGGCTGATGGCTATAGAGGTTGTCGATGATCCTGAGAATTATGCTGAACTGCAATTGCTTGGAAGCGCGGTTGAAACTGGTTATCAGGTACCAGCTCCATATGTCTCAATGAGCATGTATGGATTTGACAGGAATATGGGATCAGATGAATTCTTCCTCATGCTCTATCCGGAAATGGAGGGTGTTGTATGAAGATAAGACGGTTCATCATCACAATCCTTGTTCTGGTTGCATTCTCTTCAGGCGGATGGTCAGATTCTGCAGGGACTCGTACATCTACTGACAATATGCTGATAAAGGCATTCAAAGTAGATTCCTCGAATGCAGAGCCTGAACTTGTCATCACCGATGCCCTTGTTTCGAATCTGGATCAGATTCCTGATGAGCATGAGATAGATATAACAGACTATGTGAGCAGGTTCCTCGGCAGTACCAGTAGGGACAGAACCGATTTTAATTCCGGCGTTGTTTTCTCTTATCGTGTGGCGGGGGCTAAGGAAGGGTCTTATACATTATCATTTGAATTCAATTCATTTGATGATGACGATGATCCGAATAGTAAGATCAGAGCGCGCTTTGAAGTTGGAAATACCAATTATATATTCTCAAACACCGCAACTAATCTGAATAAGAATGGCAGTCATCGTATAACTGACACATCATCTGGTAGCCATAGCGGTGTGACAGCTACTACCACAACATCTTTGGGGGGTACTTCTTCTACTCAATGGAAAACTATTGATTTAAGCAAATCATGGGAAGTGAGGAAAACAGATAATGCTCCGTCTGGAGCTGTCTGCTCACAGTGGATCGCAAGAGGTGCGGTAGCTTTGACAATTGACAGCGATGATTACGATGCAGCCGGCATCGGCCGTTATCGATCTGAAGTGAGAGTGAATTTTACGGTGGGGGACTGAGGATATGAAAAGATATTTGCTGATATTAGTTTCATTATCAATGCTCTCTGCAGTTATTTCCGCCGCATACAGGGAAGAATTGACAAAGCCCTTTACCATTCAGGCTGGTTATCAGTCAGCAATGGATATTTTTGTTACTCCCATTGCAGCACAGACGCAGTCTTATCTTGCGGGTATGCCTTTTGATATCGAGTCCCAGCAGGTTTGGTATGGTTATACAGAGCATGGCCGTGAAATCGCAAACTGGTCCATTCTCTCGAATACAGGATTTGATCTGAGAATCAAAGCTGATCCTATGTATCCTGTTGAGGATGATGGAGTGACAAAGAAGGCAGGCTATACAGGGGAAGGCCTGGATTACATTCTTGAGCTTCAGTACATTATCGGATACCCAGTGGAAAGCGGAGAGGTGGAATCCGTTTCCGGTTCCATTTCATGTTCTTCGGCTGATGGTGAGGTTGTCTTTGAGAATATTTCCTCTGGCTATGCAACAGGCGATAGTGATGATCCTCACTTCATCGGTAGTGTAGATGGAAGCATATTCTTCATTTTTGATGAAAACAGCTCTGACCGCATAATCGCGGCAGCAGAGGATTTCGACAATGCTGATGTACCTGCAGGCAGATATGGCGCTCAGGTGGTCTTTACAATGGTGGGGGTATGATTATGAGGCGGCTTTCAATAATCATGCTTCTTATCCTGATGCTCTCATCAATATCTCTTATTGCAGCAGATGTGGCTCTCGCGCCTTACACAGGAATTTATGGCGTGAATATGGCCAGCATGCTGTATCAGGGAGGAGAAGTATGGGAAGGAAAGGACCTTAATGGGTACACCGCATCCAAATCCGAAATCAATTATAGTGATGCGCATATTATTGCATTGGGAGGTGTGTACAACATTTCTTCCAATGAGATGAACAAGGATTCGTATTATTCATTGACTGTTACCTGTGCGAATGGATTCTATTTCAAATCACAGTCGCATCCAAGTTCTATCAGGCCATTTGAGCTTAAGGTTATCCCTAGATTCGAAAATGGATCCGGAAATTATACTGGAACTGATTCCGATAGTGATCCTGTCGTGATTCAGTGTAGTGGACAGACTGTAGATATCCATTATGATTCAGCATCCACTGCTTCGAAGATGTGGTTTGATCTTATCCTCGTTCTCCCGATTGATTACGAGCCGACTCCGAATTCGAATTTCATAGTAGCTGATGGCAGGCAGTATAATCTTGTTCAGGCGTATGATTATACAGCCCTTGTCTCAATTGAGCTGGAATATGGGGATAAGAGAACCAATATAACGATTCCGTTTTCAGGTTTCTATAACGGGGCTTCTTCTACCGGCAAGCTTGATAACAATGTCAGCCTTATGTTCACTCCGACTGGGCAGGCCGCGAATATGGTCATCGGTAATACAGCCAGTGTTCCTGTCGGGCATATCGATTTCATGATGAATGTCTCAGGGGGAACCGGTTATCGCAATGGAGAATCCATTGGAATATTCTTATCATCGAGCTCTGATCCAACCGTATGTGACAGGGATGGATTCCTGTTCCGCCACTCCTCTGTAAAGGTCAATACGGCAATCACCGATTACAACAGCATTCCGTATCAGGTTTATGTAAGAGGGAAGGAGAATCACGGATATAAGGATACAGTAGGTACTGGTTCGATAACCAGAACGCGCGAGTTTGATGGAACAGATTATCTGAATGCTTCTGGGAATATCGTTAATGGTCAGGGAGGCATTTCCAATTTCATACGTCCGGAATGGAGAAGCCCTGATGATAGTGCGACAGGTTCTGTTTTCTCTGGTAATGCGATTGAGTATTACGAGTATCACGGAGATATAGAGGTTGCAATCGATGAACCAAGGTCACTGATGCTGGAGGGGTCTTACACCAGCACTGTTTATATACATGTCGTAACGGATGGAACGGTTTAGGAGGGTATATGAGAAGAAAGATCCTTACATTGATTATAGTAGGTGCGGCTCTTTGTTCTATTATAGCTGCTGACCCTACAACACCTGTTAAATTAACGCTGAGAACGGATGTTCCCGAGAACTATGGGATTGTATTTCCGGAGGGACTTCGTATCGATAGCCTGGTCATGTCTTTGAAAGGACGGCAGGAAGAGACAATGAAGCTTCTTGATGATGGCAGCTACCATATTGGTTCTTTTGCTGACTATCCTGATGGACTTGATCTGGAACTCTTGTATTATGGCAATTTCTCATCGCCGTATGATGTCTTTCTCAGTGTGAGTGCATCTGAGGATGGCTGGGAAGGGCTGACTGCCTCTGAGGCGATTCCTGTCACAGTTGCATTCAATGCTCCGGATGCGGTTCCGGAAGGAGTTGATCTGGATTTCCATGATGAATCCACTGTCAGGCTTACTGTTGATAGGATAGGCCCGCAGAGAGGACTTGAAGTTCTTGATATGAAGATTTTATGGAATGACTCATTGTCGATAGTGCCCGGTGCCTATGCAACGGATCTCAATATAGAGCTGACGGCAATATGAGGTGTGGAATGAAGCGTTTCGGACTGATATCGATTTCTATGCTTTTCCTGATTCTGCAGCTTTCTGGTGATAATACAGAGCGTGCGGATCTTCGGGTTGTCCTCGACTTGAAGAATGAGAACAGCATAGAGATCGGATTCTCAGAAAACGCTGTCTATACGATGCAGTCATCGGTAGATGCTATCGATACTCTCCGTCTGGATATTACACAGGAGCAGGTTGCGGATAATTCACGATCTCCGCTCTATGCTTATTGGAAAGTGATGTCCGGATCGAATCTTGTCATATCGCTTTACGGGAACGAGAGCCTTGGAAACCTCACGATTCCCGGCAGCGAGGAAGAGATCGGATGGAATATCGGTCTCCTGGATGATGGACATGGTGCACGGGATGTATCTATTCCATCTGATATACGTGCTTATGATCAGACACAGACGCTGTATACCCATTCTCCCTCAAGCGGAGTACAAGGGGTTGGTAGCAGGCAGATTGGCATTGTTACAGATCCTCTTGATAACGCTGCTGCGGGGCAATATGCAGCGGAGCTTGTCATGGACATAAAAGTTGAATGAAAAACCTATAGGAGGAAAAAGTATGAAGAAGTTTATTCCCTTAATGATCATGCTTCTTGTATTCTCGTTCTCTGTAAGTGCTGCAGCTCCAACTCCCAGTGGTGATGACACAGGTGTTTCTTCAGGAGCAAATGCCGCAGCTTCGGCCCAAGTTGTTCTGGATATGTCTCAGAGCAGTATTATTGAATTATGGTTTGCCGATAGTCCAATAGCAGCAGGTGCTAGAATGCCTGAATCATATTCTGGTTCTGTTTCATTAACCCTCAATGGAAGTAAGACAGGAACAGTTTATGATAATGCAAATGATAAGGTTTATGCCTGTTGGTATATCAGTGGAGGCAAAAATGTTGACGTTGAGCTGCAGGTTGATCAGCCGCTTTCTCGCAAAGGCGGTGATGAAACCATTGCCTGGAAGGTTATGAGTACAAATGAGGTTGGCACAAGCAAAGACGTTACTGTAACAAGCGGTACAACAGCGCAGACGTCTGAAGGATTTTTGTCCTATACGTATACTCAGGGAAGAAAACCTGCTTCTGGATGTGCTAGCCTTGCTATCGAGACAACTACCACTAATTATACTAACATTCCAATCGATACTTATTCTGCATATCTGACACTGCGAGTTGTTAATGGTGACTAATTGATATGGGGCGTTTTTAATCAACGCCCCGGTATTTCCTCCCAGAACCATTCGCAGAATGGGAGTCTGGTTCAGGGTTTGGAATGAATTTTGTTATGGAAATATGGAGTTCGGATTATGGCTTCGAAACGGATATTGATATTCTCTATCATAGGAATCCTTGGATCTGTGATTCCTGCAGCTACGTCATATCAAGGGGATGTTATCTCTGGAACGACTAATGCTGCAATCACTGTAGGATTCAATGTCGAAGCCTTGCATCAGATGAAAGCAGGATTCTATTCTGATGATGCCCGGACTGAGGAATATGATCCTGATAATCCTATAAAGCTCATTATCGGTGAGGACTGTGCTTCTGCAGATTTAGTTGTCGGGTTTGATGCGATCTTCGCAGGGGAAGCTTATATCCGTCTTCAAGCTGTGTCTCCATTGCAAGGTACGAATGATGCGATAGACTGGGATGTTTTTCTGAAAGGAAATACAGAGACGAATACGCCTGATACATTTGTTACGGGTTCGCGTAATTCTTATAAAGAAGGCTTTCTTGAATCTTTCAGTTCAAAAAGACCCGATGCGAATGAAGTTTTCAATGAGAACATCGGCATAAAAATCATGACAACTTCAAACACATATAATTCTCCGGAGTATTCTGCAGATTTTTATGTGAATGTCTATGTGGATAAATAGGAGGAAGAATGAAAAAGCATCTGCTGGTTTTCCTGATCTCAATAGTCATCCTTCTTCCTGTTTTCGGAGAAACCAAAGCGGAAGAAACCATAAGCATCAAATGGATTCCAGGAAACACAACCGAAACATATTGTGATATCGGATTCAGGGATTCTGCAACAAAAGAGGTACTTGAATCAGAGAATGTAAGACTGAATCGAATAATCAATGATTATCAGCTTCTGGGTTCGATTGATGGACTTGAGGTGTATTGGATTGTTTATTCGAATGCCGAGGATATTGCCCTAAGGCTGAGAATGACGGGGCCTCTTACAAACGGTGAAGCAGGAGAGAACGAATCCAGGATAAACTGGAAAGTCTCTTTGCCGGATCTCTCTGAGGAACTCAATAGTGATTCCAGTAATGCCAATAATAAGCTGAGTATTATCCTTGACGAGCTTGATCCCTTGGCAGAAAGCTCTGAAGCAGCAGGTACTGAGAACAATAATTATCATAGCGGAAGTGAGAAGATCAGCATTACAACAACTGAAAATGCTATGGAGAAAAAGCTGGATACATATACAGGAGGGCTTATCCTTGAGATCATATCAGCATAAGAAATTGATTCTGCTTTTCATTGTTGCCCTTTTCTCTATTTCCAATCTTCTAGCTGATAAGGAAGAAGATAATCTGGATCTGTATATAAATCTTCAGGATATGGAAAGCTTCAGAGTGGGCTTTTCTGATGCTCGGATTGATGCTGATAATCCAGCTCCGGCTGTTTCGCTTGGAGAGAAGGATATGACCACAGCTTTCGGTGTTGATAATGATGGTGAAATGGTTATGTATGGCCAGACCACAGTTTATTTTTTCTGGGAGGTCTTTTCCAAGTCGCCAATCAAAGTGAAAGTGAAGATGCTGGGGCCAATGAGCGCAGCTGGAAATGATCCTATTGATTGGGGCTGCATCCTAGAAAGCAGCACCTTCCCTCAGGATAGTGCCGATCAGCAGAGGCTAGGTTATGGTTCGAGTGATTTCAATGATGGTGAGCCCTATAACCATGAGCGTATGATCCGTATTGATGATTCAAAGTGGATCAAATCTGGAAGTGCTGCTGTACAGTTCGTTACTGAGAATCTTCTTCTTAATGATCCCCGTGCGGGGTCGGATAATGAATTCAGCGGTGAGTTCAGAGTTACAGTCGAGGTAGATTAATGAAGAGGAAAACTGTCATTCTGCTAATGCTCTTGTTCATATCAATACTATCTGTTTCCGCATCAGATCCTATGATAGTTGCTATTCCAGTGGATTTCACATTGGAAAGAGGGGTATTCCCCGGTTTCAGCAGAGATCCTATTGATGATATATTTGATCCTGTTGGATCACTTGATAGCATCACATTCAGGTATGACAGGATAAATCAGATAATAACTTCCGATCCTTTCTATCTTAATATACAGGCTTTTGTTGCAAATGGCCTGAGAGTATCAGTTGAAGGAACCCCTTTCAATAAGACATTCAGTATTGTTGGTGGTAGCTATGTAAAGAGTGCTGATAATATCAATACAGCTATAGAATATGAAAACATCGGAAGAACTTCTGAGAATTTTCCTGGGAGCGATGGATCAGGAAAGCCATATGTCATTTTAGAAGAGATGGACTATTCAGGATGGTGGCCTGAAGCAATGAAATTCGATGAACCTCGCCCTTATTCGTTTGAGTTTATTCTGACAGTTGATCCAGCTGATCTGACTGATATCGATGTTGGCAGTGCTGATGGAATATACACGACGCTTTCTGTAACTGTGGAGACATTACAATGAGGAAAAAAATAATTCTCTTTCTGATCCTGCCTTTTATCATTGTTCTGTTCTCTTCATCTGAAAGGAATTTCTCTCTTGTTTTCAATAAGGTAGGAGTTACAGAGTTCTATTTTACTGAACCGAATAATCCCGGTACGGTTAAGCGTGATGCAATTGTTTTTCCTCTCAATAATTTTCCTGTCAGTGTCGGAGTATACTGGAGCTTATATCCATCAGGAAGCTCAAGTGAGAGGCTGAATCTTACAATTGAGTTTTCTGCAGAGAATAATATTGATCCCGGTTCAAAATTCATGCTTCAGGATAGAGAAGGTGTGAATGGCTTCAATTATAATGTGACCAGGAGATCGCAATCCGGACTGCAGCCTTCTGATTATATGGAAAAGATGAATCAGGATAGCAGGACGCTGTCTTTATTTTCCGGAACTGTTTCAACTGCTGGTGCAAGTGGCTCTGAAACGATTACATTGACTATTCCCGATATAAATTCTCTGGGGGTGTCGGATGGCACATATCGAGGATATCTCATAATGTCTTTGACGTCTGTGGAGTAGATATCTTCGCCCGGTTATCGTTAACCTACAGATTTCCCTTTACTTGTTGCTTTTCTGTGATAACATAACACACATCAAGAATTAAGGGGTTCTTGATTCATTGATCCTCAAAGCGGATTCCTGCATAAGCATGCCGACAAGATGCCTGAACGGGTATACAGGCATCGCGCAGAAAGCAAGCTGTTTGTATGACTTGTAAAGGGGAATACTGTGTCATCTTTAAGCTACTTTTCATTGACAGGGATGTCTTCGGGCGTCATTATTTCTTATTCAGCTGAAACAAGAGAAAGGAGGTGCCAAGGCAGACTGCCATCAGGAGAATTGCTTTAGGAGGTTCATATGAAACGCCTTCTTGCAGCTATTCTCTTGTCATCTTTTGCTTCTATGGCCTTCTGTGGCAAGATCATCGGAACTGCCACATTGCATATATCTCTTTATGTTCCTCCAAAACCCATAACTGCTGATACATGTCCTGGAGAATATGAAGAATATACTGTAGAGAAAATCAACAAAACTATGTTCATTGCTGTAAAATGAACATAGTGGGGATATTATACCCTCGTTTCATACATTCCCTGTCTCTGCCTGATTCTTGCAGAGATGGGGTTTTGTAATCTTTACGTTTTTCAGGAATATGTTTATTTTCTGACACAGGAAAGCAGATCTGACCTGATTCATGAAGCAACTGGCTTAACTGTTACCCAGGAACCAAGCTGGACCTGTTGTAGTTGAGGCAGTTATGTTAAGGCGTTTAGTTTCCATGCTGCTTTTGATTGCAGCATTCTTTACCTGTATTGATTCTGCCTGGTGCGGAAGCATCATAGGGCAGGTTACGCTTCATATCACTCTTTATGTTTCACCTAAGCCGGTCACTGCTGAAACAGAACCTGGTGTCTATTCAGGATACACTGTCGCTAAAGCTGATGAGATGATATTCATTACTGCGGACTGAAGCTGTTATGCCTCTGGTTTGTTCTTAGATCTGCATTCAAGAATTGCATCGTATTCTGAAAAATCACCAAGTTCTGTGATCTGAATGTCAGAAACAGGTACTTAGCGCGTATATCTATCAGGAGGTACTGTTATGAGTACAGATAAGAATGCGCATCGGTGCTATACTGATGACGTGAAAGGTGTGACTACAGACATATTCAAGTTCGAGGAGATAATAAGGCGCGATCTTCTTTATGTCGACAAGACTAAGTACATCTATGATCTTGTAAGATCGATGGACAGGAGGTTCTTCTTCCTCTCCCGTCCCCGCAGGTTCGGGAAGAGCCTCTTCTGCTCGACGCTGCATTCACTTTTCGATGGGAGGAAGGATCTATTCAAGGGGCTCTATATAGAGAAGGAGACTGACTACTCCTTTGAGAAATACCCTGTTCTCCATTTCGATTTCAGCAATTTCACATTGGTAAGCGAGGATTTCGTGCTCAGAGAGCTGCAGCATAAGATCATGAATGAGGCTCATAGCAATGGCATATCCTTGCAGAAGGGTGCTCCCGCGCTGATGCTTGATACCCTCATCCGTAGCATTGCTGAGAGCACAGGCAAGCAGGTTGTTATAATCATCGATGAGTTCGATTCCCCATTCACCTCATCGATAGGAGATAAGCCTGGGTTCGTTGAATACATGAGGAAGCTGTTCAATGGTTTTTACAAGACCATAAAGGCAGACAGCGGATACATAAGGTTCTTCTTCATCACGGGATGCGTGAAGCTCTCGAATCTCTCGATATTCTCAGCAATGAACAATCTTAAGGACATCTCGATGGACAGGAGGTTTGCCGGTGCATTCGGGTATACGGAAGAGGAGGTGGAGAGGTTCTTCTCTGAAGGGATAGATGAGAACTGGGAGAGGTGCGGATACAGGACAAGGGAAG
>CALXKZ010000002.1 GCA_944389065.1 uncultured Spirochaetaceae bacterium
CCCCGGCATTCCTCAGGTCGCCGCCGCTTCTAATGGCTTCCATCAGCGGATAGAGCATCATCATCGTCTTCCCGAGATGCAATGGCCTTCCTGATTCACAGGGCAGCCATAGGTGCATGAATACTTATCACCGATTTCCTCACCATTGCGGCATAGGCCTTCTGGCTTATCGCCTCTCAGATACCCTGTAACCTCAACTTCGAACTCATATTCTTCATCAAGCCATTTCTTCATATTGCAATCTTATCATGCCCGATGTTTCTTCCTCCATTCCTCTCCACCTTTCGCCTCACTTAGAAGGAGGAGACTCATGGAGTTAAAGGTTGAAATGAAGGAAGTGGCAGAGAAGGCATTTTACCAGCAAGGATCATCAGAGAAAACTCTCGTTAAGATGAAACGACGGCTTAAAGAATTATATGACAGACGCAATGCCATTGCACATCAGATGGATCGTTCCCATACAGATGCCAGTATATGTACTATTACAGACGATACCGTAGATGATTTCATCTCCGATATCACGAAGATAGTGGATTCTGTTCTTGATGTGGCGAAGAGCAAAGTCTCATAGCTCAGGAGATAGGCTGGACTTATAAAATTGAAAAGTGCACCTTTGGGGTGGTGCACTCTGTCAGAGATTCTCGGCTTTCCTGAGCTCTGTCTTCAGTATCTTTCCGCTTATTGTCTTCGGGAAGCCTTCCGTGAATGAGAGCTTCCTTATCCACTTGTATTCGGCAAGGCGGGAATTGCAGTAATCCTTTATCTCCTTTCCAAGTTCCTTTGTCGGCTCGTATCCGGGTCTTGGATGGACTATTGCCTTAACAGCCTGTCCCCGGAGCGCATCGGGAATGCCTATCACGGAGCATTCAAGGACTGCAGGGTGGGTGATAAGCACATCCTCGATCTCCCCAGGTCCTATCCTGAAGCCTCCGCTTTTTATGATGTCATCGAATCTTCCCATGAACCACAGGTATCCATCATCATCCATTGACGCGGAGTCCCCTGTATGGTATACACCGCCTCTCCAGACTTGTTTATAGAGCTCATCATTTCCAAGATAGCCTGAGAAGATCCCGATTGGCCTTTTCCCGTTCTCTGGAAGGATCGTTATCTCCCCGCGCTCTCCGCACCCGACCTCATTTCCATCGGAATCGGTTATCATGACCTTGTATAGAGGGGAGGGAACGCCCATTGAGCCATCGATGGCTGGGAGCCCTTTCATGTTCCCTGCAATGAGAACAGTCTCCGTCTGTCCATAGCCTTCATGGAGCTCAAGTCCTGTCTTCTCTTTGAAACGCTGGAAGATCTCTGGATTGAGATACTCACCTGCAGTCGAGGCATGCCTCAGCGATGGCATTGAATCAATCCCTTTCTTAACAAGGTATCTGTATACAGTCGGCGGTGCGCAGAATGATGTCACTCCGTATCTGTTTATCACTAAGACAAGCTGTCCCGGGTCGAAATTATCGAAGTCGAATGCCATGACAGCGCTTCCTACAAGCCATTGGCCGTAGATCTTTCCCCATGAGGCTTTTGCCCATCCTGTCTCTGCAACAGTGAAGTGAAGGCCATTGTCCTCTGCTCCCTGCCAGTAGAGAGCTGTGACGATATGTGCCAGCGGATATGTGTGGTCATGGATCACGCCTTTCGGATACCCTGTCGTTCCTGAAGTGAAGTATATGAGCATCGGATCGGTGGCCTTTGTATCGATCCTGTCAAGCATCTCGCTCTTTTCCCTCTCTTCCTCAGAGAAATTCCTGAAGCCTTCGATATCCTTCTCTATGGTCCATAGCTTCACATCGAGGTTTTCCTCCAGAACCGCTTTCCTCATATTCTCCGCTGTATAGCCAAGAGGTGTCACGATAGCGGCTTTCGCCTCTGCGGTTTTCAGTCTGTAGGCATAGTCCTGGGCTGTGAGCATGTGAGTCACAGGGATCATCACTGCTCCGATGCGGCATAGCGCCACAGCAAGCGACCAGTACTCATAGTGGCGCCTGAGCGCGACAATCACTCTGTCGCCCTTGCTGATACCATTATCGAGAAGGACATGGGCATAGCGTATGCTCATCCTTGATATATCCTTGAAGGATAGGATCTTCTCCTCGTTTTCAGTATTGCACCACACCAGGGCCCTCTTATCAGGGGTTCTCTCTGCGATCCTGTCGACGACGTCGTATGCGAAGTTGAATGTATCGGGGTAGTGGAACTCTATGTCTACCAGTCTTCCGTTCTCTTCGTGCACTGTGCAGTATTCTCTATAGATCATTTTCCCTCCTTCCGAACGAACGGAAACGCTGGTATCTCCTTTCAAGAAGATTCCCATCATCTGCTAGATGTCTTATCTCATCGGCAATCTCTTCTCTGAGCCTCATGTAGAATCCATCGGTTCCGATGTCATCCTCGGCTATGATCCTGTCCGCGATGCCGAAAGAGAGGGCATCAGACGCAGTAAGATGCAGAGCTTCAGCTGCCTCTTCCGCTTTCGATCCATCCCTCCAGAGTATGCTTGCGCATCCTTCTGGGGATATTACCGAATAGACTGCATTCTCCATCATCCACAGCCTGTCCGATACAGCCAGCGCAAGTGCACCGCCGCTTCCTCCTTCTCCGATGAGCATCGTAAGGATCGGAGTGCCCAATGCGCTCATCTCCATGAGATTCTCGGCAATTGCCTCTCCCTGTCCGCGCTTTTCTGCTCCGACTCCGCAGTATGCACCCGATGTATCGACAATCGTGATCACAGGACGGGAGAACTTCTCCGCCTGCTTCATGAGTCTCAGTGCCTTCCTGTAGCCTTCCGGCTCAGGCGCCCCGAATGATCTTGCCATCCTCTCAGAAGCCGTGTGTCCTTTCTCTATGCCGATGACAGTGACCGGCATCCCTGAAAGCCATGCGATCCCTCCGACTATTGCTTTGTCGTCCCCATGCCTTCTGTCCCCATGGAACTCGATGAATCCATTGAAGATCGAATGGATGTAATCCAGTGCTGTCGGACGCGATGAGAGGCGTGCTGTCTTTACCTTATCATATGCCTGCATTGCTGTTTCCTCTGTGGAGCGCGAGTATCGAGGAGATCGTCTCTTTCTCGGCGATCCTGGTTATGACCATATCCGCAAAACCATGCTCGAGGATGAACTCCGAGGTCTGGAAGCCTCTGGGAAGCTTCTGTCTCACAGTCTCCTCTATTACGCGCCGTCCTGCGAATCCTACTGTGGCTCCGGGCTCAGATAGGATTATGTCTCCCTCCATGGCAAAGGAGGCTGTCACCCCTCCTGTAGTGGGATCTGTGAGCACTGTTATGTATAGAAGTCCCTTTTCCGAGTGGCGCTTCACTGCAGCGCTTGTCTTTGCCATCTGCATCAGCGATAGCATTCCCTCCTGCATTCTTGCCCCTCCTGATACAGTCCATCCGACAACTGGCAGAGAGTGTTCTGCCGCATGCTCGAAAAGCAGTGTGATCTTCTCTCCTGCGGCACTTCCCAGGGATCCCATCATGAAAAAAGGTTCCATGGCGAATACAGCAGCATTGTATCCTCCGATAGATGCGCTTCCCGTTATGACAGACTCTTTCTCGCCGCTCATCTCCCGGGCCTTTTCAAGTTTGCCTCCATAGCCGGGGAAGGAGAGGGGATCGGAGGGACAGATATCAGAAAAGAGCTCCCTGAATGATCCTTCGTCTGTCATGTATCCAAGCCTTTTGCGTGCACCGATCCTGAAATGGTGGCCGCAGATACAGGTCATCATCCGGCTCTCTGCCTCGCTTTCCTTCAGTGTGCGGTGGCAGTTCGGACATACGATCTCCCTCTCTCCATAGAGCGGGGCTGTATCCCTTCCATCCTTTTCCAGCTCATTCTGTGCTTTGTATTCGAAGTTGAGAAGCATCAGCGTCCTTCCATGAAATCTGTGGTGTAGCCGCCGGATATGAACGACGGATCGCTTATGATCCTGAGCTCATCGCCGATGTTCGTATCGATGCCTTCTATAATGAGCTCACAGAGATATGCCCTCATCTTCCTTATCGATTCCTCTCTTGTTTTCGTGTAGACGATGAGCTTGCCGACGAGAGGATCGTAGTAGGGCGGGACCTCTGTCCCAGGCTCGAGATATGTATCGAAGCGCACGAACGGGCCTCCTGGGATATGTATTCTCTTTATTGTCCCGGATGTCCTTGCGTTTATCCTGCATTCGATTGCTGCTCCGCTTAGTCTGACATCGCTATCGGTGAAAGACAGAGGGATGCCTGCAGCGATCCTTATCTGCCATTTCACGAGATCTATTCCTGTAAGGATTTCCGTCACCCCATGCTCCACCTGCAGCCTGAGGTTCATCTCCATGAAATAGTAATTCCCATCTCCATCGAGAAGGAACTCAAGTGTTCCTGCGCCTGTGTATCCTATCTTTCTGACAGCTTCCTCTGTCTTCTGCAGAAGCTCCTTCCTTATGCTTCTGTCAAGCCCCGGAGAAGGGGATTCCTCTAAAAGCTTCTGATGCCTTAGCTGTATCGAGCAGTCGCGCTCTCCAAGCGCTATCGCATTCCCGAATTCATCGGAAAGGATCTGAACCTCTATATGCTTGGCGTTCTCGATGCATTTCTCCAGATACAGCCCTCCATCTCCGAATGCTGCCTCGCTCTCCTTGACCGCGAGAGGGAATGCAGCCTTCAGCTCCTCTGCTGAGTATGCAGGTCTTATTCCCCTTCCTCCTCCACCCGATCTTGCCTTGAGCATTACAGGGTAGCCGAAGCTTTCTGCCGCTTTCAGTGCCTCCTCAGCATTCTCAAGCGTTCCGGTTCCGGGAATTGTCGGAAGCCCTGCATTTGCTGCCAGCTCCTTTATCACGGCCTTGTCCGAGAGCCTTGTCATCGTATCGGCATCAGGTCCGATGAATGCGATCCCGTTCTTCCTGCACTCTTCGGCGAATGCCGCGTTCTCAGAGAGAAAGCCGTATCCCGGGTGGATCGCATTTGCCTTCGATGCCAGTGCTGCGCTTATTATCCTGCCAATATCGAGATAGCTTTCTGATGCAGCCGCCGGACCGATGCATATGCTCTCATCAGCCAGAGCCCTGTGAAGGGCATTCCTGTCCGCTTCGGAGTATACGGCAACGGTCTTTATCCCCATCTCCTTGCATGCGCGGATGATCCTTACTGCTATTTCCCCACGGTTGGCAATCAGGATTTTTGAGAACATATCCGGTCCTTTTCCGCGATCGCGAATGAGAAGGAAGCAGTTATTGCCCTCCTGTCACCTACATAGCCTTCACCCTCTGCAAAGTAGAATGGCCCTTTCGACTTCGTGATCCTGCATCTGGTCCTGAACTGATTTCCCGGGTGTACTGGACTTGTGAACCTGACCTTATCCAGTCCTGCATATACCGGCAGCTTTCCTTCAGGGAGCGCTTCATCAAGCAGAACGCATGCTGTCTGCGCGAGAATCTCACAGAGGATTACCCCTGGAACGATAGGAGAGCCGGGGAAATGGCCGTCGAGGAAGAACTCAGTGCCTTTTACATTGTAGATGCCATGTGCTTCGTCTCCCTCCCTCGAGACCTCATCAAGAAGAAGCATGCTGTTCCTATGGGGAAGAATCTTCTCTATATCATTCCTGTCCATCATGTCCTCCTGATCCTGAAAAGCGGTGTCCCATAGCCTATGACAGAGCCATTCTTCTGGAGTACCTCGAGTATCTCGCAGTCATTCTCTGCCGTGATCTCGTTCAGAAGCTTCATCGCTTCAATGATGCAGACTGTCTCTCCCTTCTTCACATGCTTTCCTTCTCTTACATATGGATCTGCATTCTCTGCAGGGGATGTGTAGAAAACACCGACCATCGGAGATGCGATCACATCTCCTGATACAACATCATCCCCATTCTCATTCTCCTGTTCTGCAGCATCTGATACATTGATAGAAGGATATGGGGATGTGCCACCTCTCTCGAGGCGCACAGTGCATCCATCCTCGTTGACCTCAAGCCCTGTCAGCTCAAGCTCCTTCATCAGCGTCGCATACTTCCTTATTGACTCTTCCCTCATCATACCCTCCTGAATGCAAGAACTGCATTGTGTCCTCCGAATCCGAGAGAGGAGGATAGTGCCAGGTCTATATCCGCATTCCTTGCTGTCAGCGGAACGTAATCGAGGTCGCACTCCGGATCAGGCTCTAGAAGATTGATCGTGGGAGTGACGATACCTGTCTCCAGTGTCTTCAGTGCGACAATCGCCTCAAATGCTCCTGCTGCTCCCAGCATATGTCCTGTCATGGATTTGGAGGAGCTTATCATAGCTTTCCTGGCATTCTCCTCACCGAGTGCTGTCTTTATCGCAAGAGTCTCACCCTTATCGTTGAGCGGGGTTCCGGTGCCATGGGCATTGATGTATATCCTTCCGTTTCCGTTCCACCCTGATTCTTTAAGTGCTTCCTCGATTGCCCTTCTTCCTCCTTCGGCATCGGGAGCAGGGGCTGTCATATGGTATGCATCGCATGTGGAACCGTAGCCTGTGATCTCTCCGTAGATATGCGCGCCCCTGGCCTTTGCTCTTCCATATTCCTCAAGTACAAGAGCCGCAGCTCCTTCTCCGATCACGAATCCTGCCCGCCTTCTGTCGAATGGAAGGGAAGCGGCTTCCGGATCCGTAGCTACTGAAAGCGCCTGCATGTTCTGGAAGCCTGCAACGCCTATTTCTGTGATCGCAGCCTCTGTTCCTCCTGTGATGACAGCATCGGCGTATCCGTGCCTGATTGCCCTTACAGCCTCTCCGATCGCATTCGACCCTGATGCGCATGCCGTGACAGCCGGCAGCGAAGCGCCCTTGCAGCCATAGCGGATGGCGATCATTCCTGCCGCCATATTCGCTATGAGCATCGGTATAAGATAAGGAGAGACTCTCCCTGGGCCTCTTTCAAGCAGTTTCCTGATCTCTGCTGATATCGTATTGATTCCACCGATACCGCTTCCGAAGTAGACAGCAAACCGCTCTGGATCCACCGTTCCAAGCACGCAGCTTTCCTTTACAGCTTCATCTGCTGCCGCTATCGCATACTGGACATTCCTGTCAGTACGGAGGGATTCCTGCTTATCCAGCCACTTTCTCGGATCGAAGTCCTTGACCTCCGCATCGAGCTTGGCCTTGAAGCTCTCTGTATTGAAATATGTGATGCCTGCAATGCCTGAGCGCCCATTCACAAGGCTATCCCAGGCTTCGCTGACGCTGTTCCCGACAGGGCTGATAGTCCCCATTCCAGTAACGACGACACGTCTTCCTTCCATATATGCTCCTATTACATCGCAAGTCCGCCGTCTATTCTGATCACCTCTCCTGTTACATATGGAGCAGTGACGAGAAAAGCGGCTGCCGCTGCCACATCCTCTGCTTCTCCCATCCGTCCGAGCGGAATTGCTGAGAAGAGAGGATTATCCTCTTCGATTTCCTTTGTCATATCTGTCCTGATGAAGCCTGGAGCGAGCGCATTGCATGTTATTCCCTTAGGCGCAAGTTCCCTTGCAACTGCTTTCGTCAGTCCGATGACTCCTGCCTTCGATGCAGAGTAGTTTGCCTGCCCTGCATTCCCGGTAAGACCGGAGACAGAGCTTATGTTCACGATCCTTCCGCCTTTGCCTCTGATGAGGTATGGGACCGCAGCCTTCGTCATCAGGTATGTTCCTTTGAGATTCGTATCGATGACAGCATCCCACATATCCTCGCTCATCATAGCGATAAGGCCGTCCCTCGTTATTCCTGCATTATTTATAAGAATAAAAATATTTCCGAGTTCACTATTTATTTTCTTTACTGTATTTCTTACATCATCTGATGAAGAGATATCGCAGCGATAGGCTGAGGCTTTCACGCCATTAGCCCTGCATTCCTCGGCAGTCATTTCTGCCTTCTCGGTGTTCCCTGCGTAGATTATCGCGATATCAGCACCGAGGGCGGATAGACGGAGTGCGATTGCCCTCCCGATTCCCCTGGATCCTCCTGTTATGATCGCGGTCTTCCCGTTCAGCATCCGATAGCCTCCTTGAGTGCCGCCGCATCCTCAGCCTTTGAGACGGAGAATGTTCTGACGTTCTTGTCGATCCGTTTTATCAGATTGGACAGGGTAGTGCCTGGCCCTATCTCGATGAATGTATCGATTCCGCTTCCTGCCATTCCCATGATGGTCTTTGACCACCTCACAGGTGAGTTGATCTGCTGAGAAAGCGTTCCCTTGATATCCCTGCTATAGAGTTCTCCTGTGAGGTTTGCCCATATGGGAATTGACGGCTCTGAGAATGAAAAACCTTCCAGCGCTTCTGAAAAACCTTCTGCGGCACTATCCATGAAAGGGGAGTGAAAGCCTCCGGAGACACTGAGCCTCATTGTCCTCCCTCCATTTTCCTTCACTTCCTTCTCAACATCGCTGATCCTCTCTTCAAGAGAGGAGATGACGACCTGTCCAGGAGCGTTGTAGTTCACTGGATAGACACCGGGAAAGCGTGAGGCGATCTCCTCGACCGTTTCATCGTCCAGCTTGAGGACTGCAAGCATCCCGGCCTTTGTCTTCTCTGCGGCCTTCTTCATCAGATCTGCTCTGGCAGAGACTATTCTGAATCCATCCAGATAGGAGTACGCTCCAGCTGAGGCTAGCGCTGCAAGCTCTCCAAGGGAGAAGCCTGCCGCGGCATCTGCCTTCAGCCCTCCGCTCTTAAGCACGGCATCGATCGCACTCTCCACAGCATAAAGCGCTTTCTGGGTATTATCTGTTTCCATGAGCGTCTCTGCATTTGCAGAGAAGATCATATCAAGAAGTCCCGGGGACTCTTTTTCATATGAATCCATCACGATCCTTGCTTTCTCGAAGCTTTCGTAGAAATCCCTGCCCATGCCGGGGTACTGTGCTCCCTGCCCGGGGAAGATGAATGCTATCTTACCCATTTCATCGCTCCTCTGAGCTCTTTCTCTGCGCCTTCCATCACATCCCTGATGATCGCTGCAGCGCTCTCCTTCTTATTGACGAACGCCGCCACCTGTCCAGAAAGGAAGCATCCATTCTCCGCATCTCCGTCCACAACGGCTTTTCTCAGGGCTCCCGTCCCAAGCGCTTCAAGGCTCTCATCATCCATCCCGCTGAATTCAGCCTTTGCATAGCTTCTGGCGAATGCAGTCCTGAGCGATCTGACGGGGTGCCCGAGCTTCTTTCCCGTGACCATGGTGCAGAGATCACCTGCTTTCAGGATCTTCTCCCTGTATACCTCTGATATCGTGCACTCATCGGCAGAGAGGAATCTTGTTCCCATCTGTATGCCTGCAGCTCCCATGATGAAGACCGCCGCAGCCTGTCTTCCTGTCGCGATTCCGCCAGCTGAGATGACCGGAAGATCTGTCGCATCTACGATAAGCGGGGTGAGCACCATCGTCGTAAGCTCTCCTACATGACCGCCGCTTTCGCCGCCTTCAGCTATGAGTGCGGATGCTCCAAGGCGAGTCATCAGCTTAGCCATAGCCACAGAAGCCACAACCGGTATGACCTTGACGTCGTTTTCCTTCCATGCAGCCATATACTTCGATGGATTTCCTGCCCCTGTCGTAACGACAGCGACCTTCTCTTCGGCAGTGAGCGCTGCAACCTCATCCGCATAGGGGCTCATCAGCATGATGTTCACCCCGAATGGCTTATCTGTCAGAGCGCGAGCTGCCTGGATCTCCTTCCTGACATGCTCTGCAGGGGCATTGCCTGCTCCTATGATCCCAAGACCGCCGCCTTCGGATACTGCAGCAGCAAGGCGTCCATCGGCTATCCAGGCCATTCCTCCCTGGAATACCGGATACTCTATGCCGAGAAGCGATGTGACCGGGGTCTCGATCATTCTCAGTTCTCCTTGGATGCGATGAAAGCCACGAGATCACCTACTGTCTCGATCTTCTGGTCAAGCTCGATAGTAGTCCCAAGCCTGTCCTCAAGTTCCATGAGAACCTCAACAGTATCGAGTGAATCGATTCCAAGATCGCGGAATGTGCTTTCATTCCTTACATCCTCCGCTGCTGTGTCGGTCCTGTCTGCGACGATAGCCGCAATTGCATTGAAGATTTCCGTATCTGTCATTTCAAAGCTCCTTATATTTACATTTTGACATAAAATGAAAATTTGTCAATAAAAAATAAAGGACAATCTTTCCTTCCAATGTTGACCTAGCCGCAATCATAATCAATAATACTCGCGGAGGCCTTCATCCCACCGACTGAGTGTGATGATGTCTGTCATCCGAAACCCAGTTGAGAGGTATTTGAATGCACGCAAACGGAAAGGGAATCGGAGGATATATTGTCTCCGTACTCAACGGCATGGCCCAAGGCCTGTTCTCTTCTCTTATTATCGGACTCATCATCAAGCAGATCGGAACCTATGCGTCCATTGATTTCCTGGTCACTGCAGGAAGCTTTGCCCAGGCGATGACATGCCCTGCTATCGGTGTCGGTGTTGCAAGGGCTGTAGGGGCGCCGAATCTGGCTCTGTTCGCAGCTGCGACATGCGGTGTTATCGGGGGTGGGGCGATCTCCGGTGGAGTCATCTCTTCCGGTGAGCCGCTTGGCGCATGCATAGCAGCTCTTCTTGGAGCGCTTGGCGGAAAGCTCATTGCTGGAAAGACGAAGGTGGATATAATCCTTGTTCCGATGCTGACTATCATCATCGGAGGGATTGCAGGTGTTCTTGTTTCACCTCTGGTTGCGGCCCTGATGAATGGGCTCGGAGCCTTCATAAACCATCTGACGACTCTATATCCTTTCCCGATGGGAATACTTGTGTCAGTTGTCGTGGGAATGATACTTACCCTTCCGATATCGAGCGCAGCAATCTGCATATCGCTTGGGCTTTCAGGGCTTGCTGCCGGAGCTGCCTGTGCAGGATGTGCTGCCCAGATGGTCGGATTCGCAGTCTCAAGCTTCAGGGAAAACGGAGTAGGAGGCCTCATCAGCCAGGGAATCGGGACATCAATGCTTCAGATCCCGAATATCTGGAAGAACTGGAGGATATGGATCGCACCGACTGCGGCCTCTGCGATAACAGGTCCGGTGTCCACATGTCTGTTTAAGATGACGAACAATGCATCCGGCGCAGGAATGGGGACAAGCGGTCTTGTAGGACAGTTCAATGCTGTCGCTGAAATGGGGGCAGGTGCCCTGCCTGAGATCGTGATCACGCACTTCATTCTCCCAGCTCTCCTCTCGCTTGCATTCAGCTATCTTCTGAGAAAAGCCGGGTGGATCAAAGATGGTGATATGACGCTGCCATCCTAACGGCCCTGGCGCATCTTCTTGCGGTATTTAAGCGGAGAGGTACCAAGCTTTTCCTTGAAGATCCTGTCAAAGGTCTTCACCGAACCGAAGCCGGATGAGATAGCGATGTCGTTTATGCTCATGTCGGTGGATACGAGCTTGCTCTCCGCGATAGCCACTCTGTACATTGTCAGATATGAGTAGAATGTCATTCCCGTATACTCACGGAAGATCCTTGAGAAGTATGTAGGGACGTATCCTGCTATCTCAGCGGCTGATGTAAGCGTTATATCCTTATCATAATCGTTGCTGACAAGAGAGAAGACCTTCTCGATGCGGTCCATGATCCTGTTGTCGGAAATCGGCGCGGAAGATGGATCTGAATGACGTTTTTCCGCCATGCGCAGGAAGAGGGAGAGTATTATCAGAACGCCGCCTCTTGAGCCGAGAATGTACGCCGGATCTGCTTTTTCCAGCGGCTCCGATGAGAGCCAGCTTATAAGCTCTCTCAGTTCTGTCTTGCCTTTTTCCGGCCATCCTGCTGTGCTTCTTGCTGATTCTCTGAGTTTATCCAGAACCTTCTCTGAGCAGTCCTCGCCGCACTCCGGAGCGGAAATAAGCGATGGGGAAAAGAGGATTCTGGTGACGATGGCATCTGGGGAAGGGAAGAAATAATGCCTGTCTCCGCTTACGGTGAGTATCGCATCGCCTTCCCCGACTTTGTATTCAACAGAGTCGATAAGACATCTGAATTCTCCCTTGACAGCATAGGTCAGTTCATATTCTGAATGCCAATGCATCGGAAGAGACGTGATCGGACCATCCTTTACTAGGATGTAATGAAGTTCTTTTTCTCTAGATGTAATGTTCAATGGTGCAAACATGCTTCATCCCTCTTGAAGGATACTGCAAAATATCATTTAATCTCAGCTATTGCAAGTGTTTCATGATAAAAATCCAACATAATGTTCAATTTTCGCCTCTTCACATGAATTTGTGGCTACTATATAGTAACCCTGAATGGGAAGAAATCTGATAGTCGGGGACATCCATGGACAGTACGGACTCCTGATGGAGGTGCTTAGCAAGGCTGCGTTCTGCCCATGGAGCGATACGCTTTATGTGACGGGTGATCTGGCAGACAGGGGAAGGGATACTGTGAGTGTCATTCGTTTTCTCATGTCGCTGCCATACTGCCATGCCGTTCTTGGCAATCATGATGTCTGGCTTGAGAGCTTCCTCCTAGATGATGCAAGGCCTTCCTTATGGCTCGACTCCAACGGAGGGAGGATGACAGCCGCATCATATCTTGAGGAGAGGGTAAGCGAGGAAGAGAGAAAGCTCCATGGGACATGGGTGAGGAATCTTCCCCTCTGCATCGTCACTGACAGGTTCATAATCGCCCATGCGGGTATCCCGATAGGGTATGATGAGGATGATGTGCTGAATCTGTCGGACAGTCCGAGAAAGCGCGGAAGCAGCCTGTCCCAGCGTGAGAAGGATTTCATGTGGGACAGGGGATACATAGCATCTGCGATGGACTATGAGGAGTCAGGAAGGATCCATAACCATAACAGGCTTCCTCTTGCCACATCAAGAAGAATATTCGTAGGACATACGCCGCTTCCAAGACCATTCATATCCGATCGCTATCATCTGGCTGCAGTGGATACAGGAGGCGGCCATGATGGCGGACATCTTACTCTGATGGATATGGATACCATGGATATATGGGAATCATCTCCTGTCGTGCTTTGAAAAACAGTTGCTTTCCCTCAGATAATGCTATATTGTTTCTATACGTTAGAAGGCAACGCGATGGAAACATCGACTATCCCTGATTAATGCGGCGCTGTTCCTTATGGATGAGAGGGGAACAGCGTTTTTCATTTGACACCCGATTGCATCATATTGTAGACAGAATGAAGGAGTTTTTATGAAAAAGCTTATTGTTATTCTTTCTGCAGTTCTTATTGCATTACCGCTTGCAGCTGCATTCGATCCTGCTCAAAGCGATTATCTTTTCTATAATCTGGCCGATTATGAAGCCGATAAGGCCTATCTTGAGAGCGCGCTTGCCGATGATGATGGCAGAGATAGAGCCGCTATTCTCTGGAGGCTGTCGAGGACGGTTCTTACGATTACCGATGGCATAGACCATGGAGACAAGGATGCCCGCCTTGCTGGATACGGCGAGAGTGAGAGGCTTGCCGATGAATCCCTTGCGATAGAGGAAACAGCCAACGGCTATCATTGGAAGGCTTCGGCTATAGGCCGTATAGGGCAGGTGAATGGGCCTCTAAACAGTCTTTCGAAGGCTAAGCCGATGCGCGCCCTCTGCGAGAAGGTCCAGAATGATTTCAATGCGGATATGTCCGACTGCTGGTATGTTCTGGGCCTGCTTTATAATCAGCTGCCGGGTTCTCCTCTTTCATTCGGGAACAAAAACTATGCCATAAGCTATATGAGGCGCTGTGTTGATACCCAGGATAATGTCAACAGACTCAATCTTTCGAACTATCTTGAGCTTGCCGAGCAGCTTGCTGACAGGAACTGGAATGCAGAGAAGAGAGCGAAGGAGTTCGATAAGATGAAGGACAAATACGATGCAAATTCTGTCCCAACTGAGAAGATGAAGTTCTATGAAGGTCAGAATGGCCGTAATGGACAGCCTTTCTATTCGACTCTTCCTCTCGGACAGTTCTCCGATGCTCAGGAAGCTGTGATGCTCTGCCAGTATGCTCTTGCTGTCTATGGTATGAAGCCAGATCCTCTTTCATCTGATACTGCGAAAGCAGGGGAGATACAGGCATTTCTTGACGGGATACTGAAGTAGGATTTTCCTATACGCCGCCTTTTTATGGCGGCATTATTGTTTATGGAATAAGGAATTGAAAATTATCTTGCTAATTTATTGCAAATAGTGTTGACAAACATCTTCATTTCTGAGATATTCTTGACCGTTGAAATTGCTTGGTTGACGCCATGCTTTCCAAGAATGGTGGAAGTAGTTCAGCGGTAGAGCGGCAGATTGTGGATCTGCTTGTCGAGGGTTCGATCCCCTTCTTCCACCCTACTACCTCCCTTGGAGGAAGCGCTCTTAGCTCAAAGGATAGAGCGTCGGACTTCGAATCCGCAGGTTGTAGGTTCGAGTCCTACAGGGCGCAGCAATCTCGGGCCGCTCGCTCAGCTGGTAGAGCAGCAGACTCTTAATCTGCGGGTCAAAGGTTCGATCCCTTTGCGGCTCAGAAACACCGCGAGAGTGGTGGAATTGGTATACACGCTAGTCTTAGGAACTAGTACTTCGGTTTAAGGGTTCGAGTCCCTTCTCTCGCAAGCTCTTAACAGAAGAGTATACATACTGCGGGAATAGCTCAGTGGTAGAGCTCCACCTTGCCAAGGTGGATGTCGCGGGTTCAAGTCCCGTTTCCCGCTCTAAGG
>CALXKZ010000003.1 GCA_944389065.1 uncultured Spirochaetaceae bacterium
TGGAATTCATCAATGGTTACGATGTTTTCGAGGTAAAGTTCCTGAAGAACAAGATGACTGAGAAGCTTGCTGCCACTGAAGCTGAGAAGATCAGATCCATCGAATCATTCAAATCGCGGAGGATAGGGTTTGTCTCCATTGAAGGGTTTGATTTCACATCCAATGAGTATGTTCTTATTGATGGGAATATGCTGTTCTCTGTGACTTCTTAGCAACTGACGCAAAAGATGAAATTTTTGTTGACAGGTCGTATTTCCTATGCGGATAATTGGTATAACCAATATGCCAAAATCATTGAAAAGTGGTCTAGATGATAGCCAGCTTTGAAAGGAGGTCATAATGAGAAAGGAAGGGAAATACGGTTTCCTGTTCATATTGCCTTGGCTTATTGGATTTCTCGCATTCAAGGCAATCCCTCTTCTTATGTCAGGTGTTCTGTCCTTCATGGATTACAACATCATATCTTCCCCTGAATTCATAGGATTGGATAACTTCAGAGAACTTGCGGATGATGAATTGTTCTGGAGTTCTATGAAGAGCACCGGATTATATGTTCTCTTTACTGTTCCGATGAAGATGGTATTCTCCCTTCTCATTGCTTACATCCTGAGTTCAAAGGTGCGGGGAATAGGGTTTTTCAGATCGATTTACTATATCCCGTCACTCATGGGTGGCAGTGTGGCTATTTCCATTCTGTGGAGATACATGTTCATGCAGGATGGTATGATCAATAGCATTCTTGCCACAATCGGTATTGAAGGACCTGCATGGCTTTCGGTTCCAGGTACCGCAATGTTCGTAATAAGCTTCCAGCATGTATGGCAGTTCGGCTCAACAATGGTCGTATTCCTTGCGGCATTGAAAGGAATGCCTAATTCGCTTATCGAAGCAGCAGAAATCGATGGCGCCTCAAGAAAGAGAATATTCTGGTCCGTTATCCTTCCATATATTACGCCGGTTGTGTTCTTCAATCTTATGACCAATCTCGTAACGGCATTCCAGGAATTCAACTCCCCATTCGTCATTACCGCAGGCGGTCCATATGAAAGCACCTACCTGATGTCGATGATGATATATGAGAATGCATTCAGATATCTCAACATGGGGCTTTCCAGTGCAATATCTCTGATTCTGTTCGTCATTATTGTCTCGTTTACGCTGATTCTCTTCGGAAGCAGCCGCTATTGGGTAAATTACCAGGACTAAGAGGAGGATTGCAATGATTTCAAGAAGAAAGATTATTTCCAGTGTACTGAATTATACACTTCTCATTGCTCTTGGAGTTGTGATCATCTACCCATTTCTCTGGCTGATAGGTTCTTCGTTCAAAACCTCCACGGAGATCTTCTCCGATCCATCCTTCATACCCAAGAACCCCAGTTTCGATGGTTATATAAATGGATGGAAAGGTGCTGGTCTCACATCTTTTGGCGTATTCTTCAAGAATACATACATCTATGTAGTACTGAAGGTTCTCTTCACTGTTGTATCTGCTACATTGACCGCTTATGGATTCTCAAGATTCCAGTTCAGGGGCAGGGCTATATTGCAATCGATTCTTATAGCCACTCTGCTGTTCCCTGCAACGGTCGTTCTTGTTCCTACATATGTAATCTTCAGCAAACTCGGATGGGTTGATTCCTATCTTCCGATGATGGTTCCATCTTTGTTCGCGGCTGATACATATTTTGTATTCCTGCTCATGTCATTCTTCAGATCGCTTCCAAGGGATATGGACGAGGCTGCGATCATTGATGGATGCGGACCATTGAGAAGGCTTGTCCAGATCCTTGTTCCCATGATCAAGCCTGCTATAGTCACTGCGCTTCTGTTCCAGTTCATCTGGACGGGAAATGACTTCCTTAATCCGATGATCTATATTTCTACAGAAGCAAAATTCCCAGTATCTGTTGCTCTTAAGATGTCGATGGATACTTCGGGTGGAACGATTTCATACAATAATGTTTTTGCCATGTCTGTATTGGCAATACTTCCACCTCTTATTGTATTCATCTTTGCGCAGAGAAACTTCGTTGAAGGCATCTCTACGCAGGGATTGAAAGGATAAATAAGAAAAGATCTGGATTCTCAGAAAAGGAGGAATCTTATGAAAAAAATTATTAGTGCAATGGCTGTCCTTGTTCTGTGTACAGGACTTGTCTTCGCAGGCGGAAGTTCAGAGAAGGCTGCTGAATCCGGAACCCCGACGATTTCATTCATGTGGTGGGGCGATGATGCCAGGAATCAGGCAACGAATCAGGCTGTAGCAGATTTCATGGCTGCTAATCCTGGTATCAAGGTGACAAGCATGCCTAATCCATTTGATGGCTATCATGATAAGATCATTATCCAGCTGGCAAATGGTACAGCTCCTGATCTCTTCTGCTTCTCGACAGAATGGCTTTCGGAAGTTGGATATGAAGATAATCCTGTTCTTCTTGATCTGTATTCAGTGACAGATACACTTGACCTCTCAACACTTTCTGAAAGCAGTGCTAAGGCTGGTGAGGTGAATGGTAAGCTGCTTGGTATACCAACTGGAATATCCGGATGGTCTTGGTACTACAGCCTCAATGCAATGAATGAGTATTGTGAGAAGACCGGAGAGCCGCTGCCTCCTGGAGTTGATGGATCATGGACAATCGATGAGTTCATGGAGTTCGGCGCTAAGTTCCATGATGTTATGGGAGATGATATTTTCCTGTTCTCTCCTAGCCGCGATGCTGTTTCTCATCTTATGTTCTACATCCTCTCTGAATATGCTGGTAAGTTCTATATTGATGCAAACTGCAATATACAGTTCACCGAGGAGAACCTTAGGGATACGCTTACTCTTATGCAGAAGATGACAGAGGAGGGCATTCTTCCGGAAGGAACAGCTCAGGTTGAGAGCTTTGCTGGTAATACAATTACTACTACGCATCAGACCAATGGTACATGGGTAGGCACATTTGACTGGAATTCAAATGTTGTAGCTTTCAGCAATAATACTGGTAGTGAGGTTGGGATTTTTGCATATCCTAATATTGGAGGAGAGGAATTCAATGGTCTGTTCGTAAGGCCTGCCCAGTTCTGGTCCATCTCTTCTAAGTCTAAGAATGTAAATAGTGCAGCAATACTTCTTAACTATATCCTGAATGATCCTACTGCTGCTCTTGATCTTGGACTTACTCGTTCTGTTCCTCCTACAGCGGCTGGACAGAATGTTCTTGCTGAGGCTGGACAGCTTGTTGGTCCTACATATGATTCTACACAGTATCTGCAGAGTGTAGCAGCTTCTTCTTACCATCCTTTCATATTGCTGACGGAGGTAAAGGATGCTGTTGTGACAGAGTATTCAAAGTTCATCATCGGAGAACAGAGTCTCGATGATACAACAGCTAATCTGATGAGGAAGATTGAGAAAGCTGCTGCTGATACCCGTGAGGATATGGGACTGTAATCATCTATGGGTGTTCTCTTGAGAGCACCCATTATAGAGGCTGGAGGGATTTATGAGATGGTGGGAAGAGAATAACATAAGGCTTATACAGACGAATCTTCGTCAGACAGATGCTGTTGCCGATACCGATAGGCTGGTCAGCCAGTTTATTGATTTCGGGGCGAATACTGTTCTTCTCAATACCGCTGGGATAATGTCATTCTATCCTTCCAGCCTTCCTTATGAGTATATCAATCCATATCTTGATGGCCGTGATTTCATCGGCGAGCTTGTTGAGAAGTGCCATGCCAATGGGATACGTGTCATATCACGGTTTGATTTCAGCAAGATACATAAATCCATTTTCCAGCAGCATCCGGAATGGGCTTATGTATCTGATAAAGGCCAGACAATCGATTATAACGGGCTGATCCATACATGCATAAACAGCGAATACCAGAATAGGTTGTCGCTTGAGATCATCGATGAGGTTCTTGATAGGTATCCTGTCGATGGTGTGTTTTTCAATATGTTCGGGTTCGTCACCCGTGATTATTCGAATAATTACCATGGAATATGCCACTGTGAAGCGTGCAGGAAGAGGTTCCGAGATGCATACGGGCTGGAGCTTCCGTCCTCTGAGGAACCAGGAACTCCCGGGCTCCGTGAATACAGGCTCTTCCAGCGTGATTGCGTTGATGATATTCTCCAGCGGATCTACAGCAGGGTGAAAGCCCACAGCGAGGACATAGCTGTATGCAATTATGCAGAGGAATATGTCGATGTTGTCATGAATGAATCCAATACGGAGATGCATCGTCCCTATCCGATATGGGACTATATGACCTCGGAGAATGTTTCCAGGGTATACTCATCAAGCGCCAAGGTCAGCGGAAACATAAGCATAAACGCATCAAGCCTTGATTATAGATTCCATGGTGTCTCAGAACATCTTGTCAGGCAGAGGTTCATCCAGTCGCTTGCTGCCTGCGGCCAGCTCTTCTGGTGCATAATAGGCGTATTTGATGGCTATCATGATAGGAAAAGCTTCAATGCCGTAAAGGAGATGTTCAGACTTCATAGGGAGAATATAGAGTACTTTGGAAGGAGAAAATCCATCTCCGAAGTGGCGATTATCTACCCATATAAGAATGAGGCAGACGCCCTGAAGGAGTTCCGCGGTATCTATACGTTATGCAAGGAACGCCACATCCTAGCAGATGTCATAGAGAGGAGGTATCTCGGGCGCTGCGATCTTTCAGGGTATAAGGCCATAGTAATCCCTGATCTGGATCCTGATGATAAGCTTATGCAGGCTGTCAGGGAAACATCTGTGCCTGTTATATGGACTGGAGCCGCATGGGCGGAATCACAGTACCATGATGAGATTGCTTCATTGTTCGGTATCAGCGGAAAGACAAAGGCTGAGGATATAAAGTGGCACTATATATCAATCAAAGGAGTCTCCGAAGATACTGACTGGTGCCTGGCAGAGGGCAGGGCCGTTCCATTCGATTCCGGTACCGATATGTCTCTTGAGCTTATCTCTGCAGGCTTGTTCGGACCACCGGAGCTCTGTGGAGGCAATAATCCTGAAGGAAGATATCTTCAGTCACATGGCAATCATGGAACGATGATAGCGTTCGGTCCTGGAACGATGTACCACAAATACGGATTCAGGGAACATGCTGATGTTGTCTATAGCTCGCTGGCTTCATACGTAGATGCTCCGATTGTAGAAACTGATGCACCTTCTTCTGTTGAGATTGCGGTCTCGGAGAATGAAAAAGGCCAGATTCTGCTTTTCCTGGTCAATCACACAGGCTTCAATGGCCGTACATACAATAAACCGGCAGAGCTTGGGAGATTTTGCTTAAAATCCTCCAGACTTGGGAGTTATCATATTGCTGATGCCATATGCGATGGTTCTGCAGAATGCAGGGAACTCAGCTCAACAGGAGGATTTTCTTCTGAAATCAAAGGGCTGGGTAGTTATATGATTGTAGTACTTGAAAGGGAGAGGAAATGCTGAGTCCTATAAAAACCGATAGGCTTTATATGATCATTATGGATCAGATTACTCAGATGATAGATGATGAGAATCTTGGTCCAGGGGATAGATTGCCATCTGAGAGGAAGATTGCTGCGGAGCTTTCTGTGAGCAGGGTATCTGTGCGGCAGGCTATTTCGGTTCTTGTTGAGAAAGGGCTTCTTGTTGTAAGGCGGGGCGGTGGAACGTATGTCGCTGATCATGCGGAGAAACCGGAGATAGTGAAAGATCTGAGCATACAGCTGGCAAAAGAACAGATAAATCCCGCTCAGATAGCAGAGGTCAGGTATGTCATAGAGCCTGAGATAGCCAGGCTGTGTGCAATCAATGCTAGCGATGAGATGTGCCGTAAGATAGAGAACCTTCTTGATCGCAAGCGATTGGCGGAAGGCCGTGGCGCTGCCTATGATGAAATGAATGAGGATTTCCATATGGCTATCGCAGAAGGGTCAGGCAATCCCGTATATGTTAAGCTCATGGGCAGCATAAATGAGATGATGAAGAACAACATGTGGAAATTCGGAAAACAGCGATCGAATTCCCGTCTGGAGGTTCTTAATCTTCATCTGGATCAGCATGAGGCGCTTTATGGGGCAATTGCTGCTCATGATGGTGAGCTGGCAAAGGAAATCATGCAGCAGCATATCGGCTGCATAGAAAGCGAAATGAGCAAGGTTTTCGGGAAGTAAGGATATGGAAAAGGTCCTGATATACACCAATTATCCTTTTGAATATCAGGAAAGACTCAATAAAGCATTCAGCGATGCGGGGTTCAGCGTCGTCTGGATAGCTCCGGACCCGAATGATGGATCTGTAAAGGAAAGAGCATGCAGGGAGATAGCCGATGCTTCAGTTGCCATACTAGGAGCTGGTCTGCCCGTATCTGTTCTTGAGTCTTCCAATGCATTGAGATGGGTGCATTTCGACTGGGTCGGTATAGAGAATGCGGCAACGAAGAACCTCTTTGATAAAGGCGTAATAATAACGAATGGTTCCGGCCGTAATTCTATCTGCCTTGCTGAGCATGTCTTTTATTTTATCTTCACTATGACCTATGAATCGCGTCATATCCTCGAAGCTCAGGACAGGCATGAGTGGAAGGTTAAGCATGACTATCCATATGCATCTCTGTATGGTCGTTCCATGCTGATACTAGGGACAGGAAGCATCGGACAGGCGATTGCATCCCGGGCAAAGGCATTCGGGATGAGGACTATCGGGTTCTCCCGGACAAAGAAGGACCTTGCCATGTTCGATGAGATTCTTGCCTCATCGGAAGGTGCAAGCCTTCCAGATGCTGTGAAGGATATTGATTTCCTTGTTGTTGCTGCATCCCTCAATAAATCCTCATACCATATGGTCGATAGCAGAGTATTCGAAGCAATGAAGCCCGATGCATATGTCATGAACATAAGCCGTGGATCGGTCATCGATGAAACGGCTTTGATAGAAGCCCTGAGGGAAAAGAGAATAGCAGGAGCAGGGCTTGATACAGTGGAGCAGGAGCCGCTTCCGCAGGATAGTCCTTTATGGGATTTCCCTTCGGTGGTTATAACTCCGCATAGTACGCCACAGAGCCCTCTTAAATTTGAAATCGGTGTGAATACCGTAATAGAGAATATCGGGAGATTCAGATCTGGTGCTAAGCTGATAAATACGCAGAGCGCACAGGATCTGCTGAATTAATAGAAAAAAGGAGATTGGTTTATGGATAGATGGTATCGTCATTTCTATCAGCCAGGGATTCCTCTTGGAAAGGATGGCCGCAGAGTCACATGCTCAGATGATCATATCGCACTCTCCCGCAGAGCTGCTGCGGAGGGAGCTGTTCTCCTGAAGAATGAAGGAAATATGCTTCCTCTCAAAAGACGTGTGGCTGTCTTCGGAAAGGGAATTGCAGACTATGTCAAAGGTGGCGGTGGAAGCGGCGATGTGACCGTGCCATATATGCATAGCATTCTTGATGGACTGAGACAGAAAAAGGCTGCAGGTCTTCTTGATTTCGATGAGGACCTTGCTGAGTACTATCAGTGCTATGTCGATGCAGAATATGCAGCAGGTGCAGAGCCGGGGCTTGTGAAGGAAGCTGCATTTCCTTCAGAGCTTGCAGCGAAAGCAAGGAAGAAAGCCGATACAGCTTTGATAGCCATCAGCAGATTCTCCGGTGAGAACTGGGATAGGATAAGCGAGGGAAGCCCTGTATTCTCGACAGAGAAGGGAACGATGGAGCTTCTGAAAAAAGAGGCTGCAATCTTCGAGCATGGAGACTTCTATCTAAGTGATGCAGAGCGAAAGATGGTCGATTCCGTTCTTGCCCTGTTCGATGATGTCATCGTAGTCCTGAATGCAGGTGGCATGGTCAATGTCTCTTGGATTGCTGGAGAGGGTAAGATAAAGGCTGCTATCCAGGCTTTCCAGGGAGGTATGGAAGGCGGAGTCGCTATTGCCGATCTCCTTACAGGAGAGAAGAATCCGTGCGGAAGGCTTGCCGATACATATGCCAGGGATCTTTCCGATTATCCTTCGAGCTTCAATTTCCATGAGTCTCTTGATTACGTAGAGTACCAGGATGACATATTCGTCGGATACAGGTATTTCAGCACCATCCCCGGAGCCGATGTCAAGGTTATCTATCCATTTGGCTATGGCCTATCGTATACATCGTTTGCTTTGGAGGAGATTGCCTCTTCATTCGTTGATGGTGAGGTCCGCCTTACGATACGGGTTGAAAACACAGGAAAGCTTCCTGGACGCGATGTCATCGAAATCTATGCAGGACTTCCGAAAGGACGGCTGGATAAGCCTGCAAGAATGCTTGCATCATTTGCCAAGACAAAGGAGCTTGAGCCTGGCGAGCATGAGGATATCGCGATATCATTCCCGCTCTCTGTTGTCTCTGAGTTCGATGATGATGGTGCGATAAGCGAGGGATCATGGCTTCTGGAGAAGGGTAGATACAGTATTCTTATGACAGATGACGGATTGTCATTTCATGAGCTGTCGTGCCGTACAGAGCTTTCCGATGACTGCATAATATCAACGCCGGGCCATCATCTTGTTCCGAATGCGCTCCATAGAAGATTGAGGAGCAATGGCCGGTATGAGGATCTCAAGACATCGGAGAAAGCCTCGCTTGAGCCTGTATTCCCTCGTCAGGATATCTCCACGCTTGAAGGCGTCAATCCAATCGAGAGAGCTAGGACGGAAAGACTCACACGCAAGGAGATGAGGGATCTTGAGAGCGGGTTCATGCATCATGTTGCAGATGGAGATATGTCCCTTGATGAGTTCATTGCATCCCTTCCTGATGATGTTCTTGTAGATATAACCGGCGGACAGCCCAATACAGGCGTTGCGAATACATACGGAGTAGGTAATCAGCCGGAGTTCGGTATTCCGAATGTGATGACAGCTGATGGACCTGCTGGTCTGAGGATTCTTCCTGGCCGTGGCGTAACAGCTACGGCATGGCCATGCGCAACGCTTCTTGCCTCTACCTGGGATACGGAGCTTGTAGAAGCAGTCGGAAGGGCAGGGGGCGAGGAGGTTAAGGAGAATAATATCGGAATATGGCTCACGCCTGCAGTCAATATCCATAGAAGCCCTCTCTGCGGACGCAACTTCGAGTATTACTCGGAGGATCCACTGCTTGCGGGCAGAATCGGAGCTGCAATGGTCCGTGGAATACAGAGCAATGGAATCGGAGCCTCTGTGAAGCATTTTGCCCTGAACAACAAGGAGACGAATAGGAAGGACAGTGATTCCAGAGTCTCAGAGAGAGCAATCAGGGAGATATACCTTAAGCAGTTCGAGATTATCGTAAAGGAATCCGATCCTATCTCAATCATGTCGTCGTACAACATAATCAACGGAGTAAAGGCTTCTGAGAATAAGGAGCTCCTTACCGATATCCTACGCAATGAATGGGGATTCAGAGGATTCGTTACAACCGACTGGTGGACGCATGGCGAGCATTACCTCGAGCTTCTTGCAGGCAATGATCTCAAGATGGGCAATGGCTACCCGGAAAGAGTCCATGAGGCGCTCAGAGCTGGAGCGATAACGATTGAGGATATAAGGAAGAATGTCCGATGCATTCTGTCTGCTATCCTTAGGCTGGAGTAGGAGCGATATGAAATTCCTTAATGGCTACTGGCTTCTTGGGAAAGGTGTAAAGCGCATCCTTCATGCTGATTATGTTGAGCAGGAACAGGGGGAGCAATCCCTCTGTCTCTATGCTGCTGCGAAGAAGATAGAGAAGCGGGGTGATACGCTCAATCTTCCGATGCTGACAACTGAGATCACTGCTGTGATGGATGATGTGCTGAAAGTCGATGTCTATCACCATAAGGGGGCTCTGGATAAAGGTCCTTCATTTGTTCCTTGTCCCTGTGAATCTGGTAAGATTATCATCAATGATTCTTCCATAATGGCAGGAAAGCTGTCAGCAAAGCTTTCAGATGGGACAATCGTATTCGATTATGATGGCAGAGAGATAACAAGACGAGAGAAGACACTCTCCGGATACTATACAGTCGATGACAGACCTTATGCTGCTGAGTATCTGAGGGCATCTGTAGGTGAGACATTCTATGGTCTGGGTGAGCGATTCACTCCATTTGTTAAGAATGGCCAGAGCGTGGATATCTGGAATGAGGATGGAGGGACAGCGAGTGAGCAGGCATATAAGAATATTCCATTCATACTCTCATCCCGCGGTTATGGCATTCTCGTATCGTCATATGGAAGGGTGTCGTTTGAAGTGGAGAGCGAAGCTGTGGAAGACCTACAGTTCTCCGTTCCGGGCGAGAGGCTTACATACTATATCATAGCCGGCAAGATGCTTTCCGATGTTCTCATGCGCTATTCGGATCTCGCAGGGAAGCCCGCTTTGCCTCCGGATTGGTCGTTTGGTCTCTGGCTATCCACATCGTTCACAACCGACTACAGTGAGGAGACTGTGATGTCATTCATTGAGGGAATGGAGAAAAGGAATATACCTATTTCTGTATTCCACTTCGACTGCTTCTGGATGAAGGGATTCCATTGGACGGATTTCCTCTGGGATGAAAAGATGTTCCCTGATCCCGAGGAACTGCTGAAGAGAATCCATGACAAGGGAATAAAGGTCTGCGTCTGGATAAATCCATATATAGCGCAGCGTTCTGCGCTCTTCGATGAAGGTGCGGAGAAGGGATATTTCCTGAAAAGAGCAGATGGCAGCATCTGGCAGTGGGATATGTGGCAGGCAGGTATGGCTATTGTCGATTTCACGAATCCTGAGGCTGCATCATGGTATTGTTCCCACCTCAGAAAGCTTATGGATATGGGTGTTGATTGCTTCAAGACCGATTTCGGGGAACGCATACCATATGAAGATGTCGTATGGCATGATGGCTCTGATCCATGCCTTATGCATAACTACTATTCATTCCTCTACAATAAGGTGGTTTTCACGCTGCTTCAGCATGAAAAAGGGAATGATGCTGTTGTGTTTGCCAGATCTGCATCGATAGGAAGCCAGCAGTTCCCTGTCCATTGGGGCGGTGATTGCAGTGCCAGCTATCCATCGATGGCTGAAACGCTGCGGGGCGGATTGTCCCTCGCATTGTGCGGATTCGGTTTCTGGAGCCATGATATAAGTGGATTCGAAGATACTGCGACCCCGGATCTGTATAAACGATGGATTGCATTCGGAATGTTCTCATCGCATTCACGGCTTCATGGAAGTTCCTCTTACAGGGTGCCTTGGGCATTCGATGACGAGGCTTCCGAGGTCACTGCATTCTTTGCTTCGCTTAAGAAGAGACTGATGCCATACATAATGAAAGCAGCAGAAGAGGCACATTCATCCGGTATTCCGGTAATGAGGCCGATGGTTCTTGCTTTCCCGGATGATGAAACGGCGAAGTATCTAGATAGGCAGTATATGTTCGGCCCATCAATCCTTGTCGCGCCTGTCATGGATCCGGAAGGATATTGCCGGTTCTATCTACCAGAAGGGAAATGGTATCCGCTTCTTGGAGGAAAAGCAGAGCAGGGCGGCTCTTGGAAAGATGGCAGATATGATTACTTCTCACTTCCTCTTTATGTGAAGGAAGGTACTGTGATTGTTATGGAAGAGGACGGTAAGCGAGTGTGCCATATCTATGGCAATGCATCGAATACGGAGGCCTGCGGCGAATATGAATCTGCTGCTATGCATAATGCGGATGGGACAGTGCAGGCAATCACTGCTAAGGAGCGTTTATGAATGATATCTACTCATTCCCCGCTGATTTCGAGTGGGGGACGGCAACGGCAAGTTATCAGGTAGAGGGTGCTGTGCATGAAGATGGCAGAAGCGAATCGATCTGGGATGTATTCGCAAGAGAGCCTGGAAAGGTATATATGGGAGCTGATGGCAGCGTTGCCTGTGATCAGTACCACAGGTATGAGGAGGACATTGCCCTTATTGCCTCTCTTGGATTCAAAGCATACCGTTTCTCAATTGCATGGCCGAGGATTATCCCTGATGGGACAGGGGCAGTGAATGAGGCAGGCCTTGATTACTACAGAAGGCTATGTGATTCAATCCATGCCCATGGAATGAAAGCCACTGCTACTGTCTATCATTGGGATCTTCCTGCAGTGCTTCAGGAGAAGGGCGGATGGACTAATCGTGATATAGTCGATGCCTTTGAATCATATGCCGAGGCCTGCTTCAGAGGACTTGGTGATAAAGTTGATAGCTGGATTAC
>CALXKZ010000004.1 GCA_944389065.1 uncultured Spirochaetaceae bacterium
AGGTGGAAATAATGGTAATCGAAGAATTCAGAAATATCAGAATCGCTTATATGCGTAGAACTGGAGAATACGGAATCAAGAACAAGGAATTGATGGAAACATTCAAAGCATATCTCAGGGATAAAAAACTGCTCACTGCAGGCAGTACAATCCTTGGGATTGCGTTAGATGATCCGAGCAGTGTCTATAAAAGCAATTTAAGGTATGATGTCGGTCTTGTTACGGCAGAAAATGAAGATGTCGGATTAGAGGTGAGAGAAATACCGGATGGGAAATATGCCATCTTTGAAATATCGCATACAGCAGAGGCAGTTTCAGAATTCTGGGGTAATCTCCCTTCCTTGCTTGGAAAGCTGCCAATTGATCGGACAAAGCCGATTATTGAACGATATGCTGTGGATAAAGTTGCAAATCATCTATGTGAATTCTGCATTCCACTAATAAGTCAATGAAAATGGAGCATCTGGTGATATACTATGTAGCTTCCTATGCAACACTTTTGAGTGCTTTTCTTGGATTCATTTTCTCTGTAATGGCGATTAGATCTTCTGATTGTACGGGCAAAACAACTGCATTTTATTTGTTTGCACGAAGCACTGTTTTGGCTGTAGCCTCCTTGATTCCAGTCCTGTTCTATTCGCCGCATGTTCTTTCTGCTTTGACAGTTATCATGCTTGTCGTACAGGTAATAGATGTCGGCATAGGAATCTTGATCAAGAATATCCGAAGAACTGTAGGGCCGTTTATTATGGCAGCTGTTCATCTTACATGCCTGTTATTGCTGAATTCTGTCCAGGTCTGATTCCAATCTGAATAAGGCTTTTTCACAAGATAACTTACTTACCTCTATGCTGGGCTTTCTGTTTTTCCTTTCTTTTCAGGTAAGCAGCATCTTTCTTTTCACTCTTTCTCTTTCTTGAGGCTGCCGTGTGTTCACTGTTTATCTCATCTCTCATTGCCTTCAGGGCATTCTGGGCTTTTGTACCGTATCCTGTTTTCTGCATAGATTCTCTTGCATCACGCAGTTTCTTCTTGGGATTTGTTGATCTGCCTCGCCTTTCATGGCTCTGTACAGGGGAGAATAGAAACTCTGGATACCTATTGATAAGCATATCCTGTATCTCTTCATTATTTGGTTCTGCTCCGAATACTATCTTCGCAACCTGGTAGCCATACTTTCCTACATACCGTTCGATTATTCCGACCCAGAACTGGCCATCGAAGAAAACGGAAAACACGGTTTCATCTGGCGGTATATGATTCTCGGAAGGCATTTATCCACTCCATAAGTACCTTGTAAAGCTTTTCCTGCGCATCAAAGACGGCCTTTCCGACATCTGGAATATGTTCATAGTATTTTTCTTTCAGATTCGCATTGCTCTTCATGGATGAAGAGATATTTTCTTCAATCTTCCCTGCAAGCTCAGCAGCCTTTGCCTTGTCTAGTTTATTGAGGTTCGAAACAACAAGGTTTATATCGAGCTGGAAGAGGACTTCCTGCGAAGCATAATGCTCCATCAGGTTCTCAAAATATTCTCTGCCTTCATCTGTTATCCTGTAGATGACCTTGTTCTTCTCAGCAGAAAGACCATTATCTTTTGCGATGAAGCCTTTTCCGTTCAAAGCCGCAATATTCTTGTACACCGCTGGTGTGCTTATCCTTGCCCATTTGCCGTAGTTATGGCTCTCAGCATCCTTCTGGACATCGTATGCGCTTTTTGGTCCCTCAATGATCATTCCGAGTATTGCAAGATCTATCGTTGACATATCTTTCTCCAAATACTATAAAGTATAGTACTATAATTTATAGGTATATGCAATGGGTTATGAATCTCATCTGAAAGAAGTGCTGCAAAGCAAGGAGAATCTGAAGCTTGTCAGGAAAGAAGCGGAAGAGTACTGCGAAAAGCATAATGTTGATGAATGCTCTGAAATGGGGAAAAGACTCTATCTTTCTGAAAGTTACCAGATACAGGAAGTAGGTGTATTCATTCTTGGCCATATTGCTGCAGGATGCTCTGCGGCACTGGATTTTCTCAGACATACAGTAAGTGAAAACTCAAGCTGGAAGGTTCAGGAAACGCTTGCAATGGCCTTTGATATTTTCTGTCATGACACAGGTTATGAAAAAGCTCTACCTGTAATAAGAGACTGGCTGAAAGATGAAAATGCAAATGTGAGGAGAGCCGCATCTGAAGGGCTAAGAGTATGGACCAGCCGTCCTTATTTTAAAGAGCATCCGGAGGAAGCAATTGCAATACTCTCTTCAAACAGGGATGATCCCAGCGAATACTGCAGGAAATCGATTGGCAATGCCCTGAAGGATGTAAGCAGGAAATTTCCAGAGCTTGTTGCTGAAGAGATTGCCACATGGAATCTACAGAGTAAAGAAGAGAAACAGGTATATAAGATTGCTTCAAAATATCTTCATGCTCAAACCTCATTATAATATTTTATATTACTTGTAATTAAAAATTTGTTCTTTTACTCTGTGCATAGAAGTGGCGCCACTCTCTGATAAGGAGAGCAATTATGAGACATTTTGATTTACGCAACGGCTTTTCTCTTGCAGATGAGATTAAGAGAAGAGGAATAGACATCCTTGGTGAAATACCATTTCCTTTGACACAGGACAGGTTTGATTTCGCTTCGTCATGCTTGCCTTTGTATGAAAAGCATTATCCGGAAATCATCTTGGAAATCCAGA
>CALXKZ010000005.1 GCA_944389065.1 uncultured Spirochaetaceae bacterium
TGATCCTAGCTTCTCTTGATACCATCGTTCTCATAATATTATTTTACCATGTTGAATAGTATTATACCATGGCCTTCGGCTATATCCGCCATCACCATCTTATGGAAGATGGAGTATGCGCGGATGAGCTTATTGATCAAAAGGGGTCACTGGATAATCCAGCGTATCCCTTTCACTGTTCTTTCCACCATTTCCTGGAAATGATTCCCGGCATTAAGCTCATATTCCGTCACGATACCCTGTTCACCATACATACATGAAAGACTGTATGTCTCTTTCTCCACATTGCGCATATATGGATTCTGGGTCCTTACTTCCCTGTCTCCAAGAGAAAGATAGATACGTTCTATTCTTCCAGATAAAGCATGGTTTTTTGCATACTCAGCAAACCCTGGGTACCAAAGAGATCCAGAGATGGAAGCGACCCTTGAGAACAAACCTGTCCGATACGCCGAGTATAATGCGAACAATCCCGCAAGCGAATAGCCAGCGATTGCAATATATTCAGGGCATACCCCGGTTCTTTCCACAGCATATGGGATCATTATTCCTGTAAGCAGGGAAAGATAATCATCGGCCTTTCCTCCGAAAGGTGATCCATTCCTGAAAACCGCATCGGCGGCCCAGGGCGTAAGATCATCGTTCCATTTGATATTGGTAACGACAGCTAACGATACATCGCTTCCGATAGCATTATGTATTTCTTCACCTTCATTTTCTGATGCATTGATTACAACAAGAGGCGCTGTTCTATTTCCAGAAGGAAAGACCTGTATGGATCTGGTACCGATTGCAAATTTCATAAGTACTGCTTATTAATAGTTATTTCCTTTTACTGAATGAAGATAATATAGCTTGCTTTATATCTTTGACATTATCTGAAGAGGTTCCTAAGCTTGGTTTACTATCTGTTGTGATAGCTCTTTTGAACCCCATATCAGAAAGAGCCTTCATCCTACGTGCGGAAGATGATACCGGACGGACCTCTCCTGCGAGAGAAAGTTCACTGAATGCCGCCAGATCATCAGGGACAGGAATATCCATCCGGGAACTATATAGGGCGATTGCAAGCGCAAGCTCTATAGAAACCTCTGAAAGCTTCATCCCTCCGCCTACATTCACATAAATATCCTGATCTGAAAGCATAAGTCCTGCATGTCTTTCCAGAATAGCTGCGACACGGCTTACCCTGGCGCTATCGATACGATCCGAATATATACGCTGCAGGCTCCCCTTTGCGGGAACGACGAGCGTCTGTATCTCAACAATGAATACCCTGCTTCCTTCTATCACCGGAGTGAACGCGATACCAGATGGTATTTCCTTTTCCATCCTCCTGGAGACAAAAGCCAAAGAGGGATCCTTGACGCCCTGAAGTCCATCTCCATCCATAGTGAACAAGCCAATCTCATCAACAGATCCGAATCTGTTCTTGCTTGCTCTTAAAAGCCTCATACCGGATTCTGCGCTCTCAAAATAGAGAACTGTATCAACCATATGCTCGACAATCTTCGGTCCTGCAATATTGCCATCTTTCGTAACATGCCCGATGAAGAATACGGCAGCGCCTATCTTCTTTGCGATCAGCGATATCTCCATGCAGCAGGCTCTGACCTAATTCGGAGAACCTGCCATAGAAGGCAAGGAAGCGCTGTAGAGCGTCTGCAGGGAATCAATGACAATATAACCCGGCTTAACGCGCTCAATCACTTCAGAGAGCGCCTCGAGCCTTGTATCGCAGAATACGGAAATGGACTCGCTTCTGAGCTTCAGCCTATTAGAGCGCATCCTGACCTGCGATGGAGATTCCTCGCCAGATACATAGAGAACGGAGGCTGAAGAGGAAAGGCTGGAAAGCATCTGGATCATGATTGTCGATTTCCCGATTCCGGGCTCTCCTCCAACAAGGACTGAGGAGGGGCGCATGACACCTCCTCCAAGGACTCTATCAAGCTCATCAATGCCAGAAGAGACACGCATAGCTTTGTCTATAGGGATATCAGAAAGCCTATGCACAGAATCATCCATGACAGTGGTATCTTTAACGGCTTTAGCTTTCTGTATAACCTTCTCTTCAGCAAATGAATTCCAGGCGCCGCATTCCGGGCACCTGCCATTCCATTTTGATTCAACATGCCCGCATTCAGAACAGACATACTGGATTGCGCTTTCCTTTGCCATCAGAAATCCAGGAGTTCCACATTGAAGATCAGATAAGAATCAGGAGGAATAACCCCAGGATAGCCATACTCGCCATATCCAAGCTCAGGAGGAATGATAAGAAGTCTTTTCTCCCCTTTCTTCATTGTCTGAAGAGCTTCATTCCACCCATCAATCACCTGTCCGACACGGAATGTAGCTGGCTTCTCCCTTATGAAAGAAGAATCGAATATCTTGCCATTAAGCAGCTCTCCCTGATAATGGACTGTCACACTCTGCCCCATCTTGGGAGAAGTGTCTCCAGAACCTTCTTTCTGGACAATATACCTAAGCCCGGTATGGGTTTTAATTGCATTTGGATATCTATTCTCGATCTCTTTTTCGACTTTTTCCTTTGCAGCTTTATGTGCTTCCTTGACTCTTCTTTCAACATCCTCAACATATGAAGCAAAGGCATCTCCCGTTGTCTCAAATGATTCAGCATCGCTTCCGACTCTGATTATCTCAACAGAATCAATTCTGTCACCCTGCTCAATACTGTTCACAACATCCTGCCCTTCAATGACATGTCCGAAAACAGTATGCTTTCCATCAAGCCACGGTGTTGGAACATGTGTGATGAAAAACTGGCTGCCATTTGTGCCAGGACCGGCATTTGCCATCGAAAGAACACCAGGCTTGTCATGTTTAAGCTCAGGATAGAATTCATCGGGGAATCTGTATCCAGGGCCACCTGTCCCATCCCCTTTAGGACATCCTCCCTGTATCATGAAATCCTTGATAACTCTATGGAAGGATAATCCATCATAAAAAGGAGCCCCCTTATCATCAATATTAAGTGTTCCTTCAGCAAGTCCCACAAAATTACAGACTGTCATTGGACAGCGTTTATACTCCAGTTCAAGAAGAATGTCCCCTTTCTCTGTGTGGATGTCTGCATATAATCCATCTTTAAGTTTATTCTTATCCATATTTATTACTCCGTAAAAAGCTCTCCTCCATCAGAAAGGAGGGCATAGATTCTTTCAAGGTCCTGCTGTGAACGGTAGCGTATCATCAGCCTTCCCTTGCTGAGGTTACCTTTGATCTCACATCTGCTTCCAATAGCGGATACAAATTTCTCTTCAATCTCATTTATCTCAGGGTCCTCATCCCTTTCTTTTTTCTTTGGTACAATCTTATGGCCTTTGTTGTACTCATCAGCAAGTCTTTCTGCCTCTCTTACTGACAGATCCTTCTCAACTATCTTATCGAGGAGAAGCTGCTGGTCAGAAGGGTTGATAAGCGAAAGAATCGCTCTCGCATGTCCTGCCGAGATCTGGCCGGAAATCAGATCATCCTTTATGGAATCAGAGAGAGAAAGCAATCTAAGCGAATTAGCTATAGCTGAACGGGATTTACCCACTTTCTCCGCCACCTGTTCCTGAGTCAGATCAGAACGCTGCATGAGATACTGATAAGCAGATGCTTCTTCTATAGGATTCAGATTCTCCCGCTGTATATTCTCAATAAGAGACATCTGTATTCTCTGCATCTCATTCAGAGATTTGATTATGACAGGGACTTTATCAACCCCAGCAAGGCCTGCTGCACGGAAACGCCTCTCTCCAGCAATAATAGAATAACGCCCAGGCACTATCTCCTCAACTATTATAGGCTGAATGATCCCCTGCTCCTTGATTGAAATGGAAAGCTCTCTCAGGGACTCCTCATCAAATGATTTCCTTGGCTGATTAGGATTGGCAGAAATACATGACAAGGGTACATATATGGCAGATATAGCAGCTGCAGCCGATTGTGCTGTTTTACGTGATTCTTTTACTGTGCTCTTTTTGGGCGTTGAATCAGCTTCAGGAATATCAGAAGAAGATTTAGTGATTATATTTTCAACTTGAGAGTCAAAATCAAAGCTCCCCATCAACGACCCAATGCCTTTTCCAAGACCATGCTTCTTATCACTGGACACGGCTTAATACCTCCTTAGCAAGTTCCGCAAATGCTTTTGATCCAACATTCGATTTATCATAGTAATTGATCGGAAGACCATGTGAAGGGGCCTCTGACAATCTTATCGACCTAGGAATTATCGTCTTAAATACAGTATCACTGAAGAAAGAAGAAATATCCTCCACAACCTGCTGATTGAGAAGCGCCCTCTTCTGATACATTGTAAAAAGAATACCCAATGTCTTGATCTTCGGATTAAGCTGCTTTCTTACATTGCTTATTGTTCTCATAATGAGATTAAGGCCTTCCATTGCAAGATACTCGCACTGTAATGGAATGATGATATAATCCGCCCAGGCAAGAGCATTCATCGTCTCAAGTCCAAGTGATGGAGGACAATCCAGAAGAATAAACTCAAAATCATCATCAATAGACCCAAGCGCCGTCTTCAGGAAATACTCACGATTATTCTGATTGACAAGCTCAATAGATAAACCTGCAACATCCAATGAGCCTGGAATCAAATAAAGATTTTTGAATATGGTAGATTGAACTGCCATACTGGCAGGAATCTCACCAGCAATCACCTGATATATATTTGCCTTCTTAAGATCACCTGACACAGCTCCAGTAAGATTGCATTGTGCATCAAAATCAATAAGAAGAACCTTATGACCCAATTCAGACAGAGCAGATCCAAGATTAACAGTTGCAGTTGTTTTTCCGACTCCACCTTTCTGATTATAGAATATAATTTTATGAGCACTCATATTATCAAAATACACAATTACCCATATATTGTCATTAAAAAGATTTAAGAATCAACCAAAAACTTGACCCATTGGCATGGGGTGTAGTATCTTAAATCCAACCAAGGGAGAATAACATGGCCAATGTAACTGTTGAAGCTATCCAAGAAGCAATCAATGCAATCCGTCCTGCCCTGCAGAATGATGGCGGAGATATTGAGTATGTCAGCTATGACGAAAATAACAAGAAAGTACATGTAAGACTTGTAGGCGCTTGTGCAGGATGCCCAATGAGTCAGCTCACTCTTACAAATGGTGTACAAAGATATATGAGAGAAACATTGGATAATGAGCTAACAATAATCAATGATGGGCAGCCAAACTTTTAATATTTCTCTCACGCATAACAGGCAGGATCATTCCCTGCCTTTTTTGTTTCACGTGAAACATTGACATTTACGTCTTTATAACAATTCAACAAACAGAAGCAGGACACCTGATATTAAAAATTATTCTCGTTCTAGTGGCTTATAGGTTAGTACTTTAAATTTCAATTGAGGAGATGGAGTTTATTGAGAGAGTTTTGTAACAAACTCAAAATTTAGAATGTTCAAAAGCTTTTTGAAAACAATCTCAAAAGCAGTACCAGCAACATGACAATGAAATGAATGAAATATAATTGAATGATATATCGCACACACCTACATCATATTCGAGAAGTTTAAAATAAGCCCAGGTAACGGCAAGATCTTTTTATAACATACAAAATAAATCAATTGGCAAAATAGCAATGTCAAACGATCTTTCCATTTTTACCAATCAATAATAAATACATACTCAGAAAACACTTCATGATATATCAAATTAAACCACAAGAGTTTTATTTCTATTTTCACATTTATTCATGGAGTAATATAAAACTACACTCTGAGAATAAAATCTATCTCATACTATTTTCATTTGAATACGAAAGACATCAGAAAAGAAAACGAGAAACCAATACGATATAGGATAATACGGCGCTCTATTCAATTATAATTTTTAACTGTTTCACGTGAAACATGGGATATGAATTATTTATCCGCAATTCCAGTAGACTAGATTATAAAGTTGTTATATACATAGAGGAAGTGGAGCATTAGATCTGATTTCAGATTTTTTCTTTTGTGCTCATATCAAAAACTGCATTTTACGCATTTAAATAAGGTTTTTTGATATAAATTTCTTTACACAGAAACAGAATCCATAAACTTTTCTTTCTTATATTCCCTATTTAATAGGTATATATTCGTATTTGAATTATTGTACCTCATTCTGTGATCATCCCTTGACTTTGTTTCTATCAATAAATGCAAAATGATGCCAATTTTGCTTTTGATTTTTCTTTTTTGCTGTCCGTAAGGTTGTTTATTAGAATGGATTGTATTATTTTTATATAAGTATTCCTATTATGTGGATCTTCATGATTAATTACACTAGCTGATGGGACCTTGTGAGTAATTGGTTTGTGATTTTTCAGTTCAATTGAATTGATGATTTATATAAGCAGTAAATCAGGGCCATTGGTAACAACAGCCCTGATTTTAAGTTCACTGATTATTACTGATTATCATCGGAATTTGCTTCACCTTCTTCAGGCTCATCATCCTCTTCTTCCTGATACCCTGTAACTGCGATTGCGTTAATCAGATCATCCTTCTTCTTGAAAGAGGCTACCTTGACACCCATAGCAGCTCTGCCCTGGATTGAGATATCCCTGGCATGCAATCTTATCGTCTGCCCCTTGAGTGTGATGATAACGATATCTGAATCATCATCTACAGCTACAGCTCCGACAAGGCCCTTATCTTCTACGGTATAGATCTTCTGTCCCATGGTTCCTCGTCCATGAGGCATGAACTGATCAAACCTGACCTGCTTGCCCTTGCCGTTTTCTGTAATCATCAGAATACGCTTCTCATTATCAACAGGAACGACTCCTACTACCTCATCGTCACCGATAAGCCTGATACCCCTTACTCCATGGGTTGCCCTTCCCATTGTCCTTACATCATCTGCATGGATTCTAAGGCCCTTTCCATTCTTGGTGACTATCATAACGTCATCATCATCCTTGACGAAGATTGATGAGATAAGAGAATCACCCTCATCCAGGATTATAGCCTTTACTCCTCTTGCCTTTGCATTGATGAAATCATTGAGACGGACTTTCTTTGCAACGCCGAAGCGGGTAACCATAAGCAGATAATCATTCTCAGAGAATTCAGAGAAGGATATAACAGATGTGACCTTCTCATTATTCTCAATCTGGAGGAAGTTCTTTATATTAGCTCCCTTGGTATTCTTTGCTCCCTCTGGAATCTCAAAAGCCTTGATATAATATGCCTTTCCGAAATCCGTTACGAACATCACATAGTCATGAGAAGAGCAAATGAAGAGATGATCAACATAATCTCCATCAACAAGTTTTGCGCCGATTGTTCCCTTTCCGCCACGGCCCTGAGCCTTATATTCATCGGTTGAAAGCCTCTTTGCAAAACCTTTTCTGGAAATATTGATTACTACATCTTCCTTCTTGATGAAATCCTCAGGAGAGGCGTCATTTAGTTCCTGCTCTATAATCTCTGTGCGCCTTCTGTCCCCATAGTTCTGTCCGATTGCTATAATCTCATCACGCACAACTCCAAGAATCTTCCTCTTATCTGAAAGAAGATCCTTGTAATATGCAATCTTAGCTTCAAGATCTGAAAGCTCATTCAGGATTTTATCTGTCTCAAGATGTGAAAGCCTTCCAAGCTTCATATCGATGATTGCATCAGCCTGTATCTTATCAAGGGCAAAGGCCTTCTGAAGCTCAAGTGAAGCGATATTGTTATCTTCGCTTTCCTTGATGATCCTGATTACTTCATCAATATTCTCAAGACCGATCTTAAGGCCAAGAAGTATATGAGCCCTTTCCTCTGCTTTTCTCAGATCGAATCTTGTACGCCTTTCTATGACTTCCTCTCTATGGTCAACATATACAGCAACCATATCCTTGAGATTCATCAGCTGAGGCTTTCCATCCTTAAGAGCAAGATTATATGCATTGAAATTGCTCTGAAGGGCAGTGCGGCTGAACAGCATATTCAAGACAATCTTAGGGACGGCTCCCTGCTTGAGCTCAACGACTACTCTTATACCATCCCGTCCGCTTTCATCTCTGACAGCTGAGATATTAGGAATAATGTTATCCTTTCTGAGATCATCGATCTTCTTCACAAGCTCAGCCTTATTGACCTGATAGGGGAGCTCAGTAAAGATTATCGCATCATGTCCTCTGTCATTCTCCTCGATTTCATAACGGGATCTGATTACTATCTTACCCCTGCCTGTGGTATAGGCATCCATTATGCCTTTCTTACCGCAGATTATCCCGTATGATGGGAAATCGGGGCCTTTTATATAGTTCATCAGCTCTGGAATCGTTATATCCGGATTATCAATATACGCACATATACCATCCACGACTTCCTGGAGATTATGAGGAGCAAGGTTTGTTGCCATACCTACTGCGATTCCAGATGATCCATTTGTCAGAAGGAATGGAAAAGCTGCTGGCAGGACTGCTGGTTCTGTTGTTGAATCATCATAGTTAGGGACAAAATCAACGGTTTCCTTCTGGATATCGGAAAGCATTTCCTCTCCGATACGGCTCATCCTTGCCTCTGTATACCTCATAGCAGCAGGTGGATCGCCGTCGATTGAACCGAAGTTTCCCTGAGGTGATACAACTGGATAGCGCAGTGAGAAATCCTGTCCAAGACGTACAAGAGCATCATACACTGAGGCATCGCCATGCGGATGATATTTTCCAAGTACATCTCCTACAATACGAGCACACTTCTTATTCGGCGTATTGTAGCGGATACCCTGCTCAAACATATCATAGAGAATTCTTCTATGAACTGGCTTAAGTCCATCTCTGGCATCAGGAAGCGCTCTGCTTATGATGACCGACATTGCATAATTTATATAGCTGGTGCGCATCTCCTCCGAAATATCGGCATTGATTACACGCCCTGTGAGTTCCTGGCTGTCTTCCATAACACTGTTCCTTAAATATCAAGCGTCCTGACAAATGTCGCATTCTGTTCGATGAATTCGCGCCTAGGCTCGACTTCCTCACCCATGAGCATAGAGAATACTCTGTCAGCTTCCTCTGCATCCTTGAGACATATCTTGCTTATCATTCTTGTCTCAGGATTCATAGTTGTTTCCCAAAGCTGCTCAGGATTCATTTCTCCAAGACCCTTATATCTCTGAATAGGAATCTTGTTCTCATCAATTCCCTGCGCATTCTCTGCAAGTATTCTCTTCTTATCAACCTCATCGTAGGCATAGAAGATTTTCTTGCCTATTGTGATTTTATAAAGAGGCGGCATAGCAAAATATACATATCCAGCTTCAATAAGAGGCCTCATATAACGGAAGAAGAAAGTAAGGAGAAGTGTTCTTATATGTGAACCATCCACATCCGCATCAGCCATTATTATGACTTTATGGTATCTTACCTTCGACAAATCAAAGGTTTTTTCCTTCTCAGCAGGTTTCTCATCATCCTCATAATCATCAGACCCTGTATCGTTATAGCGGGTTATACCAGCACCAATAGTCTGTATAACAGGCTGGAGCTTATCATTATTGAGAACTTTTGCCTCCTGTGATTTCTCAACATTGAGCATTTTTCCCCAGAGCGGCAGAATAGCCTGGAACTGTCTGTCACGCCCCTGTTTTGCAGATCCGCCTGCACTATCACCCTCAACAATGAAAACCTCGCATTTCTCCGGATCGCGCTCAGAACAGTCAGCAAGTTTTCCAGGAAGACCACCACCTTCGCTTTTCTTTCTTATATTCTCTCTTGCTTTTCTTGCTGCTACACGCCCAAGAGCTGCATTTGTGACTTTATCAAGAAGCTTATCAATCGAATCAGGAAACTCATCAAAATAATTGGTAAGATTCTCATATACAAGAGAATCAACAATTCCTTTGACATTTGAATTCCCAAGCTTCATCTTGGTCTGTCCCTCAAACTGAGGATTTGGAATCTTAACGGATATAACCGCAGTAAGGCCTTCTGAGATATCTGAACCTTCAAGGCTTTCCGAGTACTTCTTCATGTATTTAACGCTTTTCTTAAGCTGATTATTCAGACATCTTGAAAGAGCAGCTCTGAATCCTGAAAGATGAGTACCGCCTTCACGAGTATTGATATTATTTACGAACGTATAGATTTTCTCATCATACTTATCGTTATACTGCAGTGATACCTCTACTGACACATCATCCTTCTGGCACTCAAATGATATCGGATCAAACAGAGTAGTCTTATATTCATTGAGATACCTTACAAAGGATGACAGTCCGCCTTCTGCATGGAATCTTTCAGATTTAGGTGGATCTATTCTATTATCTGTTATGGAAATTGAAATACCTTTATTCAGATACGACAGTTCTTTGAACCTAGCAGATAAAGTATCATAATCAAAAGAGTTCTGCTCCATGATCTCAAAATCAGGAGTAAACCTTACTATAGTACCGGTTCTATCTGTATCACCTATGATCTCAACAGGTTTTTCAGGAATTCCCTGATGATATACCTGTCTATAGATATGCGGTGCTCTATGAACGGTAACTTCCATCCATGATGAAAGAGCATTGACGCATGAAACACCTACACCATGAAGACCACCAGATACCTTATATGCATTATGATCGAATTTTCCTCCTGCATGAAGCTGTGTAAGAACAACCTCAAGAGAGCTCTTTCCTTCTTCAGGGTGGATATCAACAGGAATACCACGGCCATTATCCTCAACAGTGCAGATCTCTCCATTTTCACCATAATCGAGATACACCTTGATATCATTGCAGAATCCTGCCATGGCTTCGTCTATAGAGTTGTCGACAACCTCATAGACAAGATGATGAAGTCCATCTATACCTGTTGATCCGATATACATACCAGGTCTGAGACGAACAGCTTCCAGCCCTTTCAGAACAGTGATACCACTTGAATTATAGTCTTCGCTGGCTTTGATTTCAGCCTTAAGCTCGGCCTCGGAGTGTCCTCCGATTTTCAGTTCATTATCATTGTGCATTGTCTTCCTTTTTCCGCGTCTCTAAGTACAGGCAGGCCTCGTAGAGCAGGATTGTCAAAGCATGACCTTAAAGAGCCGCAATACCTTATGTATTATATATTCCAGAGCATTTTTCATCAAGCAGTACAGCTTTTCCAAGAATTTAAGTAATTTATTTTATTGCTTATATATACATTGATATTCAAATAGATGCTTGCTTTACGTTTTACCTAAATGTAATATAATCCTGCATATGTCGGATTTAGATAGGATATGGAAAGAGGCGGAAGTACAGCTCGAAGGTGCTCTGCCAGAGGCAAAACGTATATACATAGATATGATTGAATACAGAGGAGAGAAGGATGGATGCATCGTTCTCGCCTTTCCTTCTGATTTCTACAAGAACAATGCAGAAAAGAACTGCAAATCTGAAATCGAGAATACGCTTTCAGTAATTGCTGGATATCATATTGATACAATTTTCATAACAGATGAGAACAATAAGAAAAAAATAGCAAAACCAAGCAGCAGAACTCAGCATAAAGCAAAAACAGAATCCGTTTCCAAGAATACAACACTCAACAAGATTTACTCTTTTGATAATTTCATATCCGGTGACAATAGCAGCTTTGCCTTTAATGCAGCCCGTGTAATAGCGCAGAATCCAGGAATAAGCTACAACCCCTGTCTTATCTATGGTGGAGTAGGCTTAGGCAAAACTCATCTCCTTCAGTCAATCGGCAATTATATTGATGAGCACAATCCTAAGATGAAGATCATATATGTGACAGCAGAAAGCTTCACTAATGAATTCATAAATTCGCTTCTTACTGATAAAGCATCGGCATTCAAAATCAAATACAGAAGCGTTGATGTTCTTCTGATTGACGATATACATTTTCTGCAGAAGAAGAATCAGATACAAGAAGAGCTTTTCCATACTTTCAATGAGCTTTATGACAATCATAAGCAGATAGTCCTTACATGTGATAGACCTATCACAGAGCTTACAGATATAACGGACAGACTCAAGACAAGATTCAGAAAGGGACTTAACGTAGATCTCCAGCCTCCTGCATATGAAACAAGAATGGCAATAGCAATACAGAAATGCAGGGAAAGAAACTATAAGCTTGATAATAATGTCCTGGAATTCATATGCCAGAGCATAGATACTAATATAAGGGATCTTGAAGGCGCTCTTACAACTCTCAGCTCGTTCTCCGAGCTTGTTGGAAAACCAATAACGCTCGACATAGCAAAAGAGCATCTCAAGAATTTCATAGTAGAACCTGCTATTAAGAACAATGATATATCAATTGATATGATAATCCGTAAAACAGCATCCTATTTCAATATAAAAGAGTATGATATAAAGGGAAAAAGCAGAAATAAGAACATCATTCTTGCAAGACATATATCTATTTATCTTTCTTCAAAGCTTACTTCATATTCATTATCAGAGATAGGAAAAATGATGAACGGTAAGGACCATACTACCATAATGCACTCCGTTGACAGGATAAAATCACTTCTTGAAACAGATGAATCTGTAAGAAACGCTGTCAATTCAATAGAAAACAGTCTTATGGAATAGTTTTCCACAGGCTGTGGAAAAACATGTGCAAAACCTGTTGAAATGATATTGATAACCTGTGGATTGATAAAAGGGTTTTCCACAGCAATATCCATGACTGAATGCATTTATGTGGAAACTGTGGAAAACATACTTGTCTTTTCCACAATGTTATCCACAATTTATTTTATTCCAATACAATATTTTATTGTAGTTTTCCACAATAAAGTTTAGTGTTATTATTACTACTATCTTCTATTTATGATAATATTAACAATAATAGGAGCAGACTATGAAATTCACATGCCAGTGTTCATTGCTTAGACAAGAGATTGAATATGCCAGCAGCTTTGCTAGCAAGAAGAATTCACTGTCGATATCCAGCAATGTTCTTCTAGAAGTCTCAAATGAACTATTGACTATAAAAGCATATGATCAGCAGATGGGATTCATTTCATCTATACCTGTATCAGTATCAGTTCCAGGATCCACAACAGTGTTCTGTGAAAAGCTGAGCAATGTTCTCAGATCAACTGAGGATGTTGAGATAGAAGTATTCGAGGATAATGGTATCCTCAGTATCCATCCCGTTGATAATGAATCATTCAGCGCTAATATGAAGACCATAGAGTCATCAAGATTCCCTGAATTGGAAAATATAGATGATTCTCTCTATTTCTCAGTCACTCAGCGTGATTTCATAGACATGATAGATAAGACTTCTTTTGCAGTTGCCGGTGATGATAACAGGCATTTCCTTACTGGCGTGTACATGGAAAAGAAGGATGAACGGATAGTAATGGTTGCAACTGATGGTAAAAGACTTGCATGCGTAAGGCGTCAGTTCGAACAGGAGATACCTGATTTCCGTTCATGTATAATGTCTGTGCGTTTTCTTTCGATGGTAAAGAGCATAGCAAGCGGAGAAGGTGTTCTTTCCATAGCAGTGAAAGAAGGAGTTGTATTCTTCAAAATAGGAAACAGGACTATCTATTCAGCTCTTATCTCGGGAAATTATCCTAACTATGAAAGGGTAATTCCAAAAGAACTTGACTATAGATGCGTGATCAGAACAGAGGATTTAGAGAAAGCTATATCATTCACCTCTATTTTCGTTGATGATAAATCCAAGAGAATATTCTTTGATATAAAAGAAGGTGAGATACAGATCTCAGGAGAAAATACAGATTTCGGAGATAGCAGACAGACAATCAGCTGTGAGTATTCTGGTCCTGATATGCATATAACATTCAATTCCGCGCTTCTTCATATTCCTGTTAAGAAGATAGATTCAGAGTTCATGAAGATGATGTTCAGGTCAGAATCTGCTGCTTTGATAATCTCACCAGAACCTGATAAGGACTATCTATATGTCCTTATGCCGATGCAGAACTGATGAGATTCAGGAGAATATCAATACATGATTTCAGAAATATATCCTCTGCTGATACATATGTTGATGCAAAGGATATAATTCTTAAAGGAGAAAATGGTCAGGGAAAGACTAATTTCATCGAAGCTATATATACTCTTTCATATGGATCATCATTTAGGACATCACACCTTCGTGATGCTGTAAGAAATGGCAGTACCGGATTCAGTATCTCTGCAGAATTCGAGAACAGCTATGGTGAAATCGAGAATATTTCCACTTCATTTTCAGATAATCATAGGAAAATAGTGATAGATGGCAAGGAAATCACAGATAGAAAAGAGCTTATCTATCATTTTCCATGCATTGCATTCATCCACGATGATATAGGATTCATAAAAGGAGAACCTGAAGTAAGACGTAAGTTCTTCGATCAGATGATGAGTCTTCATTCACCTGTTTTCTTCGATAATCTCAGATCATATAGAGCAGTGCTTATTCAGCGTAATGCTGCTATAAGAAATGGAAATGCAGATCTGATTCACTTCTATGATCAGCGTTTAGCGATGTATGGTCTTGAGATAATGAGGGAAAGGGCGTCTGCAGTATATGATTTCAATGCTATATTTCCTGGATTGTTCAAAAGGATTTCTGGAAGCGATATTGATCTTGAGATAAGGTATCAGCCTTCATGGGGAGATTATCCATCGGAAGATGAGATAATATCATACCTTGAAAGAACAGAGGAAAGGGATATGCGTATGATGACAACAACCAGTGGCATACACCGTGATAAATTCTCTGTTATGGCACCTTCTGGTCCTTTTGCATCAATTGGATCAACAGGACAGATAAGACTATGCTCAATTCTCTTCAGAATATCTGAAGCAAAGTACTTTACATCAAAGACAGGAAATGAGCCTATACTTCTCATTGATGATGTGCTTCTTGAGCTTGATGATAGGAAAAGAGCTGAGCTTCTTTCTGAGCTTGATGGATATTCACAGGCATTCTTCACATTTCTGCCAAGGGAAAGCTACTTCGGAGAAAAAAGGGAATCAATAGTATATTCTGCGGTAGAAGGGAGTTTCCTCAATGTCGATAGAAGTTAAGAATATAAAGGATCTTGTTTCCGAATATGTATCTGAAGTAGGCAATATCAGCAGTGCATCAATGCATAGATTATGGCCTTCAGTCGCTGGCGATGAACTGATCGGTATAACTGAGTTTTTAAAAGCTGAGGATGGAATAATCGTGATATCTGCCAGGAATCCTGCAGCTTCTTCCTTGCTTATGCTTAAGAAAAGAAAAATTCTTGAGGAATATAGAAAAGCTTTTCCAGAAGCCAATATTGTACGGATGCAGATAAAACGCACATATTGACCTCTGTTAACACCTCTGATAATATCTTCTAGCTGTGGTCTTATGCCGCATTATGATGATAATAATCGCTTAACAGCGTTGGAATTGGAGTAGATCTATGAGTTACAAGGGAAAGAGAACCTATCATCCAAGCAAGATGAAGAGGACAAGGAAGTTCGGTTTCCGTGCTAGAATGGCTACAAAGGGAGGCCGTTTGGTTCTTGCTCGTCGCCGTGCAAAGGGCAGACATAGCCTCACGGTCAGCGATGAGAAGAAGCCTTACTAAGCAGGAAATCATCAGAAAGAAACAGGACATCAACCGTATTTTCAAGGAAGGTAAGTCTTTATCAGGTTCTGGAATGCGGTTGATAGTTTCTTCCAATGATTTTGGATACGACCGCATCATAATAATACCTGCAAAGCATTATGGAAGGGCAGTAGACAGAAATCTTGTCCGTCGTCGTGCAAAGGAGATATTCAGGTGCTATCCAGATAGGATAATGGAAGAGAGTCCTGTTGAAGGCGGAGGACATGATATGGTCCTCATCGTGTATCCTGGAAAGGTCTCCGATTTCTCCTTGCTTGAGTCCGGATTCACAAAGCTTCTGGACAGGATATACCGGAGATAGTTCCATTCAGTCTCATCAGCAGAGTTTTCCTATTCAGCTTTCCGGATACAGAAAAATCCTAAGGAGTTCCAATGGATAGGAATACTATCATTGCAATTGTGCTTTCAGTGATTGTCATTACTGTAGGCATGACTGTTCAATCATTTTTCATGGAAGAGGAGATGGTCTCTGCAGAGGTTGCAGCTCAGGAAACGGCTGTAGATGCAGATGCATCCCTGAACAATATAGAAGTAATCGAAACAGATAGGATATCAGCAATCGGGGAAGAGCCTGACAGTACTCCATTTACTGTAAAAAGCGGTGAATTCGAAATAGAATTCAACCCTGCAGGAGCATCGATCAATTCTATTAAGCTTCTGAATCATCTTGATAACAACGAGCCTGCCGAGCTTCTGTATAAAGATCCTGGTGATGCGGATATCTTTACTATGTATATAGGCAATGCTCCTATTGATAGCGTATTCAGCTACACTACATCCACAATAGATATCTCACCGGTTCATGATGGCGATGATATTACACGTGTATCATTCATACGTGATTTCCAGACAGCTGATGGAGAGGAATTCACAATAGAGAAATCCTATGCAATTCCTTTGAATGAGGAGTTCCTTATTCAGGTTTCTATCCGTATGTATAAAGCTGATGGATCTCCTGTTTCAATCGGTGATGGAGATACGTCATATACAATTTCCGTGGGTCCTCAGATCGGACCGGCATTCCAGTCTCTTTCTTCGAATTACGACTGGAGAAGGCTTGAAGTGAAATATGCTGAGGATAAGGATAAGAAGAACCTTAAATTCTCCGATGGTGTATTCACAGCGGATGAAGCGGTTGACTGGATGAGTCTGTCCGGCAAGTACTTTGCATTTGTCCTTATGCCTGATGATTCTATTTCGATGTCTTCAGTAAAAGCAGAGGAGTCGACTTTTGATACTGGAGTGCCACAGAAGGATATCATGTACTTCTCAAGAGCAAATGATGGAACTCTTGTTGATGATATCTATTCATTCTATGCTGGTCCGAAGGTATCAAAATACCTGGATATCTATAACAGGATGGGAGAGAATATATTCGGCCTTAATGAAAGCAGTATCAATAAAGTCGTTGATGGCAACTGGCTTTCGTGGCTTGAATCCATTCTGAACTGGATTCTTCAGTTCTTCTATCGTTTTATTCCTAACTATGGTGTCGCGATCATACTGCTTACGATTCTTGTTAAGCTTATTCTGCATCCGATATCAAAGAAGGGAATGGATTCTACTGCTAAGATGGGGGCTCTGACTCCTAAAATTGAGGAAATCAAGCAGAAGTTCCCAGATAATCCTGAGGCTCAGAATGCAGCAATGGCAAAGCTATATAAGGAGGAAGGTATCAATCCAATGGGATCATGTCTTCCTATGCTTATTCAGTTCCCTATATTCATTGCTCTGTATGGTCTTCTCAATACGAACTTCGATCTCAGAGGATCTATGTTCATACCGGGCTGGATAACCGACCTGTCAATCCCTGATACGATCTATACATTGCCATTCAGCATTCCATTGCTTGGTCCGGCAATACATCTTCTGCCTATTCTCTATGTCATATCGATGATTCTGTCCATGAAGATAACGCAGTCTAGTTCCACAGCTGCATCTTCTCAGGCAGGAATGATGGCCTTTATGACTTACGGAATGCCTATACTCTTTTTCTTCATCATGTATAATGCGCCTTCTGGACTTCTTCTTTACTGGTCTACTGTCAACATAATCTCAATCGGCCAGCAGCTGATGGTCAACAAGAAGAAGAAGGCAGCATTTGCTGAGGAGATAGCTGTACATGATGCTGTAAAGCAAGCAAAGAAAGACGCAAAGAAGAAATCAAGGAGAAAATAGATATATGCAGAGCGATTTTGAAGGAAGAACCGAGCAGGAAGCAATAGATAAGGCAATACAGGAACTTGGACTGGATCGTGATGAATTCGATGTTGAGATCATCGAAAGTTCCAGGAAAGGCCTTTTTAAGAAAGGAAATGTCAAGATAAGGGTTTATTATGGATCAGAAAGGACATCTCTAAGTGAGCAGGATAGCAATTTTGATGAACCCGCTGGAGAAGTGAATGGAATATGCGATCCTGAGCCTGAGAATGATAATGAGAGAAAGATCATTGAATTCATCGAAACTCTTATAGATAAGATGGGATATTCAGGTTCTGCTTCTATTTCATTCAGACGTGATAGCAAGATCGGTATAGCTATTGAAAGTCCTGATTCATCGATTCTTATTGGCAGGAAGGGAAAGAATCTTGATGCGATCCAGCTGGTTGCAAATGTTTATGCTGGAAATCTTGATCCGGATCTCAAGATAGTTGTGGATAGTGAGAATTACCGGATGAGGCATGAAGAGCAGATCATAAGAAATGCTTATAAGACTGCTGAACTAGTCAGAAGGACGGGACGCTCAAGGCTTCTTGATCCTATGAATCCTTTTGAACGCAGACTTGTCCATACCGCTATTAATGATATCGATGGAGTGGATACGAAGAGCGAGGGAGAGGGACTTTATAAGCAGGTACGCATAATACCTGTAAAATAATCGATCAGATAAAAGGCAATCTTGTTCAGGTTGCCTTTTCTATTGACATAATTTCATAGTAATGATACTTTATTAATAATAATTATCAATATGAAAGAGAGACGGAATACAATGCAGAAGGAGCTCACATATGATGCTGTGCTCCATTTCCATGGACATCCCAGTGCTGATGATGTCTATAAAGAGATTTCATCTAGGTATAAGTCGATATCCAAGGCAACGGTATATCGCAATCTGGCATCGCTTTATGAGGATGGAAAAATAGGACGTGTGATTTCTACAGACGGAAGAGAGGCTCATTTCGATCATCGCATCGATAATCATCCGCATGCTGTCTGCGTTTCATGCGGCAATGTATTTGATGTTGATGTATCATATGATAAGAACGCATTCAGCAAAGCGGTGTGCATGGAAGATGGATTTGTTATAACATCCCATGAACTTATTTTTGAAGGTATCTGCAGAGACTGCAGAAAGAAGGAGAAGGAAAATGGAACTGAAAGGATCAAGGACTGAGAAGAATCTTCAGGCAGCGTTTGCTGGTGAGAGCCAGGCAAGGAACAAGTACACATACTTTGCATCCAAGGCAAAGAAGGAAGGATACGAGCAGATCGCAGCGATCTTCCTTGAGACAGCAGAGAACGAGAAGGAGCATGCGAAGCTCTGGTTCAAGTACCTCGAGGGAGGCGACATCAAGGCAACTGCAGAGAATCTCAAGGCAGCAGCAGAGGGCGAGAACTATGAGTGGACAGACATGTATGCCGAGTTTGCCAAGGTAGCTGAGGAAGAGGGCTTCAAGGAGATCGCAGCCAAGTTCAGAGGCGTGGCAGCAATTGAGAAGCACCATGAGGAGAGATATCTTGCTCTTCTGAAGAATGTTGAGGAAGGGCTTGTATTCTCAAGAGATGGGGAGATGATCTGGAAGTGCAGAAACTGCGGACATATCGTAGTCGGAAAGAAAGCTCCTCAGATGTGCCCTGTCTGCAATCATCCTCAGGCATATTTTGAGCTCGTAGGACAGAATTATTAATCAATAGAAAAGATTATTCTGGAACGCTGCCAGTACTGTTATTGGCAGCGTTTTCCATATTCCCATTTATTGTGTTTATTCCTGATTCATCTTCGATTGCATCAGAGCAGCAGCTGATTCTGCAAAGCCTGAAAATGCTTTTGATATCACGCTACATATAGTTTTTCCACAAGTTTTCCACCGCTCTGTGGAAATGCAGTGGAAAAGTCCTTTCCAATGCTTTCATGTGCATGGGACAAGATAAAATACGACATATAATCGATAAGTGTTATCTCTTTTTAATATATAGATTTATATTAAGTCAATATAATAAGAAATTCATTGGATTTATATAAAATATACATTATCGTTATGTTAAGTTTTCCACTGTGGAAAACCAGTTATTCACTAAGTTTTCCACAGGTTTTCCACAACAGATCACTCGTGTATTAAATCCTACTGTACAAGAGAATTATCAAGAAGACTGTGCAGTGTGTATATTTTCATTTCCATAGTGTCCGGTCAGTCGTCATTTATATTAAGATGGTAACGTTCTACCCTGATAAACAGTTCGCGGACATTTCCCGGATAATCATATTCCATAAAGGATGAATAATCCGTGATCCTGTCATTCGGATGTATTCCGATTGATGCTTCGAAGTGAGCTATCAGGTCCGGAATATCCTCTTTGTGCTCTGCAAGGCTAGGCATACGTATCATTGTAGAAGAAAGCCTGTAATAGAAATCACGCCTCATCTTCTTTTCCTCGACCAGTTTGTCCAGATCGATATTTGATGCTGTTATAAGTCTGAAATCAGATTTCAGTATTTTGTCCTTTCCAAGCTGTCTGTATTCACCTGTTTCAAGGACATGAAGAAGCTTTGACTGCATTCTAAGGCTTATATCTTCTATTTCATCAAGAAAGAAGGTAGTGCCATCTGCCTGTCCCAGCAATCCTTTCCGTTCCTCTATAGCTCCAGAGTAGGCTCCTTTTGAATGTCCGAAAATAGAGCTTTCTGCCAGTTCGGATTCCAGGGAACCGCATGATTCGTATATGAATTCCGATTTGTTTCCGCTTTTTCTGTGGATTTCATTTGCGGCTATGTTCTTTCCTGTTCCTGTTTCTCCTGCAAGATGTACTGTGCATCCAGCTTCGATGACTTTCTTTATCTTCCTGCGGGTTTTCGCCATTATCAATGAATTTCCGATGAGTTTTTCCTCGAGCGAATCCATTTTTTCAGATATGGCAGCTGAAGTTTCCATGGCCTTGCATACATCATCATGTTCAGATTTTCTTGGAATATAGACAGCATTTCCATATATTAGGAAAGGATGGATATTGGCAAATTCCTCAGCATCATAGAAGACGATGAAGCTTAGGTTCTTTTTTGCTGTCTTCTGTATGCTGAATGGAATACCAGCGGCAAGATCCATGACTATTATGTCTTTCTTCGATAGCGGCATCGTTATGAGATGGTCCAATGAACGGCATGACTGAACATTGCGGACTCCCGCAATGGATCTAAAGCGTTCTGCATCAGAACGCTCGACATTGTGCAAGTAATACACTAATATCCCCCACGAATTCATAAGATTAGATAAAATTCATATCTGTATATTACATTATTATGAGAATAGGAGAAAAACAATAGGAAAACATACAATATTTTGAGAAATTTTTTAAAAATAGCTGGGGGATATACAGATTAGTTGGTTTTGTTTGCCAAGAGAAAAAAATTACAGCTTTTATGGATGCTGCATTATCCATGAAGGATTGTCTGAAGAGAAGAGGCTGTGTATACAGCAGCAGTCTCCGCCCTGAGAATGTTTGTTCTGAGAAGAATCGGTATAGCACCATGCTCTTCTGCTAATTCGCATTCCTTATCGGAAAATCCTCCTTCCGGACCTATAAGGCACGAGACTCTGTCCTTAATCTTTATATCTGTCAGGCATTCGGTTCTGTTCCGTTTGCTCTGATGGAGTATCAGTAAAGTTCCCTCTGCTTCCTCTACAGCGTCTCTGAAATCAATAGGTCCATATATCTCAGGTGCCTTGCTGCCTGATTGCTGTACGGCTTCTCTTGCTATCGCCTCTATGCGTTCTGACATATGGTTGTTCCATGTTCCTTCAGTGAATTCGGTATTCATCAGGATGATCTTATCGACGCCTATCTCTGTCAGCATCCGTATTTCTGTCTCATTCTTCTTTCCCTTGAGTACAGAGATATACATGGTTATTGGAAAGAACGGACCACTGAAGGCTGAGAGATTGTCGTTCAGTGTCTCTTCTGGATTATCTGTCAGCTCAATAGACATGCTCTCTTCATCAAACAGAAAAGCTTTGTAATAATTGCCGTTTCTGTCTGCAGCAGTGAAGGTGTCATTGATATTCTTCCTGAGAACAGAGAACAGATATCTTTTTTCCTTTGCTGATAAATGGTATATCCCATTTTCCGGAGTATGTGAAAGCAGGAATATCCTCATTCTGCAAGCTCCTCTATAGCTGTCCGAAGCACTTCATCGTATTCCGGATCTGCAGCAGGACGTTCGCTGTAATCCATTCTGTAGAGATATTCATTGCGGATCAGAAGCATAAGAAGATCTTCCGGTACACCGGATGATATGTGTTCTTCTGCAAATAGTCTGATATTCTCTTTGCTGTATTCATGGGAGTCTGCGAATTCCTTTATAGAAGGGTCTGACATGAATTGAGAGAAGGCCTCAAGTTCTTCTTCGCTGTATTCCTTTTCTTCAATTGTTATATCAGGAGTGATTCCGATATTATGGATATCATTGCCTGATGGTGTATAGAAATGTCCTGTTGTGAGCTGGATATAGCCATCGGCAAAAGGCCTGACTTCCTGTGATATCCCTTTTCCGAATGTCTGGCTTCCTATTATCTTTGCCCTTCCATTGTCTTTAAGGGCCCCTGTCAGTATTTCGCCGGAGGAGGCTGTACCTCCATTCACTAGTACTACTGCAGGATAATCCTCAGGAACAAGAATGCTGCTATCTGCATTCCTGATAATGGCATTTCTTCCTGATTGTTCTTTGAAACGTGTCTCAAGGAGTCTTCCTTCAGATAAGAACATATCGGCAATCTCGAGAGCTGTCTCGACTGTTCCCCCGCCATTGTTCCTTAAATCGATGATGAATTTCCTGGCACCGGAATCAAGCAGCTTATTTATCTCCTTTTCGGCAGAATCCGCTGTTGTAAGAGAGAATGTATATATGGCAAGGTATCCAATATCATCATCCAGCATTTCTGAAGCAGTTGATGGTGTAGTTACCTTTTCCGGTCTGAGGGTTATGTCGAATACTGCCTCTCCTCTGTGGACTGTAAGCACAAGATCCTCTCCCGGTTCTCCTTTAAGTTTTTCTGAAGCTTCGGCTGCGGTCAGAGGAGCTGTGCTTTCTCCATTTATGGCGCTGATCATATCACGGCTTCTTAAACCAGCTCTATCTGCAGGGGCACCAGGAAATACGGAAGAGATGACAACCATCCATGTCGATGGATCCGACATATCGCTATATGATGGATTCATCTTATAAAGATATGTTCCGATTCCTATATAGCTTCCATCGGAATTTTCTTCGTATGTATCAGCCATATCAGAGGGAATGTAGTATGAATACGGATCGCCAAGCGAATCAATCATTGCAGCAATCAGTTCCTCTTCCATCTTCTTGTCATCGATTTCATAAAGAAAGCTTCTATCGAGATAGGCATAGAGATTTCCAAGGGAATATAGTGTTGATGATATCGTTACCGATCTTGAGGCGACAACTTCTGCATCATATTCAGGCGAGCCGGAAAGCATGACAGGTGTTGAATGCTCAGATCTGCCTCCTGCAAAGGAAGGCAGAAGTATGGTCATGCATAGCAAAGCTATGACAATATATCTTTTCATATCATCAATAAGGATACCCTTATAATGGTGGTGTATGCAATTGCTGCGTTTCAGTGATAGACTTGCATCATGTTATCTTTGTTTCTGACATATCCAGATTGGATTGATCCTTATGTTATAAGCGGAGTTCCCATCAGATGGTATGCCCTAATGTATCTTGTTGCCTTTTTTGTGGCTTACCTGCTTGTGCGTTACCAGTGCAGACATGATGGTGTAATTGAGATGGATGCGGAAGAGACACAGTCGCTTTTCTTCTCTTGCTGTCTTGGGCTCCTCATCGGAGCACGCATATTCTCTGTTCTTTTCTATAGTGATGGGCTGTATTATATAACTCATCCCTGGATGATATTCTGGCCATTCAGAAATGGACAGTTCGTAGGTTTGCCCGGCATGAGTTATCATGGGGGAGTCGTAGGGTGTGTGATCGGCGGATGGATATTCTCCAGACGGCATAATAGAAGCCTGCTGCAGATGACTGATCTTGCAACAGCGGGCATTCCTCTTGGATATACGTTCGGACGGATTGGCAATTTCATAAATGGAGAGCTTTATGGCCGTGTTACCACAAATCCTCTTGGTATGATATTTCCGCTTGCTGAGCCTTTCTCCTCTTATGAGCCATGGGTGAGAGATGTCGCGGATAAGGTCGGCCTGGAGTATGAGATGGGGCAGCTTTTGAATCTTCCCCGGCATCCTTCACAGCTGTATGAAGCTTTATTCGAAGGTGTAATACTCTTTCTGATACTCTGGTTCGTCATCAGACCGTGGAAGATAAAGAGAAATCTTCCGCATGGTACGGTATTTTCTTTCTATCTTATGGGCTATGGTATCTTCCGTTTCTTCATCGAATATTGCAGGCAGCCAGATGCTCCGATAGGCTATGTTATATCATTAGGCGATGGAAGCGGTAATATAGCGCTCTTTGAATCTTTCCTGAATATCTCAGAAGGACAGATATTCTGTCTGCTTATGGTCGTTGCGGGAGCAGCGCTTCTCGGGATAATCCTTATGGCAAGGAGGAATTATGATAGCAGAACGGCTGGAAAAGCTCAGAAGAATTCTCAGAGAAAGAGACATTGACTGGTATATCATAACAGGGAATGATCCGCATGGAAGCGAGTATCCGGGACAGAGATGGAGAACCAGGGCTTTCATTTCCGGTTTCACAGGATCTGCTGGAGTTATTGCGATCTCTCAGGAGAGAGCTCTGCTATGGACAGACAGCCGGTATTTCATCCAGGCGGGAAAAGAGCTTGAGGGATCTGGTTTTGAGCTGATGAAAGAGGGGATGGAAGGCGTTCCTTCCTTGCCGGAATTTCTTTCTGCCCATGCAGAAAAGGGAATGAAGGTGGGGGTTGATTGTGCCTCTGTGTCTATAGCTGGTTTCAGGAAGCTTTCTGAAATGCTGGATCCCTCTGGTTCTGTTGTCATGGATACAGGAGATCTTATCGATCTAATATGGGAGAAAAGACCGCAGGTTCCATCTGAAGCGCCGATAAGGATCATTGATGACAGGAAAGCGGGTGAAAGCGTTCAGGAAAAGCTTCTTCGTATCAGGAATATCATGAGGCAAAAGGGTGCAAGATGGACTTTTGTATCTTCTCTTGATGATATTGCCTGGATAACGAATCTGCGTTCTTCTGATATTCCATACAATCCATTGTTCTATGCCTTTCTGTTCATATCGCTTTCAAAAGCTGTGCTATTTATAGCTCCGGGGCGCCTTAAGGATGATGTTCTGAAGGCTGTAAGCAGGAATTTTTCCATAGAGGATTATGATGATACGGCAGCTGTTCTTCCTTCGCTTATAAGAGGCACAGGGCTTTATTCTCCAGATAAAACAGCAGCTATGTTCATTGATACCGTCGGCAGCAAACGCAATATTGCTTCTGCAGATATCTCATCATTTCTGAAAAGCAGGAAGAACAAAGCGGAGCTTGATGGTATGCGCAAGGCCCATATTCTTGATGGTGCAGCTTATGTAGCATTTCTTGCCAAGCTTGATAAGATCAATGGCATATACACAGAGACAATGATTTCAAATGCCCTAGAGCGGGAAAGGAAACGTATGGATGGTTATATTGGTCCTTCTTTCGCTCCTATATCAGCATTCGGACAGAATGGAGCTATCGTCCATTACAGTGCCTCCGAGGAAAAGAGCGCTAATGTCATGGGACATGGGCTTCTTGTTCTTGATACAGGATCCCAGTTCAGCATGGGAACTACGGATGTAACTCGTACTCTGTTTTTCGGAACGGATCCGACGGAAGAGGAGAAAAGGGATTATACATTGGTACTGAAAGGTCATCTTGCGCTTCTTTCCCAGATTTTCCCAAAAGGGACAAGGGGGGTTCAGCTTGATGCAATTGCCAAGCAGTTCATGTGGCAGAACTATTCGACATTCTTCCATGGAACCGGGCATGGTGTCGGTTGTTGTCTTATGGTTCATGAAGGTCCTCAGAGAATATCCCCAGCACTGATCGACGTTCCTCTTGAACCAGGAATGGTGGTATCAGATGAGCCAGGACTATATAAGGAAGGACGGTATGGCATAAGAATCGAGAATCTTCTTGCTGTCAGAAATGATGATGAAAGCGAGTTCGGAAGCTTTTTATCATTTGAGAATCTTACATATGTTCCATATGAGAAGAGCCTGATAGATGTAAACCTGCTTACAGATGATGAGATAGATCAGATAAACAGCTATCATAGGAAAGTCTTCTATATGCTGTCGCCTTATCTTGATAGTTATTCTGCAGAGTGGCTTAAACAATATGCTTCCCCGATAGAGCGTATTTCATTATTATCAGTGGAGGAGGAGATATAATGGTAGAATCCCTTAAGAAAAATGAGAAGATCAGCCGCCGTGGTCCTGTTGTGCTTGTGATCATGGATGGTGTTGGTTTCGGTAAATACAAGGAAGGCGATGCAGTAGCTGCTGCAATGACAAAGAATCTGGATAAGCTTTTCAGCATTGCTCCATGGACAAAACTCAAGGCACATGGACTTGCTGTTGGCCTTCCTTCGGATGCAGATATGGGAAACAGCGAGGTCGGGCATAATGCAATGGGTGCCGGACGTGTTTTCGCTCAGGGGGCAAAGCTGGTTTCAAATGCAATATCATCCGGTGATATGTATAAAGGAGCAGCCTGGCAGAAGCTTATCGGAAATGTAAAAAGCAATGGATCCACCCTGCATTTCATCGGTCTTCTTTCCGATGGCAATGTCCATTCGCATATCGATCACCTCAAAGCTATGGTAGCAGAGGCAAAGAAAGAAGGTGTGAAGAAGGTAAGGGTACATGCTCTTCTTGATGGCCGTGATGTAGGGGAGGTATCAGCCCTTGATTACTTTGATCCATTTGCCCAGTACCTTGCAGATCTCTCTGCAGATGGGACGTTTGATGCAAAGATTGCATCAGGCGGTGGCAGGATGGTAATCACAATGGACCGTTACAATGCTGACTGGAATATGGTGAAGAAGGGCTGGGAGACGCATGTCCTCGGTGTGGGCAGGCAGTTTGCTTCTGCTCATGAGGCTATTGAGACTCTGAGAAATGAGACAGGGGCTATCGACCAGGATCTTCCTCCGTTTGTCATTGCAGAGGATGGTAAGCCAGTTGGAACAATAAACGATGGTGATTCCGTCATCCTTTACAATTTCCGCGGAGACAGAGCCATTGAGCTTTCAAGGGCATTTGATGAGCCTGATTTCAAGGAATTCGACAGAAAGAGATGGCCTAAGGTCGAGTATGCTGGAATGATGGAGTATGACGGAGATCTCCATATTCCTCATCAGTATCTTGTTTCTCCTCCTGCTATCGACAGGGTAATGGCAGAGTATCTCTGTGCAACGGGCGTAAAGCAGTTCTCTATTTCCGAAACACAGAAGTTCGGGCATGTCACATATTTCTTCAATGGAAACAGATCAGGAATGTTTGATTCAAAGCTTGAGGAATATGTTGAGATACCTTCTGATAAAGTTCCTTTCGAGCAGAGGCCATGGATGAAGTGCGCTGAGATCACAGATCGTGTGATTGCTGAAATTGAAAGCGGCAAGTGGGATTTCATCAAGCTTAATTATCCTAATGGTGATATGGTCGGCCATACAGGAGTATTCGAGGCAGTTGTATGCTCGATGGAGGGCATGGATCTTCAGATCGGAAGACTTAAGGAAGCTATTGATAAAGCTGGTGGCGTGATGGTCATCACCGCAGATCATGGCAATGCTGATGATATGTATGAACATGCGAAGAATGGTGATGTGAAGTGCTATGATGATGGCGAGCCAAAGGCAAAGACATCGCATTCTCTCAATCCTGTTCCATGCATCATCTATGATCCAGAGTATAAGGGCGAGTATTCGAAGGATCTCAATGAAGGTCTTGGTATCTCATCGATTCCTGCAACCTGCATGGAGCTTATGGGATATGTACCGCCAGCTGATTACGATAAGAGCATAATCAATCTCAATTAAGGAAGTATATAAGAGAGACAGCAGGGGCTTCCGGAAAGGAGCCCCTTTTTGCAGCATCAGTTCTTTCTCAGAAGCTGGGTAGCGATGCATGAAAGCCCGATTCCGAGCATTATCATCCCATCTTCCGCATCAAGTTTTCCAATTATGGAAAGAACAGCAACTGCAATGCCCATAGCAAGCCCTACGCATTTCATTATGAGCATGGCTGTTTCTTCAATACCTTCTTTCTTCTCATTCTGAAGAGATTTGCTCTGCATAAGCTCATCGACTGAGACTCCGAGTATCTGAGCGAGCCTGGGAATGGAAGAGATATCAGGACATGATATATCACGCTCCCATTTCGATACAGCCTTATCCGTAACATTCATCATATTGGCAAGCTCCAGCTGTGTAAGTCCTTTCTCCTTTCTCAGTTCCGCAATCATTGTTCCAAGAGTTTTGCTGCTCATGAAGGTTCTCCTTAACGGATGATATGATATTTTCATTCAGAATTCAGTTCTACCGATAGCTGGTTCAGCTGGGTAAACCTGTAGTTTAGATTGAGTAGAGATGTCAGAACGTATTCTTTGCGGATATGCTGAGCATGATTATTCCTGCAACGTAGATAACAGCAGAGAGTATTCCTGTAACAATATCGGTACCTATTGATAGATAGTTGCCTATTATAAGGAATATGAAAGCGGTAGATCTTGTTAAGCTATGAGTTGCTCTGTCTTTTGCTACAGCTGCTATATACGTGATGATTGCCGCAATGTATATCAGGGTAATCAATATGAGGAAGTAGGCATCATAGGATGAAGTGAATATCGTTGATACAGGTGCTGTATTCAAAGGTACTGCTATTGATATGAATAACGCAGCTCCGATTGCCGAGACAAGGTAAAGCCACATCTTTGACAGATTTGTACCAAAGAACTGAACAGCGGAAAAGGTGAACAGAACCGCAGCAGAGAGCAATGAGAAACGTGAAAGATAGATGACTCCGTTCGGAGGCAGTATTGCGATACCTGAGACATCGAAATATATCGGCAGGATCATTGAAGCCTCAAGCGCTATGAAGGTAAAAAGAAGGGGCAGCAGGCTCCCATCCTGCGTATGTGCCCTGTGTCTTATACGCAGCACAAACTGAAGAGCCATTGATGATATGATTATAACGAGCTGCGGGAAGTAGGCTATTATTGTGCTGAACCATCCATGTGCCCGGCTCCTGACCAGCAGCACAGTCATATGAACAAGCATGGCCGCATAGGCTATCGAGATGACAGTCTGCATTACAAGGGCCAGTGTGACTTTTTTGTTTCCTGCTCTTTTCTTCTTTCCCATCAGATTATATCGCTATATGGTATTTCCGTATCTGTATCAATGAATGATGCAGCAACTGCAGAACCAAGGGCTGCAGAATATGCATCGATTGCAGCTGCAAAACCGCCAAGAAGCGGAAGCAGTGCTATCAGGGCATTCTCTGCACCGTAGAGATTGATGTTCAGTATTCTCAGAGCAAGCACTGTGATCAATGCGATTTCCGTACCAGCTGCAGCTGAAGAGGCAAAAGAGATCAGAGCTGCAGCGCCAGCAGTTATCGCAACGACTGCGGCTTCAGGAACATTGCCTGCAGTTGCCTGGAAAAGAGGCAGTATTGAGATCACAGCAATCGCAGCAGCTCCACCCCGTCCAGCAATCGCAAAGAAAGGAACAGCGACAGAAGCGATTCTTTTCTGGACTCCATTATTCTGCCTTGCAATGCTTTCATTCATTGATATTGATGCAATGATGCTGCCTGTTGAGAATGCTGTTATGATGGCTGCCGCTGAACGATACAGGATCCTGTATGGATTCTTCTTGAAATGGGTGAATAAACCGAACAGAAGAGGAAGCACCAATAATATTGAAACAGCGAATACAATCACCATCAGCTTTGCATACTCTGGAGCTGCGAAGAGCGTTTTTTCCTGATATACATCGATGAAGAGTGAAGCAGATGCTGCATAAGAGAGGAAGAAACCATAGATTGTATATGTTCTTGATATCCTGTACATGACCTCTGCAAACGAATTCATTACCGTATATGCTGGTCTGATGACATCAGCAGAAGGCCTGATGGCCAGACCAAGGATCCAGGATATTATCATCAGAGGCAAAATGAAATATGTTGCTGTCGCTATCGACCAGAAAGCATTCATTGGATACAAGGAGCTTCCAGAAGCTGACAGCATATATGAAACGTGGTTGGAAAGTGTGCCAGGAGTACTTCCGGCTGTGCTTGTCACAGGAAACTGGACAGGCTTGATTGCATATACAATCGCTGCGGCTGCTGCAAGAGCGGCAACGGCAGCTATAGCCCAGAGAATAACTGCAGCCAGGCATCTTGTTCCTTTTCTGTTCTTGCCTAATGAAGCAATTCCAGATGGGAGGGTGAATGCAATGATAGGTATTGTGATGAATATTCCGAGGCTTACAAGAAATGAAGAAACAGCCGACAGTATTCCTGAAGCATATACAGCATCACCGAAAAGCAGTGCTGTAGCCAGTCCCATGAGGATCGCGGCTATGTATGTTATCCACGTTTTCATAGGAAAAGGATACAGCACCTCTTTTCATGCGTCAATCTTCAGCATCTTCTTTACGAAGCAGAGCTGTGAGTTTATATCCGCTATTCAATTCTTTTTCCAGCATAGTGTTAACAAACTCATCTGCAGAGAAATCACGTGCTTTCGGATAAAGAGAGAACGCAAGTGCAGTAACGAGAATCGCTCTCTGCATCTCTTCTTTGTTATACCAGATTTCCCCCTGATACGTATTGCACTGCGTAAGGTTCATGACGCCATCATCATTTGCTATCGCAGCAAACATGGAGACAGGATCGCTGTTCTTCTGGTACAGAGCCCCGGCAGAGACAAGCAAAGCTGCAGCATGAGTTGCAACACGTCTTGAATTCTCGCTGTAGCCATAGGCATTGAAGGCTTCTTCAAGGAATGCATCTGCAAGCAGCCTGTCCGCTTCCTCCATTGCAGCCCTTGGCTTCATTGATCTCGTGAAGGGGTAGAGCATGAGCGCGGAAATAAGCATAAGAGGAATTGATCTGTCCGTTCCAGCCCAGGCAGGATATGCTTTGCCCTTTCTGCCTTTGAAAAGATCGCATAGCGTTCTTATAAGCTTGATCATCGGCTTAGGCTCAATTTCTTCAGGCTTTACTCCGATCTGTCCTTTGGCAGGCTCATCGAGAGACATATAGACTTCAGGAATCGTTGCATAGCATTCTGCGACGGAAAGAAGGAGATCACGTTCTTCTTCTTTAGTGATAACTCCCTCTGCAAGATGTTCCGCAATTGTTATGGTCTCTTCCTTGCGAAGAGGATCAAGGCATCTGAAAAGCGGTTCAAGCCTGAGAAGAGCGACAGCCTTAGCGATATCGCGGATACCGCGTCTTCCATACATCTTCCATATACGCTCGTAGCTTCCGTCTGTATCCTCTACTTCACGTATATTCCAGAATACCCTGGCCTCATACCCATTGAGCGCAAAGGAATAACCTTCATCATACAGCTGTATTGAGGGCATGATATAAGTAAGACCGTCGGAGAAGCAATCGAGGAGAGCATAGCTCCTGCCTCCGAAAGTGAGACCCAGATTCTCTGCAAGCTTTACAGTTGCGGTTGTCCTGTCATTGCCACTCTTTCTGAGCTTCGGAACAGAGACATTTATTGTGCCTCCTGTTCTTTCAAATTGATTATTGACAAGTATGAGTGTACGTTCCTGTCCCTGTCCATTGACAAAGGCATAGACAGATTCCTCTACACCCCCGTTGCCATTATAGCAGTCATAGAGCTGGAAGCAGTCAACGCCAGAGAAGAGATATCTTCTTCTGAAAAGCGGGAATATCCGGCGATAGTGCTCACCGATAAGCCACTCATTCGGGCTTTCATTGTAATAGGCCCTTCTGTATTCCATCCCGTATTTTTCCCTGAAGCCTTCAATCTGACCATGTCCGACCATTGGAAGACCGGGGAGAGTCGCAAGAAGCGTACAGACTGCAAAATATTTATCCCCATCTCCGAACTGGGCAATGGCTGTCTCTTCATCAGGATTATTCATGAAGTTGACGTATCTCTTGAGGATTTCAGGTTCATATACAAGAGTATTCTTTATTCCGAGCCTGTATTTCTGATTCTCCTGATTCTTCAGCATGTTCATGAATGCAGAGTTATATACTCTGTGCATTCCAAGTGTTCTGACGAAATAGCCCTCCATCATCCAGAAGGCCTCTGCAAGCAGAAGGGTATCGGGGACCTCTGCTGCGATTCTGTCAACGACTTCTCTCCAGAATTCCTGTGGAATCCTTCTGTTGAATTCCTCATCGGTCAGTGCATGCCCGGCCCTTCCGGCTATATCACCGCCATTACCTGGCTTTGGATACCAAAGTCTCTGTATATGCCTCTTTGCCAGAGTCATCGCAGCATCAAAACGGATTATGGGGAAATTCTTTGCGACATGGATTATCTTCTGTATGACAGCTTCTCTTGCTTCTGGATTCAGATAATCGATCTGTGCAGTATCGTTCCAGGGCATCGATGTTCCATCGTTTCCATGGAAGATATAACGGCATCTGCCATTTCTCTTATCTATAAGGCGGAACGTGACAGCAGCATCCGTCCTGTCATAATAGTGGTCTTCGATCTTGATTTCAAAATCAGGATTATCTGAGAGATCGGGGCCATTGTATGTATATGATGGGAAAGGAGGCCAGTCCTGCTGTATGAAGTAATCCGGGTGCTGGTATACCCAGTTGCCATCGATACCCGTATGGTTCGGAACCATATCGGAAGCAAGCCTTATTCCTCTTTTCTGGCAACGCTCTCTGAGATTATTCAGAGCATCCCAGCCTCCGATTGTCCAGGAGATGTCATAATCCCGGAGCGAGTAGGCAGAAGCTTCGGCTTCTGGATTCCCGCAGTAGTTCTTGATCTTCTTTGAAGCTTCAGAACGTTCCCATAGACCAATGAGCCACAAAGCTGTGAATCCACGTTCTTTCAGAAGATCCAGCTCTTCATCTGGTATCTCATCAAGCCTTGTTATCGATCTCTTGTATTTCTTTGATAGCTGATCAAGCCATACAAGAGTGCTTTTTGCCATCATGACGACGCGCGGCATCCAGTTCGAATCATCAGAGAATGCCTCGTATTCATTCAGATCGGATAGCGAATAATCTATGACATGGGTCTCTCCGCCACCTCCCCCTGTTCCGCTCCGGTCTTTCTCTTCCTCATGGATATAATCGATTGAGGTTTCAAGAAGCATTATGAGATCGGCGGGGAGGAACATCCTCCACTCCCTGAGGATGTACCGTATCTGTTCTTCAAGTGAATTCGGATAAAGGCGGGCAGGAAGCTGCAGCATTGTGAATACATCATCGGTATTTGGCCTGCCATCCCTGAGATCATCCTTTACGAATGATGAAAGGATGCTGGACAGAGCTTTCATTCCCTCTGGATAGACTATGCCGTCAGGGGAAATGAAAGGCTTTGATGCAGCTAGCAGCGCAGGGTTCTGCATAAGGACCTGATGGACAAAGAATCCCCTCATATCCTCGGTTATCCTCCGCTCGTTGCTAGGCTTTGACTCATTCAGCGCAGGTGATGGGAATGTCTTTGAATAGAATGCCAGAGCATTCAGCAGATCCTCATTGCTGATTACGGTAGCAATACGCCTTGTAAAGAAATCCGGCTGAGAGTCTCCGACACGGGCCGAGAGCACAATCTGATATATAAGATGAAGCACAGCAGATGCATGAAGCCTTCCTGGGGAAACGAATCCTTCTGACTTGCCCTCTTTCTTCAGCTCGCTGTTGTATGTGAAAGCGAGAAGCGATGCTTCCCTGTACAGCAGATCGATGCTTTCATTGGAAGGGAATACTTCCTTGAAGATTTTTATTTTCTCTCTGGTAGGTTCTGCAATTCTGAAATCCCTCTTTTCCATAAAACCCTCTTTCAGTATTGATTACATATTATCTTATCACATTAGCGAAAGGGCATTCAGCTGATCAGGGGCTTTATTTCTTAAATCCAGATAGAAAGAGCCCGAAAAGAGTCAGCAGAGTGCCAGATGCAGACAGCAATGTCACTGGTTCTTCCAGAAAGACGGCAGAGGCAGCGACTGTTATGACAGGTACAAGATAGATGAATATGCTTGTCTTTACAGGTCCTAGCTTCTCTACTGCGATATTCCATAGGACAAAACATAGAGCCGATGCTGCTAGTCCAAGGAAAGATAACCCGGCAATATTGCCGAATGTGAATATATCCCTTTCCGTTCCGATGTTATTCCATAGCAGAAGAGGAACGAGCATGAAAGCCATGCCATAGATGAAGGATCTTCTGACAGTCAGAAGGGGACTGTATCCGAAACCCGCTATCTTCTTTGATGCTATTGCATAGAAAGCCCAGACAAAAGCAGCAGCCAGCGCCAGTAGATCGCCCTTAAGGCTTTCTGCTGAGAAATCAAGAGAGGAAAAGCTTATCATCGCAATGCCTGTTATCGCTACAGCAAAACCTGCAAAGAAGCACCAGCCTTTCTTCTCTTTTGAAAGCATTGCTGTGAAAAACGGGGCCGTTGATACAATAACTCCCGCGTTTGAGGCACTGGTCCACAGCATTGATACGTTTTCAAGAAAGTAATAGAGAAAGATTCCAGTCAATCCAGCGACGATGAGATACTTCTCTTCTTTCCATCCTCTGGTTTTCAGCCTTCTTGGCATGGCAATCGTCAAAGCTACGGTTCCAAGCATGAATCTTATGAAAAGGATCTCGACGGGGGTGAATATATCCAGCAGGGATTTTGTGAATACAAATGTAAGACCCCATATCGCGACAGTAATCGCAGCAGCAAAGAAACCATTAAGCATCTATGCTTACCTCTGTCTGTTTTCCAGGGGCAGAGAGAAGAGGCCTCAGCTTCTGAAAGAGCTGGTTGATGGTTATCATCTCATCTTTCCTGAAAGGAGATGTGACATATATCCTCACATCGCCATGCTCCGGTCTTCCAATGCCGATGCGGAGTCTGTAGAACTCTCCTGTTCCAAGCCGGTCCTTTATGCTTCTCAGGCCATTATGCCCTTGCAGTCCGCCTCCTTTCTGCAGTCTCGCCTTTCCGAGAGGAAGCTCAAGGTCATCATGGATGACCATGATCTCTTCAGGTGCCATATGATAGAAAGAAGCGGCTTCCGAGACAGCTGTTCCTGACAGATTCATGAAAGTCATTGGTCTGATCACGTATACATCGCCAGCTTTCATGAACTGCGAATGGAATTTCATCTGATAGATTGCATCCGGATATAGATAATCACAGAGCAGAAATCCGGCGTTATGGCGTGTTGATGCATATTCCTTTCCCGGGTTGCCCAGGAATACAAGCATTCTGATCATGATAGTGAGTATCCTGAGAGGGTAGTTGTCAGTCAATATCTTAACCTTCATGCTTTTCTGGTTCTATAATGGTAATGCATTAAATCAGACAGGAGGTCGATTATGGCTGGTTCAAAATCCACAGGAGACATGATTCTCAGAATCCTTGTTGGACTTCTTTTCGTTATTATCGGTATCGAAGGCATGGCTGACTTCGGCGGCAATGCGCTCTACAGAGAGCTTGATGAGGTCTTTGATATAATTGTCGGGGCAGTGCTGCTCATAGCAGGGCTTCTGCTGATTGTCCCTCTATTCATCAGCGGCATCAAATCATCTTTTACCAAGGTGGCAACGCTTGTCGTGCTGGTTGCCTGGATAGTTTACATTATCCTTGCTGACTTCATGTACGGTCTCCGTGGTGTTGACGGTACAGAGTGGTTTGAGTGGCTTGAGGTCCTTATATACCATCTTCTCATCCTTGCATCGGTATATAAAGTAGCTCAGCCTGCTGTAAAGAAGCTCGGAAAGTAATCATCTTGATTTAGTGACGCCTTCTTTTCCGCACTCATCTTTCAGAGGGCATTCTGAACAGTGTGGAGAGATAGGCGTGCATACATACTGCCCATAACGCACAAGGAGCTCATTGAGAGGAATCCAGAAACGCTGGGGTAGTATTTTTCTTAGTGCCTTCTCTGTTTCTTCCGGTGATTTTGTCTTCACCCATCCTATCCTGTTTGCTATTTCATGCACATGGCAGTCGACGCATATCGCATCGATCCCGAATCCAAGGTTGAGCACAAGCGATGCGGTTTTTATCCCGACTCCGGGAAGACTCATTATGATATCCATATCAGGTGGTATGACGGAGCCATATTCATCTCGGAGGATTTCTGCGATCTTCTTCAGCTGCTCTCCCTTCCTTCTATAGAATCCTGCAGGCTTTATCAGTTCTGCTATCTCCTCCGGTTCAGCCTCCGCAAGGCTGTCTATGCTTGAAAAGCGGGAAAGAAGACGCTCTGATGACTCAAGTGTCACGCTGTCCTTTGTCCTGAGGCTAATGATTGTCGATACAAGAACCCTGTATGGATCATTGTCCCGTTCCGCCATGATGCTGACAGATGGCAGCGGAGCTCCCATCATTCTCAGCTTATCTGAGAAGAGCTCAAATACTTTATCAAAATAAGATTCATCGAACAGCTTTTTATTGACCATTTTCTGCATAAAAGATAGCGTTTCAGCAAGTATGATTATAATCCTCAGACAAGGTATAACACCAAGCGAAAAAGATAAAGTAAGAGCCTTCCTTACAGAGAAAGGTTTCATGGTAAGGGAGATTGTCGGCGAGAACGATACAGTATTCGGTGCTGTAGGTACGGTCCATATTGATCCAAGACAGGTAGAGCTTCTTCCGGGAGTAAGTTCTGTAGTTCCTATCTCAAAGCCATATAAGCTGGCATCCAGAGAACTTAAGAAGGAGGACACGATAGTCTCTGTCGGCAAGGTAAGGATAGGTGGCAACAGGGTTGCTGTAATTGCAGGACCATGCGCAGTTGAGAGCTATGACCAGGTAATGGCGATAGCTGAGAGCGTAAGGGAATCGGGAGCAGTCATGCTCAGAGGCGGAGCATTCAAGCCGCGTACAAGCCCATATTCCTTCCAAGGTTTGGGAGAGGAGGGATTGAAGATCCTCCGCAAGGCTGGTGATGCCTTTGATATGCCAGTAACAACAGAGGTTGTATCTCCTGCGGATGTCGAGATGATGGCTTCTTATATAGATATGTTCCAGATCGGAGCCAGGAACATGCAGAACTTCGAGCTTCTGAAGGCTGTTGGAAGGACTGGTATGCCCGTCCTTCTCAAACGCGGTCTTTCCGCAACAATTGAGGAATGGCTGATGGCTGCAGAATATCTCATGGCTTCCGGTACCGATCAGGTTGTTCTCTGCGAGAGAGGAATAAGGACATTTGAGAAAGCTACGAGGAATACACTCGACTGTTCAGCTATTCCTGTTGTCCAGAAGCTTACGCATCTTCCTGTCATCGGCGATCCATCCCATGCAACGGGAATCAGGGATATGGTTGCACCGATGTCCCTTGCCCTTGTTGCGGGAGGGGCTTCCGGAATCATAGTGGAAGTCCACAACTGCCCCGAGAAGGCCATGTCCGATGGCCCGCAGTCGCTATATCCATCACAGTTCTCAAAGCTTATGAGGGATATACAGGCCTTGTGTCCTGTTGTCGGCAAGAGCCTGGAAAGGATTCCCCGCATTCTCCCTGAGAGCATGAAGGAAAAAGGAAAGGAGAAGCCGGAATCGACGGCATCTGTGAAGGTTGCATTCCAGGGCGAGCGCGGTGCGTTCTCTGAACTTGCCATAAGACGTACATTCGATGAGAGCGTGGGAGTGCTTCCCTGCCATCTTTTCAGCGATGCTTTCGATGCGGTGTCGGAAGGGAGAGCCAAATATGGAATGCTTCCTGTTGAGAACACTCTCGGAGGAACCATATATGACACATTGGATCTTCTTGCAATGCATCCTGAGCTTACAGTTGTAGGTGAGCAGCAGGTAAGGGTCATACATAATCTCATAGGAATGCCTGATGCGGAGCTTGGTGATATAAAGAAGGTCTATTCTCATCCACAGGGGCTGATGCAGTGCACGAGATTCCTTTCTGAAGAGCTTCCTGATGCAGAACGTATTCCGTTCTTCGATACTGCAGGCGCTGTATCATTCATAGCGGAGAAGAAGGATAAATCCCTTGCTGCAATAGCAGGATCCCCGGCCGCTGTCTATCATGGACTGAAGATCATCAGGCAGGGGATAGAGACAGATGCGTTGAACTATACCCGCTTCTATGTCATAGCCCGCGAGGAGAATGCCGAGCTCTTTAGATCACAGGCAAAGCCGAATAAGGCTTCGATCTCATTCTCTGTTTCCGATGAGCCAGGTGCGCTGATGAAGGCTCTTAAGGTGCTTGCTGACAGGGGCATCAATATGAAGAAGCTTGAATCAAGGCCGATTCAGGGGAAGCCTTGGGAATATCTTTTCTTCCTTGAGATCCAGCTTCCGGAAGATGGTTCCTTTGATGCGCTTTGCAGTGAGATGAAGGAAATCTGCGCTACATTCAGAGTCCTCGGAACTTATGCTTCGGTCCTATAAGCCTTCAATGCTTTTCATGGGAGTCCTTTCTGTGATAGGACTCCCGGAGGCTCTGAAGGAGAAGCTTGAATCCCTATACGGTCCAATAGATATAATCACAGATCCTTTTCCATTCAGCTTTACAGATTACTATGTCCCCGAGATGGGAGAAGGTATAGAGCGGTTCTTCATTGCTTTCCATAATCCGGTACAGCCAGATGCTCTTTCTTCGATAAAGACAGAAACCAATGGTATTGAACGGGAGTACAGCATTGATGGCCAGAGGAAGATAAACCTCGATCCGGGGCTTCTTTCATTGGAGAATGTCATTCTTGCGACAACAAAAAACAGATCGCATCGGATTGCGATAGGAATGGATCTGTATGCCGAGGTTACGCTGATCTATCAGAATCATGGATGGCAGCCGCAGCCTTGGACGTATGCTGACTACAGATCGGAAAGAGTGCAGGAAATACTTACATCATTCAGAGAGATATATAAAACAAGGATGAGAGGGATCAATGTTTTTCTCTGAGTATAGCTTTGTTAAGGATCAGCAGTGATACAGTGCTGAACAGGATGCATATCACAGCCATTGCCATTCCTTTTCCAACGCTTCCCTGCTCAAATTGTCTGTTGATATATGTTGAGACTGTCAAGGTATTGGTCGGAGCTATGAGAGAAGGTGTTACAAGCTCGCGGAATGCTATTATGAATGTCATCATCCAGCCTGACATTATTCCTCTGGATATAAGAGGCAATGTGATGTGGAGAAATACATATCCTGGTGTTCCCCCTGAAATCCTTCCTGCAGCGACGAGGCTCGGGCTTATCTGCGAGTATGATGATGTTACGTACTGTACTGTGTATGGAAGGAACAGTACCACATAGCTGAGAACCATTATCCAGATAGTTCCATAGATAGGAATCACTTTGTATATCGAATTGTAGAAGAGCATTATGCCGAGAACAAGGACTATGCTTGGCAGCATTTCCGGAAGAAGCGATATACCCTCTATTGTTTTTCGGAGATTCTTTCCATTGATTCTTGAAACTGTTACGGCAACTGTCCCCAGTATGGAGGCAATCGTAGCGGAAGAGAGTGCAAGGAATATCGATACAAGAAGAGCATTCACGCCCTGTTTATCCTCTGTGAATACATTTATGTAGTTTACTATTGTATAGTTTCCTGCTCTCATTCCATATCCACGGAGCTTTATAAGCGAGGAGATCGTTATAGAGAACAGAGGGATAATCATGGAGAAGAAGACGACAATTGCAATGAATGCTATTGCTACAGCAAGTACAGGACGGGAAAGCTTTCTCAGTCTTACAGCGCATCCTTTTCCTCCAACCAAGCTGTATGTCTTTCTTATCGTGATATAGTTCTGCAACAGCCAGATCAGGAGGCAGATTCCAACAAGGACTGAAGCAAGCGATGCGGACTTGCCGAATTCAATCGGAGCAACGGTCGCATATCTGTGTATATCGGTTGTGAAGACGTCGAATCCGATTCTTCGGCCAAGTGTTGATGGTGTTCCATATTCTGAAATTGTCTTGACGAATACAAGTAGAGCTCCGATAGCATAATTGCCAGTGAGAAGCGGCATGAATAGTTTTCTTATCCTGGCTGTAAATGGCGCTCCCAGAACCGCTCCTGCCTCATCAAGGGAAGAAGGAACGGAAAGCATGGCATTCTTCATCATTGTCATCATGAATGGAAATACATGGAAGCTCATCACCAGCACAAGGCCTGCAAGGGAGAAGAACCAGTCGGATATGAATGCAAGATCCGTGAAGAGCTGCTGCATCAGTCCTCTCTTCTGCATGAAGAGTATCCATCCCATCGATGCGATATACGGAGGGGTCATAAAGGGAATCATGAAGATGATATCGAAGAATCGATAGCGTGCTAGTGTAGTTCTTGAGAATATGTAAGCAAGCGGAAGGGCAATTATCGAAGATACGATGACGACAAGAAATCCAAGGAGAAGCGAGGAGCCGATCATCTTTGCATTTTCGCTTTCCGTTATAGTCGCAACTGCATTGCTGATGCTGAAGTGTCCATCCTGAAAGACAGCTTCAGCAAAGATGGATATGAGCGGACAGAGGATCATGAAAGCCAATACGGCAATCATGATATAAGTCGCAGTCTTCTTTCCGTTCATCTGTCCGCCTCCGGTTTTATCTTTCGCAGAGCTCGTTGATTCTTGCAGCCGAGTCAGATGCGATTGCCATCATGGCATCCCAGTCACACTCAATCTGCGGAATCTGATCAAGAGTGGATCTGTTGTTGTATTCGATATCCGTTCTGCCTGGGAGCAGGTATGCATCAGTTACCATCTTCTGAGCATCATCGGAGAGAAGATAGTCGATGAAAGTCTTGGCATTATCCATATCAGGAGCGGTCTTCATGATCATGGCAGGTCTTGGATTGACGACCGTTCCGCTTGCCGGATAGTAGATTGAAAGAGGTTCGCCCTTTGCCATCGAGGAATATGCATTGTAGTCAACGCCTGCAAGAAGGATGCCTACTTCGCCTGTTGTAACAGCTTCGAGAGCAGCCTTGTTTGCACCGGGAACAATCATTCCATTCTCAGCAAGAGCTTCGAATGTATCCCAGCCGAAAGCATTCACATAGCCGGATACGAAATCCTTGCATGCGCCGGAAAGTTCAGGGTCAGGAATTGCAATGTCGTTCTTGTATTGCGAATCAGCAAGCTCTGCCCAGTCAGCATTGAGCTCTGGATAAATGAGGGTATTGTAGATAACTCCTACAGCAGAAGCGCTGTATCCGAAGAGTGTGGAGTCGGAATCAATCCAGCCAGGAACCATTTTATCAGCATTTGCCGGCACATAGGATTCAAGCTGTCCGCTGTTCTTCATCGAAAGGCCATCTGACCATGAAGCGAGGATGACAACATCCGCAACAGGATTGGCTCTCTCTGTCTCAAGACGCGCAAGGATTTCTCCTGTTGTGCCCTGGAAAGTCCTTACTTCAATACCTGTCTTTGCTTCGAAATCCGCAGCAAGCTTGTTTGCAAGACCTGCTGGTGATGGCATATACACGGTTACGATTCCATTGTCTTCAGCAGACAGGGAAAGAACAGAGAGAAGCAGAACAAGAACAATAAACGCTTTTTTCATTTCTTCCTTCCTTTCAATCTTCAATACATAGGATTGAGTTTTTATTTATATAGATCGGGACTTCGGCTCCGATCTCAATTTTCCTTCCAGCTTCGATGACCCATTTCTCATTTGAATATCTCATGAGGATACGGTAAGAAGAACCAAGGTATTCAGAACCGATTACCTTTGCTGTAAGGCAGATGTCGTCATCTGACTTGCGTTCAAGATCTGCATTCTCTGGCCGGAACATCGATCTTTCATCAATCCAGTCTGATGAACCAACGAAATGGGCTACGAATCTTGTTACTGGCTTTGAGTAGATCTCTTCAGGTGATGCATACTGCTCGATAATGCCTTTTGACATTACTGCGATCTTGTCTGACATCGACATTGCTTCTGTCTGATCATGTGTAACAAATACCGAAGTGATCCCTCTTTGCGATACCAGAGCCTTCAGCTCACTGCGCATCTCTTCCCTGAGTAATGCATCAAGCGCGGAAAGAGGCTCATCAAAAAGAATGCATTCCGGTTCTGTGACTATTGCTCTGGCAAATGATACACGCTGCTGCTGTCCGCCTGAAAGCTCAGAAGGGTAGCTCTCCATATAGTCATCAAGCTGTACAGCATGCAGGGCACTCCGTACTTTCTCTTCCAGATTCTCTGCCTTTCCCTGAGCTCTCAGCCCGAATGCGACATTATCCTTTACTTTCATATGGGGCCATAGGGCGAAATCCTGGAAAACAAATCCCAAGCCACGCTTTTCCGGAGGTATTGATATCCCCTCATCAGATGAGAATACACATCTTCCTCCAAGTAATATCGTACCGCTATCCGGAGTCTCAAGACCGGCAATCATTCTGAGAAGAGTTGTCTTCCCGCATCCTGAAGGGCCAAGAAGGGTTGTAAAGCTTCCTGATGAAATATCCAATGAAAGATTATCAATGACTTTCTTTATACCGAATGTCTTCGAAATGTTCTTCAGCTTTATATCCACAGCAGTTCCTTGCTGTCGTATATACTGGAAATGTGTTAATACAAAGCATTTTGCAAGTTATTTCCCGATTAATTCTTCTTGTTGGATGTCAGAGAAGGTGCTTCAGCCCGTATAATGATTATGAGAAGAATATTCCTGATACTGGCTGTTGTTCTGACATCTCTCTCCTGTTCGATTGATATCCCTTATACGGTAACGCTGAGAATTGCAGATGAGCATCCGTTTGAGATCCTCGCATCAGAGGATATGTGGTACATACTGAAGTATTTTGATGGCAAAGGGATCGTTGAGCGTTATATCCCCGCATCCGAAAGGACGATAGAGAATGTCCCTGTATATACCGGAGGGCTCCGTCCTTTCATTCTTATTCCTCTTGGTACGCTTGGGCCCATAGGGGGCTTTTATGAGCCAGGGGGTGGAGACTATATAGAACTTAAAAGCGAATATGGGTCATTTGCCGAGATGCTTATAGGCGCATCTGAATATAGACCGGAAGCTGTTTCCCGTTTGTCAGTCAATGCGATTCTGAGAGATTATCCAGACCTTGCATTGATAGATGAGCTTGAATTCCTTGATGATCTCTTCTCCGGTACTCTAAGGAAAGGTCAGCTGAAGCTTTATGAGCGGGATGTGATCATGCTTGATTCGGTTCCTGAAGGGGAATGGGTTTCTGAAAGGTATGATACACCTTCCTTTTCAGTGGTATTCTCCGGTCGTCCTGTCTATCTTGAGCTTCATCCTGGTGTTTTCAGATTCATGAACTGGAAAAGAGGTCTTCTGCTTACAATCGCTGTGACGGAAGAGTGGGAAAGAAGCGCAAACATAAGCAAATCACCTGTATGGTATTGAGCGCCCATGCCAAGCCGTGTAGACTAGCTAAAAGCTATGGAATCACTGAAAGAACTCTATCGGATAGGATATGGTCCATCATCATCTCATACAATGGGGCCGCGCAATGCAGCGGAAATGTTCCTTAAGAGCCATCCTGAAACAAAGAAAGTAAGAGCAGAGCTTTATGGATCGCTTGCTGCCACAGGCAAAGGCCATCTTACGGACCGTGCTCTGAGAGAAGTCTTCAAGGAGCATGGTTCCGATATAGAGATTCTCTGGTTTCCTGATACTTTCAAGCCATTTCATCCGAATGCTCTTACCCTTATTGAGCTTGAGCCCGGCAATGCTTCTGAAACCTATTACTCCGTAGGGGGTGGAAAGGTCATACATGAAGGAGAGAACGCAGAGGCTGTGGATGTGTATGACAATGATAAGGTCGGATCGATGCGTAAGCTTATCTCCTACTGCGATGAGACCGGTTATCAGATATGGGAGGTGGCTGTTGAGGCAGAAGGTGAGGAGATCCTCGATTACATCTTCGATGTCTGGACAGTGATGAAAGAGGCTATCCAGCGCGGTCTTGATGCTGAGGGTGTTCTTCCCGGGGGGCTCCATCTCCAGAGAAAAGCATGCCAGGCTTATGCAAAGGCCCGTGATTTCTCCGGAACAATGGGAAGCACTGCCCATGGGTTTGCATATGCGCTTGCTGTCTCTGAGGAGAATGCAGGAGGGGGTAAGATAGTCACGGCCCCTACATGCGGCAGCGCTGGTGTAGTGCCAGGCGCCCTGTATCATATTTCAAGGGAGTATAATATCCCTGAGATACGTGTTCTGCGTGCTCTTCTGACTGCAGGGATGGTCGGAAATATAGTCAAGGAGAATGGGTCTATATCAGGGGCTGATGTCGGCTGCCAGGGAGAGGTAGGAGTTGCTTGCGCGATGGCCGGAGCTGCCTGCGCCCAGCTTCTCGGTGGGTCTGTGAGGCAGATAGAGTATGCTGCTGAAATGGGCCTTGAACACCACCTTGGCCTTACTTGCGATCCTTTGATGGGTCTTGTGCAGATTCCCTGCATAGAACGCAATGCAATGGCTGCGATGAGGGCCATTGATCACGCTTCCTATGCCCTTATGGGGGATGGCCGGCATAAGATCTCATTCGATGATGTTGTTGAGGTGATGATGGAGACAGGCCACGCCCTGCCATCTCTCTACAGGGAGACATCAATGGGAGGGCTGGCTAGAATACATGAGATGTGATATTGCAATACGCTTCAGCCCAGGTATTGCAGGAGACTTGCTTGATCAGGCAATCATACGAATGATGACATGAAAGCATATGTCAGATCATATATTGCATTTATGTATCCGATTTCATCATCAGAGAACTCGATGCCATCATATGTCAGCGCTTTGAATGATCCTGTACCGCTTTCTGATATATCCACTACAGCTCTGAATGGTATGCTCTCTCCAAACAGGATGATATCCGCATCAAGAACATCGGTGCTGTCATCGTAATTCCCTTCGATGTATATCATCGGATCATCACTTACTCCCAGCGTATTGATGTATTTCCCATCATCTTCAAATTCAGAGAATCCCCAGAACTGTGAGACCGTCATTTCCAGTGCATATAATCCTACAAGCTCTCTGTATTCATTGCCTGTATAGGTATGATTGCCGATGGTTATACTGCCATTCACTATCTCAGAGCCGTATATATCCAATGTATATGCCCCGCTGATCTTCTTTGACTGTATTACCTCAGGCTCCCCATTGCCGGTCATGATGATGGTAGAGACGAAATCATTGCAGACTACCGAGCCTGTTGCTTTAGTCTCCGTTGATTCTGACTCTACGATGACACTGCCAGCAGTATGTACGGAGAATGTGTTTCCTCTGCTGTCTTCTGCAAGGAAGTCCATCGGATTGATTATCCTCATGGAAACAACCCCTGTTCCTGTCTGCTCATCAAAAGACATTGAGTATATATTGCCATTTCCAAGATCTACTGAATATTGATCCGAAGCGGAAGTCATCTGTTCCATGAGCTTGCCCTTTGCATATGCAGAGAGCGGACCATTGGCGAGCATCATGCTGTAGAGATCCTCTGCAAGCATATTCCTTGAGTATGGCGCTTCTTCCGGGGATATATCTTCAATGCTGAAGCTTTCGTTATTAATTGTGAATGAAGCTTTGGTTCCTGAAAGCATTGGTGCTGCAATTCCTCCGGAAACCGTGTCCGTTGCCGCATCATAATTCCCTCCTGCCGGAGCTAACGATGATTCATCCATTGATACGGAGAATGTGGTCTCTTTGCCGGTAGATCCGTCTGTGAATACAGGAGTGCTTCCATCTGCTGTCTCTATTCTGTATCCGAGTATCTTTCCGCTCTCTACAGGAACTGTGTATATGAATTTGCCTGTTACTGTGTGATCACCATATGGATAATCGGAAAAGTCGGCTACAACGGAGAGCCTGCCATTGTCGTCAGCGCTTCTCTCTGCCGAGTAATCAGCTTTAAACGAGACTTTATCTGTGCCTGAAGGATTCATGAAGTACTCTGAAATTCCTTCTGCAGAGAATCCATTAACGTTAAAATCCGTGTCTGATATTGTTTTAGGATTTCCTGAACATGAGACAAGCAGCAGAAGTATCATCAAAAATGACAGAAAAGAGATCTTATTCATAATCTGCAAGTATATGCTTTGGATGCTTGCTGTCAATCTCGGATGAAAACCAGGCATTATGCAAAAGGGCCTGATTATGAGTCAGGCCCCTGTGAATGAAGTTTTGATCATTTCACGACGATATTGACAAGCTTATTTGGAACAACGATCTCCTTGACGATGGTTTTTCCATCAATCCAGGTTCTTACTTTCTCATCGTTCTTCGCTTCAGAAAGCATCTCTTCCTTGGATGCTCCCTGAGGCATCTGGAGCCTTGCGCGGAGTTTGCCATTGATCTGGACAACGACCTCGATTGTAGCATCGATAGTCTTTATCTCGTCATACTCTGGCCATTTCTCGTTGGCAACGGATGGCTCATGTCCGAACATCACCCAGAGCTCTTCCGCAAGATGCGGTGTATAAGGAGAGAGCAGGAGAGTAAGAGTCTCCATCGCTTTCTTCGGGACGACCTCAAGCTTGTTCAGCTCATTCACGAATACCATCATCTGGCTGATTGCCGTGTTGAATGAGAGCGATTCCGTGTCCTCTGTTACCTTCTTGATCGTCTTGTGCATCAGACTGTCGATTTCTGGTGTCAGAGCAATATCCTCTATCTTCTTCTCCGTTGAGATTCTCCAGATTCTGTCGAGGAAGCGATAGACTCCGATAAAACCATTCGTTGCCCAAGGCTTAGACTCTCTTAGAGGACCCATGAACATCTCATACATTCTTACGCTGTCAGCACCGTAGTTTCTGATGAAATCATCAGGATTGATGACGTTCTTGAGGGATTTGGACATCTTGGCGATGACCTGAGTAAGTTCCTCTCCTGTTTCTTTGTCATAGTACTTGCCGTCCTTTTCCTCTACCATATCGGTTGGTACAAGGCTCTTATTTGCCTTCTGGTATGCGAATGAGGTGATCATTCCCTGGTTCACAAGGCGGTGGAACGGCTCATCGGTGGATACAAGGCCCAGATCATAGAGAACCTTATGCCAGAATCTTGAATAGAGAAGGTGGAGAACAGCATGCTCTGCTCCTCCTACATAGAGATTAACAGGCATCCAGTACTTCTCCTTATCTGGATCGATGAAGGCTTTCTCATTCTTCGGATCGATGTATCTGAGATAGTACCAGCATGATCCTGCCCACTGCGGCATTGTATTGGTCTCCCTCTTTGCATCTGCACCGCAGACAGGGCATTTGCAGTTCACCCAGCTTTCTACGTTCACAAGAGGGGATTCTCCAGTACCGGATGGTTCGTATTTATCAACCTCCGGCAGACGCAGTGGCAGCTCTTCCTCGGGAACCGTAACTGTTCCGCAGTGAGGGCAGTGGATGAGAGGAATCGGCTCTCCCCAGTATCTCTGGCGTGAGAAAACCCAGTCGCGCAGCTTGTAGTTCACCGCTTTGTGGCCATAGCCTTTCTCTTCAAGGAAAGCGAGCATCTTCTCGATGGCATCCTTCTTATTCAGTCCATCGAGCCACTCTGAATTCACATGGATTCCATCTTCCGTCCATGCCTGCTCCTGGACATTGACCTCGGACTTGAGTACCTCGATGATGGGAAGATTGAACTTCTTCGCGAACTCCCAGTCTCTGTCATCGTGTGCAGGAACTGCCATGATGGCACCTGTTCCATAGCTGATGAGCACATAATCTGCAATCCAGATAGGAATGCGCTTTCCATTTACAGGATTTATCGCATAGGAGCCGGAGAATACACCGGTCTTGTCCTTTGCCAGATCTGTTCTTTCCAGATCCGATTTATGCTTCGTCTCATCGAGATACTTCGCAACGGCATCCTTCTGCTCCGGTGTCGTGAGCTTCTCAACAAGAGGATGCTCTGGTGCGATTACCATATATGTCGCGCCGAAAAGAGTGTCACAGCGTGTTGTATAGACCTCGAGTTTGTCTTCCATTCCATCAATCTGGAAGAAAACCGCAGCACCTTCGGATCTGCCGATCCAGTTGCGCTGCATAGCTTTCACTGACTCTGGCCAGTCAAGCTCATCCAGTCCTTCAAGAAGCTTGTCTGCATAGGCTGTGATCCTGAGCATCCATTGCCTGATGTTCTTCTTCTCAACCTTCTCTCCGCAGCGTTCGCAGTGGCCTTCCTTGACCTCCTCGTTCGCCAGTCCTGTCTTGCAGCTCGGGCACCAGTTGATCGGTGTGACAGCTTCATATGCAAGTCCTTTCTTGTATAGCTGCTCAAAGATCCACTGTGTCCAGTGATAGTAATCTGGATCGCATGTCGATATCTCACGATCCCAATCATAGGAGAATCCCAGACTCTTTATCTGGCGGCGGAATGTCTCGATATTCTTCTCTGTCGTTACCCATGGATGGGTGCCGGTCTTGATTGCATAGTTCTCTGCAGGGAGACCGAATGAGTCGAATCCCATTGGATGAAGGACATTATAACCCTTCATCCTGAGATACCTTGAGTAGATATCTGTTGCTGTATAGCCTTCAGGATGCCCTACATGAAGACCTGCTCCCGATGGGTATGGGAACATATCAAGGATATATCTTCTTTTTTCCTTCGGTACTGAAGGGTCCTCTTCCGTATGGAAAGTCTTATGCTCTTCCCAGTATTTCTGCCACTTGGGCTCTATCTCGTTGAAAGGATACTTGCTCATAGCGATGAGGATATCATTAAGGGAGGAAAAAGGCTATGGATGATGAACGCGTTGTGTATATTATCACGTCTTAACATCAGCTCTGTTTTCTTTGCTTTGAATTAACGGAAGACTAACCTGGATATGGCAGAAGGGAATTCCGGCAAATGGTAATTTCTCCATAGATTCATCCAAATGGAGGACCAAATGAAGAGAATTCTTACAGTGCTTGCTGCGCTCATGCTCATCGCTTCGATGGCATATGCTGATGGCGCAAGGGAGACAGAGCAGACTATCCGTGACTATATGGATGATGCTTCCCCGAAATATGTATTCATGTTCATCGGAGATGGAATGAGCTCGCCGCAGATCAATTCTGCACAGGTATTCAATGGATGCAACGAGTCTGGTCTTGTTGATCTAAAGGAACTTACATTCACAGAGTTCCCGGTTGTCGGTATCCAGTATACACAGGATGCGACATCATTCGCTCCGGATTCGGCAAGTACAGCTACATCCCTTTCTTCTGGATTCAAGACACACAGCGGTGTCATCGGAATGGGAATCGATAAGGTCACAAAGGGAACTACGATCGCAGAGATGCTCCGTGACAAGGGCTGGAAGATCGGTATCGTATCAACAGTCACCATCAACCATGCAACCCCCGCTGCATACTATGCGCATGTTGCATCCCGCAATGACTACTATGAGATCGGTCTGCAGATGGCGGCTTCAGGATTCGATTACTTCGGCGGTGGTTCTGTGAATCAGGCAGATAATGGCGATAAGACTATCTATCAGGTGCTTGAGGAGAACGGATATCTTGTGACAAATGACCGTGATACCATTCTCAGCCTCAACAGCGATAGCGGCAAAGTCTATGCTTACAGCCCTGTTCTTCAGGATGATGGCGCTATGCCATATGCTATCGATGCAACAGACGACCAGCTTCAGCTCAAGGATTTCGTCAGGAAAGGAATCGATGTCCTTGATAACGAGACAGGTTTCTTCATGATGGTTGAATCAGGGAAGATCGACTGGGCAGGACATGCAAACGATGCAGTAGCGAACATCAGCGATACACTTGCCTTTGATGAGGCTATCGAGGTAGCTGTTGACTTTGCAAAGGATCACCCAGATGAGACTCTCATCATCGTAACTGGTGATCACGAGACCGGTGGTATGACAATCGGATATGCAGCAACCGGATACAATACGGCTTTCGATATCCTCCGTGCCCAGAAGGTCTCCTACGTCAAGTTCGATACTATGGTCGAGGAAAGAATCGCAGCAGGGGATTTCTCCTTCGATGTGCTTCTTGAGATGGTTGAAGAGAACTTCGGCCTTACAGCTCCTGGAACAGAAGCTGAGGTTGCCGCTCTTGAGATGAACGACTATGAGTTCGCGATGCTTGAAAGGGCATATGATGATGCGATGAGCGGGAATACAGATGGCTATGAGGAGTCTCTCCTTTATGGCGGATACAACCCGATCTCTGTCACACTCACTCACATCATCAACAACAAGGCAGGAATCGGCTGGACAAGCTACTTCCATACAGGTCTTCCGGTTCCTGTATATGCATACGGAGAGGGTGCAGAGGCGTTCATCGGATCTTATGACAACACCGATGTCGCAAAGAAACTCATGGATCTTACCGACGCCAGGTAAGGAGAATATAGATTCCGCAGGGGAGCTTCTGCTCCCCTCTTGGTGTTCAAATGGGAAATATTCTTAAGAACAGACACAAGGACACGGCATTCATTGCTGCATTCATCATTGCATCCCTTGTTTTGATTATCATTCCAACAGGTTTTGAGAGAGACATATATATAAATGCCACAGGAGCCAAAGCCGAGATCCTTTCATGCGATGACAGAGGGATAATACAGACCGGTCTTTTCCGTACCGGAGACCAGCGCTGCAGCGTCAGGATACTCTCTGGTGAGCATGAGGGGCTGGAGATGGATGGCATAAATCTTCTTTCGGGAAGCCTGAAGGAGGATAAGGTCTTTGTTCCTGGGGATATCGCATGGGTGCTCATCGAACGTGATGAGAGCGGTACGCCTATATTCATTAATCTTATCGATTATTACAGAATAGGCATTGAATGGATTCTCGTTGGCATTTTCGCGATAGTTCTGATACTCTTTGCAGGTATCAGAGGGATAAGAATGATTCTTTCCTTCATCTTTGCATTCCTTATGATCTGGAAGCTCCTGATACCATCTATCCTTAAGGGAATGAATCCTCTTTTCATGTGCGCATTTTCGCTTTTATTGATGACTCTTGTGACATTGCCTATGGTTTCAGGGGTGAACAGGAGAAGCCTTGCTGCAATCCTTGGCTCCCTTCTGAGCATGTTTATGACAGTGGGCCTTTCTGTATTCACAACATGGCTGCTGAGAATCCATGGGTCAGTGCTGGAACAGAGTGAAGCGCTTCTCTATTGCGGTTTCATCCATCTTGATCTCACATCGCTTTTCTCCGGAGTTGTCTGCTTGAGCGCCGGAGGTGCTGTCATGGATCTCTCCATAGATGTCTCTGCAGCCATGTGGGAGGTGAGAGAACACTCCGAGGGTATAGGCAGCCGGGAGCTTTTCCAATCTGCTATGGAGGTCGGAAGAGCTGGGGTCGGAACCCAGATCACGACACTTCTTCTTGCATATATGGGTAGTTTCCTTACGCTGATGATGGTCTATATGGCACAGGCTACACCCGTCATGAATCTGTTTACATCGAAAGCAATAGCTGCAGAGATACTCCAGACGCTTGTCGGAGCTGCCGGAATTGTCATGGTCACGCCTCTTACGGCTCTTATGGGACTGCTTCTGTTTCCTTCCCGAAAAGGGTAAGGACAAATATTTGCTTAATCATCCATAAACTCTGTATACTGATTTCATGGCCTATGATGAAAGCAATATAAAATCCCTGTCATCACTTGAACATATCCGGCTCAGACCGGGAATGTATATCGGAAGGCTCGGCAACGGTACGCATCCCGATGATGGCATTTATGTATTACTTAAGGAAGTAGTCGATAACTCCGTAGATGAGTTCACGATGCATTTCGGTTCCCGGATTGAGATCACTGTTCTTGATGATACAGTCTCTGTCAGAGATTACGGACGTGGCATTCCTCTCGGGAAAGTGGTCGAATGCGTATCAGTGATAAATACCGGTGCAAAGTATGATAGCGAAGCCTTCCAGTTCTCAGTGGGTCTCAATGGTGTCGGAACCAAGGCCGTCAATGCACTCTCTTCCAGCTTTCTGGTCAGATCCTACAGAGAAGGAAAGTATGTTGAGGCAGAATTTGAAAGGGGAGAGCTGAAGAGAAAGAAAGAGGGAAAGGCCCCGGAGGAAAAGGATGGAACTTTCATTTCTTTCCACCCCGATCCAGAGATCTTCCCGGATTTCCATTATCTTGAGGATATCATCGAAGACAGGCTCTGGAGCTATGCATATCTCAATACAGGGCTGACAATAACTTTCAATAAGAAGCTCATAAAGAGCCAGAATGGACTGCTGGATCTTCTGTCGAAGATGCTTGGGTCGGAAGGACTCTATCCGACTGTCCATTTCAAGAATGCGCATCTTGAATTCGCTTTCACCCATACATCGGGGTATGGCGAGAACTATTTCTCTTTCGTCAATGGCCAGAATACAACAGATGGAGGAACACATCTCGCGGCTTTCAAGGAAGGTGTCCTCAAAGGTGTGAATGAGTTCTTCAGGAAAAGCTGGCAGGCTCCTGAGATCAGGGATGGAATCGCTGCTGCAATCGCTATCAAGATGCAGAATCCTGTATTCGAGAGCCAGACGAAGAACAAGCTGGGATCAACAGAGGTCCGCACATGGATTGTCAATGAAGTCAAGGAAGCTGTTATGGATGCCTTGATGAAGGACAAGGCAAAGGCACAGGGAATCCAGGAAAAGGTCACGACAAATGAAAAAGTCCACAAGGAAGAGCAGGCTGTAAGGAACAATGCCAAGGAAAGGGCCAGGAAGACGGCTATACATATCCCTAAGCTCAAGGACTGCCGTTATCATCTGGATTCATCATCCGCTCAGCATAGGAAGGAAGCTGAGAACTCGATGATCTTCCTTACCGAGGGAGATAGTGCTGCAGGAACCCTTTCGATAGCCCGGGATGCGAATACGCAGGCTGTGTTTGCACTCAGAGGCAAGCCATTCAATGTCCAGGGATATAAGCGCACCGAGCTTTATAAGCATGAAGAGCTGTATAATATCATGGTGGCACTCGGAATTGAGAACGGGATTGATGATATCCGCTATTCAAAGGTCGTGATCGCAACCGATGCCGATACAGATGGATTCCATATCAGGATACTCCTCATGACATTCTTCCTTTCGTATTTTGAGGAGCTTGTAACTTCCGGCCGTCTATTCATTCTTGAGACGCCGCTTTTCAGAGTCAGGAACAAGGCTGTCACAAGCTACTGCTATTCAGAGGCGGAGCGGGATCAGGCTATGGCGAAGATCAAAGGCTGTGAAGTGACAAGATTCAAAGGGCTTGGAGAGATAAGCCCTAATGAATTCAAGGGATTCATTGGCGAGGATATAAAGCTCCTTCCTGTCACAATCACCTCAATAAAGGACATCAAGGATAAGATGGAGTTCTATATGGGACAGAACACCCCCCAGAGAAGGGAGTTCATTATGGAGAATCTTCTGAATGTCACAGGCTGATAAACTCTACAGGAATTACTTTCTTGAATATGCTTCATATGTAGTCAGGGATAGGGCAATCCCAGATCTTGTTGATGGTTTCAAGCCCGTGCAGCGCAGAATAATGCATACGCTCTTTGAGATGGATGATGGCCGCTTTATGAAGGTTGCCAATGTTGTCGGTGCCTGTATGAAGTTCCATCCGCACGGCGATTCTTCTATATACGAGGCGCTTGTCAATCTTGCAAACTGCGAGCTCTTCATTGAGAAGCAGGGGAATTTCGGTAATTTCCTGACAGGTGATGGAGCTGCTGCAGGCCGATATATCGAATGCCGTCTTAAGCCTTTTGCGAAGAAGGTTCTGTATAATCCTGAGATAACTGAATACACAGATTCATATGATGGCCGCAATCAGGAGCCTGTGCAGTTTCCTGCAAAGATTCCTGTTGTGGTTGTCCAGGGAACGATGGGCATTGCTGTAGGAATGTCCACGCAGATCCTTCCCCACAATCTGATCGAGGTTCTTGAGGCTGAGAAGAAAGCATTGAGGGGCAAGAAGTTCTCCCTCTACCCAGATTTCCCTGGTGGAGGCATAATGGATGTCTCCGAATATGCGGATGGCAAAGGGAAGATCGCCGTTCGTGCACGTCTGAATGCTTCGGATCCGAAGAAGCTGATCATCGAAGAACTTCCATATGGAGTCACTTCCGAGGCTTTGATCGAGTCTATAGAGAAAGCGAATGCAACAGGAAGACTGAAGATAGCTTCAATCAGCGACTATACGGCAGAAAAGGCACAGATAGAGATATGCTGGCAGCGTAATGTCTACTCAGAGGATATGGTCGATGTCCTGTATGCGACGACGGACTGCGAGAAGAAGATATCGGTCAATCCTCTTGTTATCGTAAATGGTCTTCCCAAGGCGGTATCAATCACGGAAATGATCCGCTTCCATGCCAAGCATCTTGTTGAAGTGCTTACGGCGGAGCTCGAGAATGACAAGAAGCACCTTCTGGAGCGCCTGAGGGCAAGGACGCTGGAGAGGATCTTCATTGAGGAGAGGATCTACAAGGAGATTGAGACAAAGAAGACTCAGGAAGAGGTAAGGCAGGCAATCGTTGATGGCTTTGTCCCGTTTGAATCAGAGCTTGGCGGAGAACTGCTCAATGATGACGATATAGAGAGATTGCTGAAGATTCCTATCAGGCGCATCTCTCTCTTCGATATCGAGAAGAACAGGAACGAGATTGCCCAGATCGAAGGGGATATAAGCACGATAGATTACAATCTTGCAAATATCGTTGATTATGCAGAGAGCTATCTGACCGAGCTTGAGGGCATGATCGATAAAGAGCAGTTCAGAAGGAAGACCGAGATATCATCATTCGAGACTCTCAATGCAAAGCAGGTAGCTGTCAGGAATATGGATATCAGATACGATCAGGCGACAGGCTATCTTGGAACGAATGTCAAGACTGGTGAATCTCTTCTCAAGGTAAGCCCGTTTGACAAAGTCTTCTATATGAAGACAAACGGCGAATACCGTGTCGTTCCTGTCGAGGATAAGGTATTCATTGGCACGGAAGGCCTGTTCTATATCAATTACGGCGATAAGGAAGTGATTTCAAAGGAGGTCTTCACCGTTATCTACCGCGATAAGGTCCGCGATAAGAACGTATACCTCATAAAGCGCTTCAGGATATCCGCATTCTCTACTGATAAGAACTACTCCGTTGTCTCCGGGCCGAAGGCGAAGGTCAAGAAGATGTCAATCTGGCCTAGTGCGATAATAACGATGAAGTTCAAGTCAG
>CALXKZ010000006.1 GCA_944389065.1 uncultured Spirochaetaceae bacterium
GGAGTACTACTTCGGAAACAATCCTTCTTGCTTGCTAAGAAGTATAAGCCAGCTTTCGGCAAGCGAAGGCACGCTTGTAATGAAGGACTCTGCTATAGAAGCCCAGTCATCACCTTTTATGAGTTCAGAAAACGAATGGTTCGTCTGCCTCATCCGCAAGAAGGAAGCAAAGAAGAAGTATGTGCCGTTCGACCTCTCTAAAGAGGAAGACAGGGCAAAGCTTAGAGGGGCGTGGATAAGAATCAATAACTATCCGAGTATCGAGTATCAGATAACCAGCATGAATGAGGCTTATGTTTTCTGTGGTGGACTGAGAGAAGGTATCAACCCCGGGCTTCTGTCGGCAAGATATGAGTTCTTAGACGGTTCACCATGTGGCCGGTTGGTGGAGGAGTGACCTTTATAGAAATCAGCCCGGATTTATAAAGGTTCGGGCAACGTTTATAGGAGGTATGCAATGAATGACCGTGTGTGGGGATACGTAGGCAATGAGAGCAGCACTGCCATAAGACTGCTTTCCAGATTCGTAGAGGTTCCATTCTTCTTTGACCTGAATACAGTGAGTTCATGTCGCATGGAATTGCGCTTTCCACCAATGCAAGGAGGCAAGGATGAATAAGAGAACACCGCAGGAATGGGCAGACTGGACAGGATGCAAGGTAACGGTCTACTCGAACGGTATGGCTACGCTGGATGTTTCAGGAGAGCAGCTGCCGATACCTGATGCGCTCATTAAGATAACCGATGACAACTTGGACAACGTATTCTTTCCGGATAATCCGGATCTCTGGAAGCAGATGGAGGTGAAAGGATGATTAAGAGAACACCACAGGAGATAGCGGATTTCTTCGGATGCTATGTGGCACAGGACGAGAGCGGAGAGTGGTATATGTATAAAGATAAGCCGATACGGAATGAAGATAGGGGTATATGGGTTGGCAGTATTGAGGATCCTCTAAGGATTCCTTATATGACAGTTGAAATACCTGACAATCATGACTGGACGCATCTGTATGAGCCGAATTCCGATAATAAGAGCGAGACATGTTATTCAGATCAGGCTGATTCCGATAATAAGCCCGATCATCTGGGAGAGGTGTATACACATAAGGAATATAGGATAGTCACGGCTCATAAAGAGATAGACTCTGAGTCTTTCGCCAGAGGTGTTATGGCATGGGTTGAGCGAGGATGGATTCCCGCAGGAGGAATTTCTTTCGACAAGCAAGGCCGACCATATCAGGCAATGGTGAGGGGCGTATGACAACAGCAAGATGGGTTTCGCTGATTACAGGTTGTCTATGCATATTCGGATCTCTTGTCCCAAAAGAACCTGATGTATTCGATGTCGTATTAAAGGTGGCTATGCAGTAGCCGCCGCATTGGTAATCACTCCGCTTGTGCTGGAGTATCTGGAGAGGAAAGGATGAATAAAAAAGAAGTCAGGAGGATGAGCATGCTCAGGGACAATATATCGAAGATGCCTTTGAATAAGTATTACTACCGGATGAACATGCTATATCTGTTTGACGAACTTATGAAGGAATTCGGGTATACGTACAGCGATGGCGGATATTCGAAGAGAAGAGCGGACGATCCTGATAAGGAGGAGAACTGATGGAAGTACCGTTGAACTTTGTACAGGAAGCAGCATTGAAGACTGCAGTGCCGAAGATTATGGACGGGATTGCTTGCATGTATATCGGACACATAAGCAAGGAGACTGCAAAGGCTGTCATGGAGCAGACGCTGGACAAGACGTATGAGCAGCTGGAGAAGGACGGCGTGGAGAAGGAAGGAGCCAATGACCAGCATTGACTGCAAGTACTATTCGATGTGGGAAGGGGTCTGTATGAACCCGGTCTCACCTAACCTCTGGCGGCCATGCCACGGGGAAGACAAGGAAGAATGCAAGGATTTTGAGGAGGATGTGGAATGAGCCGGGCTTATCGCAGATGGAAGGAAATTATTAAAGAATGTAGGAGTCAGCCCTACAAGATATCCCTATATCAAGAGATCGAAGAAATAGAAGACCCCAGCCAGAAATGACTGGGGAAGGAGTAATTATGGTCTTCTGGCTTCCTGAACCTAGAATTCATACATGACGCCAACTTCGTAGCCGAGATCTGCCGCATTCCACTGCAATGGTCCTCCGATAGGGATTGCGTAATCAAGCCCGACACGGAGGATCCAGTCGGACGCTCTCATCTGTAGGTCGATTCCAGGGGAAAGCTCCTGTGGCTGTCTGTAGCCGAGAGAGAGCCCGACGCCCCAATGCACGCCGGTTTCGTTGCGGATGATCCTCTCCTGTTCCTTCACAGTGTCTGCAAGGGCAGCGTAGTTCTCCTCGAGGGCGGCCTTGGATTTCTCAAGCTCCTGTACAAGCGCCTTCGCTTCTTCAACAGCCTTCGTCTGTCTCATGCCGTCAAGCGACTCCCCGACAGCCGTGAGCGAATCCTCATAGTTTTTCGACGATTCTTCGTAGCTCTTCAATAGTCCGTCTGTCTGATTCGTGTCGCCTGAGACCACGGTCAATGACTTCCCTTGCGGTTCTGTATCCATAGCTTTTGCCTCCATGAACACTGTTTCCGAGAAAGAGCCATCTGAGTAGTTTCTGAATGCATCCCACCCACAGAATGCCGGCAATGCGAGCAATAAGACGCACAGCAATACAAATAATCTTCTTGAGCACATTATCTTACCTCCTTTTCAGCAGTGCTTGATACCGGCACTGATGCGGCTGCTTTGCGCCTGTAGTAGTCATCAATCATCTGGTTGATCTCAACCTCGATCGCGGCGATATCAGGATTCTGAGGATCCTTCTCCTTCAGCTCATCAAGCGAGTATAGATGGTTTGGGTCAAAAGGACGGCTAATGTCCAGATTCCCTTCCAGATAACCTCTCTTAGTGCGGAATCTGAGAAACGCTTTCACCTTCTTCTCCACCTCCTCCCTCGTAAGGGAATCGATGCCTGATATGAAGATGCGCCATTTCATCCTGTCGGATTCAAAGGAGTAGTAGTCATTGTCATGATAGGCGAACCATGACCATACGATGCCAGCCACAAGGAGTGCCCCGGACAGGCAGAGCGCCACGATGCCCCAGATAAGGTTGGACGTGACGAACGATGCTGTGAACAGCGAGAGCGCAGCGAAGTAGAATAGTATGCCGAGAAGGTATTTCTTCGTGATCGCGTATCTGTACCAGATGATCTTCGCAAGGAAGTCATCCAGGAGCATTGCGCCTGCAACTGAAATGAAGAGGTACGAAAGATAATCCAGAAGCTCGGACCACCTCATTCCCTCAAGCAGGGCCACGCTGGCGACCACGATCTGGGTAAGGACCAGAACGAGCACGCGCTGCAGGAACTTCTTCTTCATGTGTAGCTACCTCCGAAAAAGAAAGCTCCCCCAGAGCACCGTTCCTGACACCAATGATAACCCCTCATCGATAGGCTGTCCACACGCTGTTGACGGATAGGAACAAGAAGGGGATACTATCCATGGCACTGCCATAGAGGTAGGTGGTTGGCTTCCAGTCGTAACACACTGGAGCCTGTATAGGCTTCATGGATTCTTCATGATGAAAGGAGCTTATATGGTTTTGGAAATAATCAAGGCGATACTGGATCTTGCCTCAAAGGCACTGGCCCTCATCACCGCGATTCTCCTGTATAAAAATAACCGCCCCGGCCGTGGAAAGCATTAGGGGCGGATTGCTTGCATAAGCGTCCGTGCTTAATCGCGGACTCCAGAAGCCAGCCGTCTATCGGCAGTGCCTCTTTCTATTCATATTATTGCCATGATTCCTCAGAAAGTCAAATCATCCATTGCCTCCGAGCTGATTAGCCCATTTCTCAGTGTAGAACCTGTAATAGTCTCCCTTGACGATAGGGTAGACAATGCCCGCCCAGATTATGGACGGAAGCCCTATCACAAGAAGGTACAGAGGACCAAGATACCTTGACTGCACCTGATGCCCCTGTTCGTGCCTGAGGACATAGTTCGTCGCATTCTCATCGAGGAAGATGAGACAGCCAAGGGATATCGATCCCTTGAGCTTCCAATGGTAGACCCCAGCCCTGATTCTGTCCTTGCCCACAATGAGCCAGAGGATCAGGCCGAGGATGTTCTGTGGCAACTGCCAGATGTAAAGAAGTATCTGTTTCATTATTGCACCCTATTGCTTTCGTTTAATGTTCCTGTGAAGGTCCTCGATTCATAGCCGGTCGCACCGAATTCAAATGTAAAGGTCTGCCCTATGAAATCCTCGGTATCATGCCCTCCGATAGACTGGTCAGCAACTGCGAATGGCACGCTGGAAGTGAAGTACAATGCACCGTTGCTATAGGTTGGAGAACCGGTATTATTCAGACTATCAGCTATCGAATTGGATACGATGCTGCAGTGGAATCCATCAGGGGTAGAGCTGAAATCATCCCATTTGAGCCGGATAACGGCAATGTTGGTATATGATATATAATTCCAATCGAAGACCGGAGCAGGGAATACCGGCAGGCATTCCTTCTCAATATAGGAAATGCTCGGCGAATAGCCATTCTGCCTGAATTCCCATGAGACTCTTACGGTATCGCCTTCCTGGATAAGATGACCTGAATGGCCAACCTGAGTAAGCGCGATGGCATCGAATGCTGTCTGAAGCTTCTCTGTGGTAATCGATGGCTCATCCGAGAAATCAAGAGTGTCATCATACAGCTCATAGTCATTATCGCTCTTATTGATGATGGTAAGATGAAGTGTCGCATTATTGTACTTGCTCGTGATGCCGTCACTCGCGGTAAGCGTATACAGATAATCCGTGGAATTGAGCTTGGAGAATGAGAGATCTGCCACCGGCGCAGGCAGGCGCTCCTCTGCTTCTGCAGATGCCGTCCCCCATGCGGAGTTATAGCCTGAAAGGGATGCTGTGATCTTCACCCTCAGCGTATCGCCGAGCGACACTCCGAAAACGGTGGAGCCCATTGTCCATGAGCCATCGCTCCTTACGACGGAGAGGAGATCATCGATCCGTTCTCCTGTAGTATCATTCCATATTTCAACGTCGAATGATGTCCCTGCAGGGAATTCGCTGTAGTTTGAAATATAGCCATTGAATGATGCACTGAAAAACCCGCTGGCCGGAGCATGGCTCTCTATCTCGACATTGGGGAAGGGCAGGGCATTGAGTGTGATTGACGCCTCTGTGGAATCCGTCCATCCTTCCGCCTCAAGATGGACAAGCATCGTAGGATCTTCGGAGATGATATAGAATATGATCCCATCATATTCATGCAGCGTAGAAACCGGCTTGCCTTGGTATTCATCACTGCCGGGATATCTGAAATAGACATTGCCGTAATCAGGATAGGCTTCATAATTGTCGAGCCTTACAGCAAACATAATAGCCTCATTCTGGACAATGCTCAGCTCGGGAGCGGGAAGCGCACCTTTGTATTCAGGAACCGAAAGGGTTCTGCTGCTATCCTTGACTACACCTGCAAAGTCCGCCGTAAGCGTGACTCTGATGCTTCCGCCAGCATTCGGATATGAGAAAGTGCAGGTGATGTCGCCACTGCTCCTGATAATGCTTCCGACAAGCGTCAGATCCTCTCCTCTGGTTGAATCGTATGCGCTCAAGCTGAAATTCTCCGTACCTCCCGGATAATCATCGATATTGCTGAATGTACCTGACAGCTTAACCTTTCCATCTTCTCTCTCTTCAACGCTCAGTGTGAATGATGGCGTAGGGATGTAAAGCGCACTGATATAGGCTGACGTGGAGTCTGACGGGTCGTATCTGGTCTTGAAGCCTCTGAGATACATCGTAAAGGCTCCGCCTGAGGTATCGCTGGAATAGGTGAATGTATATGTATCTGATGATGCCGTGAAGGATCCTGCTCCGTCATTCAAAGAGGAAGGCGCTGATCCTATCTTGTAGCAGTATGTCATGCCGGAAATAAGGGATGATGCCACTGCGGTTACCGATGTGCCGTTTCTTGTCAGCGACAGGGAAGGCGTCTGGATCTTCGTCTGCTTCGAGATGACATTGCTGTGCTCATAATGCCCTGATGTATCACTTGCCCTGAAGAATATCGGGCTGCTTATCTCATCAAGTGGCAGAGACAGATAGCTCGATGCCACGACGTATCCAGCGGAGGAATAATTCACCTCAAGCGCAACGTTTGCATCCGGATTCGCGAGGTATCCATCGTAGTCTGACCAGTTATCCCAGTAGATCCGTGCATTGTTCCCGGAGTATGTGATGGTGATCTCCGGATCTGGGAGCGTGCTTCCTTCCGCCGGGTATCCAACATAGTCGCATACGATCTTTCCGGTGTTGCTCTGGGTGTATCCTGAGTGCTGGGCGTAAGCATACACAGTCACATCCTCTGTTATCGTCAGAGCGGCAGAATACTGCTGATAGGAACCAGATGCGCCTATCCTGTAGTAGATGGTCGCACCGCTTGTCGCGCATGATATCGTGAGCTGGCCCGTGTACTTGTTGTAGCTGAATGTCGGTGTAGCCACCTTCGGTGCTGTCACGGTGATATCGCTCATCGCTGAGTCAGTATAGCCCGGGCACTTTATCATCACAGAGACAGTCTCCCCGGAAGGAGCTGTGCAGACAACGCTCTCCGTAAGCTCTGAAAGCTTCCTGCCGGAGAAATAGACATTGCCGTATTTCCCCCATGCAGTAGCGCCAGCTGGGTAGGAGCCTGCGTTGAGGATCTCAACATCGACAGTGACGACAGTGCCGCTTCCGTGCGTCGCTCCCTCAGACAGGGTAGGCGCCGGAAGGACAGGAAGCCCAGCGACCTCAAGCCGTGCCTCATCGCTCGGGTCGTAGCCGGTGGCTGTTGCGACTGCTCTGACAATGGTGCCGACAGCAACCGAGAGAGGGGCAGTGTATGCAACTCCCTCTGCTACCGGGTCGGAATCATCCGTTGTGTACTGCATGGATGCATCCGGAAGAGGGCAGGCCATAGCGACCTTGCCGTCGTCCGTTCTCCATATCCTGAGAGATGGTGTCTTCATGTAGCCTCCTATGCCGAGTAGGCCTTACCTGTTATCGACTGATAGTCCTCTGCAGTGAGCTTCTGCAGCAGAACCATGTACTGAAGCCTCTCGATGCCCCAGCGCGCCGGATAGTATCTCCTTGACTTCTCCAGAACATCGGGATCCGATACT
>CALXKZ010000007.1 GCA_944389065.1 uncultured Spirochaetaceae bacterium
GGAACAGGCGGCGGAAACCATCTTGCAGCGCTTCTGCTTGAGGATGCTACGGGAACTGAGTTCACCCATGTTGCATATGATGGCGGAAATCCGTCTGTGATCGGTCTTATGAGCGGCGAAGTTGATGCATCGATGAACAACTCTCCGGAAGGTTACTCCAATGTTGAGGCCGGACAGGTGAGGATGCTTGTGTCATTTGGTGAAGAGAGGCTCCCGGACTTCCCTGATGTTCCGACAGCAAAGGAACTTGGATACGACATAGTGCTCAGACAGTGGAGAGGTATCGCAGTTCCTCTTGAGACTTCTGATGAGATTGTCGATAAACTCGATGACATCATCAAGGTTTGTGTAGAGGATCCTGCATATGCGGAAAAGCTTGCCGGTATCGGCGCTATACCAGCATATATGGATACAGAAGAGTATAACCAGTTCATCAAGTCTGAGGATCAGAGATTCAAGGATCTCATCGTAAGCAGAGGATTTGGAGACAGGTATTGATCCAGAGGCTGCCGTAAAGCACGGCAGCTTCCAGTTATTGGGGTGTTTATGGAGAAGAAATCTGCCCTTTCAGAGCTTGTTATCGGTATTCTGATTCTAGCTCTTGGCATATTTGTATTCTGTTATGGTTTCACGCTGAAGACGGCGAAGACGGGTATCGGTGCGGGAGGATATCCTAAATTCATAGGCGTTGTGCTGATGATTCTCGGTATATGCCAGACAGCTATATCGTTATTCCAGGGTGTCAGGAAACCTGTGCTGAAGGCTGACAGGACGAAGATAATGAGGCTTGTCGCTCTTGTTGCGGCAATGGTTATCTACCTCTGGCTGCTCCCGCATATCGGATTTGTCATAATGACTCCGGTTCTGATCATCGCGCTGATGCTGCTTTTCGGAATCAGACGGTGGCTTCTGGGACTTGTCATCGCAATAGTCTTCACCATAATCGTCTATCTCCTGTTCACACGGGTTTTCATGGTGTTCCTTCCTGGATTCACCTTATTCTGATGGGGGATAGCTATGTTTGAATATATAATCTTAGGATTTGCATCTGTCTTCCATCCTACATCATTCATCCTAATGGTATTCGGGGTTGTCATGGGCATAGTCATCGGTGCGATTCCTGGTCTTTCCGGCTCTATGGGAATCATCCTGCTTCTGCCTTTGGTATATATGCTTCCGAGCGAGGTCGCTCTTGTAATGCTCTGCGGACTGTTCTGCGGTTCGATGTATGGCGGATCCATATCCGCGATACTTCTTAATACCCCGGGAACGCCATCTGCTGCAGCAACTGTTCTCGATGGATACCCGCTTGCACAGAAGGGGAAAGCAGGAAAAGCCATAGGAATCTCGTCATTTGCTTCTTTTATTGGCGGATTGATTTCCACGCTCTGCCTGATGTTCATTGCCCCTGAGCTTGCCAGCATTGCACTGAACTTCCAGGCTGCGGATTATTTCTCGCTGGCTATCTTCGGACTTACTATCATGGCAAGTGCATCCGGCGGTAGCATGGTGAAGGCGCTTATAGCAGGAGCCGTCGGCCTTCTTCTGTCTGCTGTCGGTATGGATCCGATTACAGGAAATCCACGGTTCACCTTCGGTTCTTATAAGCTTATGAGTGGTCTTGATATCCTGCCGATCCTCATAGGGGTCTTTGCTCTCAGCGAGGTCATGGTCAAGGTGAATTCAAAGAATAAGGGACTGGTATTCGATGAGAAGAAGATCGAGAAGGTCGTCCCGACATTCTCCGAGGTAAGATCTGTACTGAAGGTGGCTATTGTCGGTGGTATTATCGGGGTCCTTATCGGGATAATCCCTGGAACAGGCGGAGCCATCGCATGCTTCCTTGCATACAATGTTGCAAAGAAACTATCAGGAAATGGCTCTAAGTTCGGGACAGGCGAGCTTGAAGGGATAGCCGCGCCAGAGGCCGCTAACAATGGAACGACAGGTGGCGCTCTCATTCCGATGCTTGCTCTTGGAATTCCAGGGGATGTCGTCACATCGGTCATGCTCGGTGCACTTGTTCTGGTAGGTGTCAGACCTGGTCCTATGCTCTTTGTTGAAAGCCCGGATCTTGTCTATACGATCTTCTCAGGCATGTTCGTCATACAGTTCCTGATGCTTGGCTTCGGATTTCTTTTCGCAAGGATTTCACCAAAGATCCTGAAGATCCCTGCCAATATCCTTATGCCGATAATCGTCGTGCTTTGCATGGTCGGGGCTTTCTCAATCGGAAACCAGACATATCATATCTGGATTGCGGTCATATTCGGTGTTGTTGGATACCTTATGAAGAAGTATGGATTCCCGGGAGCCCCTCTTATACTTGGTGTCATACTCGGCCCGATTGCCGAGGAGAATCTGAACAGGGCCCTTATTGTCTCGGGAAATGATGTTTCTGTATTCTTCACCCGCCCGATTTCACTGGCTTTCCTTCTCCTTTCCGCTTTCTCTATTGGCTTAACGGTATACAACAGAGTAAAAAAGGATAGGAAAGAAGCATAATCGATCTACGCAGGGCCATATGGCTCTGCGTTTTCCAGGAGTTCTCATGAATAAGATCGGAATAGCAATACTTGGTTCCGGGGCAATAGCGAAAGTACATGCTGATTGTTTCAGGAAACTTGAAGAATTATGTGAGATAAGAGCTGTCTGCGATATTTTCCCGGATAAAGCTGAAGCTCTCATAAAGGAGAAAGAGCTGGATCATGCAGTGGCTCTTGCTGATTACTCTGCCTTATGGGATATGGATTCGATAGATGCTGTCTCTGTATGCCTCCCCCCTGGAGAGCATGCCAAAGCAGCGGTTGCAGCTCTTGAGCATGGAAAGCATGTCATTGTCGAAAAACCTATGGCCTGTTCGCTCGAGGAATGCGACCAGATGATAAAAGCAGCGGAAAGGAATAACCGTATCCTCTCCTCAGTTGCCCAGAACAGGTACAAGATTCCTATGATGAAGATAAAGAAACTCATCGATTCCGGGGAGCTGGGACGTGTTCTGCAGGCAAATATAAATTCATGGTGGTGGCGTGGACAGAACTATTATGATCTATGGTGGAGAGGAACCTGGGAAAAAGAGTGCGGAGGATGCACCACAAGCCATGCAACCCATCATATTGATCTGATGCTGTGGATGCTGGGAAAACCACGGGCAGTGACAGCAGTGATGGGAAATACCGGACATTTCAACAGTGAATGCGAGGATCTGTCGTATGCCATATTCGAGTACCCCGGTGCTATGGCGCTTCTTAATGCATCTCTTGTCAGTCATGGGGAAGAGCAGGAGCTTGTCTTCCAGTGTGAACGTGCAGGTATATCCATTCCATGGAAGGTCAGGGCTTCAAAGGCTCTTGGAAATGGCTTCCCGGAAGAGAATAAAGACGAAGAGAATAGAATCCAGCAGCTTTATGATTCGCTTCCAGAGATTCCAGAAGAGGGACATGCAGCCCAGCTCAGGAACTTCCTTAAGGCTATAAGGGGAGAGGAGGATCTTTTCATCTCCGGACGGGATGGAAGGAATACGATTGAGATTATAATGGGCATATACAAATCATCGATAGAACATCGTCCTGTTATTTTCCCGATCAAGGAGGATGATCCATTCTACAGGAAGGATACAATGGTGGGATCGATGCCTCATTTCCACGAAAAGCTCAAAAGTGTCGATAATTTAGCTGATGTAGGAATTTCCCTTGGCAGAGATGTTGGAAAATAGGTTAAACTCTAATCATCTTAGTTGTTGATTGGAGGTTATATGCGTTACGAGGATATGGAGTATGAGAATTATGGGAATGTCCTCGGATATATAATCTCCGATTCCGGAGCTCTTACAAGAACTGAGATTGCCAGGAAGCTTGGGCTGAGCAAGGCAACTGTTACGCAGGTCATCAACAGATTCATAGCTTATGGTCTTGTTCATGAGGGGGGAAAGATCACCAAGGCTGGAAAGGGCAGGCCTGGGAACCTTCTTTACATGAACAATAACATGTGGTTCGTTCTTGGAGCCTCTCTTTCTGAGAATACATGGCAGTTCGCTATAGCAGATCTTACAGGAAGCATTGTAAGCACGTATGAGCTTCCTGTCTCTCCAATGGTTCCGGAAGTATTCGTCTCCAGGCTCCTTGAAGGGCTGAAGCATATGATCAGCCTATGCCCAGGCAAGCTCCTGCCCGGCGTTGGGATAGGAGTTCCAGGTGTTGTCGATCAGGAGCATGGTGATATCGTATTCGCATATGACTATGGCTGGAATAGCCGTGTCAATATCTCCGAGCAGATCAGAAGAGAGCTCAATATGGAGTCCTTCGTCAGAAACAGGAACCATCTTGCAGGGATTGCCGAGTATAAATATGCCAACCCGGAGAAAGAACAGTCGATGATATATATCGGCATAGGATCCGGGATCCGGGCTGCTATCTTCTCTGCAGGGCATATTATCCGTGGCGCGGATGGAAGAGCGGGACGTATAAGCCATATTCAGATAGATCCGGATGGAAAGCTCTGCTCATGCGGTAAACGTGGATGTCTGTTCACAATTGCTAATGAGCATGCCCTTCTTGAGGATGTATCCAATATGCTCTCATCTACAGATATCCATTCTGTTCTCCGGACGCGAGAGGGCAGTGCTCAGGTTAGGGATATCATGGCTTTGACAGAGGACGGGGATGAGCTTGCTCTGGAGGCTGTCCACCATATTGCTTCTGCTATGACAAAAGCAATACGGATTCTTTCAGTTGTCCTCAATCCCAGGAAAATCGTACTAGGTGGTTCTATCGGAGATTCAGAGGCTCTTGTAAGATTCATAAACGAAGAGCTTGATGAGAGTGCAGGACTTCAGGATATTTATCCGGATGTCTGTCGGTGCAGCATAAAGCCATATGGATCATTGCTTGGGGCGATAAGTCTTGTTATCGATAACTCTTTCTCGCTTGTCTATGATGATTTCATAGCCTTTGTGAAGCAGCAGCCTTCTTCTCCATGATGATGCGGAGAATCATGTCAGCCGTATCATCAAGATCGTTGCGTATTTCATGCTCCCATACTCTTATGACTGTATAGCCCATACTGGAGAGTGTATGGTTGACTTCGATATCTTTTTCCATATTGCGTTCTATCTTCGGTATTCAGTAGTCCCTGTTTGATTTTATGGATTCCTTTCTTTCTTCCCAGTTCCAGCCATGCCAGAAGTCTCCATCGCAGAAGATAGCTACCATATATTTCTTTATGGATATGTCAGGATGCCCGTATACAGAGGAGCTGTTCTTCCTGAAGCGCAGGCCTCTATGCCAGAGAGCTTTTGACAGCATCCTCTCAATTGATGTGTCCTTGCCTCTTATCCTGGACATATTGTAGCTACGCTCTTCGGTTGTCATGGGAATATTATGACAGTACTCCTCTGTTTTTTCGATCTTATGTGATTTAATATTTCAGGAGAGATTTTATTCAGAAAACAATAAAATCGTATTAATAGAATAATCTATGTATAAAATTGTTGACAAGAAATGTCAGTAGCGGGACAATCGAGAGTGGATGGCCGTTGCGGTAAGGACCAGCACCTGGAGTCCATGCTAAGCGATCCCCCTTATAACCTTTTGCCTAGCGCACACAATCTTTCCGGTGCTGGCCCTTTCCTAATGGCTATTCAGTAATTCGGGCGGGATTTCCTTAGCTCCTGCTCTGTGCAGAACTGCACATTCTCCACAGGTCTTCCTGCGGCAAACTGCCGTATCGCGCATTCTCCTTCCGGCCGTCCTATCGCATCTTTATAGGGCATGAAACCATGGAAAGCACCTTTTGCAATCAGCACATTGGATTTCGTATCAGCTTCCGCAAGGGCTTTGCCATAAAGTATTCCGTCATCAGCAAGAGGGTCTATCTCCGCTGAGATTATAAGGGCAGGAGGAAGTCTTGAGAGATCTGGGCTGAGAAGCGGAGAGAACATAGGGGAGAGTATATCCTTAGGTTCCCTCGCATAGTTCTTCACATAGAATGAGAGCATATTCTCATCAAGCATCGGGCTATCGCGGTATTCAGTCATGGACTGAGTCCTCAGACGGCAGTCAGTGATAGGATATAGAAGTATCTGCCCTGCAAGCTGGGGGCCTTTCCTGTCACGCAGAAGCATTGCGGTCACCGCTGCAAGATTGCCGCCTGCGCTGTCTCCTGCGATGAATATCCTGTCTGTATCGATCTTCCAGTACTTTGCTCCCTCTGCCGCCCATAGTACCGCATCATAGCAGTCTTCCACTGCTGTCGGGAATTTGTATTTCGGAGCAAGGCGGTAGTCTATCAGCAGGATAGCTGACTCAGTTGCTTCTGCCAGATGACGGAGGAATATGGAATAGAAATCCATATTCCCGAATACCCATCCACCTCCATGGCAGAAAATGATCAGCGGCATTACCCCAGTAAGCTCTGCAAGATGCGGATCTGAGAAATAGTATCCTGTTATAGCTCCTTCGGTGACAGGAATGACGAATGTCTGCATGATCACATGCTTGGATCTGCAGAGTACGCTTCTGGCTTCCCGTCTTGTTATATTCATATTGTTTATATTGTTTATCAGCTCGTCGGAAAGGGATTCAGGATTCCTGGCTTGGAACTTGCTGGAAAGCCTGACCATCCTTTTCGCACGACCTGTCAGTTTATATTCAGACATAGGAATATCGTATAGGCAAAGCTTCTCTGCATCAAGTCTTTGTATCGGAGTTATATCATTCTGGCTTTGAAGGGCCTTTGGCAAGGATTTTCCTATGCACGATCATGAATGCCGTGAATGTTGTTATTGCGGAGACCGAATCTGCAATCGATTCGGCAAGGAAGACTCCTGTAGTCCCGAGAGCTGTCGATGAAAGTATGAATACAAGTGGGATAAGCAGTATGATCTTCCTGAATACTGCGAAGAATAGGGATATCCTTGCCTGTCCAAGCCCTACGAATGTATTCTGGGCTGCACACTGAAGCCCGAATATTGAGATCCCGGTAATGTAGAATTTCATATATGGAGCAGCGAAATCTATAAGCTCACCTGAGGATGTGAATAGTCCAATCACCGTATCCGGCATCAGATTGCATATCAGGGAAATCAGGGCTGTGTATGCGGCTTCTGTTATTGCAGCAAAACGGAATATCGAGATAACCCGGTCTGGATGTCCTGCTCCGAAGTTGTAGCTGACAATGGGAGTCACAGCCTGATTCATCCCGTTTATTGGCATCATGCAGAAATTAAGCACGGAAGACATTATAGTCATTGCACCTACTGCCATATCACCGGAGATCATCTGCAGCCTCGATGTGAATGTGAATGTTATTGCCGCTTCCGTCGCGCTCATTATGAAAGGGGAGACTCCGAGCGATATGACAGGAAGCAGTACATTCCATTTTATCCTCATATCCTTAAGGCGTATCCGGAGCTCGCTTCTTCCGCTTGTGAGGAATAGCAGTACATAGAGAGCAGATGCCATCTGGCTTATCACAGTGGCGATAGCCGCGCCACGCGCTCCAAGACCGAAGGCGAATATGAACACAGGATCCAGTATGATGTTCATCACAGCTCCGATTATCACTGTCATCATGCTCTTGACGGTCTTGCCTTCAGCCGATATGAAAGGGTTCAGACCAAGGGTAAGAAGAACGAAAGGAGTACCGATAAGGTATATATCCATGTACTGCTTCCCATATCTGAACGTCTCATCTGATGCTCCGAAGAGATAAAGCAGCGGGGTCATGAAGATATAGAAGAAAGCCATCAGCATTAATGAAAGAAGGAGAAGCGCTGCAACGGAGACAGAGAGTATTTCCTCTGCTTTGTCCTTCCTTTTCTGCCCCATCCTGATTGCGGAAAGAGGGCCGCCTCCATTGCCGATCAGGTATGAGAACGCTGTTATCAGAAGAATGATGGGATATGTTATCCCAACACCAGTAAGGATGACTGCTCCCGACCCTTCGATATGTCCCAGATATATTCTGTCGACAAGATTGTATAATCCGTTCACAAGCTGGGCAACTATAAGCGGAAACGCCATTTCCGGGACAAGCCTTGATATCTTCCTTGTCCCCAGTTCCTTCTGATCCATATCTTTGTTTTACCTCAATAGCCGCAATAAGCAAAGCATCTGAGCAGATCTTCATTAGGAAGCCATTTCTGAATAGCAGAAAGATCACAGAAGCACAGATATTCATCACTGGAAAGCAGTATTGCTGGATAATATCGGAAATCAGAGGTATCATCATTAAAGATGGGAAAGAGAGAAAAGGAAGGAAGACGGATCAAGACGCTCACTCCGTACAACATGATTATTCCCTATATAATGGTTGAGCGTAATGATAGCCAGAACAGCATAGCAACATATGTTGATGTTAGCGGAGCGGAGAATCTTATAAGGAAGCTCCGTTCTGAAGGATATGTATCAATAGGGATTCTCCATGTGCTCCTTGCAGCTTACGTGAGGGCTCTGAGCCAGCGGCCCGGTGTGAACAGATTCATAAGAGGGCAGAAGATCTATGCAAGGAACGGGATTGTCATAAACATAATCGTCAAGCGCAAGATGAGCATCGATGCCGCTGATACTTCAGTAAAGCTCAGACTTAAGCCGACAGATACTCTCATCGATATCTACAATAAATGGACCGAACTTTATACGAAGGTTCTGGAAGAGGATGAGAATGGTATGGATAAGACGGCACGGATAATCTGCTATATTCCTGGGCTTATCAAGAAATTCACCATAGCCTTCCTGAAGTTCCTGGATTACTTCGGGCTTCTTCCCCGTGCGATAGTGGATGTCTCACCTTTCCATGGCTCGATGTTCATAACGAATATGGCATCCCTCAACATCCCGCCGATAGTCCATCATCTGTATAACTTCGGGAATGTTCCGGTATTCATCGCATTCGGAGCCAAGCGCTATCAGATAGTGGCTAATGATGATGGTACGGTGACTAAGCACAGGGTTATAGATATCATCGCTAATCTTGATGAGCGCATATGCGATGGATTCTACTATGCTTCGGCTATGAAGCTGCTGAAAAAGTACTTCCAGAACCCAGAAGAGCTTCTGAAGGCCCCTGAGACTGTTGTTGAGGATATCCCCTGAGTGCTATCATCCTCTCATGGAAAAAGACACAATATGCATTCAGGGAGGCTATAAGCCCGGAAATAGTGAGCCACGGGTCCTTCCTATCTATCAGAGCACTACGTATAAATATGATTCAGCTGAAGAGCTGGCAAAGCTTTTCGACCTCGAAGCCCCTGGCCACATGTATACCAGGATATCCAATCCGACGGTCGAGTTCGTAGAGAACAAGATAGCCGAGCTTGAGGGCGGGGTGGGAGCAATGATGACCTCTTCCGGGCAGGCTGCATCATTCATATCTGTTTTCAATATCGCATCATCCGGCGATAACTTCGTCATGATGTCAAATCTCTATGGCGGTACGACAAACCTGTTCCTTGTAACAATGAAACGCATGGGAATTGAAGCCAGGGTTGCAACATCAGATATGTCCGATGATGAATTCCTGTCGCTTTTTGATGACAGGACCCGCTGTTTCTTCGGAGAGACTATCGCCAACCCCTCTCTTGAGGTCTTTGACTTTGACAGGTTTGTCCCTCTTGTGCACAGCAAGGGTGTTCCTGTAATCATTGACAATACATTCGCGACCCCAGTCCTATGCAATCCGATTGCTCTTGGTGCTGATATAGTCGTCCATTCAACTACTAAATATATGGATGGCCATGCCGAGGTTGTCGGGGGAGTCATTGTCGATGGCGGCGTTTTTGACTGGACAAAGGGCGGAAAGTATCCTGAGCTTACGGAACCCGATGATTCTTATCATGGTGTTGTCTATACAAAGCAATTCGGCCGTGCTGCTTATATAACAAAAGCCAGAACACAGCTTATGCGGGATCTCGGCACAACAGTTCAGCCGATTGCTGCATTCCTGATCAATAATGGGCTTGAAACGCTGAGTCTGCGGATCAGGAAGCACTCGGAGAATGCACTTGCAGTCGCAGAGTATCTGAAGTCGAGGACTGATATCGTCGAGAGCGTCAGCTATCCAGGGCTGGCAGATGATAAAGAGCATTCAAGAGCGGTACGTTATCTCAAGGATGGTCTTTCATCAGGTGTGGTCTCCTTCTGTGTGAAAGGCGGAAGAGAGAATGCTATGGCCTTCATGAATGCATTGAAGCTCGCGGCTATTGTTGTCCATGTGGCTGATGTCCGGACCTGCGTGCTGAACCCTGCATCGACAACGCACAGACAGCTTTCCGATGAGATGCTCAGAAAAGCAGGCATTGAACCTGGATTCGTCAGATTCTCAGTCGGTATTGAGGATAAGAAGGATATCATCAGGGACATCGAAGAGGCATTCAAGGCATGCCTATAAAGATTCCCGACAGGCTTCCTGCGAGGAAGGTCCTTGAGAATGAGAATATTTTCGTAATGACCGAGAAAAGGGCGCGTACACAGGATATGCGTCCTCTCAGGATTCTCCTTCTGAATCTGATGCCTACGAAGATAACGACGGAGACCCAGCTGTCACGTCTTCTCGGGAATACTCCGCTTCAGGTCGAGCTGACGCTCCTGCAGGTTGAAAGCCATGTTCCGAAGCATACACCAGCAGAGCATATGCTATCATTCTACAAAGTATTCCGGGATGTGGCAGATGAGAACTTCGACGGCATGGTCATAACAGGTGCGCCTGTTGAGAATCTTCCTTTTGAAAAGGTTTCATACTGGGAAGAGCTCTGTGCGATCATGGAGTGGTCCAAGAGCCATGTCCATTCGACATTCCACATATGCTGGGGGGCGCAGGCCGGGCTTTATTACCATTTTGGGATCGGAAAGCATGAGCTTGGGAAGAAGCTCTTCGGAGTATATCCCCATAAGGTCATATATAGGAATCCTGTTCTTCTCAGAGGCTTTGATGATGTATTCTTCGTTCCCCATTCCCGCTATACCGCTAGCGATACTGAGGCCATGTTCCGTGAGCCTAAGCTGAAGATCCTTGCATCCTCTCCTGAGGCCGGTATCTATGCCGCCATGACTGCCAATGGCCGTCAGATATTCATCTCAGGGCACTCCGAATATGATGCTGATACGCTGAAGAATGAATACCTCAGAGACAGGAATGCTGGGCTGGATACACCGGTTCCGGAGAATTACTTTCCGATGGATGATCCAGAAAATCCTCCGATTGTGAGGTGGAGAAGCCATGCCAATCTTCTGTATTCCAACTGGCTGAACTACTTTGTCTATCAGACGACTCCATATGATCTTGCAGAGCTGAAAGGGGATGAGCAGTAGCTGAGGACTATTGTTCATCTTTTCATCGAAAACCACCGGCTGGGCCGGTGGGCATTGCTTGAATCAGATTAGAATATGGATGGAACGCTCAAACAGAATCTCCGAGGCAGATGACTTTTACTTTTGAGTTTGATGGTGGTTTTGCCCCTGACGGGAGAGCATCCCATTCTGCTTTGGTCCCATAGAAATTGAATGTAACATTGTGGGAGAATATGAAAGAAGTATTATATTTCTCAATGCTTCTTGGGTACCCTATCTGGGATATGCCAGAACTTACAAAACATTGATATCCAAGCGTTGTAAAACCTTCTGGCAAGTCAATGCTTTTCAGATTCCCGCAATTCGTAAATGCATAGTTTCCAATTTCCTTTAAGCTGCTGCCCTCTTCAAAAACTACACTTGAAAGATTGTCGCAATAGCCAAAAGAATATGATCCTATTGTTTCGAGAGATGCAGGGATCTTTATGCTTTCGATTTCGTCTGAAGACCTGAAGATATCAAGGATTTCCGTGTATCCAGATGGAATGGAGACCTCTCCATCGACATTGCCTACATATGCTGCCAATACCGTTCGATCGGATTTCCTGACTATATGCCCGTTTTCATCCACTGCATAATTGCGATTTGCTGAACTAATGCTGACAGATGCTGAAGTTCCATTGAAGGCTGTTCCGCCAATATCAGTGACAGTTGAAGGAATAGCAATGCTTCTGAGGCCTGAATTCTTGAATGCGTTGTCTTCAATTGTTTTCAGACCATCTGGCAGCTCCAATGTTTCAAGAGACTTGCATCCCTCAAAAGCAGACTCATTAATTTCCTCTAGCGTTTCAGGTAGAATAACTTCCTTTAATGCAGAACACCCATTGAAACAATCGTGTCCTATACTTGTTCCATCAGCAATGGTTATAGAAACCAGTTTCTCACATCCTTGGAAAATACCAATGAGTATATTGAAAGTCCCAAACAATGATGTATTAGCTGGAATGGTGATTTCTTCAATTGCTGTATAGGCAAAAGCCCCTGCCGCCATTAATCTGAATTCAGAAGAGGGCTCAAGTATTACCTCTGTCAGGTTGCTGCATTCGTTAAATGCACTCTGTCCTATCGATGTAATAGAGCTTGGGATAAATACTGAGGTTATTGCAGTATTCCCGGAGAATGCTCCATCATCAATTCTTGTTATAGCAACACCATTGACTGAAGATGGAATAATCACATCCGTATCAGTGCCTTTGTATTCGGTAATCGTAGAGCCTTCGACAGTGAAATCATCAGCATTGGTATCACCTTCATCTGGTACATCCCCCGGATCTTCTCCTGGCACATCACCTGAGTCTGCCCCTGGAGGAAGATCTGCTTCGATATCTGGAGTCTGTGAGATCCTATCAAACATCGTAACACCCGTCACAGTACCATTGAAGAAACTCAGGTTTATGATTCCGGTCATTGATAAGTGCCCATTGACCTCCATCGCGAGCATCGGGGTTTCTCCCTCTATATTAAGAAGGTAAGTTCCTTCTGCCTGTTTCTGGTAGGTATAAGGCATCGCAGGAGATGATCCTGTAGCTCCCATCCAGACAACGACAGCCTCATCTGTGAAGGAAACCCTGACACGGCCTTTCTGCGTCTCAAAAGTCTCAGATGTCCATGTCAGGTCCTCAGTAGATTCCCATGTTCCGAAAAAGTAACTGTCTCCGGTTACAGGCTTTTCAGGCTCTGGGACATCACTTCCAGGGATTGCTGTATTTCCATAATCTCTGCCATCTACCCAGTTTACCCCATTCAGGATAAGGTTATCGTTTGATACAGAGACAGAAAATGATGAAACACCGAAAAGAGAACGGAAAGAGTTCTCATTTGATGAAACGTTAACGGAATCGCCATCAGGCTTATAAGAAGCTGTTATGGTCTGGGATGTGCCATTATATGTTTCCTCAATGGATACATTTCCATTATCAAACCTGAAGACGATTGAATTATTGCCATTGGCAATGTGCCATGATTTCCCGCTTAGATTATCTTCAAAGGCTGCCGATGGCGGTAAATCGGGTTCTATATCCACACTCTCTGAGATTCTATTCATCTGAGGGACTCCGACTAATCCCTCAAAGAAATCCAGATCTGAAAGACCTGTCAAAGTCAATACGCCATTTAGATTAAGCACACTAACCATGTGAGAGCCGCTGGAATCAGTAATGGTGATTGTATTGCTGTTCGTATCATAAAGATATGGCAGAGCACTTGTAGAACCCAGCTCATCCATAAAGAATATCACCCTGTCTTCCGAAAAAGATGCACTTACTTTCCCTTGGAAGTATTCTGAGGGTGATACACTGATCATGACATCATTTGAGCTTTCCCATGTTCCCCATAGCTGAGAACCCTGACCTTCACCCTCCCTCGGGAACGGAGCAGGAAGAGAAGATGAACGCTAAGATACAAAAAAGGACTAACGATAATTTCTTCATTTTTACCCCACTGGTTTGGCAGTTTACCATTGATCTCTTTGAAAGTGAATAAGAACTGAGTATTAGCAGATTGCATGTATGAGCACGATGCTCTTATCCAATAAGGAAAAGAAATTTTTTCTTTTTCGGACTTTCAGTTCCCAGATATAGGAATAATGTATCTAGCGAAATAGGCTAGAAGAGAAGCAAATGATAAAAATACTTGGTGCAGATTATGCCTTTCTTGAATATTAAATGCATATCTGCTGATATTTCATACGGTATTATTAAATATTTATGCATAGATAGTAGCAATAATCGGTTTTTTATGTATAATTATGCTGTATTAGGGAGGGCATATGGTCAAAGCTGCGGTTTTAGGCGCAACAGGTTATGCAGGAGCTGAGCTTGTAAGGATTCTATCAGCTCATCAGGATGTGGAGATTGTCTATCTTGCATCGCACTCCTATGCAGGGAAGAAGTTCTCCGATATCTATCCAGGAATGCATACTGTCTGCGATATGGTTCTTTCAGAGGATGATGTATCAAAAGCAGCAGAGAATGCAGATGTTCTTTTCATGGCTCTTCCTGCAGGTATTGCAAGTGAGGCTGTGACGCCGGAGCTCCTGGAGAAATGCGTGGTAATTGATCTTGGTGCTGATTTCCGCCTCCATGATGCAGCAGTCTATGAGGAGTGGTACAAGAAGGAACATAAGCATCCTGCCCTTCTTGCTGAAGCTGTATATGGACTTCCAGAGATCCATAGAGAGGATATAAAAGGAAAGCGGCTTATTGCAAACCCCGGATGCTATACGACATGCACTATCCTTACTCTATATCCGCTAGTGAATAATGACCTTATAGATGCCTCTTCGATAATAGTAGATGCAAAAAGCGGAACCTCAGGAGCTGGCAGAGGAGAGAAGCTGGGGTCGATGTTCTGTGAAGTGAATGAGAGCATCAAGGCTTATGGCGTAGCATCGCATAGGCATACGCCGGAGATCGAGCAGGAGCTTTCTCTTGCAGCAGGCTATGATATCCTCCTTCAGTTCACCCCTCATCTCGTTCCGATGAACAGGGGTATACTTTCATGCTGCTATGCTCGTCTGAAGCCTGGTGTCAAAGAGGACGATATAAAGAAAGCATATAGCATGTACAATGGAGAGCCGTTTATAAGGGTATCCGATGATCTTCCTGAGACAAAATATGTCAAAGGTACGAATATGGTGGATATCAGTTTCAGGCTCGATAAGCGTACTGGGAATATAATCGCTATCGGAGCAATTGATAATCTTGTAAAAGGAGCGGCCGGACAGGCTGTGCAGAATATGAATATAGTTTTCGGTCTTGATGAGACTGAAGGGCTTGAAAGGGCAGCTGGGGCTGCTTTCTGAAAGGAATACAGGTATGGAAATCATAGATAAAGGCGGGGTTGCTTCCCCGAAAGGTTTTCTTGCTGCAGGTATCCATGCAGGGCTGAAGAAACAGAAGAAGGATATGGCTATGATTGTATCGGTTGCGGACTCTGTTGCGGCAGGTACTTTCACTACGAACAAGGTCAAGGCCGCTCCGGTTCTCTGGGATATGCAGATTCTGAAGAAGCCTCTGCACAGGGCTGTCGTCGTAAACAGCGGAAGTGCCAATGCATGTACTGCGGAGCGGGGACTGAGGGATGCGGAGGCAAGCGCTGCCTATGCTGCGCAATTGCTGGGAATAGAACCGGATGAGGTCTTTGTTGCCTCTACAGGCGTGATCGGTGTTCCTCTCGATATGGATAAGATAAAGAATGGGATCTCGATGCTTGTTCCTGCTCTTTCTTCCGATGGGCACTGCGCTGCTGAGGCTATTATCACGACAGATACTTTTCCGAAAGAAGCCGCGGCTTCTGTATCTATCAATGGAAAGACCATAACAATCGGTGGAATGTCGAAGGGCTCTGGAATGATCCATCCCAACATGGCAACGACGCTATCATTCATCACAACAGATGCAGTCATTGCCAAAGAGGATCTTCAATCCCTTCTTGGTGCTACTGTTGATGATACCTACAACATGATCTCTGTTGATGGTGATACTTCTACCAATGATACGGTTCTTGTGCTTGCCAATGGGCTTGCCGGGAATGATCAGATAAAGCCAGGAACAGAGGAGTGGGTATTATTCGAAGAGACTTTCAGATATGTGCTTGGAACACTCGCTCGCTATCTTGCCCGCGATGGAGAAGGTGCTACACGGTTCATTGAAATGGATGTCAGGAATGCCCTGACGAAAAAGGATGCAAAGACCCTTGCACGCGCTGTTGTCTCATCTTCTCTGGTCAAAGCCGCATTTTTCGGTGCTGATGCGAACTGGGGACGTATTCTCTGTGCAATGGGGTATTCCGGTGCTGATTTCGACCCATCTCTTGTCGATCTGTCTTTCACATCTCCTGCAGGAACAATACAGGTTGTGAAAGGCGGTGAGCCTATCCGCTTCGATGAGGCAGAAGCAAAGAAGATTCTTTCTGAAAAGGAGATCACGGCAGTGGCGGACTGCCATCAGGGTGATTTCTCCGCTCAGGCATGGGGATGCGATCTTACATATGATTATGTGAAGATCAACGGTGATTACAGGAGCTGATATGTACGAGAAGGAAAGAGCTAAAGCGGATGTGCTCATTGAGGCTATTCCATATATAAGGAAGTTCGCAGGTACTACCATCGTTGTGAAATATGGTGGCTCTGCAATGGTTGATGAGAAGCTCAAGAAATCAGTGATAAAGGATATAGCGCTTCTCAAGTATATCGGACTTAAGCCAGTGATCGTCCATGGTGGCGGCAAGGAGATAACAGCTCTTCTCGACAGGCTTGGCAAGGAGACGAAGTTTGTTGATGGCCTGCGGGTTACCGATGCAGAGACTGCCGGGGTTGCCGAGATGGTTCTTTCCGGCTCGATCGGCAAGAGCCTTGTAGAGAATCTTGAGTCTGTAGGGGTCGAAGCCTGCAGCATAAATGGAAAGGATGGCCATACGCTGCTGGCAAAGAAGAAGATTGATGACAAGGGCCGCGATCTTGGTTTTGTAGGGGAGATAGAGAAGGTGGATATCCATCTTATTGAGACTCTTCTTGAGGCTGGATATGTTCCTGTTATATCCCCGGTGGGAGTTGATGCATATTCCCAGACATATAACATCAACGCAGACTATGCAGCTTCAGCTATAGCAGGAGCTCTTAATGCCCAGAAACTGGTCTTTCTCACCGATGTTGAAGGTATTCTCCGCGATAAGGATGATCCATCGACGATCATAAGACGCATGAACGCAAGAGAGGCTTTGGATATGATAGCAGATGGTACGATAAATGGGGGGATGATACCTAAAGTAGAATGCTGCCTTGATGCTCTTTCGAAGGGAGTCAATACAGTCCATGTTCTCGATGGCCGGCTCCCTCATTCAATGCTTCTCGAGATATTCACAGCAGATGGAATCGGAACAATGGTCACACCGGAGGTGCATAATGTCAAATAAGGAAATCATAGAGCTTGCAGGTTGCAATTACATGCATAACTATGCGCAGTTCCCGATAGCGGTGAAGTCGGGAAAGGGCATGTATGTTAAAGATGAGGATGGCAAGGAGTATCTGGATTTCGTAGCAGGTATTGCAGTCAATGCGCTTGGTTACGGCGATGAAGATGAGAAAAAAGCACTTCTGAGCGTCATGGAAGATGGAGTCTTTCATACATCGAACCTTTATTACAACAGACATGCTGTACATGCTGCAGCGATGCTCAATGAGCTTGCAGGCTCTGACAGAGTATTCTTCTGCAATAGCGGAGCAGAGGCAAATGAAGCTGCGCTTAAGATAGCAAGAAAGCATGGTTTTCAGAAGGGCAGAAGCACTATAATCTCATTTGAGCATTCTTTCCATGGAAGAACATATGGTGCAATAACTGTAACAGGGCAGGAAAAGTACCATAAAGGTTTTGCTCCGATGCTTCCGGGAGTTGTGTATGCTCAGTACAACGATCTCGATTCAGTAAAAGCACTGATTGATGGGAATACTGCTGCTATAATAGCGGAACCTCTTCAGGGTGAGGGTGGGATAATCCCGGGCGAGAAAGCATTTCTTGAAGGGCTGAGGAAGCTCTGTGATGAGAACGATATGCTTCTTATCTTCGATGAGGTGCAGTGCGGCCTTGGAAGGACAGGTAAGCCTTTCTGCTTCCAGCACTATGGTGTAACTCCTGATCTTCTTACATTGGCCAAGGCTCTTGGGGGAGGCCTTCCGATGGGTGCTTGCCTTGCATTCGGAAAAGCTGCGGATGTATTCCAGCCGGGAGATCATGCTGCTACTTTCGGCGGAAATGTCTGCGCGGCGGCTCTGGCTGAAGTCCTGCTTTCAAAGCTTCCCGATCTTTCAGAGTCTGTGAAGACCAATGGGGAGTATCTGACAAAGAAGCTTGAGATGATAGCTGCTGCCCATCCTGATAAAGTCACAGGAGTGCGTGGCATGGGATTCATGCAGGGGCTGGATCTTTCCGTTCCTCCTCGTGATGTGATTGGAAAGTGCATAGAGAAGGGGCTTCTTGTATGCTCAGCCGGCTATACGGTTCTTCGTTTTGTCCCGCCTCTCATTGCCTCCAAGGAAGATATCGATAAAGCATCTGCGATAGTCGATGAGGCATTGTCGGAACTCTGACAGGATAATGGAAGGAGGAATGGAACTTCAGCGGGATATAAGAATCCTCAGATTCATGCATTACCGCATGAATTCCTTCCTTGCCATGTTTTCGCATATTCTCCGGTTCGTATTCCCTCTCGTAAGACCTGTATCAGGGGTGAAGGAGGAGATAAAGACCATGTGCGGGTTGAAGTGCAGTATCTTCACTTCAGATTGCAGAGAGAAGGGTACATTGCTGAAAATCCATGGAGGAGCATTTTCCTCTCCTGCTGCTCCATATCATAAGAAGAATGCTTCCCTGTATGCCAAAGCAGGCTATAAGGTGGTTATGCCTGATTACCCACTTCTCCCTTTTCATCATCATCCGGAAGCTCTGGAAAAGCTTATAGTACTTGCAGAGGATATTCCGGATCTTTCTGTGATCGAAGGAGACAGCGCAGGAGGTTTTCTTGCTATCCATACCGTATCGGCAATGGAATCCAAGCCTGATCTGATGCTTATTTACCCTGTAGTGATGCCTGAAGAGGAGACTGAATCGATGAGAAGATATGATTCAGCTCCTATGTGGAATAGCCGGAATAACAGGTGGATGATCAGGAATTATATCAAAGGGAGGCCTTCTTTTTCATACAATCTATCAGGGGTCAGAAGGGCTTTTGTTGAGGTTGCCGAATATGATCCTCTGCATGATGAGGGCATTATGATCGCAGATGAGCTTTCCATGCTTGGTGCATCTGTTGTGATTTCAGAGCCTGAAGGTACTGTCCATGGCTATGACTTTCTATGGAGAAAGCCTTTTGTGAGAAGAATGATTGGAAGAAGGATCGAGTGGCTATGCAACGAAAGCCAGGAGTGAACTGCATCTTATTGTTCAGGATAAATCCGACTGATGTCTTTTCAGCCAAGCCTCACCATCTTCCGTGAAGTCTGTGCATAATCCATATTCACTGCTTCTCTTATTCCCTGTGGGTATACCGTGTGATGTGAAATCAGGCTCCTTCGGGAAACCGGGGATGGTATCTTCTGTATTTCCCGGGATCCTGCTGAAGTCAGGGACCAAGCCGCTGAGCATGCCTGTGGTATTGCCGGAAACGGCTTTCATGAAAGATTCCGCATATTCTCCCTTAAGTATGGAGATGATAGATGTAATCACGGGTGCAGGATATACAGACATATTCGTATACTGCAGACTCTCTGCCTGCTCCAGTTCCTCAATGGCTTTCTTCCTTTCTCCATAATGGATATGCACAAGCGCATAATGGACATATGGATCTGAAAATGATGGCTGATGCTTTTCCAGAAGGCTGTCGAGTATCTTTCCTGCTTCTTCCATCCTTCCTTCTGCAATTGAGAGGACTGCCTTGAAATCTTCAATTGCAGGGGAATCTGTTATTTCTTTCTGGCACTCATCGAGAAAAGACCTGAATTCCTCCATCCGTCCTGCTCTGAGAAGGTAGTCAAGCATGCTGAGGCGTAGTCCTTTGCCTTGATACCCAGCTTCCATTGCTTTATCAGCCAGTTCGATTGCTTTGTCTGTATTGCCTTTTATGAAGTAGTACTGGGACATAGCCACTTCTGCGGAAAGGCTGGATTCAGTACTCTCTGAGGCTATGATTGTCTCCAGTGCCTGTTTTGCCAGCTCCGGATCTCCGTACTGCATCAGAAGGGAAGCTGCCGCCATTGTATATTCTTCGGATAATCCTGCTTTCAGAGCCTTCTGTGAGTATTCCGAGGCTTTTCCATATTCCTCGCGGTTCCCGCTTCTGATGATCTTTGACGCTTTCCCAAGATACCATGGACCTTTAAGACAGTATGCGAATCCAATGACGGATAGCGCAATCAGTATTATTGCCGCTGCTTTGCAGATTGAAAGAATCAGCGAGGCAGAACCCAGGATAACGAGTATTATGCTTATGGTCAGTATCTTTCTGTTGTTCATAAAGGATATTCTACCTGAAAAGCTGTCTGCAGGCATGCTTGAGAATCTATAAAGCCAAGTCTGGTCATAGATAGCTCAGCGTAAGATCATCATATACTGTCACAGAATATACTTCCTGTGCAGCGTTTGTGCCTGTCTCCATATTCCTTGAAGAGAATGTAAGCGTTACATGTCCTGGAACTGTACCGATGAAAGTGAAGGCATGCATTCCGTTGCTGTTCAGGGAAGATGCTGTCAGTTCAATATGGCCTGATCCCATCTGTCCCCATACCCACTGGAATCCGCTTTCCGGATTTTCCGGAAGCATTATCGTGATATCCTGGCGATTTATATCAGCATCGCTGGTTGATGCACACCCGGCAAGAACAAAAATAGCAATTGCGATAGCTGATATGATACCTTTCATTCAGATGAATCCTTGATGGCATTTATGATGGATGAATAGAGTTCCTTCGTATCCTTCCAGTCTCCTGCTATCTTATCATCACTGACTTCCTCGACACGACCGGCATATTCTGCCAGAGACCTTATCCCTAGCTTTTCCGCATTCTTCCTCAGGGAATGGGCAAGCCTCCTCGCCCCTTCATAGTCTTTAGCTGCGATGCATGTGTCGATTGATGATGATATATCCGAACCGGCAAATGAAAGAAGCTTCTCGCGGACTATGCTTACATCCCCGCAGAAATCTTCCATGACACTTTCATAATCCATTCCGATTTTATCCGCAATTGCTCTGATGTTCATAATTTAAATATGATTGAACTGAATCCTCCCGTCAATGGGAGGATCCATGTTATTTTTCTGTGTTTTCAGGAAAGAACACCATATATTCCGTTTATGGTGACAATCAGGATGATAACCGGAAGGATGTATGAGCAGTAGACTCTGAGCCAGACAGGGAACTTGAATCCGTTTCCTATATCTGCTTCAGCTATGAAGTTCTTCCATCCCCAGCCGTTCTTCATCGTACAGAAGAATACGAAAGCCATGCTTCCCAGAGGAAGTATGAGATTTGAAACAAAGAAGTCCTCAAGATCAAGAACCCCTGTTCCTTCACCGAAAGGCTGGAAGCCAGAGAGTACATTGAAACCGAGAACACATGGAATTGAAAGGAAGAAAAGCAGAACGAAATTGAGCATTACCGCATTCTTTCTTGTCCAGCCTCTGTTGTCCATCCAATATGAGACAATGTTCTCAAATACTGCAATAAGTGTTGAGAGCGCGGCGAATATCATTGCAAGGAAGAAGAATGCTCCCCAGATATTGCCAGCAGGCATCCTTGTGAACACATTCGGAAGCGATACAAAGAGAAGGGCAGGGCCTGTTCCTGCTTCAACTCCGAAGGCTGAGCATGCAGGGAAGATTATGAATCCTGCAAGGAGGGCTACTGTCGTATCGAGACAGATGATCTTGATAGTCTCTCCTCCGAGTGTATGCTCGTTGCTGAAGTAGGAGCCGAAGATTGCCATTGCTCCTATTCCAAGGGAGAGCGTGAAGAAAGCCTGTCCCATTGCTGCGAATATTGATTCGGAAAGCCCGTATTCATGGACCAGGTTGCCGAAATCGGGGCGGATATAGAATAGAAGCCCTTCACGGCTGCCCGGAAGAAGGCAGGAATGGATTGCAAGAATGAGCATGAGTACGAAAAGAATCATCATCATGACCTTCGTTATCTTCTCGACACCATTCTTCAGACCGATGATGACGATCCCTGCAGTAAGCAGCAGGGCTATTGCCATATAGACGATCTGCAGAAGAGGATCTGCTGTCAACGCACCGAAAAATGATGAGACATCTGCGGTTGTGAATGAACTTGATATCCCGCCTGTCAGAAATGATACGAAGTAGTAGATCAGCCAGCCAGTGAGGACTGAGTAGAACATCAGAAGAATATAATTCCCTGCGACTGCTGCAGGTCCGATGAGGTGCCACTTCGTTCCCTTGGGTTCAAGCGTTCTGAGCGCTCCTGCGATATTCTTTCTTCCCGCTCTTCCGATGGCGAACTCCATTGTCATTACCGGCAGCCCGATAAGCAGCAGGAATATGAGATATATGAGAACGAATGCTGCCCCACCATATCTTCCTGTGATATATGGGAAGCGCCACACGTTTCCCAGTCCGATTGCGCATCCAGCTGAAAGCAGAATGAAGCCCAGCCTGGATGAAAGCCTTTCGCGTTCCATATTGACCTCGATTTTGTTTTTCTAGATATTCCTTACAGGATATCTTGGATCGCTTGTTGCAAGTATGCCAAGCTTCCTGATTCCAGAACTATCTCCCGGAGATGGTATATGGGTCAAGTGCACTTCTGCATTTTTCAGCAGAGGCAGTGCTTTCATGGCCTTTGCGGCATCTTCGCTGATAGAAGCACTCATTGCAAGCGCAATAAGGATCTCATCGAGATTCATGCTGACGCCTCTGCCTGAAAGTATATCCCTTTTCATCGCCGTTATGCTCTTTATGACGTCGGCTGCAATCAGATCCCTTTCCTTCGGGATTCCTGTCATAACCTTCAAGGCATTCAGAAGAAGGGCAGAGCATGCATGGAGCATCTCAGAGTTATGTGCTGTTACTATCGTTCCATCAGGAAGTTCGATAGCTGCGGCACAGACAGTCCCATTCTTGCCTTTTCCTTCTGCGATTGCCTTTTCCAATGCTTCCCTTGCGGGGACAACAACAGATCTGTCCTCCTCTGTCAGAGAGCATTTGTCCATGATCGCGCTTATTCTGTTGACCGTGTTCTCATCAGCAAGCCCTGAAATATAATCCGATCTTATCTGGAAGCTCCTGCGGATTATCTCCTGCCTTCCGGCTTCTCTGCAGACTTCATCATCCGTTATGCCGAAGCCGCATCTGTTCACTCCCATATCTGTCGGGGATTTGTATATGCAGCTTTCTCCTGTGATTTTCTCAAGGATCCTTGCAAGAAGAGGAAATGCCTCGAGATCACGGGAGTAGTTTACGGCTATCTTCCCATATGCATTCAGATGGAAGTGGTCTATGAGGTTCACATCACCTATATCCGCAGTAGCAGCCTCGTATGCGATATTCACAGGATGATCCAGAGGAAGATTCCAGATGGGGAATGTCTCAAGTTTTGAATAGCTTGGTTTCTGTCCCATCTTCGCTTCATGGTACATCTGCGAAAGACATGTGGCCAGCTTTCCCGAACCTGGGCCAGGTGCTGTAATTATTACAACAGGGGCTTCCACCGGAATGTATTCATTCTTTCCATATCCGTTCTCTGATACTACTACGTCAATATTAGCAGGGTAGCCAGGAGTTTTCGGATGTGTGTATACATTGATGCCTCTGCGCTCGAGCTTTTCCTTGAAAACCGTCGCTCCGACCTGATTCTCATATCTTGTGATCACAACTTTATTGCAGATCAGACCATAAGCGGCAAAGTCATCGATCATTTTAAGAACATCAGCATCGTAGCTGATTCCGAAATCTGAACGGATCTTCCTTTTTTCTATGTCTCCTGCATAGATGCATATTATTATATCCAGCTTATCCTTAAGAGACTGGAAGACCTTCATCTTGTTGTTCTCATCGAAGCCTGGAAGGACTCTCGATGCGTGCTTGTCGTGAAGCAGCTTGCCTCCGCACTCGATATAGAGGCGCCCGGAAGAATTCCGGACCCTCTCGAGTATATAGCGTGACTGCTCTTCAACATATTTTCTGCTGTCGAAGCCTGTTTTCTGCATTATACGTAGCCTTCTGCCAGCATCGCACGGGATACTTTCATGAAGCCAGCGATATTCGCACCATCGACAAAGTTGTTCTTCTCCGAGTACTTCTCTGCGGCTTCCGAGATATTCCTGTAGATGCTGTTCATGATGTTTCTCAATTCCTGGTCAACCTTTTCACGTGACCAGGTCATCCTTGCAGAGTTCTGTGCCATCTCAAGCCCTGATACTGCAACACCTCCTGCATTAGCAGCCTTTGCAGGTGCAAGAAGCACACCATTGCCCATGAGAATCTTCTCGGCTTCGACAGAGCATGGCATATTTGCTCCTTCGCCGACAAGCTTGATGCCGTTCTTCACGAGATTCTCCGCATCAGCTTTCAGTATCTCATTCTGCGTTGCGCAGGGGAATGCGTAATCGGCTTTGATATTCCAGACCGGATTAGGCTCTTCAGGATTGCGGGCGATGTATTCCACGCCAGTATACTTCTCTGCATATTCCTTTATTCTTCCACGCTTTACATTCTTCAGGTTCATGACGTAGCGGAGCTTTTCCGGAGTGATACCGCTTTCATCATAGATCATTCCAGAGGAATCCGAGAGAGTCACGACCTTTGCTCCAAGCTCGTTGAGTTTCTCTACAGTATACTGAGCAACATTGCCAGACCCGGAAACAAGGCAGGTCTTTCCTTCAAGCCCCATCTTTTCTCCGCGGAGTATTGCCTCTGAAAGATATACAAGCCCATAACCGGTTGCTTCGGGCCTGATATTTGATCCGCCGAAATCCATGCCCTTTCCTGTAAGAATGCCTGTGAACTGGTTCGTGATTCTCTTATACTGCCCGAAAAGATATCCGATCTCTCTTCCGCCCACACCGATATCGCCGGCTGGCACATCTGTATCAGCCCCGATATGTCTGTAGAGCTCTGTCATGAACGACTGGCAGAAACGCATCACCTCTGCATCGGATTTCCCCTTTGGGTTGAAGTCAGAGCCACCTTTTCCTCCTCCCATCGGAAGGCCGGTAAGGCTGTTCTTGAATACCTGTTCGAAAGCAAGGAATTTCATAATGGAGAGATTGACCGATGGATGGAATCTTAATCCACCCTTGTATGGACCGATAGCCGATGACATCTCGACTCTATAGCCTCTGTTTATCTGAAGTCTTCCCTCATCATCAATCCATGGAACACGGAACATGACAGTACGCTCTGGCTCTGTCATTCTCTCAAGCACCTTGTGATAGGTTACTTCGGGAAGCTCCTCGATGATCTTGTCGATGGACTGAAGGAATGTGTAGACCGCCTGCTGGAACTCCTTCTGGTCAGGATCGGTCTTCAGCACATGTTCATAAACACGTTCTGTTACATCATGCATAGTCATTTTTCTCCTATGCATCGGGATTTTACATATTCTAAGGAACCATGGAAAGAGAATCAGAGCCCTGTACCGTGAATTTCCAGAAATTAAATTCTTCACACTTTCTTCCAAAACTGATAAGCAAATAGCTATGCGTATATTCAGAATTGAATCCAGAGTCTATTTTTCGGATACGGATGCGACAGGGCGGGCTTCATGGAAAAGTCTTTTCGATTGGGCTGAGCATGGAAGGACAGAGATGCTCAGGAAAGCAATACCGGAGATCCCGCAGTCTGAGCTGGCGGCGGCTGATGGTATTCTGACTGTAATCAAGTCAATAAGCTGCCGGAAGTCCAGAGATCTCCATCTCGACGACAAGGTGGTCTGCGAAAGCTGGGTGGAAAGGATCCAGAGGTTTTCATGCAATATCGGGCAGCGGATTATGTGCAATGGGACTGTCATCGCTGAATTCGGCGTCAGGGCTGCCTTCATAGACAGAGTCTCAAAGCATCCTGTTCTCATCCCTGAGGCTTTCAGAGAGGCGCTAGGAGGTGGTGTATGAGAGAATTCATATATGAGTACCGTATTTCTCTGTCTGATACGGATGCTGGAGGCATAGTCTATCATTCGAACTATATTGCCATAGCCGAACGGGCCCGTACTGAGATGCTTAGGGAAATAGGGATTGAGAAAATGATTCTGGATGCAGAGGAGATTGATATAGAGTATATGCGGCCCGGAGCCGTTGATGATCTGGTAACTGTCCATAGCACAGTATCTGCGATTGATGATGGACAGTGTGCAATCTCGCAGATTGTAGAAAGAGGTGATGAGACTCTTGCTGAAATGCATGTGAAAGCTTTCCTGAGATCATTATCCGATCTGAATGTGGTTCCTGTACCATATGAATTAACAGAGGCTTAACAACTCTTTCTCCATTTCCTGATACGATGGTAAGGCATATTTCTTTTGAGGCACGTTTCAGGCTGTGTTAGACTAGACCCAAGTGGAGGTGGAATTTATGAAAATCGGAATTCTCACAAGCGGAGGGGACTGCCCCGGTCTGAATGCTGTTATACGTGGTTTTGCAAAGTATGTCTTCAATGAAATCAAGGATGCGGAGCTGATTGGAATATCTGATGGATATCTTGGACTCATCAATAAGGATGTGAAGAAGATGAAGCCATCTGATTTCTCTGGGATTCTGAATGTCGGAGGCACTATTCTCGGCACGTCCAGACAGCCATTCAAGAGCATGACGGATGAGGATAGGAATGGCCAGAGCAAGCTCGATATGATGAAAAAGAACTACAATTCGCTCGGGCTTGATCTTCTTGTGACTCTCGGAGGTGCTGGAACACATAAGACTGCGGCTCTTCTTTCCAGTGTCGGACTCAATGTAATAGGCATTCCGAAGACTATCGATAATGATATCTATGGAACTGATGTCACATTCGGTTTCCATACTGCTGTTGATATCGCAACGGAGTGCATCGACAGGATTCATACAACAGCAGCAAGCCATGGACGGACTATGCTTATTGAGATCATGGGAAACAAAGTAGGCTGGCTGACGCTTTATTCTGGCATTGCAGGCGGTGCTGATATCATACTTCTGCCGGAGATCCCATATGATCCAGATGCTGTTGTAAAAACTGTTGAGAAGAGAATCGAGAATGGCAGGGCATTCAATATCATTGCAATAGCAGAAGGTGCCATGAGCATTGAGGAATCGAAGATGAAGAAGCAGGAGCGCCTGGAGTTCAGAGGAGGCCGGGCAACAGGTACGGAGAAGCTTGCTGAATATATTGAAGCGAAAGCCGGAGTAGAGACGAGGACTGTTGTTCCTGGACATCTTCAGAGAGGCGGTTCTCCTTCTCCATATGACAGACTTCTTTCTACTGAGATGGGTTCATATGCCGGACGTCTTGCAAAGGAAGGAAAACATGGTGTGACAGTTGCTCTCCGTGGTACTGAGATCACATACAATGCCCTTGCTGATATCGCAGGGAAAATGAAGTTCGTGCCAACTGATCATCAGCTTCTCAGTGTTGCCAGATCCATTGGCATTTCATTCGGAGATGGAAGGTAAAGCATGAAGATAGCCATAATGGATTTCTCAAGCACAGCGCTTTCACTCCTTGTCGCCGAGGTTTCCAGAGAGCATATAGAGCCGATGATCGGGCTTCGCCGCTCTGTTTCCCTTGTTGATTATATGTCAAAGAAGGGAAAGCTTTCGGATAGAGGAGTCGAGAAAGTAATTGAAGCTGTCAGATATCTTGAGGATGCAGCTAAGAAGGTAGGATCCGATAGATTGGTTCTTATTGCTACAGCTTCGATGAGACTTGTATCGAACTATGCAGAAATCCAGGAGGCTGTCTATCAGTCGACAGGGCTTTCATTTGATATTCTGAACGGAAAAGAAGAGGCCTTTGCCGATGCAGAGGCAAATAGGGAATATGCTTCGCTTGGCGATGCCCTGCTGCTGGATATAGGAGGAGCGACTGCAGAGCTTGCAGACTTGGAGGAGGATGACATGGAGAATATGTTCTCGCTTCCTATCGGGCCTGTGACGCTCCGTAAGTTCTCCTCCTCGTTCTATCCTGATGAAGATGAAATCCGCGAGATGCGCAGTGCGATCAGGAAGGTCCTTTCCAGAGAACTTGTCTATCCAGGAGCAATATTCGGGCATATCGTGCTGGTGGGCGGGAACTGCGAGGCTCTCTACAGCGTATATTCAGATTTCTACAAAGTATCGGAGTCTGCGCTCAGGGTAATGAAAAGGAAGAAGCTGAAGCGGTTGATCTCTTATCTTGCCTCATCAGATGACAGATCTTCGATTCTGATAAAGAATGCTCCGGAGAAGGCGCATCTGCTTATTCCTTCTGCTGTTCTGGCGCATTCGATTGCAAAATACTTCGCTGCGGATGAGCTGATAATATCAAGCAAAGGAGTCAAGGAGGGATATCTGAGGCTCCTTATGGAGGAAATAAATGGCTAAGGAGAAATCCAGGTGCATCTGTGCGCCGTATATCAACAGAGAATATTCATGGCTTCAGTTCGATGACAGGGTTCTTGATCAGGCAAGGGATCCGGAGAATCCTTTGCTTGAGCGCTGCTGTTTCCTTTCGATCTTCATTTCCAATCTTGATGAGTTCGTACGGGTGCGTCTTGGATCTCTGCTGAATCTGGAGCTCCATAGCCCTGATTATACGGACAATAAGACCGGAATGTCTGCCCGGGATCAGATAGATGCGATTCTTGGAATGCTTCCATCATATTACAAAAAGGCCGATGATACTTTCTCTAAGCTTAGGAAAGAGCTGAAGAAAGCTGGGGTTGATATCATTCTTCATGGGAATATGACAGATACCCAGAAGACAAAATCCCTCGCATATTTCCAGGAGAATATCGTTCCATTCCTTTCGCCGCTTATTCTCGATGCAAAGCACCCTATGATCAGGTTCGAGAATCAGAGGCTGTATCTTGTATTGCGTCTTGAGCGTGATGGCCGTGATATGTTCGGCGTGGTATCGATGGGCATGCGGATTGAACCTCTTGTTCCGATTTCCGGAGGCAAGAAGGTCAGGCTGATACCAGCAGAAGAGCTTCTGTATCTTTTCGGGGACTCTCTTTTCCCTTCATGCCACATCAAGGAGAAGGCTCTTGTGAGGATTACCCGCAATGCTGACTTCGAAGCAACAGTCGAGGATGCCGATATCGAATACGACTTCGATTTCTCGAAGCTCATACGCAACAGAGTAGAGTCCAGGGGAAGCCTTGCTGCGGTGCGTCTTGAGATGAATGCCGAATCAGAGGAGCTGAAGTCCTTCCTTATAAAGCATCTGGGCATAAAGAAGAACCAGGTCTTCATGGTCGGAGGATGTTTCTCTTATAAATACATGTTCTCTCTTGACGACTATTTCCCTGCAGCAGTAAGGCCCACGCTGAGGTATCCGGCTTTCAAAGGGTCAATCTCTTCAACGCTGCAGAAAGGAACGATGATTGATACAGCTCTCCGCCGCGATATCTTCCTTTCATATCCATTCCAGTCGATGGATCCGCTTTTATGGTTGCTGGATGAATGTGCGGATGATCCCAGAGTGAACAATATAAAGATAACAATCTATCGCCTTGCAAATCATTCGAGGATCGTTCAGTCTCTTGTGCGTGCAGCTGAGAACGGCAAGGATGTTTCTGTGGTGATGGAGCTCTGCGCACGGTTTGATGAGGAGTCCAATCTCTCATATGCCAAGCAGCTTCAGGAGGCTGGGTGCACCGTCTTCTATGGGGTTGAGAATTACAAAGTGCATTCGAAGATCATTTCGATTGTTCTTCGTGATAAGGGCAAGGTAAGGTATATTACCCATCTGGGGACAGGGAATTACAATGAGAGCACAGCAAAGCAGTATACCGATCTGAATATCATCACTTCTGATAAAGATATAGGGCAGGACGGCGTCGCTTTTTTCAGCAACCTTGCCACTATGACAATAGATTCGGAGTATAAAAGGCTGCTTGTGGCTCCATTTACGCTTAAGCAGGGCATTATCAATGCGATTGACAATGAGATAAAGAAAGGATCTGATGGGTCAATCACATGCAAGATGAACTCTCTTTCCGATAAGGAGATGATTGATAAGCTTGTGGAAGCATCAATAAAAGGTGTACGTGTCCGTCTGATCATCCGCGGTATCTGCTGCCTCCTTCCAGGAGTGCCTGGGCTGACTGAGAATATTACGGTAAAGAGTATTGTCGGACGTTTCCTTGAGCACTCGAGAATATATTCATTCGGTTCGGGCGATATGTATATTTCGTCTGCGGATCTTATGACGAGAAATGTCGACAGACGTGTTGAGATTGCAACTCCTGTGCTGGATCCGGAGATCAAGAAGACGATACGGAATATGCTTGAGTACATGCTGAATGACAATGTCAAAGGAAGGGTGCTTGAAAACAATGGGCAGTATACAGCTGTTCCGAGAATCCCTGAGCCGATAAACTCACAGGAGCTTTTTCTGGGATATTTCCATTCAGGGAACTGAAAAATATTGCACAAGATATTCCAAAGGGGATATCCTTCGCTAAATTATAAGGATAGCGTGTAGTATGGAGAACAGAAAATTCAAGGTTGCGGTTATTGGTGCTACAGGAGCGGTCGGGCAGGTTTTCATGTGGATGCTCTCCGATCATCCCTGGTTCGAGCTCAGCTATGTCACAGCCTCTGCTGCGAGAGTAGGGCAGAAATATGCTGCCACAGTCCATTGGGTAATGCCTTTTGAGATGCCTGAAGTCCTCAGGGATATGGAGGTCAGGGAGTTCAACTTCGAAGCTATGAAGAAGGAGGGAGTGCAGATTGTTTTCTCTGCTCTTCCTGCGGCTGTTGCCCGTGAGGCAGAACCTCAGATGAGGGCGAATGGCTTCTATGTGTTCTCCAATGCAGCTGCAATGCGCTATGACAAGGATGTTCCGATTCTCATTCCTGAGACGAATTCCGAACAGCTTGAGCTGATTAGGAATCAAGGATATCCTCAGACAGGTTTCTGTGTCACGAATGCGAACTGTGTCACTACAGGTCTTGCTATGGCATTAGCCCCGCTGAGGAAATTCGGCATCAAGACGATAACGATAAACAGTTACCAGAGCGTATCCGGAGCAGGATATCCGGGCCTTTCCTCCTTTGATATCACAGATAACTGCATTCCTTATATAGGAGGAGAGGAGGAGAAGATCGAGAAGGAGATAAAGAAGATCCTTTCAATTGATCCAGATGTGTATGCCTATACAGTACGCGTTCCTGTGATGTTCGGACATCTTGAGACAGTATGGCTCGATTTCGAGAAGGATGTGGAGATCGATGATGTAATCAGCGCATGGGAGAACTTCAAGGAAGCCCATGATCTTCCTTCAACGCCTGCCCATCCTGTCGTGTACTCCTCTGAGCCTACATTCCCGCAGCCCAAGTATGCTTTCTGGGGAACTCCGAAGGGAATGGTTGTTTACACAGGAAGACTCAAGAAGAAGAACGGAAGGATCGGCTTTGTGCTCCTGGTCAACAATATCGTGAAGGGAGCCGCCGGCGGGTCTATACAGAACGCAGAGGCGTTTGTCACACGGTTCGGTCTGAGATAATCCAGAGTGTACGGAAATAGGGCAGCTGATCTGATTCGGCTGCCTTATCTGTTCTTATGCATTCGCAGGTTTCAGTACAACTGCTGTGGAATCGAAGCTTTCATCTGTATCAATAGTGCTTCTATCAAGATGGATGGCATTTCTGAAGCATGATATGAAATCTTTCTCAGATGATAGGACATCGAATCCAAAGCAATCGACTTTGAAGTGCATCGGTATTGCCATACGAGGCTGAAGCTCTTTGATGATTGATGCAGCTGTTTTCCCATCTATTGTGTAGAAACCGCCTACAGGAATCAATATTGCATCAAGGTCCTTCAGTTTGCCGCTTTCCGGGGGAAGACATCCGAGATCACCCATATGTGCAATCTTTGCATTCTTTCCGGTTATTATATAGATTCTGTTCTTTCCTCGCTTTGTTCCCGTTGCATCATCATGGAATGTCTCGATTGTCTCGACGGAAAGAGGTGTCTTGCCTGATGCTTTTATCTTAACCCCCGCCCTGAAATTGTGATCTCCATGTTCATGTGTGCAGATAACATCGTCCGCAGTTTCACGTACCTCTGATAATCCAGGTACAGATCCATCTTCATATGGGTCTATGATGATTGAGTATCCATCCTCCTCTATTCTGAAGCATGAGTGCCCTATCCAAGTGATTCTCATAAAAGCCTCCAGATTGATTTTACCACGATTCCTTTAGGGAATATCGATTCTTCTCCGCTGCTGTAAATATGCATACGGAATGGAGGCTAAGAACGCATACTGCCTTGACCTCTGCCTGCCTAAATGCTAATTTTCGTATATCGAAATAAAAAGACAGAGGTTTCACTCAGATGAACAGCACCAGCGGATCAATGATGACGACAATGATTACTTTCGTACTTATCATTCTTATCTTCTATTTCCTGATGATCAGGCCACAGAAGAAGAGGGATAAGGAAGCTAAGGCAATGCTTGCCGCAATGAAGAAGGGAGACAAGGTTGTCACAATCGGAGGTATTCATGGCACTATTGTCATGGTAAAGGATAATACGGTTATCATAAAAGTTGATGATTCTGCCCGCATTGAGTTCTCAAAGAACGCTATTTCCACAGTAACTCCGAAAGGAACGGAGAAGCCTGCTCCGAAGAAGGAAAAGGCAGAGGCTGAAAAGGCTGCGGAGAATAAGGCCGTTGAGAATAAGCCGGCAGGAGAGATCACTCCAGAGACAAAAGCTGCAGAGAATGCTGCAGAGAAGAGCGAAGAAAAAGAGGATAAGTAAAGAACACTCTTTTGAGTCGATTATGGAGGAAAGGGGAATCTTCTTGATTCCCTGTTTTTTATATGAGCAAAATAGGACGTTCCCTGCTTGTGCTTCTGGTTATCGTGGTATGCGCGATGCTTCTTTATCCTACAATCAGATGGTATTTCTTCGTGCCCGATGATGTTAAGGATCTGGCTGCTGGAAGCAATGAGAATATCAGGGATTGGGCAAGAGGACAGGCTTCAAGAGAGATTCAGGATCTCCGGGCAATGCTTCAGTCAGGAAGGGATCAGGGAATCCCTGATGATTACAACTATCTTATAAGCTATGCGGAAGATGAAAGAAGGGAAAGGAATATGGATATGCCTGAAAGCTGGGATATCTATTCACTGCTGTCATCGTTTGCTAGTGAAGATGATCTTTTCATGGTGATTGAGAGTCATTACCGTGATGAGATAATGGATGCAAAGAGACTTTCCGGCAACGTCCTCCAGCTTGGGCTTGATCTGAGAGGTGGCATGTCTGTGGTGCTTGAGGCTGATACTGATAGCTTCGAGGCCCAGCATGGGTACAGGCCTTCCGGAGCTGAGCTTTCTTCCCTGATTGCTGATGATATAGAGATTCTCACTTCCCGTATCGATCAGTTCGGAGTCACTGAACCTGATATAAGACAGCAGGGAGCGGAGCAGATACTGATTGAAGTTCCTGGAGAGGTCGATCCTGAGAGGGTTGATTCTTTCCTTATGTCCAGAGGCTCGCTTACTTTCCACCTCGTTGATTCAGAGCTTACCGCAAGGGTCAACAGGGATTATATGGGCAGCCGGGCTAAGGCATTCCGTTCTGATGGATCGATCATCATACCGGATTATATTCCAGCCGGAAGAGAGCTTCTCGGATACTATACAGAGGATGAATACGGGATTGATGAGCTTAGAGAGTTCGTTGTCATTCATTCTGATGTAGCGCTGGATGGAACGCATCTTGAATCAGCCAGAATGGAACGCAACCCTCAGAATAATCAGCCAGTGGTCAATTTCCGTCTCGACAGCGAAGGCGGAAAGATCTTCTATGACCTTACTTCACAGCATGTGGGAGAACAGCTGTCTGTCGTGATGGATGGCAAGGTGAAGAGCGTTGCAGTGATCAATAGCGCTATAAGCCAGGATGTGCAGCTTGCAGGATCATTCTCGGAGGACGAAGCCCAGTCTCTGGCAGTCGCGCTCCGTACCTCGTCGCTGCCTATTGATCTTGCAATTGTTTCTCAGCAGGGTGTTGGCGCCTCTCTTGGTTCCGATGCAGTATCAGTAGCGCTGAAGGCAATACTTTTCGGTCTTTTCCTCATTGTTTTCTTTATGATCATTTACTACGGGCCTGCGGGATTCATTGCGGACTTTGCTCTTCTGATGAACTTCTACATGATGATTGCAGTGCTTTCTGCTCTTCATTTCACGCTTACTCTTTCGTCGGTTGCAGGCTTGGTGCTGACCTTGGGGATGGCCATAGATGCAAACGTCATCATCTATGAAAGAATGAAGGAGGAGATTGCCGCAGGGAAAACGCCTTATGAGACTGTGAAGCTTGGCTTCGGACATGCGTTCTGGACGATAATGGATTCGAATGTGACAACGATAATAGCAGCAGTTGTCCTGTCAGTCCTTGGATCAAGCACTGTGAAAGGCTTTGCCAACACACTTGCTGTAGGTATTGTCTGCTCACTCTTCACATCGCTTTTCGTTTCCCATCTTCTTTTTGATTTCTTTGTTAAGGAAGAGAGCATCAAAGGAGTCGGCCTTTCATGGAGAAGGAGGGGTATATGAAGAAGCCTTTTGATTCACTCAGATACAGATATATTGCCATAATTGCTTCCTCTTTATTCTTAGCCATTGGTCTGGTTATATTCTTCGTGGCAGGATTTGTCACTGGAATCGATTTCGGATCGGGTTATTCAGAAGAAGTGCGGATAGCTCCACTGGGGTTCTCCTGTGCTTATTCCGGAGATAAAACGATGGTATTATCAGCAGAGGCTGGTGTGCTTTCTCTTACGCAGCGGGATGAGAGGGGCGTTAAGACAGTGCAGTTCTCTCCTGATGCCTATCCGCTTTCAGGTGATATAGCGGAAGCAATGGATGATTATGGTATTGATGTGACTGTGAAGGATCCTCTTCTTCCATCTGATAATCTGACAGCAGGCTTCGGTTATCCCTGCAGGTTATCATCAGATCCGATGCGCGTTAATTTCGCAACCGATACCGTGGATATCACAATAGAGGATATGAGGGCAGCCCTTTCGCCGCTTGGAAATGCAAGTGTACAGACGGTAGGTGAGACAAGCGACGCTGGTTTCCAGATAAGGATCAGCGCTGATGAGGGAGAGACAGAGGCCGATGTGGAGGAGCGTGTGAATAATGTGCTTGGAGATGCTTTCGGAAGCGAGAATATCGTTGTTATGCGCTCAGATTTCGTTGGTCCGAAATTCTCTTCATCACTGTTCCGGAATTCTATAACAGGAGTCCTGCTTGCCCTTGCCCTGATACTCATATACGTTGCTTTCAGGTTCCGTTTTGCATATGCTGTCTCCTCGATAATCGCTCTGATGCATGATGTACTTGCGATGCTTTCATTCATCCTGATATTCCGTCTTGAGGTATCATCGACTACTATTGCGGCGGTTCTGACGATAATCGGATATTCATTGAATAATACGATTGTCATATTCGATCGTGTCCGTGAGAACATAAAACAGGAGAAGAAGCTTTCTGTCGAGGATGTGATATCCATGTCTGTCCGCCAGTCGCTGACAAGGACTGTGATAACAAGCCTTACAACGCTTTTCGCGATTGTTCCGCTTGCTTTCCTCGGCTCTGGTGATATTCAGCTATTTGCAATCAATCTGACATGGGGCCTTGTTGCTGGAGCGTACTCTTCTGTTTTTCTTGCGCCAGCATTCCTGTCATTCTTCCATAGGGTGATGCCTATAAATATCGAGAAAGAGAAGAAGGAAGAGGAGTATTCACTGGTCTGATGAGGGTTGTCGAAGCATCGGTATATGGATTCTGCAGCGGAGTAAGATCTGCTGTTTCAAAGGCAATGGAGGCAGCTGCCAGAGCGGAAAGAATGGGGCTGCCATGTTATGTCTGCGGTTCTCTCGTGCATAGCAGGGCAGTATCGGATATGCTTTCTTCAGCCGGTATTGCCGAGATTGATTCTCCATCAGGCCATGAACCGGGGATTGTTGTAATCCGTACTCATGGGATAGGAGATGAGCTCAGAAAGTCATTCAAGGATAATGGGTTCCTGATTGAGGATGCGACATGCCCTGTGCTTTTGAGAAATGCGGATCTTCTTAGGCATGCGAGGTCGCCTTTGCTTATCGGGAACAGAATGCATAGCGAGATCATAGGGCTCTTGGGCTGCAGGGATGCAATTGTGATAGAAAACCCTGATGATCTTGCCTGTCTTTCTCTCGATACAGAATATGAGGCGGTGATCCAGACAACGCTTTCTTCATCTCTTCTTGATCAGATTCTCTCGCGTGCAGCAGAAGCCGGGCTCAGGATAAACTGTCTCAACACAATCTGCCGAGCCTCAGCTGAGAGACGTGATGCACTTAGGAAGCTTGCCGATATAGCTGATGCGATTGTGGTTGTCGGAGACAGCGACAGTGCCAATTCAAAAGAGCTTGCCGATCTTGCCCGGAGGGAGGGGATTCCTTCTTTTCTTGTATCGGATCCGGATCTGATTCCAGATAGCGTTTTCCATTATAATACGATAGGGCTGACAGCTGGTGCTTCAGCCCCGGATCAGCTGATTGAGGCTGTGAAAAGGAGACTCGGAGAATAATATGGCAGATGATGTTTCAAGAGAGATGATTCCCATACCGGCAGTGAAAAGATTCCCCTCATATCTCAGGCTTCTAAGACAGGCCAGAGATAACGGCAAGAAATATATAAGCGCAACTGAACTCGCTGACGAACTGTCTTTGAAGCCTATACAGGTCCGTAAGGATATTTCCAGTACAGGCATTGAAGGAAAGCCCCGTATCGGCTTTGTCGTAGATGAGCTTATCGCTGCGATCAACCATGTCCTAGGGTGGGATAATCCAACAGAGGCCTTGATCGTAGGATGCGGGAATCTTGGATCTGCAATTGCTGCATATGGAGGGTTTGAAGCGTATGGGCTTAAGATTGTCGCGGCATTTGATAAGGATCCAAGACGCATAGGAACGAGAATCGGCGATATTTCCGTTTATCCGATCGAGACTGTGAACCAATATGTAAAGACCCATCGCGTGACTATTGCTGTAATTGCTGTCCCCGCATCTCAGGCTCAGGCTACCGCAGATCTTCTGGTAGGATGCGGTATACGCGGAATATGGAATTTTGCTCCGAAGGATCTGAAGCTTCCCCCGGATGTTGTCCTTCAGCGTACAGATCTGGCGACTTCCTTCGCGGTTCTTTCCATTAAGCTCAGGAAAAAACTTGCCGAGGAAATGGGGGATGATTATTTCGAGAGCGATATATAATGCCATGATAAGCAAGTTGATGTGAAATCAGTAATATTAATATGAAATTATTGGCTATAAAGTGTCATCTTTCAGATTTATCATAGCTATTTTCTGCTCCTGAATCATTTTATTGACTTACTGTTCGACATGGTATAGTCTTTTAGTGACTAGGAGCTAAAATGGCTGAGAATAATAAGCTGAAGGTGGAGCTCTGCATGGGTTCCAGCTGCTTTGCAAGAGGCAATAGCGGCATCCTTTCCGATCTGGAAGGATATATTAGCGAGAACGGACTTGAGGACAGAGTTGAGCTTGAAGGGCATCTCTGCCTTGGAAAATGCAATTCAGGACCGCACATCATGATTGGTGATAAGGAGTTCTCAGGTATTTCTGATTCCAGCTGCGTAATAGACCTTGTCAGAAAGGCACTGGAGGAAAACGATGCAGAATCCGATCTACACTGAGGTAACAAGCTGCCGTGACTGCTATAAGTGCGTGCGTTCATGTCCTGTAAAGGCAATCCAGATCAAAGATGGAAATGCAATGATCATGAAGGACAGGTGCGTTTATTGCGGTAAATGTGTCCATGTATGTCCTAATAATGCGAAAAAAGTAAGGGATGATACAGAACGTGTGAAGCTTGCCATAAAATCAGGCAGGCCTGTATTCTGTTCGCTTGCTCCTTCATATGCTGCAGAGTTTTCCGGATATGAGGATGAGCTTCTGACTGCATTGAAGAAGCTTGGATTCTCAGCGATTTCCGAGACAGCAATAGGAGCTGCTCTTGTAACGCAGGCACTTGATATGTATGCAGCAGAGCATGATGGCAATGCGCCGTTCATCGGAACTGCATGCCCTGCTGTAGTGGAGCTTGTCAAGAAATACTATCCGCAGTATGTTGACAGGCTTGCTCCGGTTCCTTCGCCGCTCCAGTCACATAGCGCGTATCTCAGGCATCTTTACAATGAGGACCTGATTATCGTTTTCATTGGTCCATGCATTGCAAAGAAGATGGAGGCTGATACAACGCCAGGCTATCCTGATCTTGCTATTTCCTTCGATGAGCTCAGAGCGTGGATGGGGAGTGAAGGTATTTCTCTTGAGACAATAAAGGCTGAGCCTGTTGATCTTGTGCCAATGAAAGCTGGTATAAGCACACTATATCCGGTTGAAGGTGGGCAGATAATGAGCTCTTCAATCTGGGGAAAGAACAGGATTGATACAAAGGCCATTTCAATGTCCGGTATGGAAGAGGTCCTTTCTGCGCTTTCAATAGAGGATGATCCGTTCCCGTTCCTGGAGCTTCTATCATGTGATGGAGGATGTGTGAATGGGCCTGGTACGAGCATCAGGACATCGATAGCACAGAAGAAGAGAAAAGCTGCGGAGTGGACAGAGAAAAGGCTGGATGAGCCCGAGTTGTTCAAAGGAGATGAGGAGTTCGCCAGAACGCTTCTCGAGAAGGGCTATTCAATTCTTGATGCTGAGAAACCTTCCAATGAGAGCAGATTCAGTGAGGAGCATACTGAAAGCGAGATCAAGCGTGCTCTTGTCGAGCTTGGAAAGCTTACCAAGGCTGATGAGCTCAACTGCGGCGGCTGTGGATACAACACATGCCGTGATATGGCTATCGCCTATCTTGATGGAATGGCAGAGATTGAAATGTGCGTCACAAAGATGCGCAAGGAAGCGGAAAGCAAGGTCGATGTTCTGCTCCGTACGATTCCAATGGGTGTTGTCATTGTTGATTCGGATCTCCAGATTGCTGACTGCAATACGAGGTTCCTCGATCTTTTCGGTGATATGGAAGAAGGCTTTGTCGATCAGAGCGTGCTGGCGATGGTCAAGGGGCTTCCACTTGAGCGCTTCATCTCATTCTCTGATAAATTCCGTGATCAGTTCTATCTATCGCATCCGGGGCAGTACAGGCTCCATTTCAAGGATAAGTATCTGCGTGTGACCTTCTTCCTTGTGGAGGAGAAGAGGCTTCTTGGTGCGATGTTCGAAGATATAACCAGTCCGACAATCAGACGTGAGACCGTTGTGAAGAAGGCTGAGGATGTCATCCAGAAGTCACTGGAGACGGTACAGCAGATTGCTTCGCTTCTGGGAGAGAATGCTGCAGAGACAGAGATTATGCTCAATTCGCTGATTGATGCATTCAGTGTACATTCTTCCGGAGAATCCGATTCATCGTTCACCGAGGACGAAGGTGGGGATCTGACATGAATAATATCTTCATAGATGTGGATTATGCACAGGTTTTCAAACATGGGCAGAAAATAGGCGGTGATGTATTCCTGCTTTCAAGGAATCCGGAAAACAATCAGATAGTCTCTACTCTTTCCGATGGGCTTGGAAGCGGGGTCAAGGCCAACGTGCTAGCATCGCTTACAGCTCACATGGCGCATCGTTTGTCATTTTCCCCGATTGACCTGAGCCACTCTGCGAAGATAATCATGGATACCCTCCCTGTCTGCAAGGAAAGGAAGATAAGCTATTCGACTTTCACAATTGCGGATATCAGATACGGGGAGGATATGGAGCATATCGCTGTAAATCTTGTTGAATATGATAATCCTCCATCTCTGAGGTTCTCTGGTCCTGATCCGATTACATGGAAGCGCGATAAGACAGAGCTGCAGAGAGAGGGTGCCTTCAAGAAGGAAATTGTCGCACAGTCGGCATTCAATCTTGAAATAGGCGATAGGCTTGTCATGTTCTCAGATGGAGTCACGCAGTCAGGTCTGGGCAAAAGTCTTCCTCTAGGCTGGAGGCTTGATGGTGTGAAGACATTTGTCAGTGATGAGATAAAAAAGGATCCTGATATCTCTGCCAGAGAGCTCTCACGCGCTATTGTCCAGAAGGCCTATTCCCTTGATGGACTTGCGTCCAAGGACGATATAACATGCGTGGTTGTCTATGTCAGAAGACCAAGACGTCTGCTGATTGTCACAGGCCCCCCATTTACCAAGGAAGCTGATGAGGTTCTTGGGGAGAAGATCCGGGCATTCAAAGGAAAGAAGATTGTCAGTGGTGGAACGACAGCCCAGATTGTCTCAAGGCTTCTGGGAAAGAAACTCACTCTTGATCTCTCATCGTGGTCCAAGGATGTTCCTCCTGCATCAAAGATGGAGGGGATTGATCTCGTTACGGAGGGCATGCTCACCTTGTCCAAGGTAGCTACGATACTTGAGAAGAAGACAAATCCTGCAGATCTTCCAAATGACCCGGCAAAGAAGTTCGTCGAGATGCTTCTTGATAGCGACCAGGTTCATTTCATTGTAGGAACAAAGATCAATGAAGCGCACCAGGATCCGAATATCCCTGTTGAGATCGGAATCAGAAGAACGATTATCGGGCGTCTCAGAAAGGCGCTTGAGGAAATATATCTAAAGGAAACATCCCAGGAGTATTTATAGGAGGATTCAATGAAGAAGTCCAAAGTGAAAGTAAGAATCTGTTTAGGTACGGCATGCTTTGTGCAGGGGGGAGCTGATCTTCTCCTGTATAATGACTTTGTCGATCCAGCAGTACTCGCAGAATGTGAGATTGAGGGTTGTTCTTGCCTTGATGAATGCAAGGTTGGGAATGGAAGCGCTCCTTATGTCTCAATAAATGACAAAGTCTATAGCGGAGTCAATCAGGATATGTTCTGTAAGCTCCTTGCGGAGGCCGTGAAGAATGCTTGAACTGAATAATCAGTATACTCTCATGAAGAGGAAGATCGATACAGAAGTCCTTAAGTGCTTTTTCGATGGTACTCTCGTTGAGCAGGCTGATAAACTGCCTCTGGAGATAATCCCGAAGACAAGAGTTCCTTTCAGATGCTGTATCTATAAAGAGAGGGCGATGGTGCGTTATCGCATCATGGCTCTGGCTGGTATAAACATCGAGCGTGATGACGATGAGGAGAAGCCTCTTTCAGAATATATGAAGGAAGTCCTCTCTGAGGACAAGCCACCGCTTCCGCTTCTGACTACCATCATCACAGGGTGCTCTGGATGCCCTAAGTCGCAGTACAGGATTTCCGATGGATGCAGAGGCTGTTTTGCCCGTCCCTGTATGTCAAATTGTCCTAAGGATGCAATCGTTTTCATAAATGGTCAGGCCCATATTCAGGAGGATAGATGCATCAGATGCGGCAAGTGCATGGAGGTTTGTCCATTCCATGCTGTTGTGCATATCCCTGTTCCATGCGAAGAGGCATGCCCTGTCGATGCAGTGAAGAAGAATGAGGAAGGATTTGTAGAGATTGAGCATGATAAGTGCATAGGCTGCGGAAAATGTGTCAGGTCATGTCCTTTCGGCGCCATAGTGGAGCGTTCGGGCCTTTTCCCGGTTGCAAAGATGCTCAAGCGTGGAGATAAGGTCGTTGCAATGATTGCCCCTGCAATTGAGGGACAGTTCCCTGGAACGCTTGGACAGCTTAAGGCTGCAATAAAGAAAGCTGGTTTCTATGATGTTGTTGAGGTTGCAGAAGGGGCAGAGGTCACATCTGTGAAAGAGGCAGAGGAACTCCATGAAAGAATCAGTGAAGGTGCAGACTTCATGACGACCTCCTGCTGTCCATCATATATGGAGCTTGTTGATATCCATATTCCTTATCTTAAAGAGAAGAGATCATCAACGCTCTCTCCAATGGGATATGCTGCTGAAATCGTCAGAGAGAAGTACCCTGATGCGAAATCGGTCTTTATCGGGCCATGCCTTGCAAAAAAGGTAGAAGCTGCGAAGAGGTACCGCGATAAGATTGATGGTGTTATGACATTTGCTGAGCTTGCTTCCATATTCATTGCTAAGGATATCGATGTGAGAGAGATGGAGGCTGATGATCTTGGCGATACAGCTTCATTTGAGGATTGCCGTGAGTTCGCAGTCACATCAGGTGTTGCGGCATGTGTCATGAGAAGATTCCAGTCTGAAGGAGTAAATGCCAGAACGCTGCCTATCAATGGTCTTGATAAGAAGACTGTTCGTCTTATGAAGACATGGGAGCGCAGGGCACCTGATGCAGAGCTTGTTGAGGTGATGGCCTGTGAAGGTGGTTGTATTGCTGGTCCCGGCACAATCGTAAAACCGGCTCTTGCTCTTAAGCTGAGAAATCAGAAGATGGCACCAGTAAAGTCAAAATAGCATTAGATATATTGCACTTCAATAGCCGGGGAGACCCGGCTATTCTATATCGTAAGGCCTCCGCTTTCGCGTTTTCTCAGTATTTTCGGAAGCTGAGTTACCATTACAATCGTTCCGACAGTTGCTGAAAGCAGATCAGATATCCCTTCCGCAAAGAAAGCTGCCTCCGCTCCGAAGAATATAGGCAGGAATATCGTTGCTATCATGAATGATATTTTTCTGTTCAATGACAGGGGAAGAGAGAATCTTACCTGCCCGAGGGCTGTCATCATATCGACATTGACATATTGGAAAGATAATGGAATCACCATGCATTCGAAGATCATCATATAGCGGGATGACAGCTTCAGTATTTCTTCATCTTTTGAGAAAAGAGAAGCGAAAAGACCTGCTCCGAAGAGTGTGAAGAAGAACATTATGATTGTGTAGCATGTAATGAGAATCTGAAGATTTCTTATGCTTTGTCTTACTCTGATGCTGTTTCCTGCTCCGTAGTTATAGCTGACAAGGCCCTGGCACCCTGCTGTCATACCACCCATTGGATATGTAACAAGAATGTGATAGCTCTGGACAATGGTCGAGCAGGTTATGAGTATATCTCCCATCTCTGGACCGCCGTATTTCTGCAGCATGGCATTGAGGACAATCAGGAGAAGACTGTCTGTTGATATGATTATGAATGATGAGAGCCCGAACTTGATTATTCTTCTGACCTCACTGGGCAGAAAACCGTGGAATCTTAGTTTTATGGCAGTATTCCTGGAACGAAGGGCCTGTACTGCGATGAGCATTGAGACAATCTGCGAGATCACCGTTGCAATCGCTGCCCCTTTGACTCCCATGCCAAGGAGGAAGATGAATACTGGATCGAGTATGATATTCATCACAGCTCCTGCCAGGACCGATATCATTCCTTTGGTTGACATTCCTTGGTTTATGACAAAGCTGTTCAGTCCGGTTGCAAGCAGGGCAAATGGCGTTCCCAGCAGATACCAGCCAAGATATTCCGATGCATATGGAAGCGTCGCAGAGGAAGCTCCGAATGCCAGAAGAATGGGGTTTCTGGACAGGAAGAATACCGGAGTGAGGATCGCGGATGAGATCAGAAGAAGATAGAAGCCTGTCGTTACGATGCCTTCTGCAGCTTCATGGTCTCCATGGCCTTCCCGCATTGCCATTATCGGGGCACCGCCCATTCCAATAAGCGATGCAAAAGATGATATGAATGTAGCTATAGGGGCTGCGACTCCGACTCCTGCCAATGCTATATCGCCATAACTGGAAATATGGCCTATATACATCCTGTCGACAATCGCATAGAGAACATTCACGGCCTGTGCAAGTGCTGTTGGCAGTGCAAGCGATAGCACAAGAGGCCATATCCTATCTTTACCGAGGTCGTAACGTCTTCCCATACCAATGGAGGAGTATATTATTCTTCTTGATTTTCTTCCATAAGTTCCTGATAGGCCGCTTATCGGTGATGCACCTCCAAGCGGAATCGAACCGCTATCCTTCCCTCCGGAGGGGAATGCACTATCCATTATGCTATGGAGGCGTTATTCAGGATTCTATCAGTTTCGCGCCTGAAAATCACCATGTAGAGTGTATATATTGTCATTGATTCCAAGAATAGTGTGTATGAACCGAAGATCATCATCAGTCGCATCGAGGGACTTTTCCGCTATTTCATTGATGCTTTCAGGAAAATCAGAGACATTCATACCTGTAAGCAGTTTCTCGATAGATGCTCCGATTGCTGTCGATATCATATAGGCATCAGCAAGGGCCGGGAGCCTTGCGGTATAGCGCTGGTCTCGTATCTTCTGATAGCTGAGTCCTGTTACATCGCATAATTTCTTTATGCTGAATGGCCAGAAAGAATCAACATTATCCCAGAATTTCTTTCCTGATGCTTGCATATGCCACAGTATTGCATAAAGGTTATTCCTTTTGAAGGAAATACTTGGATTTTTTCATTTTTGTCGTATTTATCAGACAAAGAAGCGTATTGCAGTATAAAGAAGAAGCAATGCCATTATGATTCCGATAGCCTTGCCATGTCTTTTGTATATTCCAGAGAGCAGGGAGCCTCCTACTGCCCATGCCAGTCCTCCTGCAAAGCATGAAACAGGAATGAGCAAGGATAGCGCGATACGGGCCACGGTTCCTTCATATGCGGGAATGATCATAGTCGAGATCGCTGTCAATGCAAGGATATGCACTTTCACGTTGATAAGCTGGAGGATCATGCCTTCTGTGAATCCTGCGCTCTTTTCTTCAGCATCAGCTGTTCCTTTTCTGTATGTCTTATACGCAAGATAGACAAGGTATGCCGCTCCAGCTGCTTTCATCCATGGTTCGGCACCCGGGATGAAAGCATACAGGGTTGCCGATGCAGCATATGCAATGGCTGTTACTGCTGTGATTCCGAATAGCATCCCGATATTCAGCCATATGCCTTTTCTAAGCCCGACAGCAGCCGCATTGGCCATTGACAGGATCGTATTCGGTCCTGGGGTGAAGGTCATTGCAAAAAGATAGATCAGGAGAGCATCCATGTTCCCAGAATACTGCCAGTCAGCAAAATAATCATTCCAATTCGTACTGAATCATATTATCATTTCTTTCAGAGATATGCCTAAGAAGATAGATCATGAAGAAAGGAAAGAGCATATATTGAAAACAGCTCTCGATGTTTTTGCACGTGAGGGCTATCGTGATTCAAATCTCTCTCTTATCGCGGAGAGAGCCGGACTTTCGCGTCCTACTATCTACCAGTACTTCCATGATAAGGAAGAGATATATTATTACGCTGTAAAGCTTGTTACAGGCAGATTGTTCACAAAGTATTCGGAAATCGCCTGGGGAAAAGGCGATGAGGATGAAATAGCCCGTATGAAAGCTATTCTCAAGGATATCATCAATGAAGCGATTGCCAATGAAGATGCCTTGATGAATCTGATGGCCGTGATGCTAAGTGCGAAGAAGGAGGGTATCGATTTTGCCGATGTCATACAGCATAGGACCGCAAAGCTTTCGATTCTGTTCAAAAGGCTTATCAGGCAGGGGATAACGAACGGGACAATAAAGAATGTGGATATTGCAGGCTCTGCATCTGAGATATTCGCCATAGCTGAGACGATATGCTTCCAGGTGGCATTCTTCCGGTCATTCAGCTGGGAGGAGGCCTATTCCTTTGCATCTTCCTATATTGATGGACTCAGAGCTTAGCCCTTAACGATTCCAGTTACGCTTATTATATTTCCATTGTGCAGTCAGATGATTGCAGAATGGAGGTATATATGGATTACAATAAGTTTACACTGAAGCTGCAGAATGCTATAGAGGAAGCAGCTCAGAGTGCGTCTTCAGCACAGCATCCAGAAGTCACTCCTGCAGATATCATCATTGCGCTTACAAAGCAGAAAGATGGGGTTCTGATGCCCCTTTTCGAGAAGCTGGGGGTATCTCCTGACCGTGTTGTATCATCGATGCAGGAAATACTTGATAAGCTTCCACGCACTTATGGGGCCGGGCAGCAGACATTCTCCCGCTCTGCCGCCAGGATATTGGGCGCATGTGATAAAATCGCAGCGGAATTCAAAGATGAATATATTTCGGCAGAGCATTTCCTGCTATCGCTTCTTGGGGATGAATGCCCTGAGAAAGATGCTCTTATAGCTCTTGGTGTAAGTAAAAATGAGGTTATGAAGGCTCTGCAGGCAATCAGGGGCAATCAGAGGATAACAAGCCAGGATCCGGAATCCGGATATCAGGCTCTGGATAAATACTGTAAGGATCTGACCCGTCTTGCGGCAGAGGATAAGCTTGATCCTGTCATCGGCAGGGATGAGGAGATACGCCGTGTGATGCAGGTTCTCTGCAGAAGGACAAAGAATAATCCTGTCCTTATCGGAGAGCCTGGAGTCGGTAAGACTGCAATCGTTGAAGGGTTGGCGGAACGTATTGCAAAGGGTGATGTCCCTGAGTCGCTTGCTGATAAAAGACTTCTGTCCCTTGATCTTGGTTCCCTCATCGCAGGTGCGAAATTCCGTGGAGAGTTTGAGGAGCGGCTGAAAGGCGTCATAAATGAAGTGACGAAAAGCGATGGAAAGATCATACTCTTCATCGATGAGCTCCATACTATTGTCGGGGCTGGGGCTGCAGAGGGGTCTACGGATGCTTCGAATCTTATAAAGCCTGCACTTGCAAGGGGAGAGCTCCATGCTATAGGTGCAACTACGCTTGATGAGTACAGAAAATACATCGAGACAGATAAAGCGCTTGAAAGAAGATTCCAGCCAGTTTATACAAAGGAACCGTCTGTCGAAGATACAATCTCGATTCTCCGCGGACTCCAGCCGAAGTATGAGCTTCATCATGGCGTAAGGATAAAGGATGAAGCTCTTGTTGCAGCTGCTGTCCTGTCTGACAGGTATCTTACCAACAGATTCCTGCCTGATAAAGCAATTGATCTCGTTGATGAGGCAGCTTCCCAGATCAAGATGGAGATAGAAAGCCAGCCTGCTGAGCTGGATAATCTCCACAGAAAGATGCTTCAGCTTTCGATTGAGAAGCAGGCTCTTACGAGAGAGGATGATACAGCTTCCAGAGAGCGGCTTGAGAAGATCGGCAAAGAGCTGTCGGAGATGCAGGCAAAGTATGACGCACTCAATCTTGAGTGGCAGAATGAGAGGTCTGCTATCGTAAATCTCAGGGAGAAGAAGGCCGAGCTTGAGAAGCTCAATACACAGGAGCAGAATGCAGAGCGTCAGGGAGATCTCAATACTGCAGCAATGATCAAGCATGGGCAGATCCCGGCAGTCAAAGCAGCCATAAAGGAAGCGGAGGATAAGGTGAATTCCTTCCAGCATGATGGCAGGCGGCTGCTTCGCGAGGAAGTGTCTGAAGATGATATAGCAAAAGTCGTCTCAGCCTGGACGGGTGTCCCTGTTGCAAAGATGCTGAGCTCCGAGACTGAGAAGTATATCAATCTTGAGAAGATTCTCTCGGAAAAGGTTGTCGGACAGGATAAGGCCATCAGTGCTGTTGCTAATGCAATCAGGAGGAATAAAGCTGGTATAGGAGATGAGCACAGGCCACTTGGATCATTCCTCTTTGCAGGTCCTACTGGAGTGGGAAAGACTCTTCTTGCGAAGGAACTTGCTTCTTTCCTATTTGATGATGAGAAAGCGCTGACTCGTATTGATATGTCAGAGTATATGGAGAAATACTCCGTCTCAAGACTGATAGGGGCACCTCCTGGGTATGTCGGCTATGATCAGGGCGGGCAGCTTACTGAGGTAGTCAGGCGCAGACCATATTCGGTGATTCTTTTCGATGAGATAGAGAAGGCACATCCTGATGTGTTCAATATCCTTTTGCAGGTACTTGATGATGGAAGGCTCACAGATGGTCAGGGGCGTGTCGTTGATTTTACAAACACGATAATAATCATGACATCAAACCTTGGGTCCAGTGAGATACTCTCCGATTCTGCTCATGCAGAGGAAAAGGTCATGGATGTCATAAGGCATACATTCCGTCCTGAGTTCATCAACAGAATCGATGAGATAGTGGTCTTCAATCCTCTGGGAGAGAATGAGATCAGGAAGATTGTGCATATACAGCTTGGCATCCTTGCAAAGCGTGTTGAGAGGCGTGGATACAAGATGGAATGGAGCGATGATGTAGAGGCTTATATAGCTAAGGCTGGGTTCGATCCTGTCTACGGTGCACGTCCAATCAGAAGATTCATACAGGATAGTGTTGAGAATGGACTTTCAACGCTCCTTCTTTCCGGAAGGCTCAGCGAAGGGAGTACAATACATATCTCAATGGAGAATGGAAAGATCACCGTTTCCTGATACTATGGCTTTATAGCGTGATGGGGTGTCGGCATCGAGTACGGTGCCGATGCTCCCATTGTATTTCCCTGTATCATACATTGAAAGATATTCCCTGAGACTTCCGTTGAATCCCAGAAGTCTTTGTCTGTGTTCTTTTCTGAACATTACCGGATGGCCAGGGATTCCAGAGTATACTGCCCTGGAGATTGAGTGGGAGGAAAGAAGGGCATAGGTTCCTGCATAATCTGAGTATGTGATCAAAGGAAGATCTCCAGGGACTATTGCGAAATCATCATCCCCTGCTGCCTTTATTCCGCAGATAGTGCTTATTTTCTGGCCTTTCTGATAATCTGGGCAATAAACCGGTTTTGCATTGAAACCTGAAATGGCTTCTTCCATTCTTTCTCTTTCATGGCCTGTTACGACAATTATTCTGTCTGAGAATGACAGTGCTGTTTCAAGAACGCTATGGATTATCGGTTTGTCTTTGTAGGGCAGAAGAAGCTTGTTCTCTCCAATACCCATCCTTGATGAAAGTCCTGCAGCTAGAACAATTATTGTCATACTGTAAGTCTATCATGTTCTGATGATATATTTCATTCCTGCAATCTGCTATCATCATGATATGCTTGATCCACACAATAACAATCTGCTTGAATCGGTAAGGAAAAGGATCATCAACGATCCCTCTGGTGATTATGATGATGCTCTTTTCCATTCTTTCCTCACATCAGCTGGACTAGGGAAGGAAATATACAACTACCATCACTATATAGAAGATAACGGGAAAAGATATATTGCCGCATCTCTTTCAGGATCATCAGGAGGCGTATGGATTACGCTCCGTGCATTTCTCTACAGCTTCTCCTCTGAGTATGTTGAGTATGACGGTTTTGTGATGGATGGGATAATCATTGAAAAGGATTTCATTGAGGAGATCATATCCGGGCTGGATGAAAGCGGAGTAAGTGCTGTCATCGGGGATGTGCTTGCAGAGGAGGCGGAGGCTGCGGTTCTCCCATATGCAGGAGATAGGATCCGGGCTTCGATTCCGTCCGATACTCCCCAGAATATGATAATAGAGCTTCCAGTTCCTCCAGCAACAGGCAGTGAATCTGATAGAAAACAGCTTGCTGAATCTTTCTTCTCGCTTTTTGAGGCAATAAAGGACTATGGAATACATAGTGCTGCACTCCCATTCTTCAGTGGTTATGATCCAGCTTTGTTTTCTGATATAGCACTATCATCTGTCTCTGCTTTTATGCATAAGGAGCCTGATTACTTTATCCAGATTGTCTTCACCTGCCGGAATGAAACCGAGTTTGAAGCGTTATCAGGTTCGGCACAGGAATAAATAAAGCGGCCTTTACAAGCCGCTTGTCTGATCCTGAGCAGATTCGAACTGCTGACCTTCCGCTTAGGAGGCGGACGCTCTATCCAGCTGAGCTACAGGATCATCCGGCACTCAATGCCGCGACTGACAATTTACAGTATTTCATAATCTTAGGCAATATGCTTTAGCGTAAAGTGCCGGAATATGCGGCTGAGATATATATGGAATGAATATATTTATCAGCAGATGCTGCTTTCCCGGGCATAATCATTTTGCCTGTATCTGACCGTTATACCTATAGATATATTCAATGGGTATAGGAAATCTTCTCTAGGAGGAGCTTCTCGATATTGCATATTAATACAATTTTCTGTATATAGTGAAAATAACTTTTTCTTGTCTTATTCGGAGGTGGCTATGAGAAAAGCTGTTGTTATTCTGCTCGCGATGCTCCTTTCAATAGCTGGAGTGTATGCAGGAGGCTCTTCAGAGTCCGCTGATTCAGATGTTTATAAGATCGGATTCATCGGACCTCTTACAGGTGATAATGCCAACTATGGCATCAGGTGCTCCAATGCAGCACGTCTTGCTATCGATAAGATCAATGCAGAAGGCGGCATTGGCGGGAAGGCCCTTGAGCTCATTGCTGAGGATAGCGAAGGTACTGTTGATAAGGCTATCGCAGGTTATGAGAAGCTTGTCTACTCTGATGATGTAGTCGCTATCATCGGACCTGTATTCACATCACCAGCGCTTGCTGTTGCACAGCGTGCTATGGAAGATGAGATTGTAATGATCTCACCGTCTGCTACGCATAAGGATGTTACTGCTCAGGCCAGGAACAATGCAGATGGAAAGAACTATGTATTCAGGACAGTTCCTTCCGATGCTCTTCAGGCAGAGGTCGCTTCTTACTATTTCTATCAGGTGCTTGGCTATAGAAAGCTTGCAACGCTTTATGCAATGAATGATTACAGCCAGGGTCTTGCAGAAGGTCTTGAGAGCACATTCACCTCTCTTGGCGGAGAGATCGTGTCTTCGCAGACATGCATGGTTGGCGACAAGGATTTCAGAACACAGCTTTCCCAGATCAAGAGCGCTGGTCCTGAAGCTGTCTACATCCCTGATTATACAGTAGAGATCGCGCAGATTCTCGAGCAGGGTGCTCAGCTTGGAGTGGGACCATTCCTTTCCAGCGATGGTTTCTCCGATCCGATGGTTTATCAGCTTGCTGGTGATTTCACTGATGGTGTTGTCTATATCGGTCCGGCTCAGGCTGAGGCTTCAACAATCCTCACGGATTTCCAGGCAGCTTACAGAGAAGCATACAATGGTGATGAGGCTGATTCCTTCGCAACCAACTCCTATGATGCCGTCAATATCCTCGCTGCTGCTATTGAACGCGCAGGAAGCGGTGACAGAGTTCTTGTAAGGGATGAAGTTGCTGCAACAAAGGATTTCCAGGGAGCTAATGGCGTGATGAATTTCGCAGAGAATGGCGATCTCGTTGCCAGCCAGGGCGTATATCATGTTGAAGGTACAAATCCTGTCTATGTCGGATCATTCCAGGTCCAGAATGGGCAGATTGTACAGGTTGACTGATTGATTATAGTCTGATATCTGCTGTCGGAGGCCTTGCGCTTCCGGCAGTTTTGTATTTCCAGCGTCTAGACATGGGTCCATGCTATTCACATATGTATGTGCTGCATGGCAGAATAGAATGGTGCTGGTACAGCTGCTTGCAGATCAGTTTCATAAATCTGCACGCATGTAGAACGCATGTGTATTCCGGCAAAGAGCAGTCTTGATGACAGCTTCAGCAGGCCGGATGCTCCATTTGAAAAGTGGAGCAGTTCAATTGGATGTGGGTTTCCGGAGGGTTTCTTGAACACGCTTTCACTTTACATGCAGTACATCGTCAATGGCATAACGCTGGGGGCAATATATTCTCTCATAGCGCTTGGCTATACGATGGTATATGGCATCCTGAAGTTCATAAACTTCGCCCATGGCGATATTCTCATGGTTGGGGCTTTTACTGGCCTTCTGATTTTCCAGGGGCTTGCAGGAACTGCAGAACCTGGAGCCTGGACGCTGTTGGCGTTCTTCATTGCCATGGTTGCCAGTATGGCTATCTGTGCGGTGCTTGGTGTTTTCATCGAGAGAGTAGCATACAAGCCGCTTCGCAATGCAAATAGGCTTGCCCCTCTTCTTTCTGCTATCGGTGTTTCTTTCATACTTTCCAACGGAGCTGCATGGATATTCGGAACGACATCAAGACGGTTTCCATATCCTTTTGAGAACGAACCCATACATCTTGGAGGAGTTACGATCACTCCTCATCAGATTCTTGTGATAATCGTTTCGATAATCATGATGATCCTGCTCGCATTCTTTGTTAACAAAACCAGAATGGGCAAGGCGATGAGGGCGACATCGCTTGATCAGAACACGAGCGCATTGATGGGTATAAACGTAAATCGTGTCATATCACTGACATTTGCCATAGGTTCAGCTCTCGCTGCTGTCGGGGGAATGCTCGCTTCATTTGATTTCCGTGTCTATCCATCAATGGGTACAATGACAGGATTGAAGGCATTCGTTGCTGCTGTCATAGGCGGAATCGGGAATATCCAGGGGGCGATGATCGGAGGTGTGCTTCTTGGAATTCTTGAAGCTGTCGGTGCTCCGCTTCTTCATATTCCGAATGGCATGAGGGACACTGTCGCTTTTGCTGTTCTCATCATTATCCTTCTGGTAAAGCCTGAAGGAATACTCGGTAAAAACGAGAGGGAGAAGGTCTGATATGCTCAATTTCTTCCAGCTCATACTCATATATTCAGGTGTCTATGCCATGATGGCCATCGGTCAGAACTGTATTACAGGATATACAGGAATGCTTTCTCTCTGCCATGCGGGTTTTTTCTGCATAGGAAGCTATGCAACAGCGATAATCTGCAAGACAATGGGACTTTCATTCTGGCTTTCGCTTCCGATTGCCGCTATTGCTGCCGGAGTCGTAGGATTCCTGATCGGCGTCCCGACTCTGCGTCTGAAGGGTGATTATCTTTGTATTGCAACTCTTGGTCTCGGAGAGATAATCCGTAATGTTGCGACCAATATCAATCCGGTTGGATACAATAGCATCCCAAGGGTTTCGCTGTTTGGATATCAGTTCGCATCCAGGAATAAACTTGCTTTCATTATTCTTATCTGGGTATTCGTCCTTATTTTCTATATTCTTTTCCAGAGACTTGCACATAGCAGGATAGGCCGTGCGATGACTGCAATACGCGAGGATGAGGTCGCTGCTGCATCAAATGGTATAAACGTGACAAAGTATAAGATCATATCGTTCGTGCTTGGAGCTGCAGTCGGCGGAGTTGCGGGGTGCTTCCAGACAGCTTATACGCTTACTGTCCAGCCAGCTTCTTATACGTTCATGGTCTCTGTAATGGTTCTCTGCACGGTCGTTCTTGGTGGAATGGGCAATGGGAAAGCTGTGATACTCGGAGCCTTCATAATCCAGTTCATATCATACTTCCCGCAGCTTACAGGTCTTACGAATGTCATTCCCGCACAGGCTAAGCAGATAATCTTCGGTCTTATCCTTGTTGTGATGATGATCTGGCGTCCTCAGGGACTTCTGGGCCGGGATAAGTTCCGCTATGGTGATCCTCGTACATTCACAGAGCGTATCTCTGATACCTTCAGCCGTAAGAAGAAAGGAGGTGCAGTATGACGCTTCTTGAAACAAAGCATCTTACACGTGAATTCGGCGGAGTAATTGCTGTAAATGATGTTGATTTCATTGTCAAAGAAGGGCTTGTCACTGGTCTGATTGGTCCTAATGGAGCAGGAAAAACAACACTCTTCAATCAGATTACCGGTGTTGATAAACCGACTTCGGGGAGCATTTTCTTCGCTGGCAATGAGATTACAGGCCTTCCTGCATGGAAGATAAGCCGGATGGGAATCGCCCGTACGTTCCAGAACATACGTCTGTATAAGGAACTGACAGCTGTTGAGAATGTCATGATGGGATTGCACTTCAAGGTCGGTGATGATCCTTTCCACCATCGTTTCGTGCAGGCAGTGAAGAGCTACATCTTCGCATCTCGGGAGAACCGTGAAGTCTATTCCAAAGCCATGGAGTGGCTTCGTTTCTTCGACATCGATCAGAGTGCTCAGGAGTTTGCCAGGAATCTTCCATATGGTACTCAGCGGGAACTTGAGATTGCAAGGGCACTTGCTGCAGAGCCTAAACTGCTATTCCTTGATGAGCCTGCTGCTGGTATGAACCCTGCAGAGACAGAGCATCTGATGCATGTTGTTGATAAGATCCGTTCCCTTGGCGTTACAGTAGTCCTGATTGAGCATGATATGAAGCTTGTAATGAATATATGCGATCAGATAACGGTTCTTAATTTCGGGATGAAGATCGCCGATGGAACACCTAATGAGATCAAGAAGGATAAGGCAGTCATAGAAGCATATCTCGGCAGGGAGGAGGAGTGATGGAAAAGCTTAGTATCAAGGATATCTCTGTATGCTATGGTAACATCAGGGCGCTTTCCGGCGTTTCCATGTCTGTTTCCGAAGGTGATATCGTAGCTCTTATCGGAGCAAATGGAGCTGGTAAGTCCACACTTCTGAATGCAATTGTAGGCCTCGTTCCTCTGGAAAATGGGGAAATCGATTTCGAAGGCGAGCCGATATGCCTTTCAAAGCATCAGAAGCTTACAACTGATCTTATTGTCCGTAAGGGCATAGCGCTTGTTCCTGAAGGCCGCCATGTATTTGCAGATATGACTGTTGAGGAGAATCTCGATATGGGGGCTTTCATGATACGCGATCAGAGCCTCATCGAAAGAAAGAAGGAAGAGATGTATGATTTCTTCCCGATTCTCGGAGCTAGGAAGAAGCAGAAGACAAGGTCCCTGTCCGGCGGAGAGCAGCAGATGATGGCCATTGCAAGGGCGCTTATGTCATCCCCTAAGCTTCTTCTGCTGGATGAGCCAGGGCTTGGGCTTGCTCCTCTCATTGTCCAGGATATCTTCAATAAAATTAAGATAATCAATAAAGAGAATAAGGTGACTGTCTTTCTTGTTGAGCAGAATGCAAGGCTTGCGCTCAAGACATCGGCCTATGGTTATGTTCTCGAAAATGGGCGTATCGTTCTTCAGGACAGAGGTGAGAACCTGCTGAATAATGAGAAAGTGCAGAAGGCGTATCTCGGCGCGTGAGCATCCATTATTGAAAAAAAGAACAGGGCTGCGAAGCCCTGTTTTCTGTATCAGACAATCAATCAGTTATTGACTCTTTCAAGATATTCCTTCGTCTCAGTATTGACCCTGATCTTCTCTCCCTGCTTGATGAAGATAGGAACACGGACGCGAAGTCCTGTCTCTGTAGTGACATACTTTGTAGCACCCTGGACAGTATCTCCCTTGATTGCTTCCTCAGCTTCGGCAACTGTGAATACGATCTTTGAAGGAATGATGATATCGAGTACCTGATCCTCCCAGAATGTTGCTCTGTAAGTCTCTCCTTCCTTCATGAAGTACTGATAATCAGGGAAAGACTTCATTGGAACATCAAGCTGATCAAATGTCTCTGTGTTCTGGAAGAAGAAATTCTCTCCATCATTATAGAGATACTGGATATCCCTATCCTCGACTGTGATGTCCTCTGCGTTATCCTGGCTCTTCATAGTCTCGGAAAGCACCTGGCCTGTTGAAGGGCTCTTAAGCTTGAGACGGACGAAAGCCGAACCTTTGCCTGGGTTTACGAACTCGCGCTCGATGCATACAAACGGCTGTCCTTTGATGAGCAATGCCGTTCCTTTGTCAATCTGTCCTGCTTTAATCATGACTATATACCTCTAAATGTAATCTATATCCTGGATTTTCCATCCGTGAGCATATCAGAAAGAGGGAATAAAAGTAAAGGCTCTATGGTTTTAAGTCCCAATTCTGCCGCAAGAAGCCTATCCAGGCCCATTGCCGTGCCTGAAGATTTCGGTATATCCAGATCAGGAAAGGATGGATCTGCAGGAGGAATCGCATCCTTGCTGCCCATTCTCTCCCTAGTCAGCTTATCTTCCTCTTCTTCAAAGTATGATGCCATTTCGTTCTTGTCTGTCTCTTCGGCATAGCAGTTTGCGATCTCAATCCCGTTGATATACATCTCCCACCTTCTGCGTACAGGTTTCGTGCCATCTTTTGCAGCAAGACAGCGTATTCTTTCCGGATATTCTGTGAGATATACCTCCCTGTCTTTTGGAAGTGACGGTTCGGTGTATGTCAGGAAGATTCTGTTGAATGTATCATCCCATGGTTCATCGGGGCCCGGGGTCAGCGAAAGCCTTTCCGCTTCCTTCCTGAGATAGTCTATGTTCTCGGCCTTGTCCATATCGACACCGGCATATTTCTTCATTGCCTCTGCCATTGTGATTACAAGCGGTTTCTCTTCAATCCATCCTGGACAGCCTTCCAGCCTTGTTTTCTCTATCATCTCAATGGTCAGCTCAATTGAATCCTTCTCGTCTGCATTAACCAGATAGTATTCAAGCATCGTGAACTCGGGATTGTGGATGCTGCCGAGCTGCTCTGCATTCCTGAAGCACTGGGAAATCTGGAAAATGCTCCCGGATCCCGCCGCAAGCAGTTTTTTCATGAATATCTCAGGAGAGGGGATCATGTATAGCTGCAGATTGCCCGTGAATTCGTTGCAGAATTCCGTGCTGAAAACCTTGATAGTAGGTTCCGGGATAAGATATGGAGATAATGTCGGAGTAGAGACTTCAAGAAAATCCTTGCCGGTGAAAAACCGGCGTATAGAAGAAAAAAGCTCAGAACGCTTTCTCGCTGCATTGAAATCAAACATGCTGAGATTGTATTACTCGTTGCGGGCAAGTTGCAATAAGAGCTTATGATGCATACAATCGCGGTATGCCACACTATTCTGTAGACGATCCGATATATGCGCTTGCAACGCCTTTTTCTCCTTCGGCTCTGGCTGTTATCAGAGCTTCCGGAGATAATATCATCTCTATTTTCAGTCCCTTGTTCACAGGAAAGCTGGAAGCCATTCCTACGAACACAGCAGTCCATGGTTTCATCGTGGATCAGAAAGGGAACAGGATTGATGAGGTAGTCGTAATAAAGTACAGCAAAGGACATGGCTATACATCAGAAGAAGCTCTGGAAATCATGTGCCATGGATCCCTGCCTGTGATAAGGAAGATCTCGATTGCGCTTGAGAAGCAGGGGATCAGGGAGGCAGAACGAGGAGAGTTCACATACAGAGCATTCATGCATGGCCGTATGGATCTGACAGAAGCAGAGGCTGTTGAGGAGATTGTCCGGTCAAAATCGGATTCTGCAAGCTCGGATGCGCTTTCAAGGCTCGCTGGATCCATCAGGGCAGAAGCAGATTTCATCAAGTCCGCTCTCCTTGATATCCTGGCATCTCTTGAAGTCCAGCTTGACTACGGAGAAGATGAGATCCCGGAAGACTGGGTATTCCCAGAAGAGGATGTGAATCATATCATAGCAAGGCTTGAGGCAATAGCTGCTACGTATGAATCATCAAGGCTTTACAGCTCAGGTGCTGCGGTTGTCCTTGCAGGAAAGACAAATGCAGGAAAGAGCTCTCTATACAATGCAATCCTGAAAGAGAACCGGTCGATTGTATCTGCAGCTGAAGGCACAACACGCGATTATATAGAGGCTGAGTGCCTGATCGGCGATATCCCTGTTCGTCTTTTTGATACGGCGGGCCTCAGGGATACCAGTGAAACTGTGGAGATGGAAGGCATAGAGCGCACCAGAAAGCTCATGGACGAGGCAGATCTTGTTGTATATGTGCTTGATGGTAATGAGGATGTTCCTCATGACATATATCCAGATGCTCTTCTTGTCAGGTCAAAAAGGGATATAACAGGTAAATGCGGAGAACTGTCATTTTCTTCGGTGACTGGCGAGGGACTGGAGAGTGTAATAAAAGCCATAGCAGCAAGGCTTTCTTCTGAATCCTCTGCTTCAGATGTTCCCCGTATAGATTCCGAGCGGCAGCGTGTCTGCCTTCTTGAAGCTGCAGCTGCTCTTCGCGAAGCGGCAGCTGCTGTTATTTCCGGAGAGGATATTGTCGCGATGTATATCCAGCTTGCGCTTTCCTCTCTATCAGCTTTGACAGGGGCTGTTACTTCTGATGATGTTCTTGATAGACTTTTCTCATCATTCTGTCTCGGGAAGTGATTATGAGTGATTATGATGCAATTGTTATTGGTGGCGGACATGCGGGGATTGAAGCTTCTCTGGCGTTGAGCAGAGAAGGCTTTGAGACGCTTCTTGTTACCCAATCTCCTGATACAATCGGGAGAATGAGCTGCAATCCATCGATTGGAGGACTTGCAAAAGGCAATCTCGTACGGGAAATAGATGCCCTTGGCGGAGAGATGGGAAGACTTATCGATTCATCGATGATCCAGATGAGGATCCTCAACAGAAGAAGGGGACCTGCAGTTCAGGCACCGAGGGCACAAGCTGATAAATTCACATATTCAAGGCTTGCGAAAGAGACTCTTGAGAATACTGCCCATCTCCACATCTTTATGGATACAGTTGTTGATATCCTTTCAGAGAACGGAGCAGCCTCAGGGGTAAGAACAGAAAGGGGATGGACCATAACTGCCAGGACTGTTGTTCTTACCACAGGGACATTCATGGATGGAAGGATATTCATAGGAGAGTATGATGCTCCTTCCGGAAGGCTGGGAGAGAGCGCAGCTATCGGACTTGGGGACAGCCTGAGGGCAAAAGGCTTCCATACTGGCAGAATGAAGACAGGAACACCCGCCCGTGTGAAGAAGAGCACCCTTGATTTCTCAGAGATGGAAGTCCAGGATGGCGATATCCCCATGGAGGCGTTCAGTTTCCTTTCCGAGTCTGTTGACAGACCTTCTCTTCCATGCTGGGTCACATACACCAACGATGAGACGCACAGGATAATCAGGGAGAATATAGGAAGATCTCCTCTTTATGGAGGGAAAATCGTTGGAAAAGGGCCTCGTTACTGTCCTTCGATTGAAGATAAGGTCGTGAGGTTCCCTGACCGGGAAAGACATCAGATCTTTGTAGAGCCAGAAGGCGTTGGCACTGAGGAGATGTATCTTAATGGACTATCTTCCTCACTTCCTGAGGATGTGCAGAGGGCATTCATTCACTCAATCCCCGGGCTGCGTCATGCGGAAGTCATACGTCCTGCATATGCTGTTGAGTATGATTACCTTGATCCGCTTGATCTCTACCCGACCCTTGAATCAAAGCTGATGAAAGGACTTTTCATCGCAGGTCAGACAAATGGCACTTCAGGATATGAAGAAGCTGCTGCCCAGGGAATCATTGCAGGGATAAATGCTTCTCAGTTACTGAAGAACGAGGCGCCTCTTATTCTCTCCAGATCTGAGGCATATATAGGTGTTCTTATCGATGATCTTGTCACAAAAGGTACGAAAGAGCCATACAGGATGTTTACATCAAGAGCTGAGCACCGGCTTATACTCAGGCATGATAGTGCGGACAGAAGGCTTACTCCGATAGCTGTCAGACTGGGGCTTGCTGGCAAGGACAGAAGAGATCGGCTTGAGGAGAAAGAGAGAATGATCGCAAAGATAAGCAGTATTCTCAAATCCCGAAGAGCAGGAGGAAAGAGTGCCTATGAGAAGCTGAGAGAGCCTGAGGTCTCGATTGATACTCTGGGAATTGAAGAACTTGCATCTTTTCCTTTGTCTGTTCTTTCCACTGCCGAGCTTGATATAAAATATGCTGGCTACCTCGAAAGAGAAGCGAGGGAAGTGGAGAGGGCTAAGCGCAATGAGAATATGGCCATTCCTGTAGATTTCGATTATGATAGCATTGATGGTATTTCTTCTGAATCAAAGGAGAAGCTCAAAGCCATCAGACCGCTATCAATCGGACAGGCGATGAGGATATCCGGAGTACGGGTTTCAGATATCGCTGTATTGAGTGTGGCGGTAAGGAGCAGGGAACGTGGATAGAGAGCTCTTGGAATCCGGCCTGGAGAGAATCGGGATTCCTTATACCGCTGAAATGATTGATCGTATTTCATCATATGTCAGCGAGATAGTGCTCTTCAATCCTGCTTACAAGCTTGTTGGGGATAAAGACCCCGATGAGATTGTGATAAGGCATGTGCTGGATTCTGCAGCCGCTTATCCGGCATTCATTGCCCGAACGCTTCCCGGTTCTGTTATAGCGGATCTTGGATCCGGTGCAGGCTTTCCCGGAATTGTCCTATCCATTCTCATGCCTGACAGGAAATTCGTCCTTGTTGAACGCATGAGGAGAAGAGCTCAGTTCCTGGCCCTTGCAATAGCCAGAACCGGAATAAAGAACGCAGAATGCGATGAGAAGGATCTGAGAGAGGAAAAGAGAGTGTTCGACGCAGTCACTGCTAGAGCTTTTCATCCTCTTTATGATATCGCGGCGGATGTTATCAGCGTAATCAGCCCTTCTTCTGTTTCGTTATTCTACAAAGGACAGCGGCAGAATGCCGTGTCGGAGCTGGATGTTCTCAGGGGAGAGGGCTATTCCTTCGATGCGGAGGTACAGGATCTTAAGGTCCCATACCTTGATGAAAGGAGGACGCTCTGCGTTCTCACCAACTGGAAATATAACAGATGAAGAAATACAGATTCTCTCTGATCATTGCCCTTGTTCTCCTTTCTGCAGGGGCATTGGCCGGCGTAGCCGGGTATCTTGCAGCATCCCAGATGCTTCCTGCAGCTATCAGTGCTGCTGTTGAGCGGGTGCTTTCCGTTTATTCATTCGGACTTTATCCCATGTCGCTGTCTCTGGGGATCTTCCTTTTCCTGGAGGGATTGATGATTATCTCTTTCAGAAGGAAGAAGAGAGCTACTATGGTTCTTTCGGTTCCTTACTGGATATGCATATATCTTACGTTTCTTGCTTACTTCCATCTCGGGCAGGGCAATCCTGAGCCATCATTTCTCATGGCGCCGATTGATCCGGAAAGGGAGCTTCTTGTCTTTGTATGCGCAGTGCTTGAGATCCTTCTGTATGCCGCCCTTGCGGCTGTGTTTGCTCCGCTTGATAAACGAATCAGGAAGAAGAATGAATTCCGTGCAAAGCAGATAAGTGCAGAAGAAGCTTCTTCTGATGATGAAAAGGCGGAAGAGCCTGTCATTGAGCGCGATGAGAAGGCAGGAGAACGGTATCTGAAGGATAAAGAGAAGGCTGAGAGAAAGATCAGAAAGAAAGCAGAGAAGGAAGCGCGCAAAGAAGAACGAAGGGCAGAGAAGAAAGCCAGGAAAGAAGCTGATAAGCAGGAGCGGGCTGAGGCAAGAGCTGAGGCCAGAGCAGAGAAAAAAGCTGCCAAGGCTGCAATGAAAGAGGCCGCAGCGGCTGCAAAGAATAGGCAGGCCAATGATCTGGATGCTTCAGAAAGCTTCACGGCAGCAGGGCCGTATGTTCCGCATGCAGCAGCAGATCCGAATAAACCTGTTGAGTTCCCTGATATTGCGGACCTTCCCGAGCTGAAGACAATCCATCAGGATGCTGTTTCCAGTGTATCAGGCCACGATCTGAAGGAAGATATCCCTGCTTCAGAAGAATCTTCTGATGTCCAGAGTGTCCATAGGAATATTGATACGGATGTTTTTTCCGAGGTCAAGAAGGAAATAGAGAGAGAGGAAGCCGAGGAGGAGCCGGAAGAAGAGGAGAAGATACACTTTGATTTCAAGCATCCGAAGCCGTTCGCCAGAGGTGGAATGCTAGAGGCAACCCTTGAGAATATGATGAAGGATCAGGAGCCGATAGAGAAGCCGAAGAAGCCGATTATAGGGTTTGATGATGACAGAAAGGAACAGAAGGAGAAACGCAACAGTTCTTCATTTGCTCCTTCAACCCTTTCTCCTGAGCACCCAAGATACCGTATGTTCGAATCTCTCACTCATAGCCCTAATGTTTCTCATTTTCCTTCAAAGGCATTTGTCGCTGAGGAGAGTACAGGAGATGATCAGCTTGCTGCATCTGAGTCTTCAGCGGCTGTTCAGCAGGCTATTTCTGTGGAGAAATCTTCTCCACTGCCTTCTGCTGAGAATGTTCTTGAAAAGCCTGTAATACATCAGACAGTACCATCAGAAGAGATAAAGGACACGGTTCCGGAGAAGATGGCGTCATTCGATCCGTTCACTGCTCCTCCTAAGAAGAAAGCCAGCATGGAAGAGCCGGCTTCCATGAATGATGAAACTCCCCCCAGACAGGAGAATGAACTGATGCTTTCGGTTGGAATCGGCAATCTCAGATCGAATGAATATGGTTACGGAAGCATTGCTCAGAGAGCGAGACAGAAGTATTCGTTCCCCAGCGATTCAATTCTCTATGATTATCCAGGGATCTCCACGGAGATAGATGATGAGACAAGAGCAACTGGGGATACGATAGTCCGGACGCTTGCTGAGTTCAATGTCGAAGTTGAGCTTGACAATATCGTTAAAGGACCGACTGTCACGATGTATGAGCTGAGACTCCATGAAGGCACTCTCGTCTCGAAGGTTACAAGCAAATACAATGAGCTTTCACTTAATCTTGGAGGTGTGCACATAAGAATACTTGCTCCGGTTCCTGGCAAGCAGGTTGTTGGCATTGAGGTTCCGAATAAGAAAAGAGCCGTTGTAGGTTTCAAGGATATGCTCAGGGAGTATAAGAAGAATCCTGATAGCTCAAAGCTCAGTGTTCCTATGATTCTTGGCAGGACAATAACCGGATCGCCGCAGATAATCGATGTTGCGAAGATGCCTCATATGCTGATTGCAGGTACAACAGGTTCTGGAAAGTCCGTATGCATCAATACATTCATATGTACAGTGCTTTATACGAGATCGCCGAAGGAAGTGAGGTTCATAATGATTGATCCGAAGGTCGTTGAGCTTTCGATCTACAATGGTATACCGCATCTTCTAACTCCTGTTATCACAGAGCCCAAAAAGGTTGTCAAAGCATTGAAGTGGCTATGTGATGAGATGGATAGAAGATATAACATGCTCTCCAGATTCGGTGTCAGAAACATAAAAGGCCTGAATGATAAGATCCAGAATGAGAAGCTTCCTGCGGAGAAATTACCTTATATCGTGCTTATCATGGATGAGTTCGCTGATATCATGACATCATCGGTCGGAAAGGATGTTGATACGTTTGTTGCCCGCCTTACTGCTAAGGCAAGGGCTGCAGGAATCCATCTTGTGCTTGCAACGCAGCGGCCGTCAGCAGATGTCATTACCGGTACAATAAAGAGCAATTTCCCTGCACGTATTGCATTTGCTGTATCCTCAGGTCTTAACTCCAGGATTATCCTTGATGAACAGGGGGCGGAAAACCTTCTAGGCAAAGGAGACATGATCTTCATGGATCCTGCCCAGCTTGGCAACAAGAGAATACAGGGAGCTTTCCTTTCGGATGAGGAAGTTGATGGAATATCCTCCGCCAGCAAGCGCAATGGAGAGCCTGACTACCTTACTGATGATATCTTCGAAGATGATCCAGAACCATCAGAGGATGTCTCTGATGGCGGTGGAAATTTCTCCGAGGAGGATAGCGATGAGGTGCTTTACGAAGAAGCTAAGAGAATATGCTATGAGCGTAAGACCGCTTCTGCTTCATACCTCCAGCGCCGCATGAGGATTGGGTATAACAGGGCAGCAAGGCTTATAGAGATGATGGAGGATGATGGTATCGTAGGGCCACCGAATGGATCAAAGCCTCGCGAGATCATCGATTACACAAAGTGATGGAAAGAAGCGCAATCAGGAATGGAAAGATTGTCAGGGAGTGCGAAGCTGTGCTTCCTGTCGCATATAGAGAAGTGCAGTATTCGTTTTCTGTATACGAGGCACTGCGGATTATAAAGGGCCATGTTGTTCATCTTGATGATCATTTGAGAAGGCTTGCCATGTCCTGCAGTGCCATCCATCTTATCCATCCTTTTGATGACCAAGTGATTTCCTCCTCAATCGAAGCTCTGATCAAAGCTGACGGAATACAGAATGCGACAATGCGGATTCTGATTGTTGGAGGCGATAAGCCTTTGTTTTTCATAACATATACGGATCTTCTATCATATCCTGATAGCTACTACAGTGAAGGAATCGGCTGTACGCTCTATCATGGTGAGAGATTTCTTCCAGAGGCAAAGACATCGAATCTTCTGATGCAGTATATAGCACTCGAGGAGGCAAAGAGCAAAGGAGCATTCGAAGCGCTTCTTGTGAATAGATCCGGGCTTGTGCTTGAAGGAACGAGAAGCAATTTCTATGGGTTATCCAATGACCGGCTCTATACAGCCCCGGATAACCTTGTTCTCTCAGGCATCACAAGGATTTCTGTTCTGAAGGCAGCCAAAGCGATTGGACTGGAGATTGTCTATAATCCACCAGCGGAGACCAGTCTTCATGAGTTTGATTCCCTGTTTATCTCTTCTACAAGCATGGGTGCCATGCCTGTAAGAAGAATCAATGGTATCGAAATGCCACGCAGAGCATGGAGTACTATTGCAGAGATCTGCAGACTGGAAAGAGAGTGGGAATAGAGATCAGAAAGTGTTGAGAATGGATTCTGCATTAATGAGGTTATCCAGATTTCAATATTGCCAGAACAGGATTTATTCTAGTTTCTCTGAGGAATCTGCAACACCCATATTAATGTATCTGCAAGATCCGGCATCGAGGAAAGACATGCTCCAGTTTTCCAGAATGAGCAGCAGAAGCTGAGAAAGACGCAAAGCTTCTTCTTATAGATAACTTGTGCTATTTCTTTGGGCCTTCGGAATACTCTTGCCCGATAGAAAGATACAGCATCCATGTAATAGGGACCAAACATTGAATTTAATAGGCGGCGGCTCACTCTGAATCGGTTTCTGGCTCAATATGATAATTGGTTGTATGGTTTTCGAGTATCGTCGTACTTACATGAATATTTTGGAAGAAAAAAGCGGGGCCTACACGAGACACCGCTTATCCATAAAGTCTATCTGAATCGACAAATCTTTACATCATTTCTGTGTTCATTCTATAGTTGTATATATAGAAAATCAATGCTTTTTCTTGAGTGAGGTGACATACATTTTCAAGTGTGGCAACTTTTGGTTGGTTTTCCCTGCTATTTGCTGGAACAGCATATTTGCTGGAACAGCATATTTGGCAGTTGCTCTTTCAATTGAAGAATCCCTTTTTCGATTAGACTCTCAATTTTCTGAAGCTGGGATTTGGGGAAGCCAAGATTATACATTACAAAACAAATCAACGTTACATCATCTATTAGACAATCAAATCCAATGTTTGGAATATTTGTTTGGTTCTGAAGCATTTTCTTTAGGGCGTTCCTTTTCTTGAATTCTATGTATCTACCATCGAAAATCACTTTGTTATGAGCTATTGCATTCCGAAGATCCTTGATTGCGAGAATTACCTGTGGTAGTAGGACTCCATCGGTATTCATGTTTTTAGGTATGCCAAATGATTCTGAAATCTCAAGTTTAAGTTGCGGTTTCAACGCTTCAATCAACATTGATAAATCTCCCAGCATAAGCTCTTCAAATATAGCCCAAAGAGGGACAGGCTTATCCTGGTTATAATAGTGGCTAATTATCTTGCTAACGTTATATCTTTTTGTAAGCGCTGCATATATAGTATCCCTGGTCTTGTATTTTTTACTTTTTGTTTTAGACGAATTATCAAGACCATTTTCAAATATATCGGAGAAATTACTTGAACCTACAAATCTAACTACATGGTCACATACATAGCTCTTTATCGCAAACTCAAGTTGCATTATAGGCTGATAAAGAATGGATTTCAGCTCTTCATCAAAAGAAATTACTGCCCACATCTCATCAAAGGATGAGTAGTTAATTGCATTTTTTGCTTCGGTGAGAAAACGATATCCTTTTACTCCATGATAATAGCCGATTCGCATAAGACGACTCTTATCGGATGATCCTCCAATCCGGATATGTTTATTATTTCTCATGTGTTTCATAAGAGAGTTATATGTTGCATAGTTCTTAGCAGCCATAGTTTTTGAATACTCCAGGATATATTTTTCCAAGAATATAATATTTTATACATAAGGCAAATTGAAGATAACAGAGGTAATTTTGTCACTTGTAAAAGAAAATACCAATGAATATGAAAATCAAAACCGAAGTGCTCGTAGTATCCCTTATAATATAAAAGGAGATAGAGGATTTGGGATCCAATGAGTAACAGCAGAAAGAAGGAATCACAGGCTGAAAATCCATATCACATAGATCTTGAGTTAACAAAACTGGGATACAGATTCCCAAATGCCGCACTTAGAACGATTAACGATATTGCCAAGAAGAATCGAGGATTCCTGGAAGTACAGAAGCAAATCAAGTTTCTGCGACGACTTGAGAGAGATATCTTGGGTGTAGTTCTCTATTCCAAGTCTTTTCCAAATATTGTTATTGATGGTGGAGATAAGGTATTTATTGAAATCATGGCAATCAGTGGGATTGTATTGTCCGCTTTGTGATCCATCGGAACAATATGTGATTGTCTGAATACAGGCCATTTCTCCGATGCCCATGTTTTGCTACGCCGTTTACGTGATGATTTGTTCTTTTATGTTTATATGCTGGTTGGGAACAAATGTGATCCCCTTCATAGGTCTTCACTCTGGATTGAGGCAGCAAGAAAATAGTTTTCAAATAAGCGTGATGAATTCGAGCCGTATAAAAGAATTCAGAGCATACTTGGTGCAACTGTATTTCCGACAATAATTCAAAAGCCATGACGGCGGAGTATGATAGTAAGAACGAGTTTGATGCACTGTTCATACAAGAGGAAAAAGAGCTTAAGCAACTATTCTGGAATTTTCAAATCGCTTTCAGCTTGCAGAAAAGAATCAGAAATACAACAAAATTCTGAATAATTCTGTACATGGGAATGGAGGAGCACCTCAGAATGTGAACCTTCAATTGCTTGGGTACATGAGATGTGATGGGGGGTTCCAGGCTCAGATAAATGACTGTTTTTTCGTTTTGCTGTTTCTCTCTTTATTGGCGTTGATACAACCTGGTGCATTGGCTTCAAATGATTATGTGAATGCATGCGATAATGGTGATGTTCCAGAAGATGGTATGCAATATTATCTCTGTCCCGCTCTTGTTCCCTTTCTCAGAAGAGGGAATGAGGTTATCGGTGATGGGTTTTATCCCGCGTTGATGGATATCCTTCAGATGAAAGAAATGTCGAATCCTATTAGTGCTTACGAGATCAAGGTGTTCAATAGAATGAAGACCAAATTGATTGGTAAGCGTCTGTATATGATTTGGCCTGATGGCAGAAATGGAGGACTTGAACTCAATTGGTAAAAGGATATACGGCGTAAATCATTTCAGCAAAATATTGCAGGTGAGTTCTGGAAATGAAACAACTCCCTGAATTAGAGGGAGTTGCTTTGAGTGGAGCTGATCGGACTTGAACCGACTACCTATTGAATGCCATTCAATCGCTCTAGCCAGATGAGCTACAGCCCCGATTACTGTGACATGTTAAACATTAATCATGGGAAAATCAAGTGGATAAGAACATAGTTGAGAATTCAATTTAAAATAAATATTTTATAGCTATTTAGGAATGATATATTTCTATAAAATATAGAAAACTGTATATTTTTAAATGCCATTAAATTGATTATTTCGTTTAGAATGGAATCATGAATGCGCTTAATCTTGAAACAGTGGGTCTTTCTTCTGATCGTTCGAAGCTTGTAATCCTTGACCAGACGCTTCTGCCCAATGAAATAAAGTATCTTGAGCTTGATGATAGTGAAGCTATTTACGAAGCTATAAAGAAACTAAGGGTCAGAGGAGCTCCTGCAATAGGAGTTGCTGCTGCATATGGCATATATGTGCTTATGAGAAAACATGCAGGGGCTGATAAGAAGGACTTTGCCTCATTGTTCAGGAAGGAGAAGGAGTATCTTAACTCAGCACGCCCTACTGCGGTAAACCTTTCATGGGCTTTAAGGAGAATGGAAGGAGTCATGGATGATAATATCTCCTTCATGAGCATTCCAGAACTTATAGATAAGCTGGGGACCGAAGCTGATGAGATCATGAGAGAGGATATATCGCTTTCAAGAAGCATCGGAGAACACGGTTTCTCGCTTCTCCATCATGGAGATGGAATCCTGACGCATTGCAATGCAGGAACTCTTGCTACTGCAAAATATGGAACTGCTCTGGCTCCGGTGTATATTGCACTCGAACATGGCTGGAATGATCTTCATGTCTATTGTGATGAGACCAGGCCTCTGCTGCAGGGTGCGAGGCTTTCTGCTTTTGAGATGCAGACTGCTGGTGTCGATACAACTCTCATCTGCGATAACATGGCTTCAATTACAATGAAGCGGGGCAGGATAGATATAGTGTTCGTAGGTGCTGACCGGGTAGCTGCAAATGGGGACTTTGCGAACAAGATCGGTACAAGCGGGGTTGCCATTCTGGCAAAGTACTATGGCATTCCTTTCTACTGCCTTGCTCCATCTTCCACTATTGATATGTCTATACGTTCTGGAGAGGATATTCCAATAGAAGAGAGGGATCCGGATGAAGTCACAGAGATGTGGTACAAGCATCGCATGGCACCGGATGGAGTAAAGGTTTTCAATCCAGCATTCGATGTTACCGACCATTCGCTTGTGACCGGGATAATAACGGAAAAGGGGATAGCATATCCTCCTTTTGATAAAGCTTTCGAACGTATGGGGATTGTATGAGATTTCTTGTTTTAGGTTCTGTTAATATCGATATGGCATTCAGCGTTGATCATATAGTCAGGGCAGGGGAGACACTCAGCAGCAATGGACTTGAAATCAATGCAGGCGGGAAGGGAGCCAATCAGGCCGCTGCACTGGGAAAGGCTGGAATGGATGTCTCTTTTGCTGGAAAACTCGGGACAGATGGGAACTGGATCCTCTCTATTCTGAATGAGTCTGGGGTGGATACTTCTCTTTCAATCTCTTCGGATGGCATACATACAGGACAGGCGATAATCCAGGTAGAGAAATCTGGGCAGAACTGCATATTGCTGAATGCTGGTGGCAATAAGGAGCTGACAAGGGCTGAAATTGACTCTGTCATAGGCAGATTCGGACCAGGTGATATGCTGATTCTCCAGAATGAGATCAATGATATAGCATATGCGATGGAGAGGGCTGCTGATCGTGGCATTGCAATATCATTCAATCCATCTCCTTTTGATGATGGAATCAGATCTCTTCCGCTTGATCTTGTGGATATATTCTTTGTCAATGAGCTCGAGGCTGCTCTTCTTGCTGATGTTCATTCAGCAGGGAATGATGATGCGGGATTCAGACTTGTTCTGGATGTTCTGGGAAAGATGTATCAAGATGCGATGATAGTGCTTACAGCAGGGAAGAATGGTGCATATTGTCTCGATAGCAAAAGAGATGTTTCATTTGCTCCGATAGTGGATTATCCTGTAATGGATACAACGGGGGCCGGTGATACCTTCTGCGGCTATTTTCTGGCAGCCAGGGCAGTGGGAAGAGAAGCGTTTGATGCATTGGGAATCGCAAGCAAGGCTTCGGGCATAGCAGTCTCACGATCTGGAGCTATGCAGTCAATGCCATATGCCTATGAGGTATTCGGAGAGTAAGTAAGATGGATATAACCGAGGCAAAGAAGAGCGTAGCGGATTACATGGGACGGTGCTATCAGCGGGGGCTTACGACAATCACAGGGGGGAATATAAGCCTCAGGTATGGGGATATCATGCTGATAACCCCTTCGGGAAAGGCAAAATCCTCGCTATCAGCAGAGGATATCGCGGAAGTCAGAGTTGAGGATGGGGAGAATCTTACGCCGCATCTTAAGCTGAGCATTGAAAGCGGCATGCATAGACTTGTCTATATCAAGAATCCTGGTGTTAATGCTGTTGTGCATACACATCCTGTTTTCTGCTGTCTGTTTGCAGCTTCTGACGAAGAGATAAATACAACTCTTATCGCAGAAAGCTGGTATCTGCTCGATAAAGTTGTCAAAGTCCCATATGAGCTTATGGGAACGGAAGAGCTGGCAGAGAAGGTTTCTGATTATTCTGTCGGACGGAATGCTCTTCTTATGGAAAATCATGGAGCTATTGCATTCGGGAAAACACTGATAAAAGCATTTGACAGGCTTGAGTGTCTTGAACAGGCGGCAAAGCTTACATACCTATCGAAAACAATGAAGACTGCAGGTCTTTCTGCAGAACAGTGCAAGGAGATTTCTGACCTCAGATGAAAATACAGCTTGAGACTATCCCCGTTTGGGATGGAGTGAAGGAAGGAAGTGAGTGCTTTATCTGCTCACTTATGAAGAAAGCAGAAGAGGATGGTATCAGATACTATCTGTCATCAGCAGTCATGACTCCGGAAGTGCGTGTGGAGACAAATGCCCATGGGTTCTGCCCTCATCATTTCACAATGCTGGCAGAGAGCGGGAAGCCGCAGTCTCTTGCACTGGTTATGGATACATATTATGAGGAATCAAAGCGTATCCTTTCATCATATGCAGGCAAAGTGCATTCCGCTTCCAATGCCAGAAAGGCGGAAAAAACCATAAATGCTTACTTTGAAGCTTATCATGAGAAGAGGGAGAAAGGATGTCTGATATGCTCCCGCATGGAAGACCGTTTGCTCCGGTATTGCTATACCGTTGCCTCTCTATGGAAAGAGGATGCGGATTTCAAGGCCGCTCTCCTTGGGTCCAAGGGCTTCTGCGTCCATCATACAGAAGCCTTGCTGAAGATTGCAAAGGAAGCGCTATCCGGCGATGATCTTCTTGCCTATTACCATGATATCTTCTCATTGATGGAGAAGAATATCGACAGAGTACAGCATGATGACTGGTGGATGACCCAGAAATACAAGAGCGAGAACAAGGATAAGCCGTGGAATGGATGTGAAGATGCACAGAAAAGAGCGGTTTACAAACTGGTAGGAGAGGGACAGGTCATAGATCCTGTGTGATTTCGGATTCTTCCTTCCGCTTCTTCTCCGGTTTCAGCTGCAGCATCAGCTGCCCATCATCTTTTGCCTTTTCTGGGATGAGAAGGCGCTTTATTACCGTTTCCTCGAATGTTTCCTTATCGATATGGAGATACTCCACGAAATTGTCGCCAAAACGATAGACAAGTATCCATGATCTATCATGTAGGAGCGAGAATGCCAGCGTCAGCCCTGGATTCTTTCTTCTGTGATACTCAATGGCCTTCTTCTTCTCTTTTTCAGTCAGATAGCCATCAGACCAGAATATTGCAAGAGGAATCTCCTCATCCTTCCATATCAGCACATCAGCTCCATCGGTATCGATATCGATTGTATACTGCAAAGGAAAATAAGGCCTGAGGCGTAGAGCAATCCTGTGTGATATAGCTCCTTTCCTGTGTTTCATCCCGTCATCTGCAAGGTCATTTGAGAAGAACTCGATCATGCCAAGCCTGAATGCACTGAATATTTCAAAGCGTTCCTCAAGATCTGCCATCAGTAAAACTCCGTTCTCACTTCTATTTCCGAGACTTCTGAGATTGTAGCATATACTGAGCATTCGGATTCTGCCCTCTTGATAAGAGAAATGACTTCATCCTTGTCTTCTGCCCCTTCTACGGAGATATCCAGCTCAGTATGTTTCAGGGTCGTGGGAACGGAATCCCTCTTCAGCCCTTTCACTGTTATATCCATCTTCTTCCATCTTCCGGAATGAGGAAATGATATGAGAGTAAGGTAAAAACAGCCTGCCAGAGCTCCAAGAAGGTATTCATATGGTCCAGTTGTCTGTGTGTAATCGAATTCACGTCCGAGTTCGTTTTCGAAATATCTCCTCTCATCGGAGAAATGCGCTGTTATCTTTCTTTCACGTGCCATATATGGATTATATCATCAGTGATTGTGATATGCACCATGCTGTAGCAAATGCCCATGTGAGGTTATAGCCGCCAGTATCGGCATCTGCATCAAGTACATCCCCTGCTGCATAAAGGCCTTTAATGAGTTTTGATTCCATAGTGGAGGGATTGAATTCGGAAAGCATAGCCCCGCCTGATTCTATCATGGCTCCTTTTCCCAGAGGCCAGGCTTTTGTCCTGAATGCTTTCAGGTTCTCGTCAATCGTCTTTTCCTCATTCTTTGATAGATTTCCCAGTTTCTTTTCGGCAGAATCTCCTATCAGGGCTTTGACAAGGCGTTCTGGAAGCCTGATCGCATTCTTGGTAAGCTTTCTGGAGTCTGCTCTGCGCAGTTCCTTTATATCTGTATCCGCGAAGGATATTGTTATTGCTTCCCCATCTTTGATATCCCTTGAGATATTCAGTATGACAGGCCCTGATATTCCGTTGCGGGTGATTACCGCATCTCCTTCTGCTATCTTCTTTCCATATCGTATCCTGATGCTGACAGACACGCCCTCTGCTTCTGAGAGATTCTTTTCCGTTCTCAGAGGGGCAAGCGCTGGGCGCCTGGGAGTGATTGTATGTCCGAATGATGAGAGTATTGAATAACCGCTTCCGCTGTATCCCGGATTGCATGCTGAACAGCCTGTTGCAATTATCAGGGCCGGTGTATGGAGAACCGTTCCATCATCAAGATATACATTGAAAATATCTCCGGTTTTATCTGCTTTTACAGCTTCTCTTCCTGCTATGATCCTGCTGCCGGGTGGAGTGAGGGCTTTCACAACATCCTCAGATCTCTCCGTATCTGGGAAAACCCTGCCATCATTTTCTATCCTTGCTCTGATTCCTAGATCCTCCATATGTCTGATGATATCATCTGGCGTATGTGAGTAGAGGATCCTGCGAATGAATGGAAGGCTGCCATGGTAATGAGTTAAAAGCTCCTGAACAGGAGAGGCATGCGTGAAATTGCATCTTCCTCCACCTGTAGATAGGAGCTTTCTGCCGCATAGCGGATTCTTTTCGACTATTATGCTATCAGGGATGAGGGTCGACAGGTACAGACCTGCCGCACCCCCTCCGATTATGAGAGCCTTCACTCTTTTCCGTCGTCTGAAATACTGATATGGAGCTCTTCAAGCTGCTTCGGATCTACAGGAGAAGGGCAATCATCCATCGGGGACAGAGCTGCCGTATTCTTCGGGAATGCGATGACTTCCTTTATTGAGGACTGTCCTGCGACAATCATGCACAGCCTATCGACTCCAGGAGCAATACCTCCATGCGGTGGGGGAGAGAAGCGGAATGCATCAAGGAGGAATCCGAATCTTTCCTTTGATACCTCATCTGGGATATTGCAGATCCTGAATATTCTCTTCTGCAGTTCCACATCATGGATTCTTATCGATCCAGAAGCAAGCTCGTAGCCGTTGAGGACAAGATCATAAAGATCACCTTTGACAGAACCGGGGTCTGTCTCAAGAGTATCAAGATACTCGGCCTGAGGCATCGAGAACATGTGATGTGCAGCTTCCCAGTGCCCTTCATCCTCATTGTATTCGAAAAGCGGAAAGTCTATGATCCAGCAGAATTCATATCCTGGCTTTATCACTTCAAGATCCGCACCGAGCTTTGAACGGACAGCACCCATGCTTGTACAGCATTTCTTCCAGTCCTTATGGGCAACAAGAAGAATCACATCACCATTTTCAGCTCCAGTCTCTTCCAGCACCTTTTTCTCATTTCCCTGGAAGAATTTTGATACGCCACCTGAGATGGTCCCGTTCTCAACCTTCATCCAGGCCAGTCCGTGAGCACCATAGATCTTGGCTGCTCCCTCAAGCTCTGAAAGATATTTCCTTGTATAATCGAAACCTTCTTTATGAGGAGCTATGATATATTTTACACACCCGCCTTCATTCAGTGTCTCTGTGAATGCATTGAATGTGGACAGTGATGCGAAAGATGCTGCATCATGGATCTCAATCCCGAATCTGAGATCAGGCTTATCAGATCCATAGGTATTCATCGCATCATGATATGTAAGTCTTCTGAAGTTCTTTGGCAGATCAATATCCAGCACCGATCTGAATACATAGCCGAAAAGATCTTCCATAAGCGCAAGGACATCATCCCGCTTCACATAGCTCATCTCAATATCAAGCTGTGTGAATTCAAGCTGCCTGTCTCCTCTGGGATCTTCATCGCGGTAGCATCTTGCAATCTGGAAGTATTTATCGAACCCGGATACCATCAGAAGCTGCTTGTATAGCTGTGGGGACTGGGGCAGTGCAAAGAACTTGCCTGGATATATACGGGATGGGACAAGGAAATCCCGGGCCCCTTCGGGAGTGCTCCTGATGAGAGTAGGTGTCTCGATCTCCAGGAAATCTGTTTTGTAGAAATACTCTCTTATGGCCTTTACAATCTGATGGCGCAGCCGAATACGTTTCTGCATGCCGTTGGTTCTGAGATCCAGATAGCGGTATCTCAGTCTTAGATCCTCTCTTGCACTGTTTTCCTCATCAATCATGAATGGCAGGACGTCGCACTTGGAGAGGATTTCGATTTTCTCGGCCTTTACTTCGATCTCTCCGGTAGGCATGTCCGGGTTGATCATATCATCAGGGCGGCGCCTGACAATACCTTTGACAGCAATGCAGTATTCAAGCTTCAGCTCGGAAGCGCTTTTCTGCAAACTCTCATCTGCATCATCATCCACAACAATCTGGGTCAGCCCATACCGGTCGCGCAGGTTGATGAAATGCAGAGCTCCATGGTTTCTGTCACGATGGACCCATCCGTTGAGCACAACGGTCTTCCCTTCATCTGCAGCACGGAGATCGCCACATGTTACTGTACGCTGCATGAATGCTTCTTCCATAATATCCTCCGTATCCGGGCGTATTCTATCATTTGGAGGAATAAAAGAAAAGGCGAGCAGGTGCTGTTTGTCCGTGGGGGGATCTGAGGTTTTGCATCCTTGCTCGCCATGCATAATATGGCACATTTAGGGAAACTTGGGAATAGGACAATATGGAGTTTCTGAGAAGTTTTTGGGAAATGTGGTTCAGATAATCAGCAGATAGTCAATAGCTTATCCCCGCAATTTGTCGTAAAATTACTACAAATCATCGTGATTTTCTTTAAATACAGCGAAAATATACAAAACCTGTAAATTTGTATGGTATCTTCTATCTGTGAGCGGAGACTATGCTGATTACTATACAAAGTCGTCTATTTTCAGTTCCCTGGATTCAGGGACTGGCTGTCTTTTTGCCAACGGCAGAGATCCAGTACGGCTATCGGCAGGTGATCTTCCACGCTGGTTTTTGCCTATGAGGATATACGGAACCGATGGATTTGTCTCTGCCAAAGGCATTGCTGCTATCAGTTATCATCCATCACTGGTATCTCCGATGCATCTGTTCCGTGATGATTCCCTTGTTGTCAGATATGCTCCTCGGGATAGTGCGGAAAAGAGAAGCACCCGCATTGTTCTATGGGGTGCCTCTATAGTTCCATTCCTTCAGCTGGCAAAAGCATATTCTCCGAAGTGCGATATGACCCAGGCTGAAAAGGAACTTCGCCGCAAGATGGATTTTCTTTCCTCTTTCATCTCATCCGGGGAAGCTCCCTGACAATGAAGCGGTTCTCCTGAAGATACCGTATTGCCTCAACTGCGGCTTTTGCAGCACTTGTCGTTGTTGTGTATGGAATATGGGCACGTACTGCCTCCGTCCTTATATCATCATCGCTTTTCCTAGAGTGGGATCCCATTGGAGTATTGATTACAAGATCCGCTTTATGATGCCTGATATAATCAACGATATTCGGATGGCCATCCTGCGTTTTCAGAACAACATCCGCAAGTATTCCTTCGCTGAAGAGATCCCTTGCAGTACCTTTTGTCGCAAGTATATGGAACCCGAGCTCCTGAAGAGATCTGGCAATCGGGGCAATGGTCTTCCTGTCCTTGCTGTTCACGCTGATGATAACCCGTCCGGATACGGGAAGCTTGTTTGAAGCTGCCGCCTGGCTTTTTGCATAAGCCTCTCCGAAGGTGCGTCCATATCCGACAACTTCACCAGTGCTTCTCATCTCCGGTCCGAGAATCGGATCGACGTGCTGGAATCTGTCAAATGAGAATACCGCTTCTTTGATAGCCCATCCCATGATGCACCTTCCCTCTGCATAGCTGCCCCGCTCTTTGACGAGTCCCTGCTTCACAAGATCATCTCCGAGCCATACTCTGACAGCGGCTTCGACAAGATCCACTCCGCTTGACTTTGAAATGAAGGGGACAGTTCTGCTGCCTCTTGGATTCACTTCGATTATGTACAGCCGTCCGTCCTTTTCTGCGAACTGGATATTCATAAGTCCTTTGACTGAGAGCTTTCTTGCGAGCTTCAGTGTCCAGTTCCTCATCTCCTCCAGTATTTCCGGTTTGCTTTTGTATGGAGGAAATACAGCGGCGCTGTCGCCAGAATGGATTCCTGCAGCTTCAATGTGCTGGAGAATGCCGCCGATATATACGGATTCTCCATCTGACACAGCATCGAGATCATATTCAAAGGCATCTTCAAGGAACTGATCAACCAGGACAGGTGCTTCCTTCGATACAGTCACCTCAGGCTTCTTCATGAATTCCTCAAGTCCTGCTTCGTCATAGGCAATGAACATGGCTCTTCCACCGAGAACGAATGAGGGCCGGAGCAGAACAGGGAAGCCTATTTCATTTGCCTTCTCCTTTATCTCCGCAACACTTGATGCGCTTCTGTTCTCAGGCTGTCTCAGTCCCAGCTCCTTCACCAGCTCTGCAAAGAGTCCTCTGTCTTCTGTACGGTCTATCGACTCGAGGCTGGTGCCGACGATATGGGCTCCGTGCCTCTCGAGCTCTGCTGCCATATTCAGCGGGGTCTGCCCACCCAGCTGTACGACAACATCTTTTGTTCCTTCCTTCTTCATTATCTGGAGTACAGCTTCTGAAGTCAGCGGTTCAATGTATAATCTGTCAGAGGTGTTGTAATCCGTGGATACTGTCTCAGGATTGCTGTTGATCATTATGGTTTTGCGGCCATGCTTCCTGAATGCTTTTGAAGAGAGGGTGCAGCATGTATCGAATTCAAGCCCCTGGCCGATTCTGTTCGGGCCTGATGCTAGGATGATAACTGCATCCTTCCCGAGCCCTTTGCCCTCATCCTCCTCATCAAATGATGTGTAACAGTATGGGGTCAGTGCTTCGAACTCTCCCGCGCATGTATCTACATAGTGCCTTGCCGGAGTAAGCGGGGTGGGAAGTGCGGAATGCGTAATCGATGCAATGTGCTTGTCTGAAAGCCCCGCTTTCTTCGCTTCTTTATACAGCTCGTCGGTAAGAGGTTCTGAGCCGAGTCTCTCTTCCAGATCCTTCATTTCCATCAGAAGTGATAGGAAATAGATGTCATATCCTGTGATGCTTGAAAGCTTTTCAAGATCGTTTTCCCCGTCTTTGATGGCGGTGTAGGCTGCAAGGAATCTCAGCGGATGGGCTGATCTGAGCAGCAGATCGGTATCATAGATTGATTTATCCAGCACTTCGATACCTTCTCTCTTCTGCTCTGCGGAACGGAAAGCCTTGTTTATTGCTTCAAGTGCGGTGCGTCCAAGGGCAAGGGCTTCTCCGACGGATCTCATCTGGGTGCCAAGTGCGGCTGCCTCAAATGGGAACTTCTCCATCTCGAATCTCGGTACCTTCACTGCGACATAATCAAGTGCCGGCTCAAAACACGAGACAGAAGCTCCCGTTATTTCGTTCTGGACCTCATCGAGAGTATAGCCTACTGCAAGTTTTGCAGAGATTCTTGCAATTGGGAATCCTGTCGCCTTGCTTGCAAGCGCTGAAGATCTTGAGACTCTTGGGTTCATTTCTATCACTACCATACGCTTATGGTCAGGAGAGAGTGCGAACTGGACATTGGAGCCACCGCAATCGACACCGACTGCACGGAGAATCTCGATAGAGGCGGTTCTCATCTTCTGATATTCTTCATCATTCAGCGTCTGGATAGGTGCAATCGTTATAGAATCACCGGTATGCACTCCCATGGGATCGATATTCTCGATTGAGCAGACGATGATTGCATTATCCTTGCTATCCCTCATGACCTCCATCTCGAATTCTCTCCATCCGATAAGGGATTCCTCTATAAGGACTTCATGCACAGGACTGACAGATAGTGCATTCTCGACAAGAGGAATGAAATCCTCTTCGGTTTCAGCGATTGAGCCTCCCATTCCACCAAGAGTGAAGGATGGCCTGATAATCAGAGGAAGCGGGATGCTTTCTTTTATCTTGAGAGCATCTTCTACAGAGTGGGCAATACCGCTTCTTGCGCTCTCGTATCCTAGAGATGTCATTATGTCCTTGAAGATTCCCCTGTCTTCAGCTTTCTCGATCGCTTCGGCAGAAGCTCCGATGACCTTTACTCCGTATTTTTCCAGTATGCCTTCTTTTTCCAGCTCCATTGTAAGGTTCAGAGCTGTCTGGCCTCCCATTGTGGAAAGGATTGCATCGGGACCGACCTGGTCGAATATCCTTTCGATATATTCTTTCTTCAGGGGCTCAAGGAAGATATGATCGGCAATGCCCGGTGTTGTCATCACCGTCGCCGGATTCGGGTTTATAAGCGATACTTCATATCCTTCTTCTTTCAGGGCTCTGACAGCCTGGTTGCCGGAGTAGTCGAATTCGCATGCCTGGCCAATGACTATCGGCCCGGAACCTATGACGAGTATGTGATGGATATCGTTGCGCTTCATACGCTCTCCTTGAAGATCCTGAAGATTGCAGAGGCCTCCATTGGGCCAGGAGCCGCTTCTGGATGGAACTGAACGGATCTGACATTGAGGTTCTCAGAGAATATTCCCTCTATTGAATCATCATTGGCATTCCTGAACCAGATTTCAGTTGTGGGCGGAAGCGATGATGGATCGGACATGAATCCATGATTCTGGGCAGTTACGAATGTGCGGCCTGTGAGCATGTCCTGCACGGGATGATTGGATCCATGATGGCCGAACTTCATCTTGACAGTTCTTCCACCAATAGCAATTGTTATTATCTGATGCCCGAGGCATATACCCTCGACTGGAAGCTTTCCGATCGCATCAGAGGCAAGGCGGACAGCATCTTTGAGCAATGCTGGATCTCCCGGTCCGTTTGACAGGAACAGAGCATCAGGTTTTATCTTCAGGACATCATAGATATCTGCTGTGTGAGGCAGAAGCGTTACTTTTATATTCTCCTTATACAGAGAATTAATGATAGAGCGCTTTATGCCATAGTCTATGAGGGCAAAATGGAGATCAGGCTGCTCTGGAGGTGCTATGAATCCATCTCCAAGTATGGGAGCGGCAACAGCCTTCTTGACAGAAACACCATCTATGAGATCTCTTTCTGTGATCTGCGGGAATGCCATCAGTTTTTCTTCTGCTTTCTCCCTGTCTTCAGGATAGAACAGTATTGCGTTCTGCGAGCCATGTTCTCTTAGATGAAGAGTCAGCGCTCTTGTATCGATATCCTCGATTCCTGGCACACCTTCTTTCTTCATGAATTCATCAAGAGTGATGCGCCCTTTCATCACAGGCCCTCTATAAAGCTTCCTGATTATCAGGGCAGTGGCCTTTATTCCATTGCTTTCATTATCAGAGATTCTTATGCCGTAGTTGCCGATCATTGGGCTTGTGAGCGTTACGATCTGCCCATTGTATGATGGGTCTGTGAGAATTTCCTGATATCCAGGGATTCCTGTATTGAATACAGCTTCGCCTGCTTCAAGCGATATCTCTGCACCGAAGGCTATGCCTTCGAACTCTTTTCCGTCTCGGAGCTTTAGAATTGCTTTTTTCATAATTCCTGCCAAATCGGATGAAGTGTAGAAAAATATGGATAAATATGCAACAGGAATGCGCATGCTGCATAAAAATGCAACAATACTGCAACAATAGAGCCAATGCATGGCAAATGCATTGAGCTAAGCTTTTCCTTCTTACCTGTTGCCGCTATACTCTCTCCATTGGAGAGTCAATTATGTATAAGATAGTCAGGAAGGAGCAGTTCTCCCCCGAGGTCTTTCTAATGGAGATCGAGGCGCCGATGATTGCGAAGGAACGCAAGGCAGGACAGTTTGTTATCGTGCAGAAGGGCGGAGACTGGAATGAACGTATTCCGCTTACAATCGCAGATGCTGATCCTGATAGAGGAACAATCTCAATCGTCTTTCAGAGAGTAGGGGCAGGTACATATCTTCTTGCTGAGCTTGAAGAGGGGGATTGCATAGAGAATATCCTAGGACCTCTGGGCTCGCCGACCCACATAGAGAAATATGGGCGGGTCATCTGTGTTGGAGGAGGAATCGGGGTTGCCCCTCTCTATCCGATAGCAAAGGCAATGAAGGAGGCGGGCAATGAGGTCTCCATCATAATAGGAGCGCGCAATAAGGATCTTATCATCGAAGAGGATATGATGAGGAGCATCGATCCAGATCTCACCATTGTTACCGATGATGGTTCGTATGGAAGGAAAGGCGTGGTGACGGATCCTCTCAAAGAGAAGCTTGGCGGGGAAGGCGCTGACCTTGTTGTTGCGATCGGTCCTGCGATAATGATGAAATTCTGCACGCTTGCAGCCAAGGAGTACGATACTCCGATCATAGTCTCGCTGAATACCATAATGATCGATGGGACTGGGATGTGCGGAGGTTGCCGTGTCATGGTCGGCGGAGAGATGAAATTCGTCTGTGTCGATGGGCCAGAGTTCGATGGCCATCTTGTATATTGGGATAATATGATGATGAGACAGAGAACATATAAGGCACAGGAAGCTGAGGAGTATCATAAGTGCAGGGCGCTGGAGGGGAGAGTATGAAGACACCGGAAGTTCTAGATAAAGAAGCAAGGGATGTCCTTTCATCCCTTCCCGAGGTTCTTACAGCTAAGGACAGGGCATCTATTCCTCATCAGGAAATGCCTCAGCAGAGACCTGAAGAGAGAATCCATAACATGTCTGAGGTAGCACTTGGATATACGGAGAGTGAAGCTCTGGTTGAGGCAAACAGATGTCTTCAGTGCAGGAATAAGCCTTGTGTTTCCGGCTGTCCTGTCGGTATTGATATCCCTCGTTTCATCAAGTCTATCACTGAAAAGGACTATTCCGGTGCACTTGATGTTATACAGGAGAGCAGTCTTCTTCCTGCAATCTGCGGAAGAGTCTGTCCGCAGGAGAGCCAGTGCCAGAAGTACTGTACAGTAGGCAAGATGCATAAAGATATCGATCAGGCTGTTGCAATCGGTCGGCTTGAACGATTTGTGGCGGATCATGAGAAGGATAGCGCAAAGCTGCCGGAGATTGCTCCGCAGACAGGAAAGAAAGTCGCGGTTGTCGGTTCAGGACCCGCTTCAATGGCCTGCGCAGCCGATGTCCGCAGAATGGGACACAGTGTTACGGTATTTGAAGCTCTGCATAAGATGGGCGGGGTGCTTTCTTATGGAATCCCTGAGTTCAGACTGCCAAAGCAGCTTGTCGAGAAGGAGCTCTCAAAGCTTGAGGCTATGGGGATTGAATTCCAGCGCAATGTCCTTATAGGACGTACACGCACAATAAAGGAACTTATGGAAGAAGATGGCTATGATGCTGTTTTCATCGGCACCGGGGCTGGGCTTCCTAAGTTCATGAACATTCCGGGAGAGAATCTTATTTCCGTATTCTCGGCCAATGAATACCTTACTCGTTCCAATCTGATGAAGGCTTATGATACGGAAAACTCGCTTACTCCTTACTTCCATTCCCACCGCGTGGCTGTATTCGGCGGAGGAAATGTTGCTATGGATGCCGCTCGTACAGCCCTGCGCCTCGGTGCTGAGACCGTGGATATCGTATATAGGCGTACCCGCGATGAGATGCCGGCAAGAAAAGAAGAGATAGAGCATGCGATAGAGGAGGGCTGCAATCTCCGCACGCTTTCCCAGCCTGTTGAGATTCTCGGGGATGAGAACGGAATTGTGCGCGGCGTTGTCATAAGACGCTGTGAGCTTGGTGCTCCCGATGCTTCAGGCCGTCGGTCTCCTGTCGAGATCCCCGGATCTGATCATACTGTTGAGTATGATACAGTGATTGTAGCTATCGGCAATGCATCTAATCCTCTTATCAAGAAGACTACCCCAGAGATAGAAACAAATAAGCGTGGTAATTTCATAGTCGATGAGGAGACGAATGAGACTTCACTGAAGGGTGTTTTCGCTGGAGGGGATATTGTCCTTGGGGCTGCAACCGTGATCCTTGCAATGGGACAGGGCCGCAAAGCAGCCGCGGCAATAAATGCATATCTGAAGGAGCAGGCGTGAGAGAGCTCTCTTCGGTTTCATGCATTGTCTCATCTGATGATAAATACAGGGCAATAGACGAGATCATCTCGTCATGCTCTGTTTTTGATGAGCTTCCTGATAAAGAGAAATTCCGTGAAGCTGTTCATAGAAGGGAAAGGATCCAATCCACGGGAATCGGCCATGGCGTTGCCATAGCCCATGGCAAGATTCCTGGGATCGAGCATCCCTTTGCAGCTCTCGGCTTCTCTGAGGACGGCATAATATTCGATGAGAAGTATCCTGAGCCGGTAAGACTCATTTTCGTTATTGCTTCCTCTCCGTCCCATGAATCGGAATATCTGAAGGCAGTTGCTGCAATACTTTCCTGGGTCCATGACCCGGAATTCCGCAGAATGCTTGTATCCGGCCTCGATAACGATACTACCCGCCGTTTCCAGAAAATGCTCAGGACACAGGATTTCGTACCACAGAATCCGGTGTGATTACCATATCGAGTACCGCATCATGGCTTTCCGCCTGGAACTCCTCCATTAGCGATACGCTGAATGCAATCCCGATAGCTGCGGTTATTCTTTTTCTGTTCTCTGCAATATATCTGTCGTAGAATCCGCCGCCACGGCCAAGCCGCTGCAGCATACTGCTGTATCCCAGCAGTGGTACAAGCATCAGCGCAGAAGTGAATTCTTTCTCGATATGTTCCCCTTCCATGGTTCCGCAGATCGATCTGTGTATGCCTCGGGGGAGCCCGAAATGCATTGTCCCATCTTCGATATATGGGAAGAGAACCCGTGGATCATCCTTTAAAAGCGGCAGGATATCAGGCTCATCAGGAAGCGGAAAGAATGCAAGTATGGTCTCTGCTTCAGCATACTCCTTCAGTGCTTTCAGGTTTTCCATTATGATTCTGGATTCATTTTCTTTCCCTTCCAGCTCGAGTATCCTCTTCTTCGCAGTCTTTCTCAGCTTGGTTTTATCCATGTTTTGCCGGAAGCGGGTTCCTCTCCTCTGTGAGTCTGTCAAGCAATGTGTCCGGATCTGATTCTATTATGAGCGCATCCCGGACCGATTCTGATATGAATCCTTCCTTCGTCCCTTTGTCAATCATCGCTATAAGCGGATTCCAGTATCCGCATGTATTATAAAGCGCGACATTCTTCTGGTGATACCCGAGCTGCAGCCAGGTATATATCTCCAGAAGCTCTTCCATTGTGCCTATCCCTCCCGGGGCTGCTATGAAAGCATCGGAGAGCGAATACATCCTGCTTTTCCTTTCATGCATGTCAGGTACGATTATAAGCTCTGTCTCTACGCTCTTCATGCGTACATCAGGAGTATTCATAGCGCTCGGAAGAACTCCTATGATATGGCTGCCATGTTTTCCTGCGTTTTCTGCGATGACTCCCATCAAGCCGCAGTAACCCCCGCCGTAAACGATTTTAAGACCTCTTTTCCCGATAGCATTCCCAAGGGATTCGGCAGCTTTCCTGTATTCATCACCGATTCCGGATGAGGCTCCGGAGAATACTGCTACGCTTTCAATAATCCTTCTCATGAAATGGATTATATTGACAGAATCCAATGATGCCAATCATTCTTGCCTGTCATGCTTCAAGAGCATAGAATAAAGACATTGGAGACCAACGTATGCGGAAACATATTAGATTTTTGCTGATTCTCGCTATTGTGATGATTGCTTTTATGACCAGCCTTACCGCTGCAAGCATGACAGTTGAGTGGGAATGGCTTCTTGATGATCCTGAAGTCACTGCTTATCGCTATCAGCTTGGAGGGGAGGATCCTGATGGATGGATCGTTGTCTCCGCAGATACAGATACATTCATAGCAACGGGCCTTGATCCTTATCAGGACTATACATTGTATGTACAGCGCTCGTATGATGGGGCGAATTGGTCTGAGTCCGCATCATCGACAGCTAAGGCAATGATTCCGGAAGGAAAGGAAGCTGTTCTTCCTGAGCCTCCAGAGGAGTCTATTGATGTACCGGAAACAGCTTTGGAAGAACCAGAGCCTAGTGCGGAGATTCCGGCAGAGCCTGAAGTTCCGGAACCAGAGGTGTTTGAATACAGCTATAATGGCTATGATCTCACGATTGAAATCGGCGATGGCTATGCAGATCTTCTCTATCCATCGATTGTAACAGATGCAGATGCAGAAGCCTTCTTTGCCTATGAGGCGGAGAAATATGGTGATGGCATTGATGGCATTTCATATAGCTTTATCGATGGAGGGGCCAGACTGATTCTTCCAGAAAGCATCAATAGAGAGGTAGCAGCAGCGAATGCTGACACAGTCTATCAGGATATAATTGCTTATATCATGCATATGTCTATGCCAGAGACTGAGAGCTCTGAAGAAGCTGTAGCTGAAGAGATCTCCCAGCCTGCAGAAGAAATGGAAGAAGAGGCAGAGAGCGTAGATCAGGAGACAGTCATTTCTGCTGAAGCGCCATCGGAAAAGTCTCCATTCGCATTCTCCCTGCTTTTCAGATTCGGTGCAGGATCGAGATTCTCTGATTCCTTTGCATTCCAGACACCTGCCGCCCAGTTCGGCATAGGTTTTGATTTCAGGAACGTCATTCCTGTCAGCAAGCATTTTGGTTTCGGTCTCAGATCGGATCTTGCCGTTGACTTCATTCCGAAGGGCGGGGTATGGAATCTAGCTGATAATCTCCAGTATTTCAACGTCCTGAATTATGCTGAGGCGTCTTCGATTGATCTTAAGATAACCGCGGATGTCGTTTCCGGTCCTGTTGATTTCTATTTTGGCGGTGGTCTTGGATATTCGATTTCCAATCCTGCTGACAATACAGACAATGAGTATTTCAATAGCATTCATACGCTCGGAACTCTGAAGATGGGAACATCTTTCAGCTCAGCTTGGTTTGCTTCCGGAATCCTTGGTGTCAGATTCTACTGCGGAGAAATCTTCTCAATCGGAGCGGAGGTCCATTATCGATACTATATGCCTTCCGGTGAGCATTACGGATCTGCAGATCTTGTCCTTGGATTCACATTCTGAGCGAATTGCCCTATCTCCATGGATGGGGCTTTTCTTTTGATGTACTGCGTTGCATTATTGAATAATGGTCACACTGAAGGAAATAGCCGATAAGGCTGGTGTATCTATTGGGACTGTTGACAGGGTTCTTCACAACAGGGGGCGGGTGTCAAAGGAGAATATTGAGCTCATACTCCGCATAGCCAAGGAAAATGGCTATGTTCCCAATCAGGTGGCCAGAAGGCTTCAGAGGAACAGGCAATATGCTTTCGGGGTTCTTCTCCCTGCGCTGGAATCTGAATTCGGATACTGGCAGCAGATAAAGGAAGGAATAGAGGATGCAAGGAGGGAACTCAATTCCCTTGATGTCGATATCATCTATTCATTCTATGACAGACGGAGTCAGGAGGATTTCCTCTCTGCAGCAGAGCATCTCTTCTCCCATGATATTTCCGCATATATTATGGCACCTCTGATGGGAGATGCTACTTATCATGTTGTTGCAGAGCACAAGGCCATACCTGTTGCTTTTATTGATTCATCTTTGCCTGGTGTCGTTCCTTTCTGTGATTTTTCCCAGGATCCTTGCCAGGCTGGGCGTACTGCTTCGCGTGTAATGGATTTCTTCTCCTCCTCCCTTGATGCTGTATTCACCGTGCAGACTTACAGCAGCGCCTACAATGGAAGAATGAGAGCAGAATCATTCTGCAATGCTTACAGGAAGGAGCATCCCGCTGTTGAACTGCAGAATATGAATATAGCTGCCGAAGATGAATTCAGGGATATTCCCAGACTCATGGATCGTTATGGCCGCATCGGTATATTCGTTGTAAATGACGGCGTGCATAAAGTTGTGGACAGGCTCTCCTCTTATGATGATATATCCCGCTTCACTATAATCGGATTCGATCTCTCTCCTGAAAACAGAAGACTTCTCGAATCTGGTCTGATTTCCGCGATAATAGGGCAGAGGCCCCGGGCTCAGGGATATGAGGCTGCCCTGTATCTTTACAGGAAGATCGTGCTTGGACAGGAGCGGCATATAGTTCACATCCCTGTTGATATATACATCAGGGAAAATGTTCCGGAAGATAAATCCTGGTTCTGATTGTTTTTCTTGACTTTATCAGAGGCTGTGAGACAATTTATCTATGCGTTATCGTTAACGCAGATATAAAAGGAGAAATTATGGCGTATAAGTTCTATTTTGCTGCTGGTTCTCAGGATCTGTATGGCAATGAGTGCCTTGACCATGTGAAAGCTCATGCAGAGGCTATTGTGAGAGCTTTGAATGAAAGCGGGGTGCTTCCGTTCGAGCTTGTTTTCAAGCCGACTCTTCTGACATCGGATGGTATATTCAGATTCTTCTCAGAGGCAAATGATGACGATGAGTGTGCCGGAACAATTGTATGGATGCATACTTTCAGTCCTGCAAAAGCATGGATAAAAGGTCTCATGGCAGCAAGAAAGCCTATACTTCATCTTCATACCCAGTTCAATGAAGCTCTTCCTTTTTCCTCAATCGACATGGATTTCATGAATGAGAACCAGTCTGCCCATGGAGACAGAGAGTTCGGTTTCATGATGACAAGGCTTGGTATTCCCCGTGAAGTTGTGGTCGGACATTGGTCTCATAATGATGTCCAGAACAGGATTGCGGGATGGATGCAGACAGCAATCGGCATAATTGCCTCTGGCAAGGTGCGTGTATGCCGCCTTGCTGATAATATGCGCGATGTTGCGGATACGGAAGGCGATAAGGTCGAGACCGCGATAAAGTTCGGATGGACTGTTGATGCATGGCCAGTGAATGAGGCCGTGAAGTATGTCGATGCTGTTACACCAGGTGAGATAAGCACTCTGACAGATGAGTACTATTCAAAATATAGTATTCTTCTTGAAGGACAGGATGAGAAAGAGTTCCGGAAGCATGTCGAGGTGCAGGCGGGTATAGAAATCGGATTTGAGCGCTTTCTTTCCGAACGTGGATACAATGCTGTTGTAACGCATTTCGGAGATTTAGGAGGACTTAAGCAGCTTCCCGGGCTTGCGATACAGCGTCTTATGGAGAAGGGATATGGCTTTGGTGCAGAAGGGGACTGGAAGACTGCTGCGCTTGTGAGAGTCATGAAGGAAATGACGGGAAATAAAGGAACAAGTTTCTTTGAGGATTATACGTATCACCTTCTTCCTGGCAGTGAGGCTGTACTTGAGGCCCATATGCTTGAAGTATGCCCTACAGTTGCTGATGGCGGGATATCAATAAAGGTATGTCCTCTTTCAATGGGAAACAAGGAAGATCCAGCCCGTCTGGTATATACCTGCCGTACAGGTAAGGCCATTGCTGTCTCCATGGTTGATATGGGCGGAAGACTTAGGCTTATCATAAATGATGTTGAATGCCTTTCTGTGCCTGAAGCAATGCCTAAGCTTCCTGTTGCTACAGCGTACTGGAAGCCGATGCCTGATCTGATCCGAGGCGCAGAGGCCTGGATACTTGCAGGAGGCGGCCATCATACATCTTTCTCATATAATCTTACATCGCATCAGATGAAAGCATGGGCTGAGGCTATGGGGATAGAGGCGCTTGTTATAGACTCTTCCCTGGATATCGATGATTTCAAGGATAAGATGCGCTGGAATGAGATATACTACAGACGATAAGGAATTGATCAATGGACGAAAGGATAAAAAAGGAGATAGCTGATGGCCAATGCGTCATCGGTATTGAGTTCGGGTCAACGCGCATAAAGGCTGTTCTTATAGATAGCTTATGCAATCCCATAGCATCTGGTGCATATGACTGGGAAAACAGAAATGAGGACGGAGTATGGACTTATAGCATTGAGGATATAAAGAAAGGACTCTGTGCATCCTATATGGATCTCAAGGAAGATGTCAGGAAGGAATATGGGCTGACGCTGAAGAGAATCAGGGCAATGGGCGTCTCTGCGATGATGCATGGGTACATGGCATTTGATAGCTGCGGTAATCTCCTTACTCCTTTCAGGACATGGAGGAATAACATAACAGAGGCGGAGTCGGAAGAGCTCACTGCGCTCTTTGGCTATCCTATAGCCCAGCGTTGGACAGTAAGCCATCTTCTGAAGGATATCAAGGAGAAAAAACCATATCTTGATAAGCTTGCCCATGTCTCTACCCTTGCAAGCTATGTGAATAAGCTTCTTACAGGTGAGAAGACAATCGGCATCGGCGATGCTTCAGGAATGTTCCCTATCGATACGGAAACCAAGGACTATATGGACAGTGCTGTCTCTCTCTTCGATAGCAGCTATGCTTCAGAGTATCCATGGGGAATCCGGGATATTTTCCCGGAAGTGCTTCTTGCAGGAGAGACTGCAGGATATCTGACAGCCGAAGGGGCTATGCTTCTTGATAGCGAAGGCGATCTGGAACCAGGATGTCCCCTCTGCCCTCCAGAAGGTGATGCGGAGACAGGGATGATGGCTACAAACTCGGTTGCTGCAAGAACTGGGAATGTATCTGCAGGGACAAGCGTGTTTGCAATGGTCGTTCTCGAGAAACCTCTTTCTAAGGCTTACTCTTCTCTCGATATCGTCACAACCCCTGACGGGCGTCTTGTGGCTATGTCCCACAGCAATAACTGCACTGGCAGCTATGACGCATGGTTCTCTCTTTTCGGAGAGGTCGTTGAGGCTTTGGGTTTTGATGTGAAAAAGCCTGTTCTTTATGACACTTTGCTTGCAAAGGCTCTTGAAGGGGATCCTGACTGCGGCGGTCTTCTTAGCTATGGGTATATTTCCGGAGAGCATATAACAGGATTCTCTGAAGGGAGGCCTCTTGTTGCAAGGCACCCCGATGCCCACTTCACGCTTGCCAATTTCGTCAGGGCAGAGCTCTTCACATCACTCTGTGCTATGCGTACCGGTCTTGATATCCTTTTTGAAAAAGAAGGAGCAAGCCTTGATATGCTTTCCGGCCATGGTGGGTTCTTCAAGACTGCAACTGTAGGGCAGCGCATAATGGCTGCTGCGGCAAAGACTCCTTGCAGGGTGCTTAAGACTGCAGGAGAGGGCGGGGCCTGGGGTATAGCGCTTCTTGCTGATTATCTGTCCCATAAGGAGATGGCTTTGCCGGACTATCTTGATACCTGTGTCTTTGCATCTGCAGAGAGCAGTATTGTATCTCCTCTTCCGGAGGATATGGAGGGATTTGATGAGTTCCTGAGACGCTATCAGAAAGGACTGGCAATAGAAAGGGCTGCTGTTGAGAATCTTGGAAAGGAGTGATCATGCTTGAAGAACTGAAGAAGAAAGTGCTGGAGGCAAATCTGATGCTTCCAGAGTACGGACTTGTGACATTTACATGGGGAAATGTATCTGAGATAGATCGGACATCTGGTCTGATTGCCATTAAGCCAAGCGGGGTATCATATAAGACGATGACTGCCGATGATATTGTCATTCTCGATCTTGAAGGCAATATCGTTGAAGGAAAACTCAGGCCTTCCAGTGATGCACCGACCCATATTGTGCTTTACAAGGCTTTCCCTGAGATCGGAGGAATAGTCCATACCCATTCTTCCTGGGCGACAAGCTGGGCACAGGCAGGAGAGTCAATCCCTTGCTTTGGGACAACGCATGCAGATTATTTCTATGGTCCGATTCCCTGTGCCAGGCCTCTTACCGATGATGAGATAAGCACGGAGTATGAGAAGAATACAGGATATGTGATCGCAGATACATTCCGAGGTAAGGATCCGATGGCAGTTCCTGCTGTGCTTTGTGCCAACCATGGTCCTTTTGCCTGGGGGAAGGATTCCTTTGAGGCTGTGCATAATGCCGTCGTTGTCGAAGAGGTTGCGAAGATGGCGGCCAGGGCCCTTGCCATAAACCCTGATGCAAAACCTGCTCCTCAGTCAATCATGGATAAGCATTACTTCCGCAAGCATGGTGCCAATGCTTACTATGGCCAGAAATAAAAACATGTTAATTGCATTAACTGCCGGAGAACATTCGGCAGTTTTCGTATATCATCATTGCTATGAATGGAAAGATCGTGGTTATAGGAGGGGGTATTGCCGGTGTTCAGGCCGCAGCCTCTCTTGCGGATAAGTGGGAAGTTTCCCTGGTTCTTGGTGAGGATTATCTTCCATATTACAGAATGCGTATCGAAGAGATCATCTCCGGCAGCTCTCCGGAATCCCTCTATATGCATCCTGCTGTGTGGTATGAGGAAAAGGGGATAAAGCTTTACCGTTCCCCTGCATCATCAATTGATAGGGAAAACCATTCTGTAGCTTTGGAAGATGGAACCAAGCTTCAATATGACAAGCTTATCATCGCTACAGGAAGCAGTGCCGTTGTTTTTCCGCTTGAAGGAGAGCGCAGCAAGGCAGTTTTCTCTCTCAGAACAGCAGATGATGCTATCGCGATAAAGAACGCTTTGTCAGATTCCAGTACGATGGCTGTGATCGGAGGTGGGCTTCTTGGATTGGAGCTTGCCTGTTCTGTCGCAGAGCATTTCCATATTCCTGTAAGTGTCATTGAAAGCAGTGAGTATATTCTTCCCCGACAGCTGGACAGAGCATCCTCAATGCTTCTGCAGGGTAGCCTTAAAAAAAGAGGAGTGGAAGTCCATGCCGCTGTCAGTGCGGTCAGAGCGGACTGCCATACGCTTTACCTTTCGGATGGGACAGCAGTTCCTGCTGATGTGCTATGCTTCTCTGTTGGGGTACGGCCTGCTGTATCCCTTGCTGCATCGGCTTTTCTTGAAGTCGGCAAAGGCATACTTGTAGATGATCATCTCCGATCTTCCGATCCTGATATATATGCAATCGGGGATGCGGCGGAGATGGATGGACGCCTCTTCGGACTGGCACTCCATGCCAGGGAGATGGGAAGCAAGGCTGCAGCTATAATCAATGGCGATGATTCTCCATATGTGCCATCTGATTCCTCCGCGATTCTCAAGGTCGGCGGAATCGATGTTGTTTCGCTTGGGCAGATGACGGATGATGCCGCAGTTGTCTTTGACAGCGATAGTTCACGATTTACTGTATTCTGTGAGAATGGCATAGTTAAGGGAGCTGTCATGATCAACAGCAAACAGCTTATGGCGTCAGCACGGAAAGCTATTGGCTCTCCATTTGATGCAGCAATGTTCAAGGAGAAGAGATGAATAGCTTCTGATGGTTGACTGTACAGGTGGAAGCGTTGAAAAATAAATCAGACGGAGGAGAATATGGACGAACTTGAGAAGAGGGCGCTGGAGTATCATTCGAGAAATGGGGTTGCGGGAAAGATTTCCGTGGTTCCGACTAAGCCTTGTTCCACAGCTGATGATCTTGCACTTGCATATACGCCAGGTGTTGCAAAACCGGTACTGAAGATTGCGGAAAACGCGGAGGACGCTTATAAATACACATCCAAGGGCAATCTTGTTGCTGTGATATCAAATGGAACAGCTATATTGGGGCTTGGCAACAGGGGAGCGCTGGCATCCAAGCCTGTGATGGAGGGCAAGGGTGTTCTTTTCAAGAGATTCTCCGATATAGATGTCTTTGATATTGAGATTGATGAGAAGGATCCTGAGAAGCTTGTTGATATCATCGCAGCATTATCTCCGACTTTCGGCGGGATCAATCTTGAGGATATAAAGGGGCCTGAGTGCTTCTATATCGAGCGGGAGCTCATCAAGCGCTGTGATATTCCTGTATTCCATGATGATCAGCATGGTACGGCAATCATCGCAACAGCAGGGCTTATGAATGCTGCAGAGATAACAGGCCGCAAGCTCTGTGATATGAAGGTTGTGGTGAACGGGGCCGGTGCTGCCGGGATATCATGTGCTACGATGTTCATAGCTGCCGGTGTGAAGAAGGAGAACCTCATGCTTCTTGACAGCAAGGGAGTCATCTACAAAGGCAGGGAAGGTCTTACTGCTGAGAAAGCAGCGCTTGCTGCCGATACCGATAAGAGAACGCTTGCTGATGCAGTGAATGGAGCGGATGTCTTCATGGGGCTTTCAGTGGCAGGGTGCCTTTCCAAGGATATGCTTAAGACGATGGCCGCTGATCCTATTGTCTTTGCAATGGCGAATCCTGATCCGGAGATCACATACGAGGATGCTACCGCTGCTCGTTCCGATGTGATTATGGCAACAGGGCGCTCTGATTATCCTAACCAGATCAACAATGTACTAGGATTTCCGTTCATCTTCCGCGGCGCACTTGATGTGAGAGCTTCAAGGATAACGGAGAACATGAAGATGGCTGCAGCCAAGGCACTTGCAGAGCTTGCCCATGAGCCTGTGACTGAAGATGTCCGGAAGGCATATGGCGGAGAGGATTTCTCCTTCGGAAGGACATATATTGTGCCTAAGCCATTTGATCCAAGGGTAATTGAGTATGAGGCTGTGGCTGTCGCGAAAGCTGCGGTCGAGGACGGAGTCGCGGCAATGCCAATAACAGATTGGGATGGATACAGGAAATCCCTGAAGGAAAGAATGGCGAAATACTGGAGATAGAATCTGTATCGTAGACTGTGGCAGAACATGAAGCCATGTGTATGTTCATAGGTGAATGGAGTACAAATAAAATGAAAGCAATTGCCTTTGGCGAGATACTCTGGGATGTTTTCGGTTCGGAACGCACACTGGGTGGCGCTCCGCTTAATGTCGCAGGTCATATAAACAGGCTTGGCGGCGAGAGCATGATTGTGAGTGCAGTCGGCAATGATAAGCTGGGAGAGGAAACTCTTAAGGAAATCAGCGGTCTCGGAATCTCCACTGAGTGTATCGGAATCTCGGAATATGAAACCGGAAAGGCTATTGTGTCGTTGAAGGATGGTATACCATCATATTCCTTTACATATCCTTCTGCATGGGATGCAATCATCCTGTCTGATGAAAGCATCCAGCATCTGAAGAAGAGTGAATATGATGTGCTGATCTTCGGTACCCTTGCACAGCGTAGCAGGCTTTCACATGATACTCTTTTCACCCTTATCCATGGCATTCAGGCCAGAGAGAAATTCTTCGATGTCAATCTCCGTCTCGACTTCTATACAGAGGAGATCATCCGAAGCTCCCTCGAAGCTGCCACAATACTGAAGATGAATGATGAAGAGGTTCCTGTCATCCTTAAGATGTCTGGATGCGATTCAATCGGTGGTATTTTCGATAAATATTATAATATCCGCATTGTCCTAGTCACCTGTGGAAAGAAGGGCACATACTGCTATACAGCAGATAACAAAGTATTTCATGCAGAGCCGGAGAATGTTCCTGTTCTTGATACAGTCGGCGCTGGAGACAGCCTTTCTGCAGGTTTCCTCTATTTCTATCTGAATGGCAATCCTCTGGAGACTGCATTGTCAAAGGCAAGCAGACTGGCGGATTATGTTGTCCAGAAGCAGGGAGCTATTCCTGAGTACGATGAGGAAATTAAAGCGGAACTGATGTAAAGCAGCAGTTTTATATGCTATAAAGCATCCGCTCTTGTTTAAGCATATGCTTTGGATTGGGGTTTCTATTGCAGATTATGAGGCATTGCTATCTAGAAGAGAATGGAATCTTCGCAACAATCTTCCTTACATTCTCCGCTCTCTCCAGACTGAGTCCTGGAATATGTGCTTCGTATGGATAGACGATGATGAATGTATTCTTTCTCAGATGGAAATCGATTCCGTCATCAATATCGAAGAATCCGATATCATCAGCCTTGCTGAAGGAATCGGGAAGGGTATCGATTGCCCTGAATGCTGTGAATCTCTCATTTCCTTCAAGCAGTATCTGCACATCCATGTATTCTGCATGGACCTCAGGCTGCTTTTTCTCTGCAGTCGTGTATTCCTGAACCATATATCTGATACTGCTTTTCTTTGTGTAATATGTTCCTGCTTGTATCGTATTCAGATTGATAGTCTTCAGCTCTTCTGCCAGTTCTCCTAGATAAGGGATTGCTGCTGCATATAAATCAATTCTTTCAAGTCTGTCGTAAATCATGGCAATTCTCCTCTGCTATCATGATAGCATCCCATTCTCAGGATGTATAATCTCAGAAAGGAGGACTGATGCGATACAGAACACTTGGAAAGACAGGACTGGAAGTCAGCGAAATCGGCCTTGGTGCTGAATGGCTTGAAAGACATAATGAAGCGGAAGTTTCGGAGATAGTCCACTACTGTGCAGATAAAGGCATAAATATCCTGGATTGCTGGATGTCGAACCCTGAAGTCAGAACCAATATAGGGAAGGCTATTGAAGGATGCCGGGACAGGTGGATTGTACAGGGGCATCTTGGATCGACATGGGAGAATGGACAATATGTGAAATCCAGGGATCTGAAGGCGGCGGGAGAGGCCTTCCAGGATCTTCTAGATAGATTCCACACCGATTACATCGATCTGGGCATGATTCATTTCGTTGATGAGGAGAAGGAATTCCATACTCTCATGAAAGGGGAATTCTACGAATATGCAGAGGCGCTTAAGGCAAAGGGTGTTATAAGGCATATTGGAATGAGCACCCATAATCCTAAGGTAGCGAAGCTTGCTGCGAAGAGCGGAAAGGCCGAGATGATTCTTTTCAGCGTCAATCCAGCATTCGATATGCTTCCGGCATCCGAGGATCTAAATGATTATTTCAAGGATGATTATTACAGGAATGCCGGAGGGATCACTCCTGAAAGGGCAGAGCTATATCGCATATGCGAAGAGAATGGAGTAGGTATAACTGTCATGAAAGGCTATGCAGGTGGAAGGCTGCTTGATGCAAAAACCTCACCATTCGGGGTTGCGCTGACACCAGTGCAGTGCATACATTATGCTCTCACAAGACCCGCGGTCGCGAGTGTGCTGACGGGATTCGATTCCATTGCCCATGTCGATGCCGCCATATCATATGAGACAGCTTCGGAGGAAGAGAAGGATTATGCTACGGTCCTTGCAGGCGCTCCTGCCCATGCTTATTCAGGTCAGTGCACATACTGCGGTCATTGTGCTCCATGCCCTGCTGGGATCGATATCGCGATGGTCAACAAGCTCTATGATCTTGCTGTTATGCATGACGAAGTCCCTGCTGCAGTGAGGGCTCATTATAAGGAGCTTTCCGCAAATGGCGCAGACTGTATCGGATGCGGAGGCTGTGAAATAAGATGTCCATTCGACGTGCATGTCAGCGATAGGATGCGGGAAGCAGAGAAGCTGTTCTCATGAAATAATAAAGGCTGCCTCTTTTTGGGAAGCAGCCTTGCTCTTAGGTATTAGAGGATTACGGGAGTTCCTTTTCCACGATTCCCTCGTCGATCTTTGCCTGCTCTTTAGCGATTTCTGCCTTGATCTCCTCTGCAATGTCAGAAAGCAGATATGTCGTAGTCTCGCCTGTTGCCCGGATGCGCACCTCGACCTTGCCTTCTTTAAGGCTTCTGTTTCCAAGGGTTATACGGAGCGGGATACCGATGAGATCTGCATCAGCGAATTTGACGCCTGCAGATTCTTTCCTGTCATCATAGAGCACTTCAATGCCTTTTGATGTTAGTTCATCATAGATGCTGTCTGCGATGGCTGTATCCTTTACAAGTGATACGAGATGCACCTGATAAGGAGCAACCGAGACCGGAAGCTTCAGACCACCTTCATCATTGTATTCCTCGGCAAGGCATGCCAGGAGCCTTCCGACTCCTATGCCATATGATCCCATCACGACAGGAATCTGCTTGCCGCTCTCATCCTGATATGTGCAGTTCATGGCACTGGAGTATCTTGTGCCAAGCTGGAAGATATTCCCGATCTCAACACCCTTGGATGCTCTCAGAGGTGCTCCGCATACAGGGCACTTCATTCCATCGCGTGCTGATGCTATATCAGCAACAGTGCCTGTATAGTCCCGGCCGAAGTTGGTGTTGAGGTAATGGAATCCAGCGCCGTTCGCTCCTGCTACGAGATTGTTTGACTTCGCAACGCTATCATCGACAATGCAGATGAAATCACCCTTTGCCCCAATCGGGGAAGCATATCCAGGAACCATGCCGCAGGCCGTGATCTCCTCTTCGTGTGCTGGGCGTATCGAATTTGCCCTTGCAGCATTCGAGAGCTTTGACTCCTCTACTTCATAGTCTCCGCGTACAAGCGCTACTATGAGCTTCTCCTCTTCCTCTCCATTCTTGTCATTGATGAAGGTTCCGACCATGAATACGCACTTAGCGGTCTTCTTTGGATCGATATTGAGATATGCAGCAAGATCCTCAATAGTCTTTGCCTCCGGTGTCGCTACCTTCTCAATAGCCTTCATATCCTCTTCAAGATAGTCTTTGCTGAACTTCGCAATCTGTCTATTGGCTGTGTATCCGCACTTGTCGCAGAGGATGATTGTATCTTCGCCGATGGGGGATAGATACATATACTCGTGTGATATCTTCCCTCCCATCATGCCTGAATCTGCACCTACGGCGATTGAAGGAAGTCCACAGCGTGAGAAGATCCTGAAATAAGCCCTGTAGTGATCACGGTAGATCTTATCAAGCCCTTCCTCATCTCTGTCGAAAGAGTAGGAATCGAGCATCGTGAACTCTCTTACTCTGATGAGTCCCGCTCTTGGTCTTGGATCATCTCTCCACTTTGTCTGGAGCTGATAGACAAGCAGGGGCAGACGTTTATATGAGTCAATCTCTCCTCTTGCTATGTCAGTAACAGCCTCTTCATGCGTCATGGCAAGAACCATGTCCCTGTTGTTCCTGTCAGAGAATCTGCCCATTTCCTTATCGATGGAATAGTATCTGCCTGTTTCTTTCCAGATGTCTGCAGGATTGACAACGGGCATCTGCATTTCCTCTCCACCGATTGCATTCATCTCTTCTCTGATGATGTTCTCAATCTTCTGCGTAGCCTTGAATCCAAGAGGAAGCAGGGAGAATATACCTGCACCCATCTGCCTTATATATCCTGCTCTCAGCAGATATTCATATCCTTTTGTATCGGCACCGTTCGGCGCTTCCCTGAGAGTTCTTGAAAACATTCTGGACATTCTCATAGCCAATCAATTCTCCTCCCGGTCATTATATTCAGCATATGAAGATAGGACAACCTAGGTGATTTCACGGATTTTCGGAAAATTTTCCATGAAAAGATGTCAGAGACGGGGGTTTAGCGCGTATATATATTAAATACACTTCAGGAGGCGCCTATAGAATAGTCATAACTTCCCATCGTACGTTATCTTATACCTGAGCCCGGGAAATACCCCGGGCTCTCTTAAGCTTGGAACTCAAAAGAGACCGATGCTTACCGGCCTCAGTCCTATGATTAGATCAGCAGATCTGCATATGCTTTGAGAAGCTCATCGCCTTCGCATCCTGCAAGGACTTTCTTCGCAAGCACTTTACCGAGCTGGACACCCTCCTGATCAAAGGAGTTCAGGTTCCAGATGAAGCCTTGGAACATCACTTTGTTCTCATAGTGCGCAAGGAGTGCACCCAGTGCTTCTGGAGTGAGCTTGTCACCATAAATCAGTGACGATGGTCTGTTTCCATCGAACTCCTTGTTCGTGTTGCTGTCTTCCTTTCCTCTTGCGAAAGCTGCAATCTGCGCTGCAAGGTTCGCATTGAGCTTTGTCTGGCTCATTGAACCCGCAGTCTCTATATCTTTTCCATACTGGCATTCCCTGAATCCGATGAACTGCAGAGGAATGATATCCGATCCCTGATGGAGAAGCTGATAGAATGAATGCTGCCCATTGGTTCCCGGCTCTCCGAAGATGACAGGTCCTGTTGGATAATCGATTTTCTCTCCGGATCTGTTTACATGCTTTCCGTTTGATTCCATGTCCAGCTGCTGGAGATGGGCAGGAAAGCGGGAAAGAGCCTGCGAGTAGGGGAGTATTGCGGTCGATGGATAGCCTAGGACATTTCTGAGATAGAAACCGATCAGAGCATCCATCAGCGCACCATTCTTCTTTATATCCTTCTCTGTCGAGAGCACATCTTCTTCGTGGGCTCCTGCAAGCAGGCTGCAGAATGCATCGAAGCCGAATGCAAGCGACAGTACTACACCTCCGACCGCTGATGTTGAGGAGTATCTTCCTCCGATGTAATCATCAATGAAGAAAGATGCAAGCATCGATTCATCCTTGGCCAGAGGAGATGTTTTGGAGGTGACAGCAACCATATGCTTTGCTGGCTGGTACCCCTTGATGCCCATTGAGCTGAGCGTTTTCAGCACAAGATCCCTATTCGTGAGTGTCTCCTGGGTTGTTCCGCTTTTCGAGACAAGGATGAAAAGAGTGGTCTCGGGGTCGAGGTCCTCAATTACAGAGGCTGCATCATCCGGATCGACATTGGAGATGAATCTTCCTTCCAGAGTCTTGATTCCAGCCCCTTCAGCCCAGCCTTTAAGCGCAAGATAGAGAGCTCTCGGCCCAAGATCTGAACCTCCGATTCCGATCTGGCAGACAGTCTTGAATGCTTTACCGGTAGAACCCTTTATCTCTCCTCTCCGGACTTTTTCTGAGAATTCCCTGATAGAAGCAAGAACATCTTTATAGAACTGATCTTTGTCCTCACCATCTGCCGCAATTGATGCTCCGAGGACATTTCCCCTTGTGAGATGATGGAGAACCAGCCTTTTCTCTCCTGTGTTCATCATCGCTCCAGAGAGAATCTCCTTGTATTTATCAACAAGCTGTGCTTCATCTGAAAGTGCCTGGAGAGCATCTATGACAGAAGCTGTAACAGGCATTGCGGCCCAGTTGTACTTCAGCCCCCCGCCTAGGGCTATCGATGAGCTTTTTACGCGTTCTGCTGTCAGAATATCCTTTACAGAAGCTCTTTCTGTTTTTTTCAGTTCAGCGTAGCTGCTGAGCTTTCCAAGATCGTTATAGGTTATCATTCCTTCACCTCCGGGATACGTGAATTGAAGCTTTCGAGAAGGTCTTCCTTTGTCATTCCTTCCCTGAGTATGACGAAAATCGTATCATCTCCCGCAACAGTTCCAAGAATCTCTGGCAGAGCAAGGACATCAAGAGCGAAGCCCACACTGTTTGCATGTCCTGGTCTTGTCTTGATGACTCCGAAGTTCCCAGAGAACTCAATGGAGATTATACCTCTTCTCACATCCTGTATGTAGCTTTTCTCTGATTCGCTTACAAGATCGCTTTCAGGAAGCGTGTAGTAGTAGCCTGACCATCCATCGGATATCTTTCCTACCTTCAGCATCTTGAGGTCCCTTGAGAGCGTGGCCTGTGTTACGTTGTATCCTTCATTCTTCAGAAGCTCAAGAAGAGTGTCCTGATTATCGATCCTGTTGTTGCGGATCAGCTCCTTTACGACAGAGAGTCTGTTGTGACGTTCCTTCATTAGTCCTCCAGAATGCATACTTATGCAGTTCTTATGCAATTTTAACTTGAAGAAGAGAGTGATGCAACTGCTGGAAATATGATATCTTTAGTCAAGGAGACTGAAAATGGCCGTACTTTATATCATCATAGCATTTGCAATTATCATCGCCATATGGGCGATTGCTGTATACAACAGTCTTATCAGGCTCAGAAACAAAGCCGATGAAGCAGAAGCCGGTGTCGACGCCCATCTGAAGCAGCGTTATGATCTTGTCCCGAATCTTGTTGAAACGGTCAAGGGCTATGCATCTCATGAGAAGAGCACGCTTGATGCTGTCATTGAAGCAAGAAGCAGGGCTGTAGAAGCGAAATCACTGCAGGATAGGGTTAAAGCGGAAGAGGGCCTTACAGTTGCTCTTAACCGGCTTTTCGCTCTGGCAGAGAGCTATCCGGATCTCAAGGCGAATCAGAATTTCGCAAATCTGCAGAATGAGCTATCTGGCATAGAAGAGGGAATACTCAATGCGCGGAAGTATTACAATGCGGTTGCACGGACATACAATGATAAGATGATGGTATTCCCATCCTCTGTGATCGCATCAGCATTCCGCTTTGATAAGAGAGAATATATTGAAGCAGACGATGCTGAGAGGACCCGGGTTGATGTCAGGTTCTAGAAAGATTGCTGCAATCCTCTTTATCGTTTTTGCCTCTTTTTCCTCTTTGCATGCCGCGGCGTTCTCGGTTGAGGATTACTCAATTGATATATCAGTGGATGCTTCGAAGAGGCTATCTGTGGATGAGGATATCAATCTGTATTTCAACTCACCTTCCCATGGTCTGATACGGGATATCCAGTATGAATTTGATCGCATGCGCATAAAAGTCGGCGATGTGCATGGTGCCGATATTGCCAATACTGAGAGGAATGGTGGATTTCTCAGTATTATCATGGGGGATCCTGACCGTTATATAACCGGTCCTGCCCAGTTCAGCTTTGGCTATACGCTGCAGTACCCTGCGGATGGATATGATGATTATGATGAATTGTATTACAATATCGTCTCTCCGGGATACTGGGATTGCAATATGGATACTGTCTCATTCTCTGCCTCATTCCCTGCCCCGATTGATAAGGATATGGTATGGGTGACCTATGGTCCTTATGGGTCAGCAGCAGGCCTTCCGTTCAGCATTTCCGAAGATGGGCTGACAATATATGGAAGATATTCATCGCTTCCCGCCGGATATGGTATAACGCTTCGCGTTGAGATGGATGAAGGCTATTTCTATCTTGCTAAGCCCCAGGCCGATGGATCTGTGTTCATATATGCAGCTATTGGGATCATTGCTGCAGCGGCGATTCTTTCATTTGCCGTTTATTTCCTGAGAGGCAGGGATGAAAAGCCCGTGATTCCTGTGCGATTCACTCCTCCTGAAGGCTTTTCACCTATGGATACGCATTATCTTATTGAAGGAAGCATTGATAGCACATCAATTGCCGCTATGCTGATTTACTGGGCTGACAGAGGGTATGTCTCAATAAATGATGATGGCTCTTCTTTTTCATTTGATAAGCTGAAGGATATTGATGATGGTGTACAGGAAAGCGAGAAAGCGCTTTTCAGGTCGTTATTTGCAGGAGACAGGGCAGATGCGGACACTCTGAGGACTGAGGGTTTTCCTTCTAAGCTTCGGAGAGATGTTCTTCCGTTGATAGTACAGAGATTTTCAGGAGAGCATGCTATCGAAGAGCCTGCAGCACTGAAACTTAGGAGAATCATACTTGCTGTTATCCTCATAGCCGCTCTTCTTTCAGGATCTCTTCTTGGAATATCTGCAATGCCTGAGCTTCTTCCATTCGGGCTGATCCCATCATTCATGGCATATATGGTACTGCGTACAGCGTCAGTCAGGATTGCCAGATCGGGCAAGCTCCGGATTTCAATGTTATTGCCATTTGTGCTCTTCCTTGTATTCATAACAGTCTTCATGCTTACCGCTATAGTCTCAGAAAGCCGGTCCGGAATCGCAGGTCCTGCTGTAGTGGCATTCATGGTTCTGCTTTCTCTGTCCATGTTTTCAGCTGCGCATATCTCCAGAAAGAGCCGCTATGGCAATGAAAGACTGGCTGAGGCGCTGGGGTATAAGGAATTCATAGATAAGGTGGAGAAGGACAGGATAAAGGAGCTTTCGGAGGAAGATCCGGAGTATTTCTATCATGTGCTGCCATATGCGATGGTATTCGGACTTGCTGATGCCTGGGCTGGTAAATTCCGCGATATTCCGATAAAAGAGGCTTCATGGTACTGTTCTCCATATCCATTTGATCCTTTTGTGTATTCATCATTCGGAAGGCGCTGGCATGATGACTACGTCCGGCATATCGATCCTCCGGGGAATACCGGGAAGGGAGGGGCTAGGACTTTCTCCGGCTCTTCTGGCTTTTCCGGAGGAGGCTTCTCCGGAGGCGGAGGTAGAAGCTGGTGAACGATATTATCTGGCTTCTTGTCTCATTTTTGTATGTTCTTGCAGTTCTTCTTTCTGCATTCTTCATGGAAAGAAAGGGAATTGCTTCCATATTCATACGCAAGACTGTCCATATCCTTGTCTCTTTGTGGATATTCATCATGGCGTATGGCCTGGAATCGTCTGCTGCCCGGCTTGCAGGTCCTGCTCTGTTCACTGTTCTCAACTATGTCTTCTATATCCATAATGGCAGGATAGGCGCTGGTATTGTCTTCTATCCATTATCGATTGCGCTTATGATCATATTGATGCAGATAGGGATCCTTTCTTCTGGAGCGGTGGTTGCGGGTACTCTTGCTATGGGACTGGGGGATGGTGCTGCTGCTATCATAGGGACGCTTCTTGGAAAGACGCGGAAAAGCATTGAGGGATCAGTAGCCATGTATGTTGTTGTTTTCAATGCTGTGCTGGCAGTGTCCGGCATTGGGATAGGTCCGAGTGCAGTTGTTGCCCTTGCTGCAGCAGGAGCGGAGCGTATCTCTCCTTCTGCTTTTGATAACCTGACCGTGCCGCTGATAACCGCAGGGGCTGTGGAGGTCATATGCGCTCTCTGACGTCGATTCTTGATGGTATTTTCTTTGGCCTTCCTTTTTATCTCAGGGTGCTGATAATCATCCTTTTCCTTACAGCTTCCGCCATCTTCTCATACCGCAGACGGTTTCTGACTGTGTCGGGAGTGTTCACTTCAGCTGTACTTGGCTTTATAGTGTTCTTCATCGGCGGGGTATCCGGAACTGTTATATTCCTGTTCTTCTTCATCTCAGCTTCCATGCTTTCCCGGCTTTCTGATGGAAAGAATGCAGTTGCGGAGAAGACAGGGCGGAGGGATATGATGCAGGTCATTGCCAATGGTGTGCCTGCAGCTATGATGCTGGTTCTCTATGGAATATCGCATAATGCATTGTTCATCGGAGCTTTTGCCGCAGTGATTGCAGAAGCTGAAGCTGATACAGCCGCGTCTTCAATCGGCATGCTGTCATTGAAGCCTCCTGTCTCAGTGGTGACATTCACCCCAGTCCCTCCAGGCCTTTCCGGGGGAGTCACTGTGCTGGGCACGATATCCGCACTTGTATTCTCATTTCTGATTTCAATCCTCTATATGGGGACTCTCGGATGCGGATTCCAGGAGCTGCTTGCCGTTGCCTCTGCTGGATTCCTGGGCGCTTTATTCGATTCGTTTCTTGGAGCGACCGTCCAGGTGCATTATAGGAAAGAAGATGGCTCTCTTACTGAGAAGAGATATGCTGGGGGAAAGACACTCGAACGATCGAGAGGCATCCCTTTCATTGATAATGATATGGTGAATCTTCTCTCTGGTCTGTTCTCGGCAGCCGTATTCATGTCTATATCGATGATTCTTCAGTAAGTACCATCTACCGAAGGCTTCTGTTTTCCACTGATTGTTTCTGATATTTATCCCTGATTCTGCAATCTCTGATTGGCAGAAATAGCCAGCTACGGCGTTATATGAGTATATGGGGATTTGATTGACACCATATATATATTGTATTAATCTGAGAGGTATCATAAATGCCAGTTACTGGTAAAGAACTGATCAGAGAACTCATGAGAGCTGGATTTGCTGTAAAGAGGGTTTCCGGATCTCACTTTGTGCTTGAACGGGATGAGGTTGTGGTTGTTGTTCCTTGTCACAATTCTGATCTTCCCAAAGGAACGGAAATGGCAATAAGAAAGAAGACCGGAGTTTATCGATGAAAGGTTATCCAGCAAGGTTTGAAAGAGAGCAGGACGGTAGGTATAGTGTCTATTTCCTTGGTGAGGGAATGGATGGATGCATTACTTATGGTAATGATGTTGAAGATGCTAGGAGAAATGCTCGTGAAGCACTTAATGCATATATCGGATATCTATACAGCGCAAAAAAGACAATCCCTGACCCTTCTGATTATGAAGGCAATGATATTGAGTGCTTTTCTCCAGACTGTAAGATAGAGTTTGCAATTATTCTGAGAAAGGAGCGCGAAAAAGCACATCTGACTCAGAATGACATGGCGAAAAGACTTGGCATATTGAATTCTCAGTATCAGAGACTGGAGAATCCGTATAAGACAAATCCGACATTGGAGACAATGCATAGAATCGAATCTGCTCTGGATAAATCCATATTCCTTCGCTTTTGATAGCATGAATCAGTTGTCATCGATATCTTTCTGAGATGCCATGATCGTATTGTGTATTGAGATGATTATATCTTCCCAGTTTGCGATTTCCATGACTTTCTCATAGTTTCTGAGAGAGTTTCTTATGTGTATTTCCGTGCTTTTCACTGTGGCTTTCTCGTTCATGGAAATCAATCCATGCAGGATATTCTCATGTTCCTTGAATGAATTCCCGTATCTAGCCGGAGTAAGCATTGAGAGCCATCGGATTCTCTCGCTCATGAATTCAAGCTCTTTGGCAAGATTGAAAGCTAACGAGTTTCCTGAAATCTCGACCAGCTTCATATGAAACTCAGAATCGGGCTTGAATGTATTCTGTATGGCATGGGAATCTATGGCTTCCTTGAATCTGCGCTGCATGTCCTCAAGCTCCAGCCTCTGGGAATCGGAGAGCCCGCCATTCTGTATTATTTTCCTGACCGAGAACAGTTCGACAGCTTCTCTTAGCTCGAATACATCGGTAATCACAGGATTGGTGATATGCGTGACAAGGAAGCGGTATCCGGATTTCTCTATCAGCCCTGTGTTGGCAAGTCTTGTCATTGCTTCTCTTACAGGGGTCCTGCTTATTGAGAGCTCCTGGGAGATCGCGGAATCAGAGACGACATCCCCGGGTTTCAGTTCATACTGGGTTATCTGGTTCCTGATGTATCTGAATGCGATATCTGTTGCATCGCTTTTTTTCCTTGCCATTATTATCCTCATTGCAGATTGTATCCAATAATCTGTTTTCTTGTCAAACTTTTACTTATCATCAACTATTGAATACAATTCTGATATTGAATGATTTTGCATACCCTATGATTAAATGTATACATTTCGTTAGAAATAATATATTTGACTGCAAGGAAATAAGAATTCAGATATTAAATTATCGTTAATAAATCACCCAGAAAGGTTGCAAAAATGTGATGATTTTCATTTGACATATGAAAAATGAGGCTGAATAATTGTATACAATAAATGGGGCAAAGAATGCCTGTTTATCAAAAAAGGAGGAGTGCTTGAATGGCAAAGGTTTCGATTGTAAGGAAGCCAGTTCCAGAGATGCCTGATTCATATTCGTCAGAAAGCCTCACAGTCATTCTGGATATGATAGATGAGACTTTCCGTAATCTGGGAGGTTATGCAGAGGTTACGGGGTGCCCGAAGTCGGTTATCATCAAGCCCAATCTTGTTGAAGTTCCTTACCCTGGCACAGGCGGATCGGTGATGACAGATCCCCGTGTACTTGAGGCATTGGTTATGTATCTGAAGGATCAGGGGGTTTCCGATGTCATTGTCGCAGAAGGCAAATCGGTCAATCTCAAGCATATTTCCTCTGGGGCTATTGATGCGTTCAATAAATCCGGAATGGGAGAGGCTGTCAGGAGAGCAGGTGCTCGCCTTGTAGGATGGGATGAAGAGCCTTTTGTTGAAGTTCCGATACCTGATGGACAGCTTATGAGCTCTGTAAGAGTTCCTAAATCAATTCTTGATACAGATTATTTCATCAATGTCCCGAAGCTTAAGACTCATTGCCAGACTGAAGTGACAATAGGCATAAAGAGCATGCAAGGCGTTTATTCTGTTGAGGATAAAGTCCGTTTCCATAATGAGGCTTTCCCGTGGAAGATGCTCGATATGCTCCGTGCCGCAAAGCCGGATCTGAATATTGTTGATGGAATAATCGCCGGTGAGGGTTATGGGCCGATATATACAAAACCTGTGAAGATGGATCTCATCATTGCTTCAGAGGATGTCGTTGCAACTGATGTCGTCTCGGGCAAGGTCATGATGATTGATCCAATTGATGTTCCCATTACCCGCCTCGCTGCAGCGGAAGGACTTGGAGAAGGGGATATCGACAAGATTGAGATAGCAGGGGAATCCATCGATTCTGTTTCATATCGTTTCCAGAGACCGCAGGGATGGAATCCGATAGGAATGCATAAGCATCTGAAGATATTCGCAGGATGCGCATGCAGATTCGAGCTCTGCCAGATTGGAGCTGCAGTGCAGCGGCTTACCATCGATGGAAAGCTTGAAAGGCTGAATCAGGATGTATGCATCATCGTTGGAAGCAAAGCGCCTGTTCCGGTCCAGCATTATGAGAATGTGATCATCGTTGGCGATGATGCCATGGATCACCCTTGGTATGGAAAGCATCAGTTCATACCGGGAAATCCACCGCTTCCATCTGTTCAGATTGTCGAAGCAATAGAGCAATACCTCGATAAGGAATGAAGCAATGAAGATAAAGAATGTTGAAGTTTTCCCTTTGGAGTTTCCTCTTGAGTATCCATCCCAGGATGCGACAGGGGTATGGGATAATTGGAGTACAGTGATCGTCAAGGTCACAGCAGAGGACGGTACTGCGGGTTACGGTGAGGTCGGTCCGCTTCATGGAGGTGGTCTTCCTGCAGTTACCGGATTGATTGAAAGCAGACTCAAGCGTCTTGTGATAGGAGAGGATTGCTTCCAGCGCGAAAAGCTCTTCGAGAAGATGGTCGGCAGAGGTACGAGCGCATATGCATTAGGTCCTGTCGGAGCTGCAGTGAGCGCTGCCGCTGGTATAGATATTGCTCTCTGGGATCTGGCCGGAAAGCTTCTTGATACTCCTGTATATAACCTCCTTGGAGGTCTCGTTCATGAGAAGATACCGGCATATGCCTCGGGTTTCTTCGGTATCAAGGGAAGAGCATTGACTGCAGAAGAGTGCGGAGAGGAAGCTAGGCAGTATCGTGATCAGGGGTTCAGGGGCGTGAAGATGAAGATCGGCTTCGGCTATAGCCAGGATATGGCGAACCTTGAAGCTGTGAGAAAGGCTCTGGGGCCGGATCTTGGGATAATGGTTGATGCGAATCAGTGCTTTGATTATCCGGATCTGATGGGTCACATTGATGGATATAAGGCATTTGACCTGACATTCATAGAGGAGCCTTTAAGGATAAATGATCTGTACAATATGGCTAATCTTGCAGTGAATGCAGGTGTTCCGATTGCTGCCGGTGAGAACTACTATGGTAAGTATCAGTTCCGTGATGTGCTGGAGCATCATGCCGTGAATATTATCCAGCCTGATATCATCCATGCAGGCGGCATTACGGAAACAAAGAAGATTGCGGCTATGGCAATGTCCTACGATATTCCTCTTTGCCCCCATATCCATGCATCAGTGGCTGTATCGGCTGCTGTGCAGATGCTTGGATCCTGCAGTGGATCCCTTGCGGCGGAATATATCACATCTGGTGGATCATATGATCTCAGATGCAGGCTCTGCCCAGGTAGCTACATGGTTGAAGATGGGTATGTACCTGTTCCGGATGCGCCAGGACTCGGCATTGAAGTCGATGAACGTGTATTCGAGGAATACTACCCGAAATGGATGTGATTTTCTTTCATGAATGATTCAAAAGGAGGACAAACATGAAAAGAATTCTGACTATTGTTCTGATTGCGCTCGCAGTCGTGGCCCCGGCTTTCGCAAATGGTGCAGGAGAGGCACCGGAGTATGTATTCAAGGCGACGACAAGCCATTCAAGATCTGTTGATTCCGCAGAGCTGCTCTATCTCGATATTCTCAAAGAGACTCTTGAGACAGAGACAAATGGCCGCGTACGTGTTGACATCTATCCGAGTGAGCAGCTTGGAAACCAGACCGAGATGGTCCAGGGCGTCCAGGCCGGAACGATTGAGATCGCAACTCCGAACTATGCTATTCTCAATAGCTATTTCCCGGAAACGATCCTGCCTACAGTCCCTGGATTCCTTTCCGATGCAACAGAGGTAAACGAGATAATGTCGGGTCCTTGGGGACAGGATCTGCATAAGAGAATGGAAGAGGCTACAGGAATCAAGGTCCTGTCTTCTCTTTCAAACGGATTCCGCTGCTTTACAAGCAACAAGCCGCTTAGCACTGTCGACAGCATAAAGGGACAGACTTTCCGTGTTATGCAGAATCAGATCTCTGTGCAGATGGTTGAGGCTCTTGGCGCACACGCAGTTCCAATGGCATCCGGAGAAATGTACCAGGCACTCCAGAATGGCATAGTCGATGGACAGGAGAACCCTGTGAACAACATCCTCGTTGATAAGACATATGAAGTCCAGAAGTATATGGTTATGGACAACCATATGGCATCAATGTGTGCCTTCATCATGAATGCCAAGCTTTATCATAGCCTTCCTGATGATATCCGCCAGGCTCTTGATAATGCTGTCGCGAAGGCAGAGCAGGCTGCTATCGATGCATATGTTGTTATTGAGTCGGAAGGCATCAAGAAGCTTCAGGACTACGGTCTTGAGATTTACTTCCCGACAACCGAAGAGCTCCTTGCATGGCAGGCTCCGATCATGGAAGCCACAGAGAGCTATGCTCGTGAAACGCTCGGCGATGCTCCTGTTGATGATTTCAAGGCAGTCATCCAGGAATACAGAGCCAGCCATTAGTAGCCCAGACTGCATCCGGCTCCTTTACCGGGGCCGGATATCAAGGAGGAAATATGCTGAAATCAGTTTATGCAGGGTTGTCTAAGGTTTCTGATATCCTGCAGAAGATAATCGAGGCTGTACTTGCAATCCTCATTGCAACAAGTCTTTTCGATCTCCTATTTCAGATTGCTTATCGCTTTATTATCATAAAATTCGTTGCATTGCATGCTAGCTTCACCGAGGAGTATGCACGTTATGCGATGATCTGGATCGCGTATTTAGGCATTGCTGTCTGTTTCAAAGAAGGCACCATGCCGACACTCAATCTCCTTACCGATGCATTCAAGGGCAAGGCGAAGTATGTTCTGTATGCAATCACAAGAATACTGATGCTGATGTTCCTTTATGTGGGAATACGGTATGGATTTGCCCAGGTTCTCAATATGCTCAATTACAGGTCTCCTGTTATGTATATCCCGGGCGTATTCCTTTATTCCGCTCCTTTCCTGGCCTGTGTTCTCCTTCTGTTTGAGATGGTAATCGAAATCATCGGAGTCATTTCCGGAGAGCTTCAGCCGTTTGAATCCCGCGGAAAGGGAGATGCAGATATAGTGGAGGCAATGTAATGACAGCTTTGATTCTTCTTATTGTATTCATTGGAACGGTTGTTATTGGCCTTCCAGTATTCTTCTCCATGGGATTCATTTCCATGTATGGTCTTGAATCGCTGGGCTTTACCAATTTCATGGTGATTGCTCAGAAAATGTTCAGTGGAATAGATAATTTCACATATCTCTGTATCCCATTGTTTGTTCTCTCTGGTGAGATCATGAGCCGATGCGGAATCCTGAAGAATCTTGAAGAGTTCTGTACATCGCTTGTTGGACATATCAGGGGCGGTCTTGCTCAGGTCAACGTCCTGGGAAGCATGCTCTTCGCTGGAATAAGCGGATCTGCTACTGCCGATATGACCAGTCTTGGAAAGATTGAGATCGAGATGATGGAAGAGGCTGGGTACAATCGCCTGTATGCAACTACAGTCACTGCAGCAAGCGCGATACTGTCCCCGATCATACCACCATCGAATATCATGATCATATATGCAGTATGCGCTGGAAACGTATCTGTTACGGCGATGTTCCTTGCAGGTATACTCCCTGGCATTCTTCTTGGTATTGTCCAGATGGCTCTCTGCTATGTCTATGCTATAAAGTTCAACCATCCTCGTGACAGGAAGTTCACATGGAGGGAAAGGCTCCGCGTATTCTATGAATCCGCTCCAGCCCTTGGTCTTCCTGTGATCATCCTCGGTGGTATTCTCCTTGGTATATTCACTGCAACTGAGGCAAGCGCAATCGCAGTCGCATATGCTCTTATTGTCGCTCTGGTAAAGAAGACTATAACTTGGAAATCCTTCTTTGAGAGCTGTGTCGGAGCTGCAAAATCAACTGCCAACGTTCTTGCAATCATCGGTATTGCAAGTGCGATGGCATATACGATCACAGTATTGAGGATTCCGCAGGAACTTGTAGATTTCTTCAGCACAGTCATAACAACACAGACTGGCTTCCTGCTTTTCTGCAATGTGCTTCTCCTGATAATGGGTCTTTTCATGGATCAGGCGCCTGCTCTGCTGGTAATCACACCTGTTCTCCTTCCTCTTGCGATGGAGTTCGGAGTGAATCCTGTCCATTTCGGAATAATCGTTTGTCTGAACCTGACAATCGGACTCATAACACCGCCTGTTGGAATGCAGCTATTCGTAGGTGCGAATGTCGGACGAGTCAAGCTCAGTGCTCTCTATAAGAGCATAATACCGTTCTGTCTTGTCAGCCTTATTGCTCTTGTAGTAGTCACATTCTTCCCGCCGGTAGTGACATTCCTGCCGAGCCTTCTGGGGTATATCTGATGGGTAGCGTAAATGAAATGCTGAAGGATATCCCGATCCCGAAAATGGTCAGGATACGTGAGAAATTCGATAGAACAGCTCTTGACGATGTTGCAGCTGCTGTCAGGAAAGAGCTAGATCGGGACGAGGTTATTGCCAGAATACGTCCAGGCATGACTATTGCATTGACAGCTGGCAGCAGAGGAGTTGCCAACATAGCGCTTGTCATCAGGGAGACTGCCAGCTTCCTCAAAGAGCATGGAGCAAAGCCTTTTGTAATCCCTGCGATGGGAAGCCATGGCGGATCAACAGCTGAAGGCCAGCTGGCAATAATCCGGGAGTATGGTGTCACAGAGGACTATGTCGGATGCCCTGTTATCGCGACAATGGATACGGTTAAGATCGGAGAGCTGGATGATGGCCGTCCGATAATGATCAACAGGCTTGCAGCAGAAGCTGATGCGATAATCTCGATCAACAGGATCAAGGCCCATACGGCTTTCCATGGCAAGTATGAAAGCGGTGTCATGAAGATGCTTACCATCGGTCTTGGCTGTCAGTTCGGAGCCCAGGTCTGTCACAGGCAGGGCATCATGCACCTTGGTCCTAATGTTGAGAAATTCGCTTTCGGCATACTGAAGAATGCCAATGTCATTCTTGGTATCGGGCTGATAGAGAATGCTTTCGACCAGACTGCGATGGTGCGTGTTATGACAAAGGAGCAGATTCCTGTCGAAGAGCCGGTACTGCTGGAGAAAGCCAAATCGCTTATGGCGAAGATACTCTTCCCTGAAGTCGATGTTATGGTTGTGGATTACATCGGAAAGAATATCAGCGGGGAAGGTATGGATCCTAATGTCTCAGGAAGGTGGATTGTCCCTAATATCCAGGGAGGAATCGATGCACAGCGCATCGCTGTGCTTGATATCACGGATGAGACGCTTGGGAATGTCGTGGGCCTGGGAATGGCTGATACATGCTCGAAACGTGTAGTTGAGAAAATGGACAGGGATCAGACATATCCGAACAGCCTGACGTCGACGGTCACATGTCTTTGCAGGATCCCTATGTATTTTGATACGCAGAAACTGACAATACAGGCTGCGATAAAGATGGCTGCAGGGGTAGAACCCGAGGATGTTACGATGATCCGTATCCGCGATACTCTTTCCCTAGGAGAAATATGGATCAGTGAGAATCTTGTCCCCAAAGCAAGGGAAAACCCGCTTATTGAGATAATAGGAGAACCTGAGGAGATGGTTTTCAACGATGATGGAGACCTTTTCTGAAAGATTCTGACGGGTAGATCTTTACCTCCAAGTTCTTGAGGCTGCGGAAAAAGCGATGGCTTTTGAAACAGCCTCTCTATGTTTTTATAGCGATTGGTCCTATATGCCGGGTTCAGAAGATTGTATAATTGGAACGGTTTTGCAATTACCTCTTGCCGTATTATCGCTTTATGTATATTTTTCAATTTGGTAGCTGGATTAAGCTGCTATGTTTCTTTTGAATATATAAGGAGAGATTCTGGATATGGCAAAACAGCTTCAGTTCAATGAAGAGGCCAGGAAGTCGCTTGTCAATGGAGTTGAGAAGATTTCCAAGGCTGTTATGACTACACTCGGACCTAAGGGAAGGCTTGTCCTTCTCGATAAGAAATACGGGGCACCGACAGTAACAAAGGATGGTGTATCCGTAGCACGTGAGATTGAGCTTGAGGATCCGTTTGAGAATATGGGTGCCCAGCTTTTAAAGGAAGTTGCTGCAAAGACCAATGATGTTGCTGGTGACGGAACCACAACAGCTACTGTTCTTGCATGGTCCATCACAAAGGAAGGCATGAAGAGTGTCGCAGCTGGTGTCAATCCGATGGGGATAAAGAGAGGAATCGATAAGGCTGTCCAGGATGCTGTGGAGTGCATCAAGAAGGAAGCCAAGATGATCCAGGACAAGGAAGAGATTGCCCAGGTCGCATCTATCTCCGCAAATAATGACAGGACAATCGGTGATGAGATCGCAAATGCAATGGATAAGGTCGGCAAGGATGGTGTCATCACAGTCGAGGAGTCCAAGACAATCGAGACCACAGTTGATTTCGTTGAAGGTATGCAGTTTGACCGCGGATATCTTTCCGCATATTTCTGCAATAACAGAGACACTATGACAGCTGTTCTCGATAATCCTTACATCCTTATCTACGACAAGAAGATTTCTTCCATGAAGGATCTTCTTCCGCTGCTTGAGAAGGTTGCTCAGTCCGGTAAGCCGCTTCTTATCATTGCAGAGGATGTTGATGGCGAGGCTCTTGCAACGCTCGTTCTCAATGCTGTCCGTGGAACACTCAGCGTAGTTGCTGTCAAGGCTCCTGGCTTTGGTGACAGACGTAAGGCCATGCTTGAGGATATCGCAATCCTTACAGGCGGCCAGGTCATCACAGAAGAGCTTGGAATGAAGCTTGAGAATGCTGACATCTCAATGCTTGGCAGAGCGAAGAATGTCAAGGTTGAGAAGGAGAATACGACGATTATCAGCGGAGCAGGTTCTGCTGATGCTATCCGCGACAGGATTGCACAGATCAAGATGCAGATTGAGGATTGCACATCCGACTATGACAGGGAGAAGCTTCAGGAGAGGCTTGCTAAGCTTGCTGGCGGTGTCGCAGTTGTCAATGTAGGTGCAGCAACAGAAGTTGAGCTCAAGGAGAAGAAGCACAGAGTCGAGGATGCTCTTTCAGCTACTCGTGCTGCTATTGAAGAGGGTGTTATCCCCGGCGGCGGTGTTGCACTCGTGCAGGCTGTCAAGGAACTTTCCGCAAATGATCTTTCAAAGCTTTCCGAAGAAGAGAAGGTCGGATACAGGATTGTCATCCGCGCTCTTGAGGAGCCTATCAGGCAGATTGCGGAGAATGCAGGTGTCGACGGCTCGATCATTGCTGATAAGTGCAAGAATGAGAAGGCCGGTGTCGGCTTCGATGCGAATGCTATGAAGTGGGTCAACATGGTAGAGAGCGGTATCATCGATCCTGTAAAGGTCACAAGATCTGCTCTTCAGAATGCTGCATCGATTGCGTCCCTCATCCTTACGACAGAGTGCGCAGTCACAGACATTCCTGCACCAGAGCCACCAGCTCCGGCAAATCCTGGAATGGGAATGTGATATCTGAAGCATATCTGATAACGGCAGGGCATTATCGCTCTGCCGTTTTTCGTTTCATTCTCCGGATCTGGATGCTAAACTCTTAAGCATAGGGAGGAGAAGAATGACCCCGGTTATTTCCAGAATGGAGATCTTCATGGTCGCTGGCCATGACTCAATGGAACTGAATCTATCCGGAGCCCATGCTCCATATTTTACACGCAATATTGTTATCCTGACCGATAGTACCGGTGCAGAGGGCGTAGGAGAGGTCCCCGGCGGACAGAAGATCGCAAAGGCACTGGAGGCTGTGCGGGAGATTGTCATAGGTACTTCCCTTGCAGATTATAAGCAGATGCTTGGCAAGGTCAGGTCCTGGCTGGATAGAAATATAAGCGATGATGTGCGCGGATTGCAGACATTCGACCAGAGAACCGGAGTCCATGTCGTGACAGCAATAGAGGCCCCCTGTCTGGATCTTCTTGGCAAATATCTTGGTGTTCCTGCCGCTGCGCTTATGGGAGATGGGATACAGCGTAGAAGAGTCCAGTTCCTTTCATACCTGTTCTATATCGGGGATAGAAGGAAGACAGATCTTCCATATATGGATGAATCGGATTCCGATTGTGAATGGTACCGGCTGAGAAACGAGGAGGCCATGACGGCAGAAGCGGTTCTCAGGCTTGCGCATGCAACACATGATAAATACGGGTTCATAGATTTCAAGCTTAAGGGCGGGGTGTTCTCTCCCCGGCAGGAGCTTGAGGCTGTGAAGCTCATAAAGAGGGATTTCCCAGAAGCCCGTGTCGATCTTGATCCTAATGGCTGCTGGTCTCTCAGAGAGGCTCTTGAGGTTGCTCCTGAACTTAGGGATGTTCTTGCTTACTGTGAGGATCCCTGCGGAGCAGAGGGAGGATTCTCTGGCAGAGAGATCATGGCCGAGTTCAAGAGATTATCAGGAATGCAGACTGCTACGAATATGGTAGATACCGACTGGAGGCAGATGGCGCACTGCATTGCCTTGAACAGTGTTGATATTCCTCTTGCAGATCCGCATTTCTGGACAATGGAAGGTTCTGTCAGGGTAGGACAGCTCTGTGCTGATTTCGGTCTGATGTGGGGTTGCCATTCAAACAACCATTTTGATATTTCCCTGGCAATGGTTGTTCAGTGCGCAGCTGCGATCCCCGGCAGGATGAATGGCATAGATACCCATTGGATCTGGCAGGAAGGACGAGAACGTCTTACAAAGCAGCCTCTGGAGATACATGATGGCTGTATAGATCTGCCATCAAAGCCTGGACTTGGAATAGAGGCAGACAGAAAGCAGATAGAGAAAGCCGCGGAGCTATTCAGAGAGAATTGTCTCGGAGCACGTGATGATGCGAAAGGTATGCAGTACCTTATTCCCGGCTGGAAATTCGATAATAAAAGACCATGTATGGTGAGGTGATATTATGGCAAAGACCCCTATTATAAGAAAGATGGAAGTAATCCCAGTTGCTGGTTATGATAGCATGCTGATGACTCTCTCCGGAGCTCATGCACCTGTATTCACAAGGAATCTTGTTGTTCTTACTGATTCTGCCGGCAATGAGGGAATAGGCGAAATCCATGGCGGCGACTATGCTATGTCGTTTCTGAATGAGCTCATACCGCTTGTGGAGGGCCGGGAAATCGGTATGTATCACCATATTCTGCAGGATATCCATACGATATATGACAAGACCCGCACAGGACAGGATGATCTGCAGACTCTGGATCTTGCAAAGCTTAAATTCGTTGTGAAGACCGAATGGGCTCTGGAATGTGCTTTGCTTGATCTGTATGGACAGTTTCTTGGACTTCCGATGGCAGAGCTTCTGGGGGAAGGGAAAAGACGGGATGAGGTAGAGATCCTTGGTTATCTTTTCTATGTCTCTGACAGGAAGAAGGCAAAGGGAGCGCCTCTGGAGTATATCGATGAGTCTGCTTCTTCCGATCCCTGGTTCCGGCTCAGAAGAGAGCCGATCCTTACCCCAGAACGCATTGTTGAGGAAGCATCGGCTGTAAAGGATAAATACGGAGTATCCAATTTCAAGCTCAAGGGCGGGGTTATGAAGGGCTCGGAAGAGGTCGAGGCCCTTAGAGCCATAAGGAAGGCTTTCCCTGATGCAAGGATCAATATCGATCCGAATGGCGCATGGCCGCTTAAGGAAGCAATCGAGCTTGGAAAGGAGATGACTGGTCTTGTCACATATGTAGAGGATCCCTGCGGCCCTGAGGATGGCTACTCCGGAAGAGAGATAATGAGGGAATTCAAGAATGCTGTGAATCTTCCCGTTGCAACCAATATGATAGCGACGAACTGGCGCCAGCTTTACCATACGATAATAGAGTCTGCCTGTGATATCATCCTTGCCGATCCGCATTTCTGGGGATTCGAGGGAACGATAAGAATGTCCCAGCTTCTTGAGCCATGGGGGCTGACATGGGGTATCCATTCAAACAATCACTTCGATATCACACTGGCGGCTTATGTCCAGGTTGGAGCTGCTGCTATTGGGAATATTGCTCCGCTTGATACCCATTGGATATGGCAAGATGGACAGAATCTTCTGCTTGATACTCCTGAAATACGCAATGGGCATATCATTCTGCCAGATGGCCCGGGACTCGGAGTGCACCTTAATCGCCAGCGCGTCGAAGAAGCGAACAGGCTCTATTATAGTCTTCCTTCACATGACAGGAACGATGCCGAGTATATGCAGTATCTTATTCCCGGATGGACTTACGATTCGAAAAAGCCATGTCTTGTCAGATGATGCTGCCATTATCGGGGAAGCTCAGAGACGATGGTCATGCATTCATGGAATGAAGCCAGGTAATGCCTGCCATTCTGCCAAAGCCTGTATTGTCCGTTTCTGCCAGGGCATGTGCTGCAGTTTTCGCCCATTCCATCATGCCTTATGCAGGCTCTTGAAATGAATAGAGGAGGAGTGAAATCTGCGGCAATGGCAGGCCTGAATGGCCATGGTTCCTCATATTCACCCCTTTCCATCCATAGGTATCCTCCTATGAATGAAGGGGTTTTCTCTTTAAGCAATTCCGCTGCTTCCCTGTTAGGAATATATAGATATATATCTGCAAAGAATTCGAATTCGGGATGGGATTGTGCGAATATGATATCTGATATGTTATTCATTCCTATCCGTACATGTTCATGCATCGATGCGTTCTTCAGGACTTCGCTCCATAGCTTCTCTTCTTCAAACCGCACAGGGGGCATTGTTATATACGTTATTCCATCATAATCGATGCCTGATGTGCACCATGGAATCCCATTCCTTCCGCATATAGCCTTGCGGGGTGGAAGGGGATAGCTTTCAATCCTTTCTGAAATTGATGCTTTATATTCTTTCTTCGGTGCAGGATTCTTTTCCAGCCTGTCAATGAAATCCCTTCTTATTTCCTTGAGCCTGGATGGATTGACATAGAAAGTTCCCTGCAGATCATCTATCCTTGGAATGAGCTGTATCTCCTTGTCCGAGGATGAGAAAGCTCGGATCATCGATGTGAGAGGACTCTTTTCAGAGGGAGCTGTATCGATATGATAGAGCGTAGAGGTATTTCCTGCTGTTATCAGAAGCTCATTTCCGTTTATTGATATTGACGCAGGGATCCGTTCCTTTGCCATCGGCAGGTCGCTGGATGGAATACGGGTATTGCTGCTGCTTTTCGATATCATGTAAAGGGGCAGTCCTTTGAGGGATTTTGATGCATTATCAAGATGAAGCGTATAGAGATTCATACCGCTGTCTGTTTTCTTCCGTCCTGATATCGATGCGCCGAATCTGAGTGGTTCGACTAGTCCTGAACCATCAGGGACAAGCAGCATAAGTCCATCCCGGGGCTGGATTGATGCAGATGATTCGACGGTGATCATTCCGCCTCCGCTTCCGATGCACATGCCTATTTTCTTACCGGAATGCCCTGTATATGGGCCTGTTGTCAGAATATGGTGACCTGGACCAGAGCTTTCCAGGAATCCTGGCCCATGCTTTCTGCTGAAGGATAATTCTGCATCGCTGCAATCTGGGATGATGCCGCTATCGAGGATGGATCGGTAATATCTTGTCACAGCTTCTGCATATTCAGGCCCTTTCATCCTGCCTTCCACTTTTAAGCTGTCTATCCCGATATCCCTGAGTTTCATTATGTATCCAGCGCCATTCAGGTCTTCCATCGAGAATGGGTACAGTTTCCTGCCAGTGCTTTCCTCTGTAAACCATGTACGGCAGATCTGGGCACAGGCCCCTTCATTTGCTGACCTGCCTGTTATTATATGGGAAGCCATGCATAGTCCTGAGAATCCATAGCATAAGGCTCCGTGGATGAAGACCTTTAGCTCGATATCCGGACAGGCTTTACGTATTCCCTCTATTTCCTTTATGGTGAGCTCTCTGGCAAGGACTGCCCTGGAAAAGCCAAGTTCCTGCAGTGCCCTGACACCGGCTTTTGTATGTACTGCAAGCTGTGTTGAACCATGGAGAGAAAGTGATGGGAAATCCTTGCGTATGATATCCGCAATGCCCAGATCCTGGACTATGATGCCATCACAGCCATACCGGGAGATTTCCCCCAGAAGGTCATAGACCCTTGGAAGATCTTTGTCGTCTATTAGCGTATTTATTGTGATATAGATTTTCCTATCCCGATCTTCCGTATATTTCCTTATCTTCCTCAGATCATCAACAGAGAAATTCCCTGCACCTTTGCGGGCAGAGAACTCCTTCATCCCGAAGTAGACCGCATCTGCTCCTGCATTGATTGCGATAAGGGCTTCTGTAATAGTGCCAGCTGGCATTGCGAGTTCCATATATATCCTCTTTCTATGATTGGCCCGGCCCGGTTGCCAAAATATCAGTTTGCAATTATGCTTTCACTTAGTAAATATACCGCATACAGGCGGATATCATAAAGGAGAAACCGATGACACTTAATGATCTCAAACATCCTAAGCTTGTCCAGTGGGTAAATGAGTTCGCAGCTCTTACTACACCGGACAACATCGTTATTGCCGATGGTTCGCAGGAGCAGTATGAGGCTCTTATCGATCTCCAGGTTAAGGAGGGCCTCTGCGTCCGCCTCAACGAGGAGAAGAAGCCGAATTGCGTGCTTTTCGATTCCGATCCTTCCGACGTTGCACGTGTCGAGAAGAGAACATTCATTGCAGCTGAGACACAGGATGCAGCTGGTCCTACAAACAACTGGATCGACCCGAAAGAGCTCAAGAAGACAATGACAGACCTCTACAGAGGATGCATGAAGGGCAGAACACTCTATGTTATTCCGTTCTCAATGGGTCCGCTTGGTTCTCCGATGTCAAAGATCGGTGTTGAGCTTACAGATAGCGCATACGTTGTCTGCAACATGATGATCATGACACGTGTTGGCGTAAAGGTTCTCGATCTTCTTGGAACAGATGGCTATTTCGTTCCATGTCTCCACTCAGTCGGCAAGCCGCTTGAGAAGGGTGAGACAGATGGCGGCAAGTGGCCATGCGCACCGATGGAGCACAAGTATATCTCCCAGTTCCCTGAGACAAGAGAGATCTGGTCCTATGGTTCTGGCTATGGTGGAAACGCTCTTCTCGGAAAGAAGTGCTTTGCTCTCCGCATAGCTTCCGTCCTTGCACGTGATGAAGGCTGGCTTGCTGAGCATATGCTTATTCTCAAGGTCACGAACCCAGAGGGAAGAAGCAGATACGTAACAGGTGCATTCCCATCAGCTTGCGGAAAGACAAATCTCGCTATGCTCATTCCTACGATCCCAGGCTGGGAAGTCCATACAATCGGAGACGATATCGCATGGATGAAGCCAGGAAAGGATGGCAGGCTTTATGCTATCAACCCAGAGGCAGGCTTCTTCGGCGTTGCTCCTGGTACTTCAGCAAAGTCCAACTACAATGCTCTTATGGCAGCTTCCAAGAACACCATCTTCACGAATGTCGCTCTTACAGAGGACAAGGATATCTGGTGGGAAGGAATCGGATACGATGCTCCTGGAAAGCTCATCGACTGGAATGGCAACGAATGGGTACAGGATAAGGGCAACAAGGAGCAGAAGCCAGCTGCACATCCGAACTCAAGGTTCACAGCTCCTGCAGCACAGTGCCCATGCATCGCACCAGAGTGGGAAGATCCAGCAGGTGTCCCTATCTCTGCTATCCTCTTCGGCGGCAGAAGGCCTTCGACAATTCCTCTCGTGCATATGTCGAGGAACTGGAACCATGGTGTATTCCTTGGCTCGATCGTAGGCTCTGAGGTTACAGCTGCTACGCTTGACGTAAAGGCTGGTACGATCAGACGTGACCCATTCGCTATGCTTCCATTCTGCGGATACAACATGGGTGACTATTTCCAGCACTGGATTGATGTAGGCAAGGCTGCTCCTTCTCAGGATGTCCTTCCGAAGATCTTCTATGTCAACTGGTTCCGCAAGGATGCCAATGGCCACTTCATCTGGCCTGGCTATGGTGACAACAGCCGTGTTCTCAAGTGGATCTTCGAGTGCTGTGATGGCACTGCAAAGACAGTTGATACACCTATCGGAATCATGCCGACAGTTGATGCTATCGACAGACCAGAGGGTGTTACAGAAGCCGATATGGCAGAGCTTCTCAAGGTTGATGCCGAAGGATGGCTCAAGGAGGTCAATGATATCAGGACCAACCACTATCCGAAGTTCGGCAAGCACCTTCCGAAGGAACTTGCAGAGATGCTCGATACACTCGAGGCTTCTCTCAAGGCGTACAAGGGCTGATAAAACCTACAGAACAAACAGAGGGCTCCCGCGTGGAGCCCTTTGTTATCAGCTGATTCCTGTTGTTTCCCGACGGAAGAGATCTGCTGAAATATCAATATCATCATATATGTCTTATATATTTTACTAATCATAAATATCATACTGCCGGTGGAAAAACGGGAATGAGGATATCCCGGAATCTTGGGAAGGACGGATCCTTCCACGTCTTCCATATCGAGAATGGTGAAGCCGGACAGAAAAGGCTGAAGGAGGCTGTCTCTATTGGATGGTCTGCTTTGCTGGGATCTGAATCTTTCACTTGCCTTCTTCTTTAGGAAGTATCACATTGAGCAGGATCGCGACTATCGCTGCAATCACCACAGGAGAGGTCGCGAATACAGTTGTTACCCATTCAGGGAACTGAGACAGGGATTCGCTTACCATGCTGACTCCCATGCCGAGTGCAGCGGACAGTCCTACGATCGATGTGTTGCGGTAGCTCATAGGTTGCATTGCAACAAGCTTCATGCCTGTCATTGCGATGGAGGCGAAAACCGAGACAGTAGCTCCTCCTAGAACACATTGGGGTATCGTCGTAAGAAGTGCAGAGAATTTAGGGATCAATCCCGCGGCAAGAAGCATGAATGCTGTAAGCGCCATTACTTTTCTGTTCACGACTTTTGTCGATGACACGATTCCTACATTCTGCGAGTATGTGGCATTTGGAAGGCCTCCGAATAATGATGATAATATATTCGATGCTCCGAATCCGATTATCCCTCCTCTGAGTTCATTGGCCGTTGGTTCCCTGTCCATGCCTCCTATTGTGGTGGCTGACATATCTCCGATTGCCTGTACGGCATTGATTGCAAAGAGAATGGAGAATGCCAGAGTTGATGAGAATTCGAATCGTATTCCGAATGGAGCTATCTTCGGCAGTGCGAAGACCGAGGCCTCGCTTATTGCTTTCAGGTCCACCATTCCGAAGAATGCGGAGAAGATATAACCTGCTGCCATTCCAAGAAGAATCGATGCAAGCTTCAGCATGCCTTTCCCGAAGTGATTCAGAATTGTAACGCATGCTAATGTGAATATTGCCACAAGCCAGTTCTGCCATGATCCGAATGCTGGATTCCCGTTTCCGCCTGCCATATAGCTTATAGCGGTAGGATAGAGGGAAAGACCGATTGTGAAAACGACAGTTCCTGTGATGAGTGGAGGGAAAAGCTTCTGCAGTTTGTTCGCGAAAAGGCCTATTATGATTGCTACGGCTCCTCCTATCAGCTGGGCCCCGAATATCTCAGCCAGACCATGATTGGTCGCGATATCCTGCATTGTCGCAAGGTATGCGAAGCTTACTCCCATGATCACCGGCAGTCTCGCTCCGCAGAATCCTGATATCCCGAAAAGCTGTATCAGGGTTGAGATTGCGGCGCAGACCAGTGATGACTGTATGAGCAATATGCGCATGCTGCTATCCAGCCCTGCGGCTGATGAGATGATTATAGCAGGGGTGACGCACCCTACGATCATCGCAACAAGGTGCTGTACTGCCATTGGGATGGCATATCCTGGAGGTGGCAGTTGGCCATCGCACTCAAAAAGGAGATTCCTTCTGTCAGACATAGTAAAGAATTATAGCATGGCTCCATATGCGACCTGCAGACATACAATAATATTTCGCCAATCGTATTATTCACGTGATACAATTATTGAAAAGGAGAAAAAATATGAAGCGTGTTTTAGTTGCACTTCTTGTATTCATGCTCTCTATCTCACTGTTTGCAGGTGGTTCTTCTGAGAGTTCATCCTCTGATTCTTCCGGAAAGATCAAGCTTACATTCTTTGAGACGATGACAAGCCCCGGAAGAACACAGGTTCTTCAGAATCTTATCGCAGAGTATGAGTCTCTCAATCCGAATATCGAGATTGAGCTTATCAGCCCACCATATGAGCAGGCTGACAACAGGCTTTCAATGATGCTCAACAGCAATCAGGAGCTTGATGTCATTGAGGTCAGGGATTATACGCAGAAGCAGTTTGTCAACAATGGCAAGCTTCTCGATCTCACCCCATACATTGAGAACTGGGCAGAGAAGGACGATTTCATGCCTGTTGCCCATGAGATTTCCCGCAATGTCGATGATACTCCATACATCCTCACATCCTGTCTCTACGTGAAGGCTCTTCTTGTCCGCACAGATATTCTTGAGAAGTATGGAATCCCAATCCCGACAACAATGGATGAGATGTATGAGGCATCAAAGCAGCTCGCAGCGGCAAATCCTAATCAGTTCGGTTATGCTCTCCGTGGCAAGTCCAACACATTCAAGATCAGCGATGTTCTGATGTTCGGCAACGTTGGGGATATCAACACCGAGATGTGCTATGAGACTAATGACGGAAAGTACTGGCTTGATAACGAGAACGGAAAGAAAGCCATGGAGCAGTACCTTGATCTCTATAAGAACGGATGTCCGGCTGACTCAATCAACTGGGGATTCAATGAGCAGATCAACGGATTCATCTCCGGCACAACACCATTCCTCGTACAGGATCCAGATGTAATCGGATCTCTTGAGGGCCAGCTTGATCCAAGCCTCTACACTGTTGTGCCTCTTCCGGTCGGAACATCCGGATACAGATATCTTGACTATGGCTACAATGGATTCGCTATTTCCACAACCAGCAAACATCCTGATGAAGCATGGGCATTCATCTCATGGCTCAACGGATCTGAGAAGAATGGTGAATTCTGCAAGGCCTACGGACCGCTTCCTGTATTCCAGTCCGTATACGAGAACGATGATTACTTCAGCTCCGATAAGTATCAGGCATGGGCAGATGAGCTCGTCGCTGAGGATACGATCTTCGTGAAGTTCCCGATTGATTCCGAGAAGTATCCTGCATGGGCACAGGTTCAGGAGCAGGGTATGCAGGCTATGCTTATGGGTACTGTAAGCGTTGAAGATACTATCAAGACATTCAAGGAGTACTGGGGATACTGATTCCCATTCGTTATTGCCATGTGCCTCAGGGTGCATGGCAATTATGATTCAAGAAAAAAGGGGGTAGCTAATGCGGAACAAATGGTTGCTGGTGATGATGATCCCCGCATTCCTGTTCGTCATCCTGTTTCTATATTTCCCGCTTGCCAAGGGAGTTGTCATGGCCTTCCAGAACTACAACATGTTCGACCTGACAAATCTCCATTTCATCGGTCTGGATAACTTCAAGGCGATAATCACTGATCCATATACGAACTTCTGGCAGATACTGTGGAACACTCTTATCTGGCTTGTGTTCTCTCTGGTATTCCAGTTCCTTCTTGGTTTTACGCTTGCGCTTCTTCTGAAGAAGCCTTTTGCAGGCAGAGGCATATACTCAGGCCTCGTATTCTATACATGGGCCCTCTCAGGCTTTGCCATCGGTCTCATATGGTCCTGGCTCTTCAATGGCCAGTTCGGCCTGTTCAACGATATACTGATAAGGCTTTCGCTGATTGAGACACCGCTGGGGTTCCTCTCAACACCTAAGCTTGCGATGATGAGTGTCATAATCACGAATATCTGGTACGGCGTGCCGTTCTTCGGGATCATGCTGCTCGCTGCGCTGCAGTCTGTTCCGAATGAGCTCTATGAAGCATCCACACTTGACGGATGCGGAGCTGTAAAGCAGCTGTTCTATGTCACCATCCCTTATATCAAGCCGACTATTGTCAGCACGATACTTCTGAGGACGATGTGGATAGTGAACTACCCTGATATCATCTACGCTATGACGAACGGAGGCCCTGTCAACAGCACGAACATACTTGCGACACAGATGATCAATGAGGTTTTCAAGCAGTATGACTATGGCCAGGGATCTGCATTCGGTGTGGTGATCATGGTAATACTCTTCATCTATTCCGTGATCTATCTGAAACTTACGAAATCAAGCGAGGACAGCATATGATAAACAGGAACAAGAAGATAGCGATGAGCATAGTCAGGACAGTCCTGCTTGCCCTATTCCTGATAGCGGCGCTGCTTCCGCTTTACTGGATCTTCGTGACAAGCATAAAGGCAGGGAACGAAATCTATACATTCCCTCTGAAATACTGGCCGGAGAAGCCGAGCTTCGCCAGCTACAGAGAGCTTTTCAGCTTCAGTAACTTCGGACTGTATTTCCGCAACTCGCTTCTGATAAGCCTTTCAGCGGCATTCGGTGCTATGATTGTGTCGATTCTCGCGGGGTTCGCTCTCTCAAGGCTTTCCCATAGAAGGCTCAAAGGCGCAATAGAGCTTGGAATGTACTTTACACAGACGATACCTACTTTCATCATCATGGTGCCGATCTTCACGATCTTCTCATTCTTCCACCTTATAAACAGCAGAATAGCTCTCGGGTTCGTATATGTTGCAACAGTTGTTGCATTCTGTACTGTTATGGGCAAGAGCTTCTTTGACAGGATTCCTGCATCGCTGGAGGAAGCAGCGAAGATTGATGGATGCAATCTCATGCAGGCTCTGACGAAGGTCATCCTTCCGATTACGCTGCCTGGAATGGCTGCCATATTCTGCTTTGCGTTCATCAATATCTGGAATGAGCTCTTCATCGCTGTTACCGTGCTCAGCTCAAGTGATAAGATGACCGTGCCTGTAGCCCTTAACTCGTTCATCTCAAAAACCGGTATAAGCTGGGGAGTCATGGGAGCTGGTATAGTGGTCGCCCTCCTTCCGACAATGGTCGTATTCGGAATAGGGCAGAAGTACATAGTCGCAGGACTTACTGACGGAGGTGTTAAAGGCTGATATGGAAAAGAAGAATCCCGAAGTCAGCGATATTCTCCTTCATATGGGAGAGCATGATCTGCCGGGGAACGCTGTTTCCCCGCCTATTTTTCAGACATCAATATTCTGCTTTGGCTCATTTGATGAGTTCCAGCAGGCAATCGCAGATGAAGCTCATAGCTACATCTATTCCAGAGGCAATAATCCGACAGTCAATCTCTGTGAGATGAAGCTTGCTGCTCTGGAGCATGCAGAAAGGGCAAAGCTCGTATCAAGCGGGGTGGCTGCAATATCATGCTCGCTCCTTTCCCAGCTTCAGACGGGCGATCATTGTATCATGATACAGGATTCATATTCCTGGACGCGGTACATGATGCTTACTTACCTGAAGCGTTTCGGCATTGATGTTACATTCGTAGAGGGAACATGCATAGAGGACTTTGAGAAGGCAGTACGGCCCAATACCAAGGTTATCTACCTTGAAAGCCCTGCTACCTTCACATTCAAGCTCCAGCCGCTGCGTGAGGTTGCGGAGCTTGCTAAAGCCCATCATATAAAGACGATAATCGATAATACATGGGCAACTCCGATATTCCAGAATCCTATCGACATGGGCATTGATATCGTCATACACAGCGCATCGAAGTACTTCGGAGGCAATTCCGATCTTGTCGGTGGTGTGATAATGGGATCTGATGAGGATATAACCCATATCTTCAATACGGAGTTCATGCCTCTTGGTCCTGTCCCTGATCCGATGCAGGCCTGGCTGATCCTCCGCAATCTCAGGAATCTTGAGGTGCGTATGCCTGTCCATTACCGCAATGCGCTTGGCCTTGCACAGTTCCTCGAATCACGGCCAGAGGTCGAGGAGGTTCTCTATCCGCTTCTCCCGTCATTCCCTCAGTATGATCTTGCAAAGAAGCAGCTCAGGGGCGGAAGCGGCCTCTTCTCTTTCAGGCTCAAGACGAGAAATCTGGATGATGTGAAGAAGTTCACAGATAGCGTGAAGTACTTCAAGAGAGCTGTCAGCTGGGGAGGCTATGAGAGCCTTATTGATCCGAATGCCACCGCATTCCGGCCAGGAACGCCTATTCCTGATGACAGGATTTCGCTTATAAGGGTCCATGCGGGTATAGAGAGCCTTGATATGCTTAAGGATGATCTCGCCTCGGCTCTTGATGCTATTGGACGCTGACTATGATTACAGAGAGAAATGGCTGGTTCTTCCTGTCCACGGCACATAGCTCATATATCATGCGCATATCCTCCTTAGGGCATATGGAGCATATTCACTATGGAGGATATATCCCTGCTTCAGCAGAAGGGACCTTCTGGATCCAGGGGCCCGATGATCTCAGGCTTGGGGATGGAACGTACTACGATGAGGATCATCAGCATTCGTTCCTTGGCAGGATGCTCTGTGAATACTCCACTCCCGGGAAGGGGGATACGAGAGAGAGTGCTCTTATCGTGGAATATGGAAACGGGCTCATCACTCTGGATCTTCTGCATCAGTCGCATAGGATATATCCCGGGAAGGATTATGATATTCTTCCCAGGGTTAGTGCATCGGATGCCGAAACTCTGGAGATAGTGCTTCGCGATGCGGTTCTTCCTGTCTTCGCCACCCTTCGCTATACGGTATACAAAGAAGAGGATATAATCCTCCGATCTGCTGAGATCAGGAATGAGTGTGATGAGGATATCATGCTGCGGACTGTGTCTTCGGTCATGCTCGATCTTCCTGACTCGGAGTGGGATCTTATCTCCTTTGATGGGGCATGGGCCAGAGAGAGATATGAGAACAGACGTGCGCTTTGTCCCGGGGTCATCTCAGTTGACAGCAAGCTCGGGTTCACATCAAGCGAGCACAACAGCCTTCTATTCCTCGCCAGGCCAGATGCTGATGATAGCCATGGTGAGGCAATCGCAGTCAATCAGATATACTCTGGAAACCATCTGGAAAGAGTGGAGGTATCTCCTTTCGGCTTCTGCAGGGTGCTTTCTTCGATAAATCCATTCGGTTTCGGATGGAAGCTGGGAAATGGTGAGTCATTCAGGAGTCCTGAAGCTATCCTGTCATATTCATCATCAGGACTGGATTCGCTTTCTTACAATCTTCATCGTTTTGCAGTTAAGTATATTGAGAATAGTATATACAAAGATAAGATACGTCCCATTGCTATAAACAACTGGGAAGCGACATACTTCGATTTCAATGAAAAGAAGCTGATGGATCTTGCTGTCAAGGCAGAATCGGCAGGCATTGAGCTCTTTGTCCTTGATGATGGCTGGTATGGACGGCGTTCTGATGATACAAGGGGACTTGGCGACTGGGTTGTCAACAGAAAGAAGCTTCCAGGCGGGCTTGATGGATTTGTCAGGGGCATACATGATCTTGGCATGAAAGCAGGAATCTGGGTAGAGCCCGAGATGGTTTCGATGGATTCTGCTCTTTATGAGACGCATCCCGACTGGATGGTTGCCATACCGGGAAGAAAACCTTCTCCCGGCCGGCATCAGTACCTTCTGGATCTTTCACGCCCTGAAGTAGTCGATTATCTTTTCTCTGCCATGTCTGAAGTCTTCTCGTCTGGTGTCGATTACGTGAAGTGGGACGCGAACAGGAATATGAGCGATTACTTCACATCTTCTTCTGCGGTTAAGTGGCAGGGGGAGTTCTTCCATAGGTATATTCTGGGGCTTTATTCCCTTCTCGATAGACTGACAAAGGCATTTCCTTCGATTTTATTTGAGTTCTGTGCCTCAGGAGGCAATCGTTTTGATCTTGGAGCCTTATCCTTCTCTCCGCAGGGATGGACGAGCGACAACACAGATGCAATGAGCAGGATCCGCATACAGCACGGTACTTTTCGCGGCTATCCTCTCTCTTCTGTTTCCAATCACGTGACAGCTTCCCCGAATCATCAGAGCCTCAGGATCACGGGGCTGGAGGACAGGTTCGGCGTAGCTTGTTTCGGCATTCTCGGTTATGAGCTTGATCTGGGGAAGCTATCAGAGGAAGAACTAGGGGTAATCAAGGAGCAGATAGCTTTCTATAAAGAACACCGGAAAACGCTGCAGTATGGCGCATTCCGGCATCTCCCTTCATCAGATGGTGCTGTTTTCTGGATGGCAGAGTCAGATGATGAGATGATAGTCCTTGAGTATCAGGATAGGAATATGGTCAACACTGGCCGCCACCGGAGACTCAGGATCCCGCATGCGGATCCTGCTTCGCTATACTCCGTGCAAAGACGAGAGAAGCACGTATTCAAGGAAGATCTTGGAGATCTATGGGAAAGCTACAGTGCAGTGTCCCATGAGCCATATTCGATAACAGTCTCAGGACATGTTCTTTGCAGTGCTGGCGTAGCGCTTCCTCCTCTGTTCATGGGACGAGGATTCGAACCTTCTACCCGGATTCTCAATGATAACGGTTCCGATCTTTATGTAATCAGGAAGGTGCGCTAGGACAACGCCTCTGGAAGAAGCCTCCATTCTATGTGATAATACTTTCCATGAAACGTAAACCTTCTGTTCTGCAGATTCTCATGCTTATTGCTTCTGCTGTTCTTATGTACTGGGCTATATCGGCAGAAGATGGGGTTTATAGGATGGCTGCTGCGGCGGTCTCCATGTCTGTCATGGTGGCTGATGCTGTCTCTTTCGCTTTGATGACCGATGATGGATTTCCTAAATTCATATCCGTTCTTATCGTCATTGCCGCAGTGATCATGGCCTCTGCGATCTGTCTGGATAGTATTGTCCCTCCATCCCCGGAGCCGGAGATTGTAGAGGAAGAGCCGCCAGCTGCTACGGAGGAAGAGGCTCTGATAGAAGAGGAAGATGATAAGCCTGAACCTCCAAAAGTGCCATCCGCTCCGTCTGTATCTGTCAGGAGTCAGGATGTTGACAGGGGGGAGCCGGAGGTTATATCAGGAAAGGGATCTGGTTCAGTACCATCGAAGCCGGAAGCGTTCAATCTGATCTGGTTTGAAGATGAAAGCATTTGAATATATCTCAAGTGATGCGGAGATAGAGCAGCTTATTCCCTTATTCTGCAGAAAAGGGCGTATTGCTGTTGATTTCGAGGGGGAGTTCAATCTCCATATCTATGGCGAGCATCTTTGCCTGATTCAGATATTCGATGGAGAGTCCTATTATATAATCGATCCAAGAGCCGATGGGGTAACTGCACATGGGCTTGGGGCTTTCTTCCAGTCGGATACAGAGAAGATATTCTTTGCATCGCAGTCCGATGCTGCATTGGTCCATAAGCGCTATGGGATGATGATACGCAATATCTATGATATCCGCATACCTGCTGTTATCCTGGGGTATACAGGGAATCTCCTTGGTCTTGAAGAGCTTTATCTGGGGATAAGCAGCAGCGGAGGAAAGAAGAGGAAACAGACTTCGAACTGGCTTATCCGTCCGCTTTCGGAGGAGCAGATCGAATATGCTCTCTCAGATGTCGAGCATCTTATAGAGCTCAAGGATATCCTTGAGCAGGAGATCGATGCCAGAGGACTGCAGAAAGAGTGCAGCAGGCAGATGAAGAAGGCCTTGATTCTTAAACCACCGGTACAGCCATGGAAGAAGGTAGGGGATTGGCGGCACATGTCAAAGGAAGAGCGTGTCTTCCTTAAACATCTATTCATTGCCCGTGATTCCCTGGCCGAGCGTTTCAATGTTCCTGCTGTACGGGTCATGGAGAAGCATATGCTCCTGAAGCTTGCATCCGATCCTCCGAAGAGCATTGAGTCTCTTGAGAGTGTGCTTGAGAAAGCTCCTCCACGCTTCAGAAAGCTTCTCTCCTCCTCACTATGGGCCGCAATTGCCCGTGCCCGTGAAGAACTATCTAGCGATAGCCGTTAGCAGGCATTCGAGCCTGATCAGCTCCTCTTTAGCTATCCTTTCCTCTGTGCTGTGTGGATGCTCATATCCTGATGTGAGAGTTATGGCATCGATGCCGATTGCCCTCAGGTTGTTTGCGTCGCTTCCTCCGGATGTGGCCTTCTCACCATAATCCAGCCCTAAACTCTTTATCGCGGTTTTTACAGCGGCTTTCACCGGACTATCCTCAGGAATTATATATGGGCTGTAAAGCTCAGTCCTCTTTATCTCTGCCTCGCACCCAGCTTCCTCTGCAGCTCTTTCAGCCTCTCTGATGATGCTATCTGAGATATTCTTCCTTTTCAGATTGTCGAGTGAACGCACTTCGTATCGGTATTCGGCTTTGTCCGGCACGGTATTCGTAGAGGTTCCTCCTTCGAATATCCCGATATTGCAGGTCGTTTCCTCGTCGATACGCCCTGATGGTGATCTGGATATTGCAGTTGCTGCTGCTTTTATAGCATTCCTTCCGCTTTCAGGAGAGAAGCCTGCATGGGCTGTACGTCCATGGAATATGGCATCGATAGTTTCTTTTCCCGGCGCCGATGTGATGACCGTTCCCACCTTCCCTTCTGCATCCGGGACGAATGCCATGGTAATCCTGAAAGGAGCAAAGAACTGCGGCTGAAGCCGCCTGGATCCCTGCAGTCCTACCTCTTCAGCCCTTGTGAACAGGAAGCATGCATTAAGTCTTTTCTCCGCTGCAGCAAGCATCGCTGCTGTTGTCGCTTTGTTGTCTGCGCCAAGCGCCGTATGACCATCTGTCATGAAGCACTCATCTGTCTCAATGACATGGGGTATCAATGCAAGGGGGACTGTATCCATGTGGGATGCTATCATGGGGCGGTCGATCGTTCCAGGCAGGAAGAAAAGCAGATTCCCCGCATTGTCATCGATGAAACTGTACCCGAAGGAGGTCATGGTCCTTGTTATGAATGAACTCATACCGTCTTCTTTCCATGATGGAGATGGAATTGTGAGGAGTGTTCTGAAGAATTCTATCGTGTCCATAGAATGGACTATAGCTTTTTTTTCGAATAAGGGGTATCGGAAAGAGGCAGTGACTTTCTGAATATGCCATCAATTCTCCTGTAAGCATTGCTGATAGCAGGTGCTGTTGGGATAGTGCAGAGCTCGCCTATGCCTTTTGATCCGAATGCTGTTCCGGGAAGTATCTCCGAATGGACAAGTATTGGTACGATATCGGGTCTGTCAGTTGCCCTTATAAGCCCCAGCGTTCCGTATTTTGATTTTATGTATCCATTCTCTGTGATGAAGTCCTCTGTAAGGGCATATCCCATTCCCATAAGCACTCCGCCTTCTATCTGGCCTTCTATCGCGGTCATGTTTATCGGTGTCCCCGCATCGCATGCCGCTGTGATCCGTTTTACTCTGCCATCCTCTCCGATTTCAGCGACCTGGGCTGAGTATGAGTAAGCAAGATGGGATACGGGATTCTTCTTCGTGCTTGTGATTGGATCTGAGTGGAAAGTGAACTCCGCGTAGAATTCATCCCCCTCAAGCTCTTCCAGTGTATACATCTCAAGCGCATTCCTGAGCTTCAATGCGGCCCGCCTGACAGCCTCTCCTGTAAATGCGGTCTGTCTGGATGCTGTCGAAGTGCCGCTATCCGGAGTCCTTTCTGTATCGGGCTGCTCGACGACGAAAGCAGAGGATGGCAGATTAAGAGTCCCCGCAGCAATCTGGAGCTCTACCGTTCCAACTCCCTGTCCCATGCATGCAGCTGATGAACGTATATGGATCAGACCGTTCTCTATAGATAGCCTGCAGCGCCCAGTATCCTCAGATCCGACGCCGATGCCGCTGTTTTTCATAGCCAGGGCTATTCCTGTGCGATCCGATGCGTAGTAGGCATCTTTTACAGCCATCAGGCATTCCCTGATTGCCGTATCAGGCGATGCTATCTGCCCATTCGGCATGACATCGCGCGGTGATAGGGCATTGAGCATCCTTATCTGGAATGGATCAAGGCCCGCCTTCTGGGCAAGCGTATCCATCATTGATTCTATAGCGAAGCAGGATTGTGTTACACCGAAGCCTCTGAATGCACCTGCCGGGACATTGTTTGTATAGATTGCTCTGCCGATTACCTCGAAGTTCTGGAATGAATAAGGACCGGAAGCATGTGTGCAGGCCCTCTGCAATACAGGGCCTCCCAGCGATGCATAGGCCCCTGTGTCCGAGATAATCTCTGCCTTGAGTCCCTTGATCCTCCCGTCGCTGGATGCTCCAAGCGTCATCGTCATTGTCATTGGATGGCGCTTAGGGTGGACCATGAGGCTTTCCTGCCTTGTCAGCTTCATGTTCACAGGACGCTTGAGTATGTATGCTGCCAGTGCAGCATGGTGCTGTACAGACATGTCCTCCTTGCCGCCGAAACCGCCGCCGACAAGCGTGCTCTTCACACGTACTTTCTCCTTTGGCAGACATAGCATCCTCGCGATTTCCCTCTGGTCATCATAGACGGACTGGTCACCTGCATACACCAGCACCCCGTCCGCATACGGGTATCCTATAGCGCACTCCGGTTCCATGAATGCATGCTCTGTGAATGGGGTTTTGAATGTCTCTGTTATAACGATATCGCTATCAGCGATCGCCTTGTCCGCATCCCCCCTGACAATACGTTCTGTGTCATATATGTTCGATTGCCCTTGATGTACTGGAATGGCATCTTTCATTGCTTCTTCAGGGGAGAAGACGCCTTCCAGGACTTCGTATTCTATCCTTACTTTCTTTTTCAGCTCGTCCAGAGCCTCCCTTTCAGAGGCAACTACTATGCATATCGCATCCCCTATGTATGAGGTGATTTCCCCCTCAGGGATCAGGACAGGCCAGTCTGGTACGATATGCCCATGTCTGTTGTACGGAACGGAATCCGCCTTGATCACTGCCATGCATCTAGGATCTTCCAGAGCCTCTTTGTCATCTATCCTCACAATCCTGCATCTTGGAGCCGGAGATCGCACCGCTGAAGCATATAGCATGCCCTCCATGCGGATATCATCGGCAAAGAGTCCCTTGCCAAGGGCTTTCTCCTCCGCATCAATGCGCGCCATTGTCCCTGAAATCCGTGGATCGGTGTCATATTCAGGAACCTCTATGTTCTCCTTCAGCATTTCTGCGGCAAGCTTTATTGCTTTCTCGATCTTCACATATCCGGTGCATCTGCAGATATTCCCGCGTATTCCCTTCCTTATATCCTCATCGGAAGGTGCTGGATTATTATCTATGAGTGCCTTGGCTGCTATGATCATGCCAGGAGTGCAGAAGCCGCATTGCACTGCACCGGCTGATGCAAAGGCATAAGAATAGACAGCCTTCTCCCTTTCCGAGAGGCCTTCTATCGTGATGACGCTGGAGCCATCGATCTTTGAAAGCTTCCTGGTGCACGCCTTGGCCAGCTTCCCATCGATTATCACAGAGCAGGCGCCGCATGCGCCTTCGCTGCATCCATCCTTTGTCCCTGTGAGCGATAGCTCCTCTCTCAGAAAGGAAAGGAGCGTCATATCCTTATCAGTGCTATATCGCGTTCCATTGACTATGATTGTCATAGCATCTCCTCTTGTGGAACGGCCGCTTAGCTTCTGCCTGGGTGGCAGCGGTCTGTGTTACCGCCTCCGTCTAATATTCTCAGGCTGGCCTCCTGATAAGTCAAGGTTTCTCTCCCCCTGGATAGGAGAGTGCCATGCGTTTGGCTTCCCTCTCAATCTCCCTGTCCGATGCCCCTTCGATCTTCAGCGCTGTAAGATAGTAGAAGACATACTTCATCACGTGGCTTTTCTTCTTCAGCGACGAGACGCCTTCCCCGACAGAGAACGCCAGTGCTCTTCCGTATTTATCCCTCTGCCCGATTATCCCGGCTTCCTTGTATAGATCCTCTACAGCAGCTCCTACCTGAGGCAGTGGCACTCTTCCCTCAAGATACAGAACACCAAGCCGTTTGCAGTCCCTTGGCGTCGTATATTCAGGATACCGTCTCTTCAGCCGCCGTATCGGCCGCTCGATTTCGTTGAGTGACCATTCGATGGCCTGTTCTCTGTTTCCTTCTGATACAGCCTGTATCATCGGCTGAAGAAATGGTGTTCTATAGTTGTATATAGGTTCAGGCATTTAGATTCAGGATGATTTCCTTCCTTCCTGTCTCAAGCTTTTCCAGCTCGACGCCTGCTGCACGCAGCATCATCTTGCTGGCTTTTGTCTGGTCCGTGCTTTCGTACTTATCAGATAGATAGACGACTTTCTTTATGCCTGTCTGTATGATGGCCTTCGCGCATTCATTGCATGGAAAGAGCGCGACATAGAGCGTTGCGCCTCTCAGACTCGAGACGGGGGAGTTGAGAATAGCATTCAGCTCTGCATGGCATACATAAGGATACTTCGTATTGATCCAGTCTCCCTCTCTTTCCCAGGGAAGCTCATCATCAGAGCATCCCGTGGGAAAGCCATTATAGCCAACTCCGATGATCTTCTTGTCAGAACTGACGATGCATGCGCCGACCTGTGTGTTCGGGTCCTTGCTTCTAAGCGATGAGAGTACGGCGATTCCCATGAAGTATTCATCCCATGTTATGTGGTCCATTCTTTTTCCGGACATATTTTCTGCTCCTAAGTCCTGCTGATTATAATGCAGAATCTCATTTCTGTGGAAAGATTTCTGATGAATTGCACAGATATCTTGATTTTATATTAATATGAAATAAATAAATCCATTTTAGGAATATAATATTTACAATTAATATATGATATGTAGTAAGTCTGTAACACTGATCCAGCTTGCTGATGCTGACGTCATGCATTCTGGTCAAGAAGAATCTCCTTTCTCATGTTTATAGAAGTGCGAGGTGGATGGATCGGTCGCCGGCTGTCGGCTTCAGATCGTACAAGCGGGGATGTCTGATGGATTCGCCGCCGTCCTGGTTCTTCTGCCAGAAGCTATCTGGTCCAGCTGGGTATTGCAGCACTGTGAAGTCAATGCTTTTATGGCTGCTTAGCCTTTCGGAGGGATTCTGCAGGTTGCGTATCATGACTATTTCCTGATCATGCATTATTTCCCGTAGGAATCACGGATGCGATATCTATATCAGTCTATATGCGATCCATAAGGACGGAATCCTGGAATATTATATATAATAGATATATATTCTTTGATTTCACCGTATTATCCTGGAATGCAGGATCTCTTCAGTATTGGAAGCTGCGGATGCAATTAGAGGACATATATGACACTATATATAAGGATATAGTTCATCCTATCCATGATATTTAGTGCCAATTGAGCATATCAGGGCAGAAAAAGCCATAAGTAAATCTTTTGCAGAAAAAAGAATAAACAGGTGTTGACAAAGAATTTCAGTTTCCGTATATTGGTCAAGGTGTCTGACTATGCCCTTATGGGTAAGTCTGACCAAGAGCCAAACCGATTGCTTCAGGCGATAAGGTGGTTCCGGATGATAGGTCTTTTTTCAGTATGACTCTATTGTCGTCACTCCAATGCAGTGCCGACCTCTGGAAACGCTTTGTTGAGTTCTCAGGCAATCAGTATGTCTCGGAAACTATAAAGGCATGGGCCTTTATGAGATATCTTTTGATTTGCGGCGATGCCGCAAGGAGGAACTGATGGCTAAGGAAAAATTCGAGAGAACGAAGCCACATGTAAACGTCGGTACGATCGGACACGTCGACCACGGCAAGACCACGCTCACAGCTGCAATCACAATGCACTGC
>CALXKZ010000008.1 GCA_944389065.1 uncultured Spirochaetaceae bacterium
AGGACTTTATAAGATTCCAGATTATGCTTATTATTGGAAATCAATCGAGATTGATAATAAAATCGGCAAAAGTTTATAATAAGGAGTGCTCTTATTAATGGAAAAGATGGAAAATCATAAATAAGAGCCTCGCTTGTTTATGGATTTCCTATATTTTTCTAAATCCCAAGCTTACGCAGTGCCTTATCTATCCCGTCTTCGTTATTGGAAGCTGTGATCATATCCGCCGCCTCCTTGGCAGAGGGAGATCCGTTTGCCATGCATATGCCCATCCCCGCGCTTCTGAGCATCTCTTTATCATTGTCCCAGTCTCCGAATGCAATCATCTGAGCAAGCGGTATTCCAAGAAGCCCTGATACAGCTTCCAGAGCTCCGCCTTTATCTATTCCTGTCGGTATTATCTCGATGTTGTTAGGATAGGAGCTGAATACCTCAGCCTCGCCTGCAAGTAGATTGTCGAGTTCAGCCTTCAGCCTAGCTATCTTATTGTGGTCATTATCCTTTGCAAGAAGCTTGCATGGCGCATCTCCTGCCGCTTCACACACCCTCTCATGATCGGAGAGATCCATCTCGATTCCGTATTCCCCGAGTATGCGGTACTGCTCATTGACCCAGAAGCTGTCTGCCATGATCGCATAGCTGGATGGAGTGAATGCGATAAGGGCATCTGTCTTTCCCTTCAGGAAGCTAGCTGCTTTCTCAAATGCTTCTTCTGATATCCTTATGTCCCGGATAAGCTTTCCATCATGCTCTATCAGAGCACCATTGAATGCGATCTTCATCATCTTCAGACCGATCATTCTTTCGATTCTGTCCAATGATTTCATATATCGCCCGGAGCAAAGAGCCGTGATGATTCCTTTCTCTGTTGCCCTAGTAAGCGCTGAAATGGTATCTTTCCCGATTGTGAGGTCGTCATGAAGAAGCGTTCCGTCAATGTCAGTGAAAATGATGGAGTACATAATCCGATTCTATCAAAGCTGCGGTTAATCGTGAATATGCTTATCCTTCTCGTTCTCCTCGCATCATGCTCACAGCGCTATGTCTCTGACTCGCGGATTGCTCTTGGAACTGTCGTATATATCAGCATAAGCGGGGATGATGAGGTTCTTGATGGAGCATTTGACGTTATATACAGCGCAGACAGAGCAATATCGCGCTTCACTGAGGGTTCCTGGGTATGGAAGATAAATGAGAATGCCGGCATCAAGCCTGTCAATGTTCCTGATGATATATATGAACTGATAAAGCGTTCATTCACAATGGCTTATGCTACAGATGGCGTCTTCAATCCCATGATAGGCCCCTTATCATCATTATGGGGACTTGGAACAGATAATGCGAGGGTTCCTGAGCAGAGTGAGATAGACGCTGTTCTGCCTCTTCTTGATTTCCGGAAAGCCATTCTGGATGATGATGAGAGATCCGTGTTCCTTCCTGAGAGCGGTATGTCAATCGATCTTGGAGCAGTGGGAAAAGGATGGGCTTCGGATTCTGTACGGGATTATCTTATCGAGGAAGGAGTGGAGAGTGCTCTTGTGAATCTTGGCGGGAATATCGTTGTGATAGGAAGCCATGATGGAAGACCATGGAAGATCGGCATCCAGCGGCCAGGAGCAGAAACTGGGGCATATTTCATGCTTGTAGAAGCTGTTGATACGGCAATCGTGACAAGCGGAGGGTATCAGCGGTATATAGAGAAGGATGGGATCATCTACCATCATATCCTCTCTTCCGCAACGGGATATCCCGCAGAGACAGATCTTGTTTCCGCAACGATAATCTCTCCGGATGGTACCCTCTGTGATATGCTCTCAACGACGTTGTTTGCCATGGGAAGCTCTGCTGCCAGCAGAATCGCCAATGAGTATGGAGTGAGGGCAATAGCGCTTACAGAGGACTCATTGGTTATCGATACGGATAGCCCGGAAGGCGAGATAGCAGTCGTGAAGGAATGAATCGATCGGTTCGAAATCCGAACCATCGGAGTAGAATCCATTGATCACGAACCCTTTTGCCGTCAAACCGCCGATTATGCTCTCAAGAGTATGGGAATACTCAATCGTATCTTTCCTTTTCAGTCTTTTCCTGAGTTCTTTCTTCGACAGGCTTACAGGATCGGCAAAGGGAAGCGTGTACTTCACCTTCATTTTCCCTTCAGCAAGCTTATCATCATCAAACATGTACAGGGCGGGGTTCGCAATTCCGAATATGAAAGTCCCGTTGGGCTTCAGTATTCTGGATACCTCGCCGAAAACAATGGATACATCTTCTATGAAATTCATTGAGACCGGGGATATCACAGCATCAAAGGATTTTTCAGGAAATTCAGAAAGGTCATTCATGTCCATGATATGGGTTCTAGCTTCAAGTCCATAGCATCGAAGAGCTTCATTATCCCTTTCTATCATCACGTGGCTTATATCCGCAGATTCCGTATCGCATCCAAAGGCAGCAAGGGTAGGGGTCTGCTGTCCTCCGCCTCCGCCAAGGGAGAGCACGTGTCTTCCTTTGAGTGGCAGCAGCCATGCTTCAGGGACTGTCTTATTCACTGTCACACAGATTTCAGGGTGGCCGTCCTTTGCCTTCCTGATCTTTTCTTCATCGACAATCTTCGCCCATCCGCTTCCATGCTCTGCTTCCCAGTCCCATGCTTTGCTGTTTGCCTTTGCATACTTCATGCTCATGATGATAGCACAGCTGGAGGAAGAGATGTTCTCCTTGATTTTATTCATTTGATTAATTTTTGTTGACAAGGTCACCTGCCATGGATTTAATAGATATTAGGAAGGATGTGATAAACGTTTGCATATCATAGAGATGTTTTTCTGAATATGCAAACGTTTGTCTATCTCCCGGAGGTCCTTATGTCCCGTTTTGTGACGCTCAAAGATGTTGCAGAGAAAGCCGGTACGACTATCGGTACTGTCAGCTATGTGCTCAATGACAAGAAGGACCGGTATATCAGGAATGAACTCCGGCAGAAGGTTCTTGATGCCGCTTCTGACCTGAATTATATAAAATGCAATGGGGCATCTTCCCTGAAGGGAATGGATAGAAAGCTCATCGGTATTCTCATTCCTCAGTTCGAGAACCAGTTCTTCACAAGGATCTGCCTTGCCGCAGAGAATGTCTTCGTAAAGTGTGGCTATGATCTCATAATCTGCGATACATTCGATGATCCTGATCGTGAGAAGGAAATAATCCACCGTCTGCTGTCCCAGCGTGTTGATGGGATAATAATCACTCCGACAGCAAAAGGCGCGGAGAATACAAGAATAGTCCGGGATGTAGGTATCAATATGGTTGTTGTCGACAGGCTTCTTGAGGGAATGGATGGGTATCATTGTGTGACGACAGATAACTACGGCTGTGGCTTTTCCGGTGGAGAGTATCTGGAAAGGTGCGGACATAGGAAAATCATATATATCGGATGGAAATCCGGTATTGCCGATCTTGATGCCCGGGAGACAGGCCTCAGAGCAGCTTTGCCTCATTATTCCGAGGTCTATTCATATTATGCCGCTTTCTCTCCTGAGGCGGGCTTTGAGATAACATGGAAGGCTCTTGATGAGCACCCCGATGCTACAGCTGTCTTCTTTGGTTTCAATATCCAGGCAAAAGGCGGTGTGAACGTATTCAGGAAGAAAGGACTGGATATAGGCAAGGACATCTCTGTCATGCTCATCGGCTCTCCGGAATGGGCATATACAGGAAACAATGATTTTGTCTATCTCGATATGGAAGAACTTGAGCTTGGACGGAAAGCAGCTACGCTCCTTCTTGATCTCATCAGAAATGGTTCACATGAACCGAAGAGGGAAATCCAGGACTGCGTTCTCGTGGAAGGATCGTCAGTCAGGAAAATACAGATGACGGAAAGATAATGCATTGCAGCAGAAGTATCCGGAAAAGAACATCAGCATGACTTTTCTTCATGGACTGGAGTTATCAGGAGGAGAGTGATGTCATCTCGCTCTCTTCGTGGTTCTTATCTCCTGTGATATGCAATCCTATTCCCAGAGGGATTTTCTTTTTATTCAGATAAAAAGCATGATTGCTTCAATTGCAGGAGACAATGGGAACTGGGTATTCATCAAACCTTTGCCGCATGATATGAGACACAAGGAGTAAAAGGTAACAGCGATTCATGAAACATCGTTTGGAAGTCTTTAGAAGCAAGGCTGTCCTTGGGGGTGCTGAATAACCTTGCTATGCCTGGAGTCCCAATTAGATTATTTTGCCTGGATTCAGGATATTCTTTGGATCAAAAACCTTCTTTATACCTTTCATCAGGTTTATCTGCACTTCTCCAAGGCTTGAAGCAAGATAGCTTTTCTTATCGAGCCCGATCCCGTGCTCTCCGCTGACTTGACCTCCGTATTTTCCTGCTTCCGAATATAAGGCTGAGAAAACAGCTTGTTTTTTCTCTAGCCATAAATCCTCATCCATTCCATCTCTGCATAGGTATATATGAAGATTTCCATCCCCGGCATGGCCGAAATACCTTATCCGCAATTCGGTTTTCCTTGATATTCCATCAGTGAAATCAAGGAATTCAGCGATTTGGCTTCTAGGCAGAACCACATCGCATTCGTCCATAAGATCGGTCGAGGATTTTATAGCCTCCAGAAAAGCACTGCGGGCAGACCATACGCTGTTGCTTCTTTCTTCTGTATCAACGATAAGAACATCAATTGCTCCAAGTTCAAGGCAAAGATCGGAAATCGTTTCCTGATCATGAAGCATTGCATCTTTGTTGTTATCATCAAAGGTCAGAAGAAGATAGGCATCAGAATCATGGGAAGGAAATTTTTTCCCAAGGTATTCTTCCGAGTATATAATGACATCATTTGTCATGAATTCAATCGCAACTGGAGTGATATTGGATCCAATAATCCTTGGGACTGCAGAAATAGCCTTTGAAATAGTTGGAAATGGTACCAGGATACTTAAAGTATATTCTGGTTTAGGGATTATCTTCAAAGTTGCTTCTGTAACTATGGCAAGTGTTCCTTCACTGCCGATTATCAGATCTTTGATTGAGTATCCGCTTGAATTTTTAACGACTTTGCTTCCGGTAACGATTATCTCTCCATCTGGAAGGACTGCTGTGAGGCTCCTTACAGCATCTCTTGTCACACCGTATTTTACTGCTCTCATTCCTCCGGCATTTGTAGAAATATTTCCGCCGATTGTCGCGCTTTTCTCTCCTGGATCAGGGCAATACTGATATCCATGGTCATTGCAGAATTGGGCTAATTCCATTAAGAGAACTCCGCTCTGTACAGTTACAGTAAGGTTTTCCTCATCAAGTTCTATTATCTTGTTCATCAGGGTTGTTTCAATCATTATGCCTTCGTGGATGGCGACAGCCCCGCCTACTAATCCCGTACCGCTTCCGCGGACAACAACCGGGAAATTGTTGGCATAAGCAAATTGCATAATGCGGGAAACTTCTTGGGTTGATTTAACCCTGACAAGAGCATCAGGTTTTCCGAATGCCGTTCCCAGTTCATCATGAAAATAGTCCTCATTTATCTCATCTCTGGAGAGGACAGGTTCTGAAACCATTTCCCTCAGCGCTACTAGATCTTTTTCCGTGATTCTGTTGTACATTCTTAATCTGCTTCCTTTATTTTCTTAAGCAATAATGGAATAATCTGATAGAGATCTCCGACAAACCCGTAATTGGCGACATCGAATATAGAAGCATTTGGATCACTGTTTATAGCAATTATGCACTCACTTCCTTTCATGCCGGCTACAGTCTGGACAGCTCCGCTGACTCCGATGCAGATGAGAAGTTTTGGTTTCACCGTGCGCCCTGATAATCCAATCTGTTTTCTGGAATCAAACCAGTGATTCTCTACCAAAGGTCTCGTACATGCAATCTGCCCACCAATTGCGGTTGCCAGTTCCTGTACCATTTCAAGATCTTTCTGGCTCTTAACTCCTCTTCCGACCTGAACAATAATGTCTGCTTCAGATATATCTGCGACTTCCGGCTTTCTTTCCGCAGTTAATATCTCTGCAGAACATGACAGCATTTTATCTGTGACTTCAATATTGTGGATCTGCGCCGCTGAATCTGTTCTGGGATGGATCTTTGAGAATATCTTATATCGTACAGTGCAGAATTGCGGACGGGTGTTGGGGGTGATTATCCTTGCCATGATATTTCCACCGAAAGCAGGTCGGATCTGAATCAGGTTATTGTTTTCATCCATTTCCAGAGCCGTGCAATCAGCAGTCAGTCCTGTTTTCAGCCTTGCTGCAATGCGAGGAGCCAATGAACGCCCTGCGCTTGTAGCTCCAATCAGCATTGCAGATGGTTTTGTCCTTGAAATAAAATCCTCAACTATATTCGTATATGGCTCTACCAGATAATTCTCCAGCGATTGATGATCATATACAGAAATGCTGTCTGCACCGTATGCGGATAATACGGGAACAAGACTCTTTATTCCTGAGCCTATAGCAAGAGCATATACTGGCTGATTTGCTGTTTTTGCCAGCTCTGAGGCTTTTCCAAGAAGCTCATAGCTGATTTCATGAATGGAATTTCCGCTTATTTCGCAGAATACTGCAATACCATTCCAATTATGGTTATCATTATTGCGCTTTTCCTCTTCATAGGTGATGCTTCCTTCCCCGGCCTTGATACAAGCTTTGCATAGCCTGCATTCAGGACCTATGGTTATTCCATTGTCCCCTGATGGATTTATTGCTCCAAAAGGGCAGCTCTCAACAAGTTTCCTGCATAAAGCCGGGGTGAGCTTATCATTGTTGATGCGAAGTCCCATTATTGCACCTCCTTCAGGAATTTCTTTTCAATCAATATCCCGAGCATTTTATCTGCCAGCTTCTCGGGTGATTCCTGTAAGATTGTCCTTTCTTTGTTTTTTTCGGGAGGAAAGATTCTCTGGACTCTTGTTGCTGATCCTTCTAATCCATAGCTGGCAATGGATTTATCGCTGAAGTCTGCAAGTGATAGTGTACTGATGTTCCCGCATCCTATAAGCTTTTTCCGTTTGTATGAAGGGAGCCTCGGGGTGTTTATATCAGAATCGAAACAGATTAAGCATGGCAGTGCAATGCGTTCTGTAATGATTATATTTTCCTGATTGGCTTTAACTGTAATGGATGATTCATTTAATTCTTTTATTTCTGCTGCATTTGATACATGAGGTATCCCGAGGTGTTCTGCTAATTCAGCTCCAACCTGAGCAGTATCGCCATCTGTTGTCTGCTTTCCGCAGAATATCAGATCAAACTTCCCGATACTCTTGATTGCCTGATTCAATGTATAGCTTGTTGCCAGTACATCTGCTCCTCCAAATGCTTTATCTGAGACAAGATATCCTTTATCGCATCCCATCCATAAGCATTCACTGAGTGATTCTGCCGCCTGAGGAGGACCCATTGTGATTACATTGATCTCCGCATTCATACGATCTTTTATCTTCAGGCCTTCCTCCAATGCATAGAGGTCATATGGATTGAGTTTATTGCCAAGTCTTGACCGAATAAGCAATCCTGTCTTCTCATCAACTTTAACGTTAGTTGAGCCTGGAACCTGTTTTATGCAGATTAGGATTCGCATATTCAATTTCCTCCTCGATCCTTTAATGATACCAGCGCTGCAAGCATCCAGAAATCTGAATTTTCTCTATATGTATTGTTTTTATAGCTTTTTCAATATGTCAACAAAATTGTCTAACAAAAATAAAATTACAAGAAAAATTGTTTGACAATTTATTTTTTTCATTGGATTCTGACCTTAGAAAACAACACATAGGAGGTTGAGAATGAGTGACATTAAAAAATTGAAAGCTCAGTGCAAAGGAATTTTCCATCTGCAGATGACTCCGTTTGATGCAGATGAGAATCTCGATCTTGATGCTCTTAGACTTGGTATACGTCATACCTGCAATAGTTCAAAAGGCAAGCCTCTTTGCTTCCTGGCAGGAGGAACCACGGCAGAGTTCTATGCTTTGAGTGATGACGAGTTCCTTAAATATGCAGAGACTTTCGTCAATGAAGTCAATGGCGAACATCCTGTATTTGTTGGAGTAGGAAAGGGTAGCACAAAAGCTTCGATAGATCTTGCGAAGAAGGCTAAGGCCATGGGCGCTGATGGTATTCTTGCAGTGCATCCATATTATATGTCAGCAACCGAGGAGAACATCATCCAGTATTATCAGGATCTTTCTGATGCCGCAGATATTCCAATAATGCTGTACAACAATCCGACAACTACGAAGATGTGGCTGAATGTGGGTATGCTGGAAAAGCTTTCAAAGATACCTAATGTCATTGCAGATAAGGAAAACGTCGCAAGCGCTCAGACGTATTTCAGAATAACCAAGGCAATAAATCCTGATGATATGGTTGTTTATACGGGTATGGGATATGAGCTTTATCAGTATCTGGCACCACTGTCTCCAGAGGGGCTTTGCGCAGGATATGCTTCTGAGCTTGTGAATTTTGTTCCTGAGATTGCTTTTGGAATATATGAAGCGGGACAGAAGGGAGATTATGAGGCTCTGAAGAAGTATGCGGATCAGCTGGAGCCCTATAGGATTTTCTATGACAAGGTAGCATCTAAGAGAAAGGTCCCGTATTCAGTAGGCCCTCTCGTAGCAGGAACAGGTCTGACAACATACCAGGCATGCATCAAAGAAATAATGAACATCATGGGAATTCCTTGCGGCAAGTCCAGGAAACCTACGGGAAATCTTACTCCAGAGGAGATTAAAGAACTGGAAGAAGTAGTTCGTGTCATGAATTGTCATTAATATGCAAAAGGAGAGAAAAGCGTTATGAAAAAAAGGAGATTATTGATTACCGCGATTCTGATTGTTTCAGCCCTCTCAAGTGTTTTCGCAGCAGCGGAGTATACAATCAGACTTCCTAGTATCAGTGTTGATTTCACTTCCTTGGGTGGAAGGACAATCATGAATTTCAATTATGCAGCCCAGCTTGCTTTCAAGAACTATGTAGAGACGGAATCACAGGGAAGGATCGAGGTAGAGCTATATACTAATTCTTCACTAGGTACCGGGCCTGAAATCCTGCAGCAGTGCATGCTTGGCATAATTGAGGCAACAACCACCGGTGAATCGGATCTGTCATCATATTATCCGGCTCTTCAGATGTTCTCGATTCCTTATGAGTTCTCAAACAGAACAGAATTCTATGCATTCCTTGACAGTGATTACATGGAAGCTATGTATGATGATATCGCAGCAAAGACGAATATCAGGATAATCGCTGATTTTGATAATGGAGGCTTCAGGAATTTTGCTAATAATGTCCGCCAGATAAAGACTGCTGATGATGTCAAAGGCCTTGCAATACGCAGTATGCAGAATTCTGCTCATGTCTTTGCTTTCAGAAGCCTTGGCGCTATTCCTACAGCTCTTGCATATAGTGAGCTTTATTCCGCTCTGCAGACTGGAGTTGTTGATGGACAGGAGAACTCTCCAATGGTTATGCTTGATGGATCCATGTATGAGGTCTGCAAGTATTATTCCCTCGATGGCCATATGATCAGTCCTGCATATATTGCGATTAATGAGTCTTGGCTGAATAGCCTTCCAGATGATCTGAAGAAGGTTGTGCTTGATGGTGGAAAGATGGCAGAGATTGCTGCAAGAGGAGCCATTGTTTCTGGAGAGGAGCTTGCGATGGAAATCATCCGCAATTCCGGAACAGAGATTTATATCCCTACACCAGAAGAGAAAGCAACATTTGAAATTGCCCGCGAACCTGTTATCGAATGGCTTTACGATCAGCTCGGCGAGGATGTTGTTGATGAATTCATAGCAACCGCAGAAGAGATAAAAGCTCAGGTATAAGAGAGTCCAGCTACAGGTTGTTATGCTAGTGTAAAGCAAGAATCGGTTTTCATATACGGTCTTGCTTTACACATAACAGAGTTGATTTATCAAAAGGAAATCTATGCTTAAAAGGAGGGAATTATGACGACCAGGGAAATCCTGACCAAAACATCCGAATATATTGAAAAAATAACGAGTCTGTTTTGTATGATTCTTGCTTTTATAATGTTTTTCTCTGTTCTGATCCAGGTACTTAATCGTTATCTTCTTCAAACAAGCGCATTCTACTGGACAGAAGAAGTCTCAAGATACTGCATGATTTATCTGGCATTTCTTGGAGCAAATATGCTGGTCAGAAGAAATACAATGACATCGGTCAGATTTATTGTGGATAGAATCAAGGGAAAGCCTCGGGTGTTCATTGAATTCCTGATTAAGTTCATGATTCTGGCATTCACGTTCTATGTTTTCATTGTTTCAGTCAGGGAATTGCCAAAATACTCAATAATGGAGAAATCCTCGGCCCTCATGATGAGTATGCTCATTCCAAAGTCGAGTGTCTTTGTCGGAATGTTCCTGGTGTCTGTCCAGATGGTTCTGGTAATGGCTGTCGATCTGATTGATTGTAAGGAAAAAGGAGGGATGATAAATGATTGATTTTGCTATTGCAATGGCTGTGCTTATCGGAACAATATTGATAGGTATACCTATTTCCTATTCTATGGGAATCACTGGAGTATTCTATATTCTATTGGTAGAGCCACGTTTCATTGCAGTTGTTCCTAGCAGATTGTTCGCTGGAATAGATCAATTTCAGTTATTGGCTATTCCTTTCTTCCTCTTAGCAGCAGACGTAATGATCCATTCGGATATTTCCGGAAAACTATTTGATTTCGTCAGATTGTTCGTCGGCCGGTTCAGAGGTGGTCTTGCTTATGTGAATGTTCTTGCTTCAACGCTTTTCGGAAGTATATCAGGAACAGCTTTAGGCGATATCGCTTCTCTCGGGCAGGTTGAGATGAAGGAAATGAGCAAAAGGGGATATAATCCGGATTTTGCCTGTGCGCTTACGGCAGCTTCGTCTTTGCAGTCTCCTCTTGTCCCTCCTTCAAATATAGCAGTTCTTTATGCCAGCGTAATGGGATTATCCGTAGGTGCATTGTTTCTTGGTGGTGCTCTTCCTGGATTGATGATGGGATTGAGCCAGGTCCTTTACATATTCGCTATAAGAAAAAAGAAGAATTTCCCGCGTGATACAGAGAAGAGGACAAGAAAGGAAATACTGGCGATTATCGGCCATGGTCTGATAACAATGGGTATGCCTTTTATAATTGTCGGCGGTATTCTCGGTGGATTCTTCACAGCAACAGAGGCTGCGAATGTAGCATGTGTTTATGCGCTTATCCTGGGCTTCATAGTTTATAGGAATTATCATGTGAATGATTTCTTCAAGTCCTTGCGTGAACTCTCAAGGCAGATGGCAGATGTATTCATGATCATCTCATTTGCATCGGTGTTCGCATGGATAATGGGAATGGAGAAGATCCCTGATCAGATTGCGACTATCATGCTTAGTATGAGCGATAACAAGTATTTGCTTCTGCTTATAGTGAATATATTCCTGCTTATTGTAGGAATGTGGATGGATACAGGAGCAGCTATCATACTATTTGCACCGATTTTAGGTCCGATTTTCTACCAGATAGGTATTCACCCTGTTCATTTTGCTGTTTTAATGTTAGTAAATCTGACAGTAGGTCTTGTAACACCTCCTGTAGGAGTTGTTCTTTACGCTGCGTGCTCGGTAGGAAAAAGGAAGTTTGAGAATGTTGTTCGGGAATTGGTGCCATTCTTTATTCTGTCTGGTATCTGCTTATTGCTCGTTACTTATATTCCATTCTTCTCTATCTGGCTTCCACAGGTGCTGGGATTTATCGATTAGAGTAGTTGGTGATTATGAATAATGGTAGAAACAATGTACTTGATGAAGTAGTTGATAAACTGAGAATCCTTATTCTGTCTGATGAGTGTGAGGAAAATGAGAAGATTCCTGCAGAGACGAAGCTTGCAGATCGGTTCGGGGTCGCAAGACCCACGATCCGTGAAGCGTGCCGGATATTGGAGGCTAAGGGCTATGTCCAGCGTGTTCCGGACAGGGGTGTCTTTGTAGTAAGCAAGAATCCAAGTGGAAAAGGGGAGCAGGAGAATACAGTCTATTGGTTTGAAGAGCATAAGATTGAGCAGGAGAATATATTAAAGGTAAGGCTGGTTCTGGAGTCGCTTGCGATTGAAGAGGTTGTAAGGAATAAAACCTGGAATTCTACATATTCCGCTTTGTCTGAGAATTATAAAAGATTTCTAGGTGATGGATTTGTTCCATCGAATGCTGAATACTATACATGGCTTGATGAAGAGTTCCACAGGATCATATGGAATGCTTCAAGGAATGAATTCCTGATACATACTTGCAATTCGGTCCTGATTCCCGTCCTCAGGGATATGCGATTGAATTCTTTAAAGGAAGAGGTCAACTGGCAAAGTGCAGCCCATGCTCATGAAAAGATACTCTACACGATAAAAAAAGGTAATCCTACTCAGATTATAAAGGAGTTCTCGGATCATATCAGGCAGGTAAGTGCATTGTTCTATCAGATAACAAAATAGTTTATCTGGAGGATTTATGTTTGAATATGACAGTCTGCGTGTAGGCGCAGGAAAATTCATATATGGTTCTGGTAGCATAAAAGCATTGACCAGAGAGATTATCTCTCTTGGTAGCAGACCATTGATCATAATAGGTAGCATAGCTAAAGCGGTTATCGATAAGTTCGTGGATTTCTCGGATTTTCCTTCTTTGGGGATTTTCCCGGAGATAATCATCCATGATGGAGTCTGTTCTAAAGAATTCGCCCATCAATATGCTTCGATTGCGCTTGCTGCAAGGTGCACTTGCATTGTTGGAATCGGAGGTGGAAAGAATCTGGATCTGGCAAAGTGCACAAGCGTGTTCTCTGATCTGCCGGTGATAACAGTTCCGACTTCGATAGCAACCTGCGTTGCTTCTTCGACGATCTGCGTTATGTATGATGAGAACGGAAGAAGCGATGGGTCGGTATCAATGCATAAGGAATGTGATACGGTTATCGCTGATACTGATGTAATTGCAACTCAGCCGAAGCGCCTGCTGGCTTCTGGAATTCTTGATTCTATGGCTAAATATCCAGAGGTACAGCATGGGCAGAAGATCGAGAGTTATGCGGATTGCGATCTGGAGAAATACATTTCATATGTCAATTCCAAAGCGCTGCATGAATTCATATTCAATGAAGCTAAAACAGTCTATGACGGTAAAGGCAAACTGGATGAGTTCATACTTTCCCTTCTGCTGCATACATCTTTGATAAGCGGTTTCGCAAGAGGATCAAATCAGCAGAAATTGGCTCATGGCATTTATTATTATGCTAGGACAGTCTTCACCGATGAATGCCGGAAATTCCTTCATGGGGAAATCGTTGCAGTAGGAATCCCTTTGCAGCTTTATTTCAATGGTGCTTCCAGCGAGGAAATCTCTGAAGTCAGAAGTCTTATGGAGTATATGAATATGCCATTGTCATTAACAGAGATAGGCTTTGATGTTTCCAGCAAGGAGAGCCGGAAAGCCTTAGTGGACTATCTGATTGACAGTACAGTTGATGTAAATGAAGAGGATCGCGGCAAATTGGAGAAAGGTTTGGATCTGATAGTCTGATTATTCTGAGGATTGCAGCTTGAAAGCTATGGGCCGGTATGAGTTCAGATATACCGACCCATTTTCATGGAGGATGGAATCAGCATTTAAATGATAAAAACAGGGAACCTTCTCAAGTTCCCTGCAATAGCCTCTGTCTGCTGATCAGCACCCTGATACTGAGCAGGATGACTTTCCTGGAGGAAGCGCTATGATCCTCTCAAGTTCCGGCTTCTTCTTCAGGTTCTCTTTAAGACCTCTGGCTCTTGCCTTGTTGACATAGTCCGGGCTTTCGAATGTGTAGTGGAAGTTTGTATGGACGTCATATGTGCCGTTCATCAGCGCATATGCATCCTCTGTGATTACAAGCTCCTCATCTGTCGGGATGACGAAGATCTTCACAGGGCTCTCATCCTTTGAAATGCATGTCTCTGCGTTGCGGCAGTGAGAGAGGTTGTTCTTTTCCTCATCAAGCATGATTCCAAGACCTTCAAGTCCTTCGCAGGCTCCTTTCCTGATATGCTCGCCCATCTCTCCTACACCTGCTGTGAATACGATTGCATCGACACGTCCTAGAAGTGCGGCATATGCTCCGATATACTTCTTGATCCTGTGTGTCTCCATTGCAACACCGAGAGCAGCTTTCTTATCTCCATTGTCAGCAGCCTGATGCACATCACGTCTGTCAGACATGCCGCAGATGCCTACGAGGCCTGACTTCTTGTTGAGATATGTATCCATATCCTTGGCTGTAAGACCAGTATTGTTGCAGATATATGGGATGATCGCAGGATCGATATCCCCTGATCTTGTTCCCATGACGAGACCTTCAAGCGGAGTCAGTCCCATTGATGTCTCAATGCATACACCGTTCTTTACAGCACATGCTGATGCACCATTTCCGATATGGAGGACAATCACATTTGTATCCTTGCTTTCCTTGCCGAGAAGGAGAGCCGCTCTCTTGGAGCAGTAGAGATGGCTTGTTCCATGGAATCCATAGCGGCGTACATTGTATTTCTCATACCACTCATATGGGACAGCATACATGAAAGCTTCCTCTGGCATCGTCTGATGGAATGCCGTATCCATGACAATAGCGTTTGGAACACCTGGCATAAGCTTTCTTGCAGCTTCAATGCCCATGATGTTGGCTGGCATATGAAGAGGACCGAGCGGAATAAGGGTCTTGAGCTGCTCGACAACCTCATCTGTTACAAGAGTCGACTTCTTGAAAAGCTCACCTCCATGGAGGACTCTGTGTCCTACAGCCCCGATTTCATCGAGGGACTTGATGCATCCATATTCCGGATCGACAAGCATCTTGAGAATCAGCTCAATAGCCTCTTTATGGGTAGGAGAAGTGAAACGGGCCTCATATACGGGCTTACCCGCGGATTTCTGCTCAATAGTAGAGTAGTCAAGTCCGATGCGTTCCACTACACCAACAGATAGAACGTCCTTTTCCTCCCAGTCATAAACCTGGTATTTGGCAGACGAGCTGCCACAGTTCAGCGTTAGAATAACCATGCTGTTTTCTCCTGTAACAGAAATTAATGCAGGTCTAAAGGTTATCACTAATAATCTGAAAAGTACATATTATTGCCTGAAACATGTCAGAAAAGACTATCTACTGCGTATAATATATATGCGAGGATTTATTTTTGCCGCTTTCTTGATTCTGTGTCTTTCATTTCAGGTTCATGCTGCAAAGCTGTCAGCGTATGGCAGCCGGTTCTCATTTTCCGGAGAAGAGTATTCCGTCTCTTTCTCCTCCGGGAATATTTCAATCAGAAGCAAGTATTTCAGTACTGGTGAGATAGGTAGATTCGGACTTCTGAGAACGATCTCCGATCCTTATTCATCTGTTTTCAGTCTCCGTCCTGAAGTCTCGGTGCATCAGAGGAATGTACGGCAGAGCGGAGTTGCGATCGGTATGGATGCTCTGACAGCAGGATTCTCGCTTGATGAGCGTCCGCTTGTATTCGTATATTCAGGGAATGAATACATAGAAGGAGCGCTCCTGTTCGCTTTTCCAGGAATGGCTGACGATGAAAGCTATCTGGAAAACGGTCTTTCATCTTCCCATTTCCCAATTCTGTATGCGGGAATCGGGGGTGGCTGGAAGTTCTTCCGGGCAGTAGGCATAGCATCATTTTCGCCGGAGATGGGAGTGGAGCTTTTTGGTGCAGCCGGACTGTACTGGGGAAAGTATTCAATCTACATACTCGGCGGGGATACGATACCGATATATGGAAGAAGGGATGGCCGGACATGGGGGCTTAAGGTTTCAATAGGAGAGGCCGGTTTCAGATCGGATTTCTCCGTTGTATTCGGCCGGGCCCCAGTCTATTCCTCTGATTTCCTTCCTGTCCGTGCGTCAATCCGGTCAGAGCTTGAGATCCATGGTCTGATGATATATTCATCAATGGAATATTCCTTCTCGGCAAAAGGAAAAGTCCATAAAAGGGACAGAATCATATTCCGCTATCAGGGATTTTCCATTGGATATGACACAGAAGGGGGCGCGATTATCTCATATGAGCACGATGTCCTCGAGATAGGGTATGAGGATAGGAAAGTTTATGCAGAGATCACAATCGATCTAGGAAGCGACATGGTGGCAGCGGAAATCAGGCTTTCCTCAGATGGCTCTGCTGAGACAGCTCTTTCCATCTCTCTCTGAATGATCCTAAGAGCGTGATTGATGGCTCCAGCATGATCCCTGTTTCTTCATATACCCTCTCTGCTGTTTTCAATATCAGGGAGAATATCTCATCTGATGTGCATCCTTCATATGTGAAGATGCAGTTGCTCTGATAATCGGAGAACTCAGCCCTTATTCCCGGGTCTCTTATGAATCCTGCCTGGCGTATAAGGTCCGCGGCTTTCATGTCTGCCAGATCACGGAAAACCTCACCTGCGCATCTCCTGCATGGAGGTATGAACATCAGCTCTACGAATTTCTCTTTCCGCAGCCTTGCTTCAGCCGTGGCTTTTGAATGCTTGAGTCTGAGAGCGACATTCACGATGATCTCATCTTCCGAGAAGGCTGAATCCTGCAGTGAGAATGTATCTGGATAGAATGTCCTTCTGTGTATTCTTCCATCAGTTGTCACATAGTCCGCATAGAAGAAAGCATTGGATATTGATCTGTTGTTTGCAGATGCGTTTATCGAAAGAGCTCCTGCTATGGTTCCTGGGATTCCGCCCAGCTCCTCAAGCCCTATGAGATTATGGTCGATTGCTATGTTGATTATCCCGTCAAGCATTTCTCCGGGGCCTGCGGTCAGCAGATCTCCTCGTATTGTTATGCCTTTCATGCTCCTTGTTGATATCAGCAGCCCTGATATCCCGCTTTCAGGGGCAAGTATGTGAGAGCCTGCTCCGATGACTTCAATATGGAGCCCGCGTTCTGATGCAAGGTGCAGCACCGACAGAAGCTCATCCGTTGTCCGGGGCTCCGCATAGAATTCAGCATTCCCTCCGGCTCTGAAGAGACTTATCTCCTTTATGCTGAAATCCTCTGCGAGGGTAATGCCCCCTCCCTTCATGCTCTGCATGGAAAAATGATACACGAGATTCTGCATATGCAACAGGCCTCTGGTCTTTGACTTGATCATTTGGCTATAATATCTTTAAAGGGTATTCCGATCAGGAATCCTATGCTTTCCCTGTTAGGAGGGGATTATGAAGCTTTACAATACAATGACCAGAAGTGTTGAGGAGTTTGTTCCGATAGTGCCGGGCAAGGTTTCCATGTATTGCTGTGGTCCAACGGTATACAACTATGCGCATATAGGAAACCTCCGCACATATATATTCGAAGATCTTCTTCATCGCACTCTCCTTCGTGCCGGCTATGAGCTCTGCCATGTAATGAATATAACCGATGTCGGTCATCTTACCGGAGATGGAGACGATGGCGAGGATAAACTTGGAAAGAGGTCCAGGGAGACAGGCAGATCCGTATGGGAGATAGCAGATTTCTATACAAAAGCGTTCTTTGCCGATGAGAAGGACCTGGATATCATACGTCCCGATATCGTATGCAAAGCCACTGATCACATCCAGGATATGATAGATCTCATCAAGAGACTTGAGGAAAAAGGCCACACATATCTAGCTGGTGGAAATGTCTATTTCTCAATTGATACCATCGATGACTATGGGAAACTGGCGCGCCTGAATCTTGATGACCTGAGAAGCGGGGCAAGAATCGAAGTCGATTCGAACAAGAGGAATCCAAAGGATTTTGTGCTCTGGTTCACGAATTCCAAGTTCAAGGATCAGGCAATGACCTGGGATTCTCCATGGGGAAGAGGATATCCGGGCTGGCATATCGAATGCTCTGCAATGTCCATGAAGTATCTTGGCGAGCATTTTGATATCCATTGCGGCGGAATCGATGCGATCCCTGTCCATCATACGAATGAGATCGCGCAGTCTGAGGCTGCGACGGGGCATACCTGGGTCAATTACTGGTGCCATGGGGAATTCCTTGTGAATGATAAGGGTAAAATGAGCAAGTCCACAGGTGAATTCCTGACGCTCTCCCTTCTCAAGGAGAAAGGGTATGATCCGCTTGATTACAGGTATTTCTGCCTTTCCGGTCATTACAGAAGCCAGCTGATGTTCTCTTATGAGGCTCTGGATCATGCGCGTGCTGCCAGAAAAGGCATTGTCCAGAAAGTTTCGGAGATGAAGGCTACGGCAGCGCCTGCTGTGCAGCCATCTGATGAGGCTCTGAAGTATATGGATGATTTTGACAACGCTATGGAGAATGATCTTTCTGCTCCGCAGGCGCTTTCTGTCCTGCATCTGCTTCTCAAGTCATCTTTATCTCCTTCTGATAAGCTTGCCGCTATCTATCATATGGATGGTATACTTGGACTTGATCTGGAAAATGTAGAGCCATACAAGGAAGAGAAGATCGGCGGAGAAGAGGAATGGGCTCTCGTTGAAGAGCGGGCAACGGCAAAGAAGGAAAAGAATTATCAGCGTGCTGATGAGATCAGGGCTGAGCTGCTGAGCCGTGGATTTGCGGTGAAGGATACTCCGGCAGGTCCTGTTCTTGAGAAAATTGTGTAACCTTCAGTATAGGTGATGTGTTAAAGAGATGGAGATAAAGAGCACTGACCGTGATGATTTCAGGCGTGTATATGATGCGGACTATCATCTGCTTGTCCAGGTGATTATGCACATTGTATATAACCTTGAGATTGCGGAAGATCTTACCCAGGAGGCTTTTGAAAGGTTCTATGTCAAGAACATGACCTTTCCCTCCGAGGATGATGCCAGGTACTGGCTTATCAGAGTAGCGAAGAATCTCGCACTCAATCATATCAGGCGCAATAAGCGTGAGATTGAGATGGTCGAGAAAGTGAAGAGAATGCCTTCTGCTGCATCTGATGAGAGGGATGGCGCGAGTGAGGCTATCGATAGGGAGAACAGAGAGGAAGTCCGACGGGCTATCGATGCTCTTCCTGAGAATCTCAGGCTTGTGATACAGCTGAAGGAGTTCTCCGGGCTTGATTACAAGTCCATCGCTAAGGTGCTTGGCATCTCAGAGACTAATGTGAAGGTCAGGGTTTTCAGAGCCAGGAAAAAGCTTGAGGAAACCCTAAGAGGAGATGATAGAGATGTGTATTGATGCCCAGATGCTCTCAGCTTATCTAGATGGTGAGCTTGCAGAGCCATACAGAACACAGGTAAAGGAGCATCTGGAACACTGTCCAGCCTGCCGCCATCATCTTGAGGATATGAAGGATCTTGGTGATAGGATCAGGAGCACTGAATATCCGGAAGAGCTGTTTGACAGGAACAAGGACAGGATTCTATCCATGCTCGATGCAAAATACTTCCAGAATGGGAGGAAGATCGGATTCTTCCGTCGCCGCCTAGAAGTCTCTCTGCCTTCTCTTGTCACAGCAGCTGCCGCTGTTGTGTTCATATTCATCGGCAGCTTTATGTTCTTCGGGACATCTGATGAGCAGACTGGGGAGATCCTGCCGTCTTTTGCGGTGCAGGCAGGAAGCGGAAGCGTAAGGTATGTATCCGATGTGGCTTCCCTTGATAATTTCACACTTGAGGAGATACTCCATTACCTTGATAGCAAGGGATACAATGTGGATATTTCCATAAAAGGTCTTCAGCCGCTGGATGCAGCCATATCTGCTGAAAGCGTAGATGCTGAATGACATTGGGGATGAGAGAACCGGGGCTGTTCAACGCAGCCCCATCTTTTTTGTCCTGCTATGTCCTCAGTTTCCGAAAGCTTTCCGGAAAAGCTCATCATCCTCTGGAAAATGCGTGACAAACCCGATTGCGATACCATGACCGGTGGCCTCGATTATGCGCCTTGCACCATCTTCTCCGAAAGCACCGCAAAGCTCGATAGCTTTGTAGCCCTGAGATCTGAGCTCTGCTGCTATGCGCTCTGCTGTTCCGATATCCGGAACTCCGATCATTCTTGTCGACCCATCCTGGAATAATACATCATCCTTTGTAGGATCATAGGGCCCCATAAGCATGAATGCGAATTTCATCGCTACATCCTTGAATAGAGATCCTTGTAGATCTCCATGGATTTCTTCCACGACCAGTCTTCTGCCATTCCGCGCTTCTGCATATGCTTCCACAGATCGCTTCTTTCATAGAAAATCCACTCTGCATGCTTGATCCTGTCAATCAGATCTGATGATGAATAGTTATAGAACGAAAAACCTGTCCCTTCATCCTCAAATTCATTGAACGGCTTTACAGTATCCTTCAGGCCTCCGATTTCATGCACAATCGGTACCATCCCATAGCGCAATGCAATCAGCTGGGTCAATCCGCAAGGTTCAAATGCGGATGGTACGAGGATTGCATCGCATGATGAGTAGATCTTATGCGCAAGATCATCGGAGTAGCAGATGCAGGCAGCGACTTTATCAGGATACTTCCCCTGATAGTATCTGAACATATTCTCATAATGCTCTGCACCCGTTCCAAGCACGACCATGCAGACATTCATAGAACAGATTCTGTCCATGACCTGATCAACCAGATCAAGGCCTTTCTGATCTGTGAGACGCGAAACGATTGCGATCATGAACTTCTTGTCATCAGCTGGAAGTCCGAGCTCTTTCTGGAGCGAGACTTTATTCTTCTTCCGCATTGAGACAAAGTTGTTGATTCCGTAGTTGTTCGCTATTTTCTTATCTGTCTTAGGATCCCAGACCTTATAGTCGATTCCGTTGATGATTCCCCACAGCCTTTCGTGTCTCCATTTCAGGATATCATCCAGGCCTTCTCCGAATGCAGGCGTCTGTATTTCCCATGCATAGCTGTTGCTTACAGTTGTTATATAGTCGGAATATACAAGACCACCTCTCATCATAGTGCAGTTCCAGTCATTCCGTGGAATCGATCTGTTCTGATAAGGACTGACAAGGAGGCCGGGCTCGAAGCATTCATCAGGTAGTCCTGATACCCATTTGATATGTCCTACATCCCATTCGCCTTTGAATCTTATATTATGGATCGTGAATACAGTCCTTATGCCGCGGAAGAACGGATCTCCCTGGAATACAGTGTTGAGATATACGGGAATAAGAGAAGTCTGCCAGTCATGGCAGTGTATTACATCAGGGCGGAAACCAATCAGCGGAAGAGCTGATAGCACAGCTTTCGAGAAGTACGCGAATCTTTCAAGATCCTGGAACATATCATAGTACGGAACGATTCCCGAGAAATACTGCTCATTATCAATGAAATAGTATGTGATCCCATCGTGGACAAGTCTCTTCACACCTACATAGATCCTGTTATCCATCTGGAAATAGTAGATGGTCTCCATCTTTTCTCTCCAGTCAGGCCTGATTGCATGGTAGCAAGGGATGATGACACGTACATCGAACTCTTCTTTATCAAAAGCCTGAGGCAGACTTCCTACGACATCTGCCAGTCCCCCGGTTTTAACAAATGGCACGCACTCAGATGCCGCAAAAAGGATTTTCTTCATAAATCTGTGACCTCTTCTCCCAAAATTGATTATAATATGATTATATTAGCGTTTCGGGTGATAATCATCCTTTTTTTGATTTTAGTGGATGATAGCATTGACTCGGCATAGATGTCATTTGACAATGAATCTGATGATGAGTATCATCATGCAGTAAACGAAATCGAAATCTGGAGGATATAGATATGGCAGGCAATGTTTCAAAGAACGCTCATCGTGAAGGTGCTAAGGTTCTCACAAGCAGATGGGGCGGAGCAATCAAGATGAAGAGCGTCTTCGAGAATGGTAAGCTCAGGCATATTGCTTACTGTGAGAAGACTGGCAACACAGCAAGAAAGCCAAAGGATCTTATGTAAGATCAGCACAGCGGCATAGAGCTCATGCAAGGCATGGGCTTTTTTTTATCACATGGTGATTATTCATCTACTTGAAAGCCATTCTCTGTGCTATATTACATAAGTAATTAATCAGGAGGTATCCAGTGAAAGGTTATTCAAGGATTGTCATTATGCTTATCGCTGCTCTTGCTGTTCTTGCAGGGTGCCAGAGCAATGCTTCTGTATCCAGCACAGAGATCATCGCGCCCGCCCCTGTTGCAGTAATCCCGGCATCTCCGGTTCCGGCCCCGGCCCCGGCTCCAGCACCTGAGACAGCTCCTGCTGAGGCAGCAGCTCCTTCCGGACCTGCCGTAGTAAGCAATGTCGTATCATCGTATGAGTATGCAGGATATTCAATGGCTGTTGAAGCGTATGATGGATATGCGATTGTTTCTCTTCCGTCCATCGTGATCAAGGCTGATGTCGATGCATTCATGGCAAATGAAGCAGCGGTCTATGGAAGCATGATTGAAGGTGTTACATATTCATTCGAGGATGGTACACTCAGAATCAATTATCCTGAAGGAGTGAGCGAAGCGGAGAGAAGGGCATATGTGAACATGTTTGCATGTGATGTAATCAAGATGGCATCTGCAGTATTCTCCATCCCTGCATCGATGCCAGTCTCCGTGACTTATTCATATATGGGATACGAGCTGACAGCTGATATCAATGTCGGCAGCGCTTCTCTTATCTATCCTGATTTCATAACAAGCGCAGAAGCAGAAGGGTTCTTTGCCGTTGAGAATGCAGCTTACGGCGATGTCCTTGGTTCTGTCCATTATTCGATCGAGGGAGCAGGGAATGCAGTCTTCACATATCCTGAAACTGTATCGATCAGCGATGTGCTGACATATACAAGTCTTTTCGTTACAGATCTTATCGCATACATAGGTTAATAATCTGTTACGGAAGGTTTAACAACATGCCGGCGGACTGGAGACAGTCCGCTTTTTTGGCATAGAACGGATCCAGTTCTGTATCCTTCTGCAATATCGCGTGTTATTCTTTTAAAGGCTTGTCCTTAAAAACTCTTTTTCAGGAGGAAAATGTGAAACGCATAATCAGGATTCTTCCATCCATCCTTTTGGTCCTCATCCTTTCTTTCGGCCTGGCCGGGTGCCAGGGTACAGCATCTGCTGATGTCCAGACTGTTCCTGAGATAGTCCAGCCGGAAACCCCTTCGTTACAGCAGACGCAACCGGAAGCCTCTGTCTCAGAACCAGCGGAAACCGCTCCTGAGTACATTACATATAAGCTCGCAGGCTATGAGCTTACATTCGTGGTTGCTGACGGCTATGTTGATCTCCTCTATCCTTCAATCGTTACAGACAGTGATGCCGCTTCATTCTTTGCATATGAAGTGGAGAAGTACGGATCGATGCTTGACGGCATCACATACAGCTTCATTGACGGCGGAGCGAGGATAAATCTTCCTGCATCTGTAGACAGGGCTACAGCAAAGTCCTACGTCCAGCCGATGTTCCAGGATATAACTGCATACGTGATGATGCTCTCTGCCCCCGAGAAGACAGAACCTATAGCAGAACCTGTGGCTGTTGAGGAAGAGGCTGTAGCTGAATCTGTTTCCTATCCGTTCGGTATTGAACCGATCATAAAGAATGCACAAGGGGATGATGAGTTCGATCTTTTCATTGTCCATACAAATGATGTGCATGGAAGGATTGCAGAAGGCGAGGATGGAAGCATGGGCTATTCCAGGCTTTCAACGCTGATCGGAATGGCCCGTTCAATAACAGACAATATCCTTCTTCTTGATGCAGGCGATGTGTTCCATGGAACGAATCTTGCGAATATTTTCCAGGGAGAGACTGTTGCTGAAATCCTCAGCATGCTTGGATATGATGCAGTTGCACCTGGCAACCATGATTTCAATTATGGTGCTGAAAGGCTCGAGGAGATTGCATCCTGGGCTGAGGATAATGCCTCCTACCGGATTCTTTCTGCCAACATAACAGATGAGGATGGGTATCTTATCTTCCAGCCATATCAGATCTATGACTTCAATGGTTTCAAGGTGTGCGTCATTGGACTCACAACTCCAGATACGAAGACAAAATCACATCCAAACAACACTATCGGCATCGATTTCATGAACAAAGTGGTAATCGATAATGCCCAGTATGCAATTGACCTTGCCAATGAAATCTCGGACTTTGTTATAGTTCTTGGACATCTGGGTGTTGTTCCTGATGGTGAGAGCGGGATAACAAGTGAGTATGTCTGCCAGAATCTCAACGGTATTGACCTGTTCATAGATGGCCACAGCCACACTGTAATGGATGGTGGTGAAGTTGTGAATGGCACAGTCATAACATCAACAGGAAACTATCTTCAGAACCTTGGTGTTGTACAGATCCATGTCAGAGGGAATGAGGCAGAAATCACTGATGTCTTCCTTATTCCTGCAGAGGCTGTCATTGATCCCTCTTCCAGCGAGCTCTTCACGGCTCTTGGCATAAATTCCATTCCGTCAGATCGCAATGTCGATGCATATGTTTCGGAGAAGCAGGCTAAGCTTGATGAGAGATTCGGAGCAGTCATTGCGGATATTCCAATGGATCTCAACGGTGAAAGAGCTGATGTGAGGACAAAGAAGACGAATCTGTCAAAGCTCATCTGTGAAGCTATGACAGCAGAGTCCGGTGCTGATTTCACAATCATAAATGGAGGCGGTATAAGAGCTTCATTGGCTGCAGGTCCTGTGACAATAGGCAATGTTAACGATGTCCTGCCATTTACGAATATAATCACAGTATGCTCAATCACTCCATCGGATGTATATGCTGCTCTTGAGCACGGTTACTCAATGCTGCCTGAGCAGAACGGAGCTTTCAGCCAGACCGATCTGAGCGTCATCTATTCTGAGTCTGCACCAGCTGGGAACAGGATTGATAAAGTCATGCTCAATGGTATGGAATTGGATAGGGATGATCAGACAACCGAATACAAGGTTGCGACAAATGATTTCATGGCCGCAGGCGGTGATGGATATACGATGTTCGGCAAAGTCCTTTCCGAAGGATCAATGCTCAATGAGGTATTCATGGCATATCTTGCAGAGAAGTATCCTGCAAGGTAATCCTGCAGAGATCAGGGAGCGGCTCCGGCCGCTCTTTTGTTTGAGATGCTTGCTTTCATTAGAGACGTAAACATCAGGATGGCAATCAGAAGGGCTGTCCAGTCAGCTAGCGGAGTTGCCCATGCGATTCCGTCAAGAGCGAAGAAGAAGCTCAGAGGAATCATCATAAGCACATCAAGACTTCCTTTCCGAAGGAATGATAGGATGAATGGCTGTATCTTCTTTCCCATAGCCTGGAAGATTGAGATGATCATGAAGTTCATCATTGTCGAGGGACATGCCAATGCGATTATCTTCAGGAACTTGGTGCCATAGAGAGCCGTTTCTCTGTCCTCTATGAATAGTCTTGATACCGGGCCTGCTATAGTAAGCAGGATAACTGTACAGACACATGCGATTGAAATGCTCAGTATGAATGCTGTCTTTATCGCCTCTTTCATGCGCTGTCTGTTGCCTGATGAGTAGTTGTATCCGATCAGCGGAACAATTCCCTGGGATATTCCCTGTCCGATTGCATATGCAAGCGAATCAATCTTCTTCGCGATGCCCATTCCTGCGATTGCGTTGTTTGAATAGCCTGCGACGATATGGTTCAGCACTGTATTCGATATAGTGCCCATCATGGTCATTATGAATCCGGGAAGTCCTACTGTGATCAGTTCGCCGGGTATTCCATTCCTGAAGGAATATGCTGCAGGAGACAATGAAATGGAAGATCTGCTTCTTATCGAATAGATGAAATAGATGAAATACAAAGAAGCTATGAGATTTGATAGCATTGTGGCTATCGCTGCGCCTTTTATCGCGAGATCGAAGCCGAAGATGAATATCGGATCAAGTATGATATTAAGCACTCCGCCTGCTGCCATTCCGGCTCCTGCCTGCTTTGAATATCCTTCCGCCCTTATCAGATGGGCAAGCTCGGCATTCATCACAGTTGGAAGTGCTCCTATGCCAATAGTCCAGAATACATACTGATGACAGTACTCCCATGTTTCCTCATCCGCCCCGAGTATTGGGAATATGAATGGCTCAGAAAGCATTATGATAATTCCATAGATGATTGATACAGCAGCCCCTGTCCATACCGCGAATGATGCAGCCTGTCTTGCTGATTGCCTGTCTCCCCGGCCAAGGCTTCTGGAAATCAGGCTTGAGCCGCCGATGCCGAAGAGGTTGGCGAAAGCTGTGAGGAAAACGAATACAGGCATTGCTATTGTCGCTGCTGCAACCTGAAGCGGATCATTCAGCTGCCCGATGAAGAATGTGTCAGCCATGTTGTATATGACTGTGATAAGCTGGCTTATGACAGTGGGAACCGCGAGCGTAAGCACAGCACGGGTCATAGGCGCATTTGAGAATATATCCGTTTCCTTGCTCATCGCTTTACATAGTAGTGCGTATGGCGCTCAATTGCCATACGCATCCTCTCTTCAGATAGTGATAAGCATCAAGGCATGCAATGCTTTGCTCATTGTCCTTGCCAAGCAGGAATGAAACCAACTATCCTTTCAGCATGGACGTAGGAGTTTATGGCCTTGGACGTTTCGGAACGTTCTGGGCAGCGTGCCTTGCTGCGGCAGGGTGCCATGTCAAGGCATATTCGAGAAGCGAGCATCCGCTTCCAGAGGGAGTGGAAAGGGGCTCAGAGGATGAGGTCCTTTCATCTCCGTATCTTTTCTTTGCTGTCTCGATATCTTCATTTGAGGGTGTCTTGAAGAAGGTGGGAAGCAGAATCGGAAAGAATACAGTGGTTATGGATACATGTTCTGTGAAGATCCTTCCCCGCCGCTGGATGAAAGAGAATATTCCAGCTGACAGATTCATGATTGCGACCCATCCGATGTTCGGTCCCGATTCCGGCCGGAATGGGATCAAAGGCCTTCCTATTGTAATGTGCCCAATATCATCTGCAGAGGATGAACGATACCGTGATGTGAAGGATCTGTTCCTGCAGATGGAGCTTGATGTGCTTGAGATGAGCGCAGAGGAGCATGATGAGGAAGCAGCATATTCCCAGGGTGTCACTCATTTTGTCGGAAGGACGCTTTCTGCGATGGGAATGAAGCCTACGCCCATCGCAACACAGGGCTATAGATCCCTGATGACGATCGTGGAGCAGACCTGCAATGATCCGATACAGCTTTTCTATGATCTGCAGCGCTTCAATCCATATGCAAAAGAAATGAGGCTTTCTCTGCAGGTCGCAGTCGAGAAGGTTCTGAATGCGCTCCGCCGGGAGGAAGAGGATTGAACGTATATATCTATACGCTTGGATGCAGGCTGAACCAGGCAGAGAGCGAGGCTATCGCAGAACGGTTCCAGCAGGAAGGCTTCAGGCTCTCTCCATGGGATGAAGCTGATCTTGTTATTGTCAATTCCTGCACGGTGACTGCAAAGGCTGAGCAGAAAGCCCGCAGGATGATCCGTCGATTTTCAGAGCATTCCGAGGTTGTTGTCACAGGCTGCTATGCAGAGCTTGAGAGCTCGGAGGTCAATGCTCTTTCCAGAAAAGTCACTGTATTCTCTCTAAAGGAGAAGGCTTCGCTGCTGTCATTGCCTGAGCATATCGTCTCAGCTCTGTCATCGGGGTTGACACTGCATGATGCAATACTGTCATTCACCAGGCGCAGCACCGATCTCTTTGCCTTCGATGCGTCATCATTCCAATATCATTCCCGTGCGTATCTGAAGATACAGGATGGGTGCGATAACAGCTGCGGATACTGCAGGACAACGATTGCCAGAGGTCCTTCTGTCTCGCTTCCTGCCGAGGAGGCTGTCAGACGGGCTCTTGAGATAGAAGCAAAGGGGTTCCATGAGATCATGCTTACAGGTGTGAATCTTACGATGTATGACCATGACGGTGATGGGCTTGGTGGCCTGATAGAGAAGCTTCTGGCATCGCTTGGAGGAGGGATGAGGCTAAGGCTTTCATCAATGGAGCCCGATCATGTTGATGACCGCCTTCTTGATACTCTTTCCGATTCCCGCATGCAGCCCCATTTCCATATCCCGATCCAGTCTGCTTCTGAGAAGGTGCTTACGATTGCCTCAAGGCGTTACTCGATCTCGCATGTCGAACATATCATCAAGAGGATGCGAGCGGCCAAGGACGATCCTTTCATCGCATGTGATGTGATTGCAGGCCTTCCCGGGGAGGGGGAGAAAGAGTTTGAGGAGACATATGACTTCCTCGATAGAAATGACTTTTCCGCAATGCACGTCTTTCCATATTCTCCAAGGCCGGGTACACCTCTTTATGGAATGAAGAACAGAGCCGAGGAGAGAGTCAGGGATGAAAGGGCTGAAAGGCTGAGAGAGCTATCGGCACTGCATAGCAGGCGGTATCTTGAACGCCAGAAAGGGAAAAGGCTTGAAATCCTTGTTGAAAATGGATGCGAGGGGACAACAGGGAACTACCTTAAAGGCTCTGTGGCATTGCCAGAAGGCCGAGTCCCTGTCCGTGGAATGATTTACGAAGGTATTCTTTCCAGCATTGATCCGGTGGTCATAGAGGTCTGATTGATATTCCTGTCTCTGATGGCATGACAATGCTCTTTTCGGGAATATCCTCCGTGACAAGCGTATTGGATACGATCACGGAGCCGCTTCCGACCTTTATATTGCCAAGTATCGAGGCGTTAGGGTAGATGATCACATCATCCCCGATTGTCGGATGGCGTTTTGTCTTCCCTTTGATCCTGCTTGCTTCTGAGAATGCTCCGATTGCAACTCCCTGGTATATCCTGACCCTGTTACCGATTACCGCTGTCTCTCCGATTGAGGCCCCTGTGCCATGATCGATGAAGAAGCTCTCTCCGATTGAAGCTCCGGGATGTATATCGATTCCTGTCTTCTGGTGTATGGCCTCTGTCATGAGCCTTGGAATAAGAGGAACATGCCGGTTGTATAGAAAGTGTGCTGTCCGGCTTACCGCTATTGCTTTTATTCCTGGATATGCCAGTATGATCTCATGGATGCTGTCTGCGGCAGGATCCCCTTCGAATCCCGCCCTGGCATCCAGTTTCAGCATATTCCTTATATTGCCGAGCTCTGCAGCGAGTGCATCTGTATGCTCTTCGGCCTCTCCTCCTGCAAGGGAATCAGAGATCTCTGGCGTTTCATATTTGATCGCAAGCTTTATCGAATCACATAAAAGCCTGGTGAATATCTGCATGCTGTATCCAACGACAGATCTGAGCGATCTCATATTCTCTGTTCCCTGATGCCCTGGGAAGAAAAGAGTCAGAAGCTGCTCATTCAGGGTCTTTATATCCCTCAGCTTCGGGAGAGGCGATTCTCCTCTTGAAAACTTCTGTCTATGCGTTCTCGCAAACGAATCAAGGTATTGGTCTATGAATCTCTCTGCGCTGTACATGCTTCAATCGTATAATAATATCTTCCATTCTCCAACACAGCTTTCAGTGTTTTTGCTGTATGCTATAGCCATGAAGAAGGATGCTATGCACCGGATGCTTTCCATGCTTTCCAAGGGAAAACATCCGGATTGCTCCGATCTTGGCATTTCCAGAGAGGAGTATGTATTGCTTGTAAGCGATGCTGTGGAAAAAGGATATGTATCAGGAGTATATGTCTCTTTCTGCGATAATGCCAATGATGGTAATCTTCTGGTCCAGGCAGCGCTGACTGAGAAGGGGCAGGCAGAAGCAGGTGCTACGTCTTTGCTGAAAAGGATTTTCCATAGATAGCTTTTCCTGGTTTTCTGCGGCATATGCTGTTTGTATGAATCCTTTTCTATGGGTATAATCCACATATGTCTGTTAAGGATTCAGTGCTGTCATTGCTGCTTGAGAGCAATGGCGAGGTGGTATCGGGGCAGAGTATGGCAGACGCGCTATCCTGCTCGAGAATGGCAGTATCAAAGAGTGTGCAGGCCTTGATTGCAGAGGGGTATGATATAAAGAGCTCTAAGCATAATGGTTATATCCTGGACCCGTCGTCGGATGTCCTTTCCGATGCAGTTCTGAGAAAGGAGTTCTCGATCCCTGTCCATTATGTTCCTGAATGCAGAAGCACCTTCTATGAGTCAAGGGCCTTGATCGCAGATGGCGTCAAAGCGCCTTTTGCGCTTATTGCTGGAAAGCAGAATGGTGGGAAGGGCAGGCTTGGACGTTCATTCTTCTCACCCCCGGGAGGGATTTATCTATCCGTTGTCCTCAGCAGCAGTGATATACCGGATCCTGATCTCCTTACCATCTCCGCATCAATAGCTGCTGCCGATGCGATTGAGAAGCTGACCGGCGCGGAATGTCTGATCAAATGGGTCAATGATATATATTCCCGCGGCAGGAAGGTTGTCGGCATTCTGACTGAAGGAATCGTGAATATGGAGCTGGGCGGACTTGATGAGGCAATCATAGGAATCGGAATCAATCTCTCTGGCAATGATGATGATATCCCTGCTGAGCTGAAAGGCAAGATGGGATTCCTGTTTCCAGAAGGCAGATCTCCTGTATCCAGAGCAAAGCTTGCAGCTGCTGTTACGGATAATCTTATTGCAATTCAGGGAAAGGATTTCATTGACGAGTACAGGAAGCGCTGCTTCATCATCGGCCATGATGTCACTGTCGTGAAGCCTGGGAAGGGGGAATGGCCTGCTTTTGCCTATGATGTCGACAGCTCTGGACATCTTCTCGTGGAATACGGCGATGGCAGGAGGGAATCTCTCTCCTCAGGAGAGGTGACTTTACGCTTCTAGCCTATTTATATTAAAGTTTCTGAAACGGAGAATCATATGCTTAATGAGCTTAAGAATGCCTGGAAAACGGCTATAGAATCTGTACTGCATGATATGGCTGCTGGTGCTGATATCCCAGCGCTTTCAATGGGATTGCCCCCGAAGAGTGAGATGGGCGATGTGGCTTTCCCAATGTTCCCTTATGCAAAGACATTGCATAAATCACCGGCTGCGATAGCTGAAGCCGTCATGGCAGGACTTGGGGAAAACCATCCGGATGGAGAGATGTCTGCTTCCGGTCCATATCTCAATGTCCGTTTCGATATTCCGGAGCTTGCAGACAGGATCCTGGAAAAAGCAGAGAAAGAAGGTGATGGCTATGGGCACTCAGAAGACGGGAAAGGCCGCCGTGTAATGGTTGAGTTCTCGTGCCCGAATACCAATAAGCCGCTTCATCTTGGTCATATGCGCAATGATTCTCTCGGGGAAGCTGTCTCTGCTCTTATAAAGGCAACAGGGGCAGAGGTCATGAAGGTCAACCTTATCAATAACCGCGGTGTCCATATCTCGAAATCGATGCTGGCATACAAGCTTTTCGGAAACGGCGAGACACCGGAATCAACAGGAGAGAAAGGTGACCACTTCGTAGGAAGATATTATGTCAGGTTCGCCGAATGGGAGAAGGAAGCAGAGGAAGCAAAGAAGAACAATCCTGATATAATCAATGATCCTTCATTCATCGATCCTGATGCAGAGGCTCAGGCAATGCTCCGTGATTGGGAGAAAGGGGATCCAGAGGTCCGTGCTCTATGGGAGAAGATGAACAAATGGACTCTGGATGGACTTTTCGAGAGCTACAGGAATATGGGCATATCATTCGATAAGCTCTATTTCGAGAGCGATACCTACAAGCTTGGCCGCGATCAGGTGATGCGTGGTCTCGATATGGGCGTGTTCCAGAGGGAAGAGGATGGGTCGGTGCAGATCGATCTTGCTCCGATAGGACTGGATAAGAAGGTCCTTCTCCGCCGTGATGGCACTACTCTTTACATGACACAGGATATAGGAACTGCGGTAAAGCGGCATGAGGACTGGCCATTTGACAGTCTGATCTATGTGGTTGCCTCTGAGCAGAACTACCATTTCAGAGTTCTCTTCTATGTATTGAAGATGCTTGGATACAAGTGGGCGGATGAGCTTCATCACCTTTCATATGGCATGGTCAATCTGCCAGAGGGGAAGATGAAGTCCAGAGAGGGAACGGTAGTGGATGCAGATGATCTGCTTGAAGAGCTTTCGCATCTTGCTGAGAATGAGATAATAGAGAAAGGCCGTGAAAAAGAGGTTGGGGATGTGAAGGAGACTGCCAGAAAGATAGCCCTTGGCGCTCTCAACTACTATCTTCTGCAGGTCCAGCCTCAGCGTGATATGGTCTTCAATCCGAAAGAATCGATTGCCTTCAGCGGGAATACAGGCCCATACCTCCAGTATACCTGTGCGCGTATCTCGTCAATACTCAGGAAGTTCGATGCTTCTGCCTTCGAAGGCATCAGAGCCGATGGAAAGCTTCTGACAATTGATGATGAGAAGATCCTGATTAAGGCAATTGCCGAATTCCCGGAGGATGTCAGAAGGGCAGCTTTGTCATTCGATCCTTCGGTCATAGCAGTCTCGCTGTACGAGATCGCAAAGACATTCAGCCATTACTATCATGACAACCAGATCCTCAAGGCGGAGACTAAGGAGCTTGTTGTAAGCCGTATCAGGCTTATTTCCTCTGTTCTGACTGTAATGAAGAATGGTTTCCGGCTTATCGGCATTCCATTCCTTGGGTCGATGTGAGAAAAGTAGAAGGCGTAGCACTGGAAGATGATGCCACGCCTTCTAAGGAATGCCTGAGCCGCCTGAAGAGGGCGGCATTTATATCACCTATAACAAGCGATACACTGTAACGTTACACTCTTTTCCGTTATAAATCCAGATGAAAATTATATAAGTTCATCGCAATAGAAGAAAATACATGGATTTCATCGCATCAAGGGCTTCTGCGTTGGCTTCTTTCTTCAGTATCTGAAAGGAAGCTGGCAAATTCCTTGGCATACTCTTCAATATCCTCATGATTCTCCTCAAGCTCGTTTTCAAGCTTCTGCAGCAGCAGTGATGAGAACAGTATTGAAAGGAATCTGTCAGAGTATCCAAGCGATGAGATGATCACATCAATCTGGCTTTCTATCATCAGCTTTATCGCTCTCGCTTCCTCTTTAGCCCTCGGGTCGGAGAATTTCATTGAGAAGATCACCCTCAGGTATGGCAGTATTCCGTCATCAGTGAAAATACTCTGCCATCTGGATGCTGCTTCAGACAGGATATCTCCAGCGCTTCCTTCAAGTGTCAGTCTGAAGCCTTTAGCCATGAGCTTTCTGTGCCCTTCCCTGAATATCATATCGACGATCTCATCTTTTGATCTGAACCAGTGATAAAGACTTGATTTATTCATCCCGAGTCTTTCAGCAAGGGACTGCATGGAGAGTCTATCCGGCCCATCGAATGCAAGTATATCGAGTGCCGCATCCAGTATTTCTTCTTTTCCTCTTATCTTCATAGGAATATATTATAAAACAAACGTTTGTTTTTAAACCGTATATTTTGCTCTTTAAGCCTGCTTTTCCGTTTATATCTATTCCCATTGATCCGTTTTGCAGTTATAACCATCAAGGTTGAAAAACCAATACTGAATAAAGGAAGAAACATGTACGCACTAGTTGAAATCCTCGGAAGGCAGTATAAGGCTGAAGAGGGAAAAGAGCTTACGGTTGACAGGCTGAACATGGAAGAAGGTTCTACCTACGAGATCGAGAAGGTTCTGGCTGTTGTGGATGGTGAGAATGCAAAGTTCGGCACGCCTTATGTTGAAGGTGCCAAGGTCACTGCCACTGTCGGTCCAGAGTTCAGAGGCGAGAAGGTAAAGGTCTATAAGTTCCGCAGAAGAAAGGGTTATAGAAGGACTCAGGGACACAGAGAGACCTATACGACTATCACAGTCAATACGATTGTAGGCTAAGGAGGAAGAGAGATGGCACATAAGAAAGGTGGCGGATCTTCCCGCAATGGACGCGATTCGAACGCACAGCGCCTTGGCGTAAAGAGATTTGGTGGTCAGCTTGTAAAGGCTGGTGAGGTTATTGTCCGCCAGCGTGGAACAAAGATCCATCCGGGATACAACTGCGGATGTGGCAAGGACTATACTCTTTTTGCTCTTACAGCAGGAACAGTCAGGTTCCATGAGAGAAAGAACAGGAAGTACTGCTCAATCGTTCCTGTAGAGGCTGCAGCCGAGTAAGAGATGTTCGGCTTTTCAGACGAAACATATATTGATGTGGCTTCCGGCAATGGAGGATCTGGATGTGTATCCTTCCGCCGGGAGAAATTCGTCCCTAAAGGAGGTCCTGACGGTGGTGACGGGGGCCGCGGCGGGGACGTTGTTTTCGTTGTCAAGGATAATCTCCGTACGCTTGGCCATCTTAAGCTTATACGCAGTTTCCGTGCAGAGAATGGCAGACCCGGGCAGGGAGCACGCTGTGCAGGACGCCGTGGAAATGATGTTGAGATCCCGGTGCCTCCTGGAACGGTTGTAAAGAATGCTCAGACCGGGGAGGTGATAAAGGATCTTACCGGTTGTGACAGGTTCGTGTTCCTTGAAGGCGGTAGGGGTGGTCTTGGCAACTGGCATTTCCGTACAGCTGTCAGGCAGACTCCTCGTTTTGCCCAGCCTGGCGAGAAGGGTGAGGAGATGCGTGTAGGGCTTGAGCTCCAGATCATCGCTGATATAGGGCTCGTAGGTTTTCCCAATGCCGGGAAGTCATCGCTTATCAATCTGTTCACCAATGCCAGATCGAAGGTTGCTGGCTATCCATTCACGACGAAGATCCCTGTACTCGGGGTCCTCAGGGAAGGGGATCAGGATGTTGTGATTGCAGATATCCCCGGAATAATCGAAGGAGCATCGGAAGGGGCAGGTATGGGATACAAGTTCCTCAGGCATATCTCAAGGACCAAGGGATTATGCTACATGGTGGATCTTTCCGATGATAACTATCTCACAGCTTATGATATCCTGTCTGAAGAACTGAGAAAGTACAGCAATGAGCTGGCGGAGAAGAAAAGGATACTCATCGGTTCGAAGATCGACGAAGATGGAACGGAGGAGCGCTTTGAGAAGCTGCGGAGAAAGTACAGCAATATGACAGTCCTCCCGTTGTCGATCTACCGTGATGATCTTGTTGAGAGCGTAAAGCATGAACTGCTTGGACTTGCGCTCATTGATGAGAAGGAGAAGGGAAGCGGATTCACATCCTGTCCCGATAACGATGCCTATTACAGAGAGAGCGACGAAGAATAGGACTGCGGTTTTCGGTGGTACGTTCGATCCTCCGCATATCGGCCACATGCATATATTCCATGAAGTGGCTGCGCTCACTCCATTTGACAGCCTTCTTGTGATTCCTGCAAGAATCTCAAATTTCAAGCAGGATAGCATGCCTGCATCATTTCCAGACAGACTTGAGATGGTGAGGCTTCTTGCTGTGGATTATAGAAAACGATATCCCGATGATGGTCTTGGGATCAGTGTCTCTGACTGGGAAGGAAGGAGATCTGATATAAGCTATACTTCCGATACCATAAGGCATTTCTTCGATGAACTGGAGTATGGAGGCAAGGTTGATTTCATAATCGGAGATGATCATCTTGCCAAGCTTGGAAAGTGGCATGATTTTGAATTCCTTGCTTCGCATGTACGCTTCTGGTGCTTTTCAAGAGATGGAAGTGCCCGGAATGATACGAAAGCCGAGGTGATATTCATCCATAGCGATAAAGTACATGCATCAAGCACTGAGATAAGAATGGGGAATCTGGATATGCTGACACCGTCAGTCAGGAGTTATATTGATGAGCATAAGCTATACAGAGCTTGAAGCAAAAGTGAAATCAATGATCAAGCCTAAGCGCTTCATCCATTCTGAAGGTGTTGCTTCTGTCTCTGCAGAGCTTGCTTTGCGTTTTGACCTGAATGCATCTGATGCAGCGTATATCGGTATTTACCATGATGCATACAGATATTCAGCAGATAGCTCATCTCCAGGATTCTGCAGATCGCACGGTCTGGAGGTCTTCCCCGAAGAGGATGCTGATCCGATGCTTCTTCATGGAGCTCTTGCTGCTATCCATTTCGACGAGGATGCCCAGGGGCGTGTGCCTGATTATTTCAAGACAGCTGTAAGGCATCATACATTAGGATCACCGGATATGGGGCCGTACGGAGCAGTTGTATATATTGCAGACTACATTGAACCGGGAAGGAAGCATCTTACAGATCTGGACAGGAAGCATATCCTGTCTGCAGATACCTTGGAAGGGATGATAATAAGGATCATGGATATGCAGCGCTCATATTTCCAGAAGGAAGGAATAAAAGAGGCCGGAATATCCAGAAAGCTTTATGATTTCATCAAAGCAGGAGGAAAGCTTTGAGAAGACTTCTCATCATCATATCTCTTGCTATCATCCTCGCATCATGCAGTGTAGAGGAGAAAACAATCGCCCTGTACTCCGATGGCGGATGCACTGTGTACAGAAGCCTGGGTGATAACACTGTGATGATCAGAGTGTCCTACAGTGATCTGATACGGCTTGAGCAGCTTTCCGGGATGGATGGAAGGGATGCTCTGTCAATTCTCTTCAGCATCCCGGATGAAGCGATCTCGGTGGTTGAATGGGATGATTATTTCGAAAGGAGGAATCTTCTTATGCTTCTTGCAAAGGAGACACATTCCTCTTCGCCGGAGATGGCATTGTGGAAGAATGCGGAGGACTTGGAGAATACTGCATTTCTCGATACTATAAACGAGCTTTCATCCTCATTTGACGAGTCGCTCATTGCCTCGTTCGCATTGAATGGAGGAGGATACAGTGAGTACAGGCTCGGAGATATCCTTTTCCCATCTTCATCATGGGAAAAAGCAGGGGAATTCATCAGAAGATGGATGGAGGCAGCATTGGAGATTGACTATGAAGGATAATATCAAGGATACAGCGGAAAAACTCAGGAGCTATCTTGAGGATCATAAGTGTACGGATGTTGTTGTCATCGATATGGAAAAGGAATGCTCCTGGACGGATGCATTCATAATTGCCACAGTCTCATCTGTCGGTCATCTCAGGGGTGTTGTGCATCAGCTCTGGGGAGAGATCAAGGATCTCGGGCTTGAAGTCAATAACAGACACAAGTCGCCTGGAACTGATGGCTGGGAGCTTATTGACTGCGGTGATATCGTAATACACCTGATGAGCCAGGAGCTCAGGGAATTCTATAATCTCGAAAAGCTCTGGAAGGCCACAGAGAACATGGTGTGAGATTAAATAAGCTTCGGATGCATATCTCCGAAGCTTGCTATTTTTCAGAGAGCTTCATTGTGTTATTTTACGGATTTCGTTTGCCATAAGTTCTGCAATGATTCTGTGATTGTCTGAATCAAAATGGATTCACCTTCATTATCTATGATCAGACAACAGTCTTTGTCTTCCATTTTCCATTCATGAACCTGACAGTGAACAGAATCCCCCGGCAGTACCAGTCTATGAACATACCCCAGCATACGCCAAGGAATCCCAGTCCGAAATAAACACCTAGTATAACTGATAGCACAACGCGGAATATCCACATGGAAGCAATAGAGACAAGCATTGTGAATTTCGCATCCCCAGCAGCTCTCAGAAAATTCGGTATTGTGAATGCCGGAGGCCAGAAGAAGACGGACTGGATCATGTTGAGCTGTATTGTCTCCACTGCAAGATTATATGCTGTGTCCGAAAGATTGTAGAGCTTTGCAAGTTCAGGGGTAAGCATGTAGATGATGAAGCATGTTGCTCCCATCATAAGGAATGTGAGTCCGAGGAGCTTCTTGCCATAGTACGAAGCCTGGTCATATTCACGTGCTCCGCAGCATTGGCCAATGACGGTCACGGAGGCCATTCCGATTGCAGATCCGGGGATATTGGCAAATGTCGACAGGGCATTGAATACAGCGTTCGCGGCAATGGAAGCTGTTCCGAATGAAGCGACAGTTGAGCTTACGAGAATCTTGCCGATGTGGAATACGCTGTTCTCTATTCCCGATGGCAGTGCTATCTTCAGGATTCTTCTGATCATGGGGATATCGAGTTCAAACCTGAGAGGATCCGCGACATGTATCTGCTCTTCAGGTCTTGTGACCTTGTACACCATGTAGAAGCAGGCAATCATTCTGGACAGGAGAGATGCAAGCCCCGCTCCGAATGTTTCCATATCGAATACATAAATGAAGATCGCATTGCCTGATACATTTATCAGGTTCATTATGATGGCTACTATCATCGTGATCCTGCTTTTACCCATGGATCTGAAGAGGGCATTGCAGCTGTTGAGGACCGCCAGGAATGGAAAAGATATCAGAATAGGTGTGAAGTAGGAGAGCGCCGCATCCATGACACTGGATTCAATATGCCCATAGATGACTCCAAGCACCTGCTGCCGGAGAAAAAGCATCAGAACGGATACTGCAAGCGAGAATGCGAGGGAAAGATACATCAGCTGCTTTGCTGAGTAGCATGCGTTCCTGTCATCTTTTCTGCCAAGGTACTGTGATGCTATTACAGCCCCTCCTGTTGCGAATGCGGAAAAGAGGAATATGAGGAGGTTTGCGATGCTGTCTATCAGTGATACGCCTGAGACAGCGTGTTCGCCGACTCTTGCAACCATGATCGTATCCATCATACCGATAGTCACGCTGAGAAGCGTTTCAATCAGAAGCGGTATGATGAGCGCTCTTAGATATCTGTTGTCAAAAAGCAGTGGCCCTTTGTCTTTGCGGAGCATAGGCATTTTTATCAGCAGGATGAATCAGACATGTGCTGGTTCACTGGTCGGTTTTTCCGTCAGTTCCGGTTTCTTTCTCTCCAAGCTTTGCCTCAATGCGCTTGAGTGTCTCTGCCGCAGCATACATGTTCTGTGAGATCACATCGATCTGCTGCTTCATGCTGCTTTCATTCCTGCTGGAAACAAGATTCAGGACAAGTGCGGATGTAGCAGGGGACAGACAGATTCCGCTGAGAAGGTAGAGCGCAAAGCTCTCTCCTCTTTCCTTTGCGATGTTCGCGACTTTCACTGCGAGCATGATCCACAGCACGATGATGAGAACTATGAAGGCAAAAGCAAGTAAACCCAAAAACATGATTTCCTCCGCCTATATTGTACTTACTCTGGAGGAAAACGGCTATAATAAGAGAAGGAGAAAACACATAATGCTCAGAATTGGAATTCTTGGATGCGGCAACATAGCAGGAACGCTTGCCGGGACTATGGTGAGGATGCCTGATACACTGAAGATCACAGCGTGTGCAAGCAGGGATAGGGAGAAAGCAGTGGAGTTCGCTTCCCGCTTTGATATACAGAAGGCTTATGGTTCGTATGAAGAGCTGTATGAGGATCCTGATGTGGATCTTATCTATATCGCAACTCCGCACAGCCATCATAAGCAGCAGATGCTTGATGCTCTTTCAAATGGAAAGAATGTTCTGTCAGAGAAGGCCTTCACTGTCAATGAGAAGGAAGCTATGGAAGTATTCGAGCTAGCAAAGGCAGAAAAGCTCTTCGCTGGAGAAGCTATCTGGACAAGATATATGCCATCGCGCCGTATGATTGACGGGATAATCGCCTCAGGAAGGATCGGAAAGGTTGTCTCTATTTCCGCCAATCTTGGATACAAGATATTCCACAAGGAAAGAATACGTGACCCGCATCTTGCAGGAGGTGCGCTCCTTGATGTTGGCATATACCCTTTGAACTTCGCATTGATGGCAGCTGGAAATGATTCCATAAAGAGCCTGACAGGGCTTGCTGTTGAAGAAGGGGGTGTGGATGTCCGTTCATCCTTCTCGCTTGTCTTCTCATCCGGCGTCGCAGCTTCTGTCTACTCTGATTCGCAGACTGTGACGGATAGGCGTGGCATAATCTATGGAACCGAGGGAGTCATCGAGGTGAAGAATGTCAATAATCCCGAGGAAATAAGGATATATTCAGGAGACCGCAATCCAGAGCTTCTGGAGACGATTCCTATCACCCATGAGATCAATGGCTATGAATATGAGCTCAAGGAAGCCGCTGATTGCATTGCAAATGGTGCTCTTGAACCAGAATCGATGCCATGGAATGAGACTCTGCGTGTCATGCGCATCATGGATAGCCTGAGGAGCATATGGGGTATAAAGCTCGCTTCTGAGCTTGAATAGCTTACTGCTTTGTGACATCATCTGCCCTCTAGGGGGCAGTGATGTTCAGTATCGCGAATCTGCTTGATGTCAAGAAGGAGAATATCTCCCTCCTTGTCAGGATTTACTTCATTTTCTTTGTTTTCGGAATGATGAGTACCGTGCTGGGGGCCATACTCCCATCCCTCGGGGATGAATACGGGCTTTCCCAGACTGTGCGCGGCTCGCTGCTGTCTGCCCATCAGCTTGGCAATTTAATCGCGGTATTCGCTTCAGGTGTGCTCCCATATGCAATCGGAAGAAAGCTGAATACGGTGCTCCTCGGATCCTTTGCGGCCATAGGCCTTATAACAATCACGCTGACTGGGAATCCTATGATACTTCTTCCTGCATTCCTCCTTACCGGAATCGGGCGTGGAACGATGTCCAATATAACGAATGTCGTGGTTGGAGAGAATGCAGGCAACAAAGCTGCGGGCCTAAATCTGCTTCATGCTGTATTCGCCATAGGTGCATTCCTTTCCCCGTTCATGGTCATTGCTTTCATGCCTGCCGGATGGAGGACTGAGCCGATTGTGATTGTTGCGGTGATGGCCATAGCACTTATCCTGATCGCGGCATCAAAGCTTTCAAGCCACAGGGCGGCAAGGGTGAAAGGTGAGTCTGCGGTCCCTTCGACTTTCACATTCTGGATCAATACATTCATCATGTTCTTCTATCTCTGCTGTGAGGCTTCGATGATGGGCTGGCTTGTGACATATTTCGGTTCTCTGGGATACAGTCCGGCATTCTCAACTGCAATGCAGTCGCTTTTGTGGATAATGATGCTTCTGGGTCGTCTTGTCTGTGCAGTCATTGCAGGAAAAGTGAATAAAAGCCGCCTGATACTTCTGCTTGGGACAATGCTGCTGTTCTTCTTTGCCTTGTTGATATCCCCTGTGAATACTGTCCTGAAGGTCATAGCAGTGCTTGGTGCGGGGCTTTCAATGAGCGGAATATATCCGACGACGCTCTCAACTATGGATAAATCATATAACAGCTCGACATCTGCAACCGGAATATGCATTGGAACAGCATCGATCGGGGCGATCATAATGCCTGTGATCATAGGCCATGCGGCAGACAGCATCGGTGTCCCCGCAGGATTCGCATCAATAGGAGCTCCGGTCATGATAATGGTGCTGCTCATGATCTGGAAAACCAGAAGAGGATAGCATTTTCACACTATCGGACAGCTGTATAGCAATTGATGCTACAATGTGTTCGTTTTCCTTTGTTTCGTTAGGTTAAAGCTTCTGGTAGTGACAAAATATAAAAGATACAGTTAAAATCCACAGTATGAACACCGACTTGGTATATAACCTTATTATGATCGTCGTCGGAATGATCCTGATCTACCTTGCAATCCGCAAGGAGATGGAGCCGACGCTTCTTCTGCCAATGGGCTTCGGTGCGATTCTCGTCAACCTCCCTGGGTCTGTTATGCTCGAGGAGCATGCTATTCTCCAGTGGCTTTACAGTGTTGGTATCGAGAGCGCAGAGGCATTCCCGCTTCTTCTGTTCATCGGAATCGGAGCGATGATAGACTTTGGTCCACTCATCTCAAAGCCATGGCTGATCTTCATCGGAGCTGCCGGACAGGGCGGTATTTTCATCTCAATGATCATCGCATCGCTTATGGGCTTCCCGCTCAATGATGCAGCATCAATCGGAATCATCGGAGCTGCAGATGGCCCGACAGCCATCCTTGTCTCACAGCGCCTCAATTCCAACTATGTTGCTGCAATCCTTGTTGTAGCGTACTGCTATATGGCTCTCGTGCCAATGATCCAGCCGGTTGTCCTTAAGGCAACGACAACAAAGAAGGAAAGAGCTATCAGGATGCACTACACAGCAGCGTCTGTATCAAAGACAACAAGGATCATTTTCCCGATTGTCACAACAATCGTCTGCGGTATCCTTGCCCCGGATTCAGCTGCTCTTGTCGGTATGCTCATGTTCGGAAACCTTCTTCGCGAGTGCGGAGTGCTTGACCTCCTTTCACGCGCAGCTCAGGATATGCTTTCACCGCTTATCACACTGCTTCTTGGTCTTGCAATCTCACCGATGATGTCAGGTCCGGATCTTCTTCAGGGCGCAACTCTTATGATCATGGCATTCGGCCTTGTCGCATTCATCTTCGACACAGCCTGTGGTGTCATATTCCTCAAGATAGTCAACATCTTCCTTCCAAAGGACAAGAAGATCAATCCGCTTATCGGAGGAGCAGGAATCTCTGCATTCCCGATGTCATCGCGTGTTGTACAGAAGGTGGGTATCGAGGCTGATAAGCAGAACCATCTGCTTCCATTCGCTCTTGGCGCAAACGTCTCCGGTCAGATCGCATCCGTTCTTGCTGGTGGACTTCTGATGTCAGAGCTTATCCCAATATTCGGTTAAGGAGGTTTCAATATGGATGTACCTAATGTTTTCGTAGTAGCATTCTCAAGCTGGGGCCTTCTTGCAGGTGCCCTCGGAATTCTCTTTGTAGCTCTTGTTATTCTCAACAAGATCACAAAGAAGAATAATGACGATAAATAACAACTGTTGCTGAAAAGCACCCATCTGCTCCCCTGTTCAGTCAGGGGAGTTCTTTATATCATGTGGCTATGGAAATCCTGAAAGCTGAAGATAGAGATATTGATAGGATAATGGCGATATACGATGAAGGAAGATCTTTCATGCGGAAGAGCGGGAATCTCAGGCAGTGGACTGGGGGATATCCTTCAGAATCCCTTATCGCTGATGATATAGCTTCTGGATACCTTTACAAGGCTGTGGAAGATGGTACGGTACTTGGCGCATTCTTCTTTGCTGTCATGGATGATCCGACTTATCATGTGATCCGTGGTTCCTGGTCCAGTGACAGGCCCTATGGGGTGATCCATCGTATAGCAAGATCTTCTTCATATAAAGGCAGCTTCCTCCACGATGCAGTCGCTTTTGCCTCTGCCCGCTGTGGTTACATCCGTGTCGATACCCATCAGGATAACGCTCCTATGCAGATGGCTCTTGAGCGTGAGGGATTCAGAAAGTGCGGAATCATATGGATCCATGATGGATCGGAGCGGGTTGCATTCGATAAGATTATCTGAAATATGTATTTTGAATGGAGCTGATTGACCATGTCTGACACGGGAACTATCATCCGATTAGTCAGTTAGCTTATCTATAGCAGGCTATTGGTCTGAATGATTGCGTTCTTCAAGCTATTCAGATCCATGATAATCATTTATACAGTAATTGAAGCCAGTCTTGTCCAGAAGGTTCTGCCGGAGCAGGAGGAAAGATGATAGGAATATTGCTCAAACGGGTAAGAGAATATAAGAAGTATGCATTCATCACTCCGCTTTTCATGATCGGAGAAGTCGCGATGGAGGTGCTTATCCCTACGCTTATGGCACTTATCATCGACAATGGTGTTGCCTATAACGATATGGATTACATCGTGCGCGTAAGCATTATGCTGGTCTTCGCTGCTATGCTTTCCCTCTCATTCGGAATGCTGGGTGCATGGAGCGCTTCAAAGGCCTCAGCAGGATTCGCGTCGAACATAAGGGAAGATGAATACAGGAAGATCATGGGCTTCTCATTCGCTGATGTCGATAAGTTCTCGACTCCATCCCTCATCACAAGAATGACAACCGATGTCCAGAATGTGCAGCAGTCTTTCCAGATGCTTATACGTATCTGCGTCAGATCTCCCATAATGTTCATATTCGCGATCATCATGGTCTATCATAATGGTGGTTCACTGTCCCTTGTATTCGCTATTGCCATTCCAGTTGTCATTGTTGCTATCGCTATACTTTTCACGAAATCCCATGAAGCCTTTACGAATGCATTCAAGGGATATGATGTATTCAATCGCGTAGTGCAGGAGAACCTCAATGGAATCCGGACTGTGAAGGCATATGTCAGAGAGGAGTCGGAGATAGAGAGATTCGATGAGGCGAGCGAGATCATAAAGCGGAACTTCACTATCGGACAGAAGATAATGGCATTAATGGGACCGGTGATGATGTCAGTCACATATGTTGTCATGATCGTCCTTTCATACATCGGTGCAAAGCTGATAAACATCGGTAATATGGAGACTGGCGAGCTGATGTCCATATATACATATACCGGGCAGATTCTCTCTTCTCTTGTGATGACTGGCATGGTGATAGTCATGCTTGCAGTCTCCCGGGCATCGATGCAGCGTATTGCAGAGGTTCTTTCAACAGAGCCGTCTATGGATGTGAATGAGAATGGCCTGTCAGAAGTCTCTGATGGTTCTGTTAGGTTTTCCCATGTCTCCTTCGGTTATGGAAAGGATTCGACGGTGCTTTCAGATATCGATTTCTCAATCAAGAGCGGTGACATGGTCGGAATACTCGGGACAACTGGATCCGGAAAGACAACGCTCATATCATTGATAGCCCGGCTCTATGATGTCTCCTCAGGATCTGTTGAGGTCGGTGGCCATGATGTGAGGGAATACAATCTTAAGCATCTCAGGGAACAGGTTTCGGTCGTACTTCAGAAGAACACTCTTTTCTCCGGTACTGTAGAGAGCAATCTGCGGTGGGGAAATCCTGATGCAACGCCTGAGGATATAAAGTGGGCGATGGATGTATCTGCTGTCTCTTCATTCATAACACCTGATGCGGAAGGCTTATCTGGCAGGGTGGAGCAGGGAGGAACGAACTTCTCCGGCGGACAGCGGCAGAGACTGTGCATAGCAAGGGCGCTTCTGAAGAGGCCGAAGATACTTATAATGGATGACTCCACATCAGCTGTGGATACAGCCACCGATGCTTCAATCAGGAAAGCATTGAGGGAAGATGTCAAAGGGCTGACGAAGATAATCATCAGCCAGCGCCTTTCATCTGTGATGGATGCGGATCTCATCATAATGATGGATAATGGCCGCATTGCAGATTCGGGCACGCATGAAGAGCTTCTTTCGCGCAATGAGGCTTATCGTGATCTGTATCAGACGCAGACAAGAGGAGGTGAGGATAATGCCTAGAATGCCAAGAATGTCCGGCGGAAGGACAACTGCCAAAGATCCTGTAAAGACATTCAAGCGTGTTGTCTCCATCGTCTTCGGAGAGCATAAGCGCAGATTCGCCTTCATAGTTTTCTGCATAATCATATCAGCATTCTCCATTGTATATTCCTCAGCATTCCTCGGGGCATTCATCGATGACTATGTCATCCCTATAATCGGAGTGGAGAATCCTGACTGGGAACCTGTCATCATGGCTCTCCTTCGATTCGGATTGATCGTGTCTGTTTCCGTGGTATTCAATTATGTGCTTTCTAGGACGATGGTGACGCTTAGCCAGGATACGCTCTATGACATCAGAGACAAGATGTTCCGTAAGCTTGAGTCTCTCCCTATCTCCTATTTTGACCAGAATGCGCATGGCATGATAATGTCCAGGTTCTCCAATGATACCGATACACTCAATCAGCTGATCTCGCATTCGCTTGTACAGCTGATGCAGGCTATCATCACCCTTGCCATGGTATTCATTACAATGGTTCTTAATAGCATACCTCTTACTTTCGTGGTTCTGGCATTTGCATTCATCACAATGGCTGTTACGAAGTCCATAAGCAGGAGATCCCAGAAGCAGTTCGGACTGCAGCAGTCTGTTCTCGGTGATGTCAATGGCTACATCGAGGAGATGATGAACGGACAGCGCGTGATCAAGGTATTCTGCCATGAAGAGGCATCTATAGATGAGTTCTGCACTATCAACGGCAGACTGAGAAAGTCCATGACAAAGGCAAATACGCTTGCTAATATCATGGGGCCTGTGACAATGAACCTGGGAAATCTGCAGTATGTCGCTGTAGTAATTGCAGGTGCTGTGATTGTTATACTCTCCGGTGGCCGTGCCGCAGGGTATACTGTCGGAGCTCTTGCGGCTTTTCTGCAGCTTTCCAGATCTTTTTCCAATAATGTCAATCAGATATCCCAGCAGATGAATGTCGTGCTTCTTGCTCTGGCTGGTGCTGAGAGGATATTCGAGCTGATGGATGAGAAGAGCGAGACAGATAATGGCTATGTCACTCTGGTGAATGCTGTGAAGGACGAGGATGGCAATGTGACTGAGAGTGACAAGCGTACTGGAATGTGGGCATGGAGGCATCCTCATCAGGATGGCAGTCCAGTGACATATACGCCTCTTGAAGGGGATATAGTGATGCAGGATGTTGATTTCGGCTATGTTGCTGACAAGATGGTCCTCCATGATATATCGCTCTATGCAAGACCAGGGCAGAAGATTGCGTTCGTTGGATCGACAGGAGCAGGGAAGACTACGATCACCAACCTTCTCAACCGTTTCTATGATATACAGGATGGAAAGATCAGATTCGATGGAATCAACATCAACAAGATAAAGAAGGACGATCTGCGTCATTCGCTTGGAATGATACTGCAGGATACCAATCTTTTCACAGGGACGATAAAGGAGAACATAAAATTCGGAAAGCTCGATGCGACCGATGAGGAAGTCATAGCAGCTGCAAAGCTTGCCAATGCCCATGATTTCATAATGATGATGCCAGATGGCTACGACACGATGATCACGAACAATGGAGAAAGCCTTTCCCAGGGACAGCGGCAGCTTCTTTCAATTGCAAGAGCAGCCATTGCTGATCCTCCTGTCCTTGTCATGGATGAGGCGACAAGCAGTATCGATACCCACACCGAAGCACTCGTGCAGAGCGGAATGGATAAGCTTATGGCCAACCGTACTGTATTCGTGATTGCCCACAGGCTTTCGACTGTACGTAATTCCGATGCCATAATGGTTCTCGATCATGGCCGCATAATAGAACGGGGAACCCATGAGCAGCTTCTGGCATTGAAGGGAACATATTACAGATTATATACAGGCTCACTTGAGCTTGACTGAGAGATACCCGCACTGCAGTTCTTTGGATTGTTGTACTTGTGGAGAAATGCACTGCCGAATGTCAATGTATGAGAAAGGGCCTCAGATCCAGAGGCCCTTATGTGTGATCTTTGCTGCTATCAGGACTGCGACTCAGGTCCGTATGCTACGCTGAACGTATCAGATACTCTGGTCTCATTGATGACCGTCTGGGCCTCGAATTTGTAATAGAATGTATCGCCTGCTTTCTTGAAATTCATGGATCCTGTTCCTGGAGCATAGCTTTCATCACTCTCAAGTCCACCGAATGTTATGATGGCAGAATCTGCTGTATAGATATATGCCACACTCTCCTCATCGATTGTAAGGCCAGTAAGTCCACCTCCGAGAGTCTTGTTCACATACTCAGCAACACCTGCTGGAGCAGTGACTTCAACACCATCGACAATTATTGAGCCTTCTGCAATTGTGATGACAGTATCGTATTTGTATGTTCCATACAAGGCCTCCTGGACTTCGGTGAATTCGGATTCAACCGGTTCCTCTGGCTCTTCCGGAGGGATAGGAGCATCTTCAGATGGGATATCATAGTGGAATGCATCAGCGACTCTGTAGTCATTGAGAACTGTCTCTGCTGCAAAGGTGTAGTGGAAGCCTTCTGCATCCTTTTCGAATGTCAGAGTTCCTGTTCCAGGCTCATATCCTTCATCGCTTTCAAGACCGCCGAAGCTGATCACGATCGAGCTGTCATCAGTTTCATAGGAAACAGTGTCTTCCTTGATGGTGAGGCCTGCAAGAGCGCTATTTCTTTCTGCAAGGACGCCGTTGACGTATTCGACAACACCGGAAGCCTTAGCAAGCTCTGTTTCATTCATCTTGATTGACATCTCACCGAGTACGAGTGTGACATCATCCAATCTGTATTCTCCATAGAGGTCTGCGGGTACTTTATCAAGAGGTTTGGTCTCTGGATCTGCTGGACCTGGGGTATTGCCGTTGCAGGCTGCGAGCATTATGATCATAGCAATCAATGCCAGGATAAGATTTTTCCTTTTCATGAAACACTCCTTTATCGTTTTCAAGATTATTCCATCATATCAGACAGATTTGAGTAAAGAGCAAAAACAAATCCTGCGTTATAAATTCATATATACGGACTTATTCTGTGTCAGATTCAGTCATTTTCAGTCCATGAGGATACTTGATTTCATATGATAGAGCCTTGTGCTTTCTCAGAGCTATCACGGGCTTATGCACCTGAATGGAAAACCGCATTGATGGAAATTGCGGAGGAAAGCTCCCAGCGCTTATGTCCTGGGAGCCCCGTGCCTGATCAGGCTTTTGCCCCATCATCAAGGATTGCCGAGCATTCTTTCAGAAGATCTGTGATGGGAAGATGCTGCGGGCATGCGGCTTCGCATTTCCTGCATTTTATGCACTCTGACGCTCTGCCGATCCTTCCAGCCTCGACAAGATCCAGATAGTAATTCCTCGGTCTTCCGTGTTCTCCTATTGCCCGGAGATCATTGACTGCCCTGAATACCAGAGGGATGTCGATGTGCTTCGGACAGCCTGATGTACAGTAGCGGCATGCTGTGCACTGGATCATACTGCCTTCTCTGTAGAACTTCCTGATAGCCTCGATTGCCTTCATATCTTCATCTGTAAGAACTTGTGCTGAAGAGAAGGTCTTTATATTCTCCTTCACCTGCTCAAGATTGCTCATTCCAGAAAGAACAACCTTCACCCCGTCAAGCGATGCAGCATAGCGCAGTGCAAGATCCGGCGCGGAAACTCCGGGAGGAAGAAGGGTGCTGCTTACCGATGATAGAAGTCCTCCTTTGACCGGTTCCATAACTATAACAGGCTTTCCGAACTCCTTTGCGATCCTGAGATTCTCATCAGCTCTGACAAAAGGGCTGTCCATATCAAGGTAATTGACCTGCAGCTGGATGAACTCAACTTCATCGTGCTCTTCCAGTATCCTCCTTAAAAGAGGTGGATCTCCATGGAATGAGAAGCCAAGATGCCTTATCTTCCCTTCAGCTTTGAGTTCGTGCACCACATCCCAGCAGCCATATTTTCCGCACTGTGCAAGATGAGTATCCTGAAGGTTGTGGAGAAGGTAATAATCAAAATACTCCAGTCCAGTCCTTTCCAGGCTTTCATTGAACATATCGAGAGCCGAGAATGATGACGAGAGCTTCCACGGCGCCATCTTGCTTGCAGCGGTGAATCTGTCACGTGGATAGCGCTCTGTTATCGCCTTTTTCATGATCTCTTCAGATCCGGCGTACACATATGCAGTGTCGAAATATGTAAAGCCTGATGCCATGAACTCATCTACCAGCTCAATCGTTTCATCAAGAAGTATCCTATCATCCTTCTTCGGCAGTCTCATCAGTCCGAAGCCAAGCTTCTTTTCCGGGAAATCCATAATCATCCTCCATTATCTACACATCATACAACTGTATCAGCCATAAGTGTGCATTACTTGGAAAGTTTTGCTCTGAGAAGCACGATTTCATCCTCTGTAAGGCCCAGTGTGTTGATTGCATATATCTCTGCGGCTTTTCCGACTGCATTCCATGGAAATGGCCTGCCATTCATTGTCTGGAAGAAGTCCGTGACAGTCTTCGATATGCTCTCATACTGTTTCGTGCCAGCCTGGACACCATAGTAATTTGTGAAGCTTTCCATGTAGTCAGAGACGATATCATCGATATTCATGCCGCACAGGGCTTCAATGAAAGCGCACATGAGTCCTGCTCTGTTCTGGCCTTCGATGCAGTGTATCAGGTATGGAGCATCGTGCGAGATCATGAAGCGTATTGCCTCTGCAGTCTTTTTCTGGGAATCCTCTGTGAAGAAATCCGCTGTCATATCCAGGAAGATCGCATTCCCGCTGTCGGATATCTCCTTATAGTATGGTACATTCTCCATCTCCCCGGATGCGCTTTCCAGGCTGTCTGCAAGATTGATTATTGTCTTTATCCCCGCATCTTCCATAAGAGTTTCAGCATAAGGAGCCCTGGCATCCCCGTTTATGGGAGAGCAGCTTCTGTAAAGCCTTCCCGGAGCAATTCCTGCTGCAGTGACATCCCTGAAGTTGGCGAATATCTCATCGGAAAAGAATTCCTCTCTGCTATCTGACCGGATAAGATTCCTGAGGTTGAACTCATCAAGGTACCCGGCTTTTTCCTTCATTGTCAGTGTTATGGCAGTTCCTTCTGCCAGCTTTGATTTCTCAGCAAAGCTCTGGTAATTGATAGCAAGCACAACGCCTCCATCTCCCATCAATACAATCGTCTCTCCTGTATCAACATCGCTGAAGGCTGTGCCTATTGGAGCATCTGCTGTGTAGTTCTCTGCTGTTATTGCCACGATATCTCCATAGTCAAAGCCGTTTCTCACAGCTTCCTCCATGGTTATATCGGTAATCGCATTGCCATTCTTCGTGATTGATACTATCACGCCATCTATTGGATGCGAGCTCTCTGTTTCTTCTGTGATACATGAAGAGAGCGCTAGCATCGCAAATACAAGAATCGATATGACGATAGTCCTTCTCATGCAAAGTCCTCTGTATAATTTGCTTTAATCCTTTTTCCATAATATCCTTTAAGAAAGGAGTTTTCCATGAGGAGAAAATGTATATTCATAGCTGTTTCTGCAATGCTGATCCTTTTGTCATCATGCGCTTTCCGTTCATATAATGATCATCTCGAATATGTTCCTTCATGGCTGATTGGTGACTGGGAGTCTTCTGAGAAGGAATTTGACAGATTGTATATTTCCTCCGGTGATATACGTGGGTGGATAGGAAGCCGTGAAGTATCTGTCCGGGATGATCTCCGCTATAACTGCGGAGTAGAAGATGAATACGTCCAAAGCGATCTGTACTATCTGGAGCTTTACTATGGCGGAGGGCGCAGGAAATCCTTCCAGTTCATACTGGGAGATAATGGGAACACGCTGTCCGTCTTGTATACTGAAAAAGGCTATGGGTCATTGACGATTACAGAAACATTCATCCGCCAGTGATGTCTGATCCCTGGCACATGCCATGGGTTTTCCCTGTTTTTCTGAATATATATTCCAAATCATCAAATATTCTACACATAAGCAACCTGCACATTTCACAGGCAATATTGTAAATTAGACGGTGTGGAGGTAAGGAAATGAAAAGAATCATAAGTCTGTTTGCTGTGCTCGCTGTATCTCTTTCGATTGTAGCTGCGGCAGATGCTTCTGAGATGTATCAGCTTTTCTCCAATGCTGTCGATGATGGAGATGCTGCGGCTGCTATGGATCTCTATAGCAATCTGCAGGATATGATCAGCAAGGATTACCAGAAAGCTCAGAGAAGCTATGAGAAGGCTCTGAAGGCAGGAAATATAAGGAAGGCCAGAGAGGCCTATTCAGATATGCTTGGCGTATCTGATTATTCCATTACACGGGAGCAGTCCGATGCACTGCTTTCCGCTATTCTCAAAGAGGATGAGGGAAAGCGCGCAGAAGATGCTGCATGGCTGTATGAGAACAGCCCGTATTATTCTCCATCCGTGACATATGACTGGTCTGCGTCAGGGGAGAATTTCAGCTATAGCTTCAGAAGAAGCATTTCAGTGACACCGGGAAGTGAGATAACGCTTCCTACATCAGAGGATATAGGCGCGGATACCTCAGCATCTGGCGTGCTTGTAGGCTGGGGAATTACTCCGGATGAAGTGACGTACCAGCCTGGAGAAGTCATTGCTGCTCCATATACGAATCAGACATATTATGCAGTCTGGAAGACGGCTGTCGCATTCTCTGACTCAGTGACAGGTGCTGAAACCACAGTCGATGGAACAGTGCCTGGTGAGAGCATCGATGTTCCGCAGCTGGCAGCTCCCGATGAGAGCTATGTGTTCACTGGCTGGGTTGATAAGACCACGGGAGAGTATATTGCTCCTGATGATACCAGCTATGAGCTGGAGGGCAATGGAGCTTCCTTCACCGCACTCTGGAAGAAGGTCGATTTCCAGAACCTCTCTTCAAGGCATTATGATCCAGAAGCTCTTCCTGTGGCTACTCAGGTCGATCTCTCCTTCGATATCGCGAACAGCGGTACAGAGGATATACGCAATGCGGAAATCAGCGTTGTGTCAGAAGATCCGGGATTGACTGTTCTCAACGGAGAAGGGCATGTGAGATTCATTGCAGCAGGACGTACCCTTACAATGAACGGGCTGCGTGTCGTAGCGACTGAGCCCGGCACATACACGCTCTCCGCTTCTATTGAAGACAGGGACGGCGATGTATGGACCGGAAGCTTTACAGTGGCTGCTGAGTAATCAGAACCTCAGCTTCTTCACAGCCTCTACCGAGTTCTCAATAGGCTCGGGGAGGCTTATCCTATTGTCGAATACCTTCATATCCTTGAAGCCTGTGCCTGTAAGAAGTACAACAACGGATGCGTTTTCGCCAAATTCACTGACAAGGTGATCCCTGTCCTTCTCAAGAGCTGCGAATGCTGTTGCTGCAGCCGGTTCGGCAAGCACTCCGCTTTCCCTTGTCAGTTCAAGCTGGCTTTCAAGTATCCGCTCATCGCTTACCGTAACGGCCCATCCCCCTGTTTCCTTCACATATGAAGCAGCCATCCTTCCATTGGCAGGAAGATCCACGGATATTGAATCTGCCCGTGTTGTTGCGGTTACAGGGGAGAAGTCATCATTCAGTATTGCCCTTGATATAGCATCAGAGGACTCAGACTGCGCAGCAATGATGCAAGGCATTCTGTCAATAAGACCGGCTTTCTTCAGATCCCTGAATCCCTTTGCCACTCCTGCGATTATGCATCCGTCTCCAACTGGTACGTATACAGCATCGGGAACGGTCCGGCCCATCTGCTCAAAGAGCTCAATGGATATTGATTTCTTGCCTTCGATGGTCATAGGGTTGTAAGCCGTATTCCTGTTGATTCCTCCGAAGAGCTTTGTGTACTCGATTGAAAGAGCAAAGGCGTCATCATAGCTGCCTTTCACCGGAACGACATGCGCTCCATACAGTACCGACTGCATAAGCTTGTTGATCGGGGCCGTTGCTGGAACGAACAGTATGATATCCAGGCCCATAGCAGCTCCGACTGCTGACATCGCAGCTCCTGCATTCCCTGTTGATGCAAGCACGATCTTCTTCTCTCCAAGGGCTTTTGCCTGCAATGCTACCTCATAGCTTGCCCTGTCCTTGAAGGATCCGGAGATAAGCTGGCTGTCAAGCTTGAAACGCAGATTAGGCAGCGATAGTCTTTCCGCTATTCTTTCAGGTCTCATCAGCGGGGTTATGCCAATCGGGAATATTTCCTTATCCTCTGAAGGGTAGGGATAGAAATCATCGGCAGTCACATGCTCCTTGTTCTTTGCTTTCTCAAGTACCTCATCCTCAAGCTCAACGATAAGATTGCCTCTTGGAAATGAAGTGCCATCATTCTTGCTGCTGCATTCCGGACATTGATACATAAGCTCTTCAGTCATGAAGATCTTGCCGCAATCTGAGCAGACATAGTGGAATCTCATAGTATTAATCCTTATATAAAGCCGCCCGTAGGCGGCCTGTCTGAATGCTTCAGGCTATCAGCCTGTGATCATTTTATTGAACTCTGTGATAAGCTCATCGATGCGCTTTGTCATCTTCGGAAGGGCTGTCCAGTAGTTCCTGTCATACCATTGCCTATTGAGCTCTTCGTAGGTCTTGCCCTGCTGTTCAACCCATGTGTAATACTTCAGGTTATGGATTCTCAGCCTGTCATAGTATCCAAGCTCAAGGGCATTATCGATTCCCTGATGCATGAGGCTCGATGCATGGACCTTCGCGGCTTCAGTCTCTGTGAATGCACCCTGCTGATCCGTAAGCTCTCCAAGCCTTGATGTGTACATCGAGGAGCTGTCTGTGAGGATGGTGAATACGACATCGTCCTCCTCAAGCTCATAGTATTTTGCCATCTTGATAGCCCCAAGAAGGTTTCCTATGCCGGAGATTCCGAATAGCTGGAGGTTCGCGATATCGCCATCGCTGATACCGATTGATGAAAGATACTGCTTTCCTGTCTCCTCGTTGAAGAGCCTGTAGATATCCATGCAGTCCTGATCATCGATTGAAAGAACCATATCGGTATTGCGGACGTTATGGATCCATGGAACATGCTTGTCTCCGATACCTTCGATTCTGTGGGCACCGAAACCGTTTCTGAGAAGAGTAGGGCACTGGAGGGCTTCACCTGCACCGATCTTGATATTCGGATATCTTGCCTTGAGGTGATCTCCAGCAGCGAGCGTTCCTCCGGATCCTGTGGAAGAGACATAGCCTTTGACATTATCTCTCTTTACACCAAGCTCCTTAAGAACCTCGAGGATTGCAGATCCTGTCACTTCATAGTGCCAGAGATAGTTCTCGAACTGCTCGAACTGATTGAAGATGACGATATGCGCACCTCTTTCCTCATCAAGCTCATGGCACTTGTCGAAGATTTCCTTGACATTTGATTCGCATCCCGGTGTAGCGATGATCTCCCCCGCGACAGTCTTGAGCCAGTTGAATCTCTCCTGGGACATGTCTTCCGGAAGGATCGCTATTGATTTGCATCCGAGAAGCGCGCTGTTGTATGCGCCTCCTCTGCAGTAGTTGCCCGTTGACGGCCATACTGCCTGCTGCTCAACAGCATCGAAGTTCCCTGTCACAAGAGCTGGCGCAAGACAGGCATATGTTGCACCTACCTTATGCACTCCGCATGGGAACCACTTTCCGGCAAGAGCCAGGATCCTGGCCTTCGTTCCTGTGATTTCCCTAGGAATCTCAATGAAGTTGACTTTGCCATATCCACCGCCGAATTCCTTGGGCTCATTATGCCAGTTGATGCGGTAGAGGTTCAGAGGATTGACATCCCAGAGCCCCACGCTGCTGAGTTTCTGTTTGATATCATCCGGGATAAGCGCCGGATTCTTCATCTGGGCGAATGTGGGCAGTGTTATTCCCTTCTCACGGCATCTTGCAGCATTGCTCTGCGCTATCTTGTTTTTCTTCCTGAGATTGATAAGCATTTGCAGTCTCCTTATAGGAAATTATAGAATCACTTAAAAAATTGTAAAGAAAAAAGCGGATTATTCTGAAAAGAAAGCCAGAACTGCGGGAAAGATAAAGAAATGCATTGGAAATCTCAGTATTCCACCGGCTTGTACCGGCCATTTCCATAGCGCTCAATCTCTGCAGATGAGGCTGCTTTAGTGAACAGAATGTCAACCTGGGATCCCATTCTTTCATATCCAAGCTCATCACGGAACCGGTTCCCCAGTTCTTTCTTTGTCATGGAATGCGCTGTTTTTGAGATGATGTACTGCAGGCATTTCACCGCTTCGGAAATAGGAATCTGGTAAGAGTATCTGTCACTGTTCTCTGCAGTCCTGAAGAAATTCTCATCCTTGCCATTGTGGAATACGCAGCTTCCATCTTCTGTTGTCATCGTACAGCTTAAAGAAGATGCAATACGCCGGAATACAGGCTCTATTCTCGATCCGACCTTCTTCAATGACATCGAGTTTATGACCCTCTTGAAGAGCAGAGGCTCTAGGATAGGCCCTTCAGTCTCAATGGTTATCATCATCCTGTTTCTGATTTCCTCGTCCATTGCCCCTGAAATGATGGCTTCAGGATCCGTCTTGATTTCAGTTAGCTCTGCAATCCTGTACTTTCTTTTCTCTATCATAGTCCGATTCTACAACCCAATTCTGCACGGCACAATGGAATAATCATTCAGATCTGGATCCGTAAATATGGTACAATATAGGAGGAGGTATGGATGTACTCGACGCGTGAACCGTACACTGAAAAACCTGGAAGAGAACAGAAGAGAACATCTTTGTCATTCATCCTTGGAATTCTTTCTCTCATCTTCCTCATTGTCTCACCTCAGGTCATAAGCCTCGTTCTATCAATCATAGGTCTTGTTATTGGAGCAAAGGATAGAAAGAATGACGCAGAGTGCATATATGGTGAAGCGGGATGGATAATGTCGCTGATCGGAGTCGTGCTCTCATCCCTTATGATCATCTTAGGTCTTATCATCATTGTTGTTTTGATTGCGGCGAGTGTACCATATATGCATTGAATATTGTTGCATTTTGTTGCGAAATTTATTGACAGTGGTTCGGGGTGGTTTAGAATCATAATCAGATAGGAGTGTTTATGGCGGATTGCATGAGGCCTGTTCCTTTTCAGGAACTACTTGAAAGAATAGCGGGAGAATACAGGAACCATGGTTCTGTATTCGGTATCGATAACAGTCTTTTCTATGAGGATAAGGGAAAGAAGAGAATGAAGATTCTCTCCTCTTCCTGCACAATGCCGTTAGGGCCTGCCGCCGGTCCTCATACGCAGCTTGCCCAGAATATTGTAGCTTCCTATCTTTCCGGAGCAAGGTTCATCGAGCTCAAGACTGTGCAGATAAATGACAGGCTTGAGATAGCAAAGCCCTGCATCGATGCCCGTGATGAGGTCTATAATGCGGAGTGGTCCACGGAGTTCACGCTGGAAAAGGCATATGATGAGTATCTGAAGGCGTGGATCATACTTCATATAATTGAAGCTTGCATGAACGGAAAGTTCCCTGAGGAGCCTTCGTTTCTCTTCAATATGTCCGTCGGATATGATCTGAAAGGCATAAAAGAAGAGAGAATGCAGATCTTCATAGACAATATGATTGAATGCAATAAGGATTCTTTCGATGATTATATTGCACAGGCTGCAGCAGCTCTTGAGGATAATCTCTTTGAGGGAACAGACTGGGAAGGGCCTGCTCTGAAAGCAGCATCCCAGCTCGATGCTATATCGAAGAAGATTGCATCATCCGCAACTATTTCCACAATGCATGGCTGCCCCCCGGATGAGATAGAGGCAATCTGCTCATATATGATCGAGACGAAGCATATCGATACATTCGTCAAGCTCAATCCAACGCTTCTTGGCTATGATAAGGTCCGTTCGATCCTGGATAGCTATGGATACTCCAATGTCGGCCTGAGGTGTGAATCCTTTGAGCACGATCTTCAGAAAGAGGATGCTTTCCCTATGCTTGAGCGGCTGGAGAAGAAAGCCGGATCTGCTGGAGTGGGCTTTGGTGTGAAGCTTACCAATACTCTTGCGTCCATAAGCGACGGCCGTGTGCTTCCTGGAAATGAGAAGTATATGTCCGGCAAAGCTCTTTTCCCTGTATCACTGGAAGTAGCGAGGCAGATTGCGGAGCATTTTGATGGACGGCTTCCTGTATCATTCTCTGGTGGTGTATCTGTTCTCAATGCTTCCATTCTCTTTGAAGCAGGTATCCATCCTATAACCCTTGCCAGTGATATGCTCCGTCCTGGCGGTTATCCGAGAATGCGCCAGATTGCTATTTCCTTTATGGATTCTGATGGCTGGACGAAGAATCTTGTGAATCCATCTGCATTGGTTTCAGCAGAGAAGAGAGCCGAGGAATCGGGTACATTCAGAAGGGCGAAGACAAGAGGCGAGAGCGTTAAGATCGGCACGCCGCTTCCGCTTACAGACTGCTTTGTGGCTCCTTGTGTGGAGGCCTGCCCGATACATCAGGATATTCCGGACTACATCGCTCTTGCAGGAGAAGGACGCTGGGCAGAGGCTCTTGGCCTGATATACCTGAAGAATGCTCTTCCGAATATAACGGGGTGGATATGTGACCATCAATGCCAGAACCACTGCACGAGAATGGATTATGAAGGCCCAGTCGCAATCAGGGAAGTGAAGCGGCTTGCTGCTGAGAAAGGAAGGACGGAGTTTCTATCTGAGATCTGGGAAAAACCTGAGGAGCCCGCTGATGTGAAGGCGGCTGTCATAGGAGCCGGACCTGCAGGTCTTGCTGCTGCTTATTTCCTTGCAAGAGCAGGCTTTGATACATATCTTTATGAAAAAGATTCATGTGCAGGAGGTGTTGTCAGAAGCACTATTCCGGAGTTCAGGATCCCAGAGAAGGCTATCGATGATGATGTTGAGTTCATAAAGGAATGCGGCGTTGATTTCCATTTCTCTGAATCTGTCACTGTCAGCGATCTCAGGAAGGCGGGCTTTGAGTATATCTTCATAGCTATCGGAGCTGAGAAGGAGAAATCCATGGATCTTCCAGGCAACGGGCCATCGGAAGGTGCTGTGGCATTCCTCAGAAGATGCAAGAGCGGTGAGAGCATCAATATCGGGGAGCATGTTGTTGTAGTCGGCGGAGGCAATACCGCCATGGATGCATCGCGCATGGCGAAGCGTATTCCAGGCGTGAAGGATGTCATCGTTGTCTATAGACGCTCTGAGGAGGAGATGCCTGCTGATGCAGAAGAGTATGAGGAGGCTCTCGGTGAGGGCATTGTATTTGAATTCCTCCATAATCCGGTATCGTTCCAGGATGGAGTTCTGGAACTGGCTGTGATGGAGTTGGGTGAAGAGGATGCTTCCGGGCGCCGACGTCCTGTCGATACCGGAAAGAGAGAGAGCATAAAAGCTGATTATATCATCTACGCAATCGGCGAAGCGGTCGACAAGACTGTTCTTGAAGATCTTGGTGCGGATTCTGCGACAGAGGATGATGGAATATTCATAATAGGAGATGCCGTCACAGGTCCTTCTACGGTCGTACGCTGTATCTCTTCTGCACGCGCTGCGGTCGACAAGGCAATCGACGCGGTCTATGATGCTCTTGCTGCTGAAGATGACGATGAGGAAGAGTGTACCTGCGGTCACCATCACGAGCATGGAGAAGAATGCACCTGCGGTCACCATCATGATGAGGAAGATGATGATGAGGATGGGCTTTCGGAGAAGGAAGAGGCTGAGCTGAGAGAGGCAGAGGATAATTTCTTCCTGAATATCATCTCAAAGAAGAGCCATCTTGTTCCTCCAGGAGTCAATGGAGATGAGTTCTTCGCACTTTCTGAGGCGTCCCGCTGTGTTGAGTGTTCCTATCTCTGTCTGAAGTGTGTTGAAGTCTGTCCGAACAGAGCCAATGTGGCTATCGATATGAGGGAGACCGGGCTTTTCGAGGATCCATTCCAGGTCGTGCATCTTGATGCATACTGCAATGAATGCGGCAATTGCGCAACATTCTGTCCCCATTCAGGAAGGCCCTACAGGGATAAGCTCACGATATTCTCGCTCCGTGAGGATTTCGATGAAAGCGATGCAAGCGGATTCTATGCAGAGGGGGATACTGTCCTCATAAGGCTTGCTGGCAGCGTTCAGGAAGGGCGTATAGGAAGAGATGGCAATCTGGAGGCTGATGTTCCTGAGGAGATTGCGGCAATCATCGAGAAGATTTACCTGTCCTATTCATATCTGTTGGGACCTGTGGAGGAGTAATGGCAGATATAATCATCAGAAATGCAATGATAATGCAGACGGAGCCCCCGTTTGAGATAACAGAATGTGCTGATATCGTGATTGAAGGATCGATGATCACTGCAGCAGGGAAAGGAGCTGCTGCAGGGATTTCCGCACCTAAGGAGATTGACGGGACTGGACGGATCGTGATCCCTGGCAATGTCTGTGCCCATCATCATTACTACTCCGGTCTTTCCAGGGGAATGCTTATATCCTCTGGTCCGCAGACTGACTTCATACAGGTTCTTAAGGAGTGGTGGTGGAGGCTTGACAGAGCTCTGGACGAAGAGGCTGTATATTATTCCTCACTTATATGCTCGCTCGATGCGATTGCTGCTGGAACGACTACGTGCATCGATCATCATGCTTCTCCTTCGTTTATCGGGAATTCCCTTTCAGTGATAGCCAAAGGCATGGAGGATGCAGGGGTGCGTGGCGCAACCTGCTTTGAGATCACTGACAGGAACCGGGGAATGGATGAGATCCGCGAAGGGTATGAAGAGAATGTCAGGTTTGCATCGGAAGTGGATGGAAGGAAGGCCCGGGGTGAGAATGTCCTTGTAGAGGCAATGATAGGAGGTCATGCACCTTTCACAATCCCTGATGAAGGACTTGCTCTGATGGCGGATGCAGTGAAGTCGACAGGGCGTGGAATGCATCTTCATGTGGCTGAGGATAAATATGATCAGGTGTGGTCTCACCATTTCCATGGCGATGATATCATCAAGAGGCTTGATAGATTCTCTCTCCTTGATGAGAAGACGCTTCTTGTGCATGGGGTACACCTTTCATCTGAGGAAATCTCTCTCCTGAATGACCGAGGCTGCTTCCTTGCCCATAATGCCCGTTCGAATATGAATAACAATATCGGGTACAACCATCATGTGCCTGATGTGAAAAAGCTCGTGATCGGCACCGATGGCTGCGGAGGAGACATGTTTGAGGAACTCAAGCTTGCTTTCTTCAAGCATAAGGATGAGGGAGGTCCGTTCTGGCCGTCGGATTTCGTTGCAGCTCTCAACCGTGGCAACAGGCTTGTCGAGTCTGTCTTCAATAATGGGTCGAGATGGGGCAAGGTCGAGAAAGGGTATAAAGCTGATATCGCTATACTTTCATACAATGCTCCGACTCCTGTGGTAAGTGCAAATGCCGCTACGCATTTTGTATGGGGCATGTCATCAGGCAATGTCGAGAGCACGATAATCGATGGGAAGCTTCTGTATGAGAACAGAAGGTTCACAGCAATCGATGCTGACAGAATCTATAAAGAGGCTCAGTGCGTTGCAAAGCGTGTCTGGGAGAGAACAGATAGAATAAAAGCATAAGGAGAGTGCTATATGGTTTCCGAAAGGATCAAAGAACTTGCTGAGAAGTACAGGGATTACACTGCAGAGAATCTCTCAAAGCTTGTGAAGACAAAGAGCTACAGCTCCAAGGAGGAGGATGTATGCCGTCTCATCGTGAAGCTCTGCGAGGAGGCAGGATTCGATGAGGCAAAGATAGAAGGACTTGGATCCGTTGTTGCCCGTGTTGGCAATGGGCCAAAGACTCTTGCCTTTGATGCTCATATCGATACAGTCGAGGTTGGAAATCTCAAGAACTGGGATTTCGATCCATTCTCAGGTGCTATCGAGGATGGATTAGTGAAGGGAAGGGGAGCTTCTGACCAGAAGGGAGGAGCTGCTTCCATGATTACTGCAGGCCGTATCCTCAAGGAGCTTGGATATGGTGGTGAGTACACCATCCTCTTTACATTCACTGTAATGGAGGAAGACTGTGACGGAATGTGCTGGAAGTACATGATCGAGGAAGAGAAGATCAAGCCCGATCTTATCGTCTCCACTGAGCCTACAAGCTGCCGTCTTTACAGAGGACATAGAGGAAGAATGGAAATCCGCGTGATCCTCCGCGGTATCTCCTGCCACGGCTCTGCACCAGAGCGCGGGGTATCAGCAGCATATAAAGCCGCTCGTGCAGCTCTTGCGATTGAGCAGCTGAACAAGGATCTTCAGCCTGATGATGACAACTTCCTTGGAAAGGGAACGATCACGGTCTCCCAGATGGATGTAAAGGGTCCTTCACAGTGTGCTGTTCCTGATTATGCCATGCTTTACTGCGACCGCCGCCTTACATGGGGAGAGGATGCAGAGCTTGCGATGAATCAGGTCAGGGAGTACATATCGAAGGCAACCGGGGATAAGCCAGAGGACATAATCGTCGAAATGCCTGATTACGATAAAGTTGCCTGGACCGGTACAAAATACTCTCAGGAGCTTTATTTCCCGACATGGAAGCTTAATAAGGATCACCCGCTTGTTCAGGCAGGAATCAGGGACTATCAGGAGATGTTCGGCAAGGATCCTGTTGTTGATAAGTGGACATTCTCCACAAACCTTGTCGCCACAACGGGAAGGCATAAGATTCCTGCAATCGGCTTCGGCCCAGGAGATGAGGCTCAGGCACATGCCCCGAATGAGATCAACAGGGTAGAGGATCTCGTGATCTGCTCCAAATTCTATGCAATGCTCCCATATGCATTGGAGGGAAAGGAGAAGGACTGATCATCTGATTGGTTCAATCAATCGTATGATGCCGGGACTGGTTTCAGTCCCGGTTGCTGACTATGAGCATGTGAAGCTTCTCTATGAGCTTTGCGGCTGCAGGAACAAGACTGTCCGTTCCGATTGCATTCACCGCGTTGCAGATATCTTCCTCCATACCGGATGGAATGGATCTGCACAGCGCCGATGCATATGGAATAAGCCGCTTTTCTCCCGGATGGTAGACTCGATTGTATGCGAATAGCACATCGAAGTACGATGCAAGAATCGAAGACATTCTGTGGTTCTGGCTGACTATATCGCTACGCTTTGCTGCAAGTTCAAGCTGATGTATGAACGGAGAGCTGTAATCACCATCGATGACAGCAAGATTCTTTCTAATTATGTTCCTTCTCAGCTCTTCCGGGTATGGGCCTGATACCTCTTCTTTGATCCTCTCAAACCATCCTGAAGCGGAGCTGATGATCCTGGAATGAGTGATGTTATAGAGAATGCATGTTGTGTATCCAATACGCGCATTGCATTTCCTGTATACATCATCGACCTGCCATTCAGTCCACTCCTTGGATCTGAACATTATGTCATAGATGTTTCCATAGGTATCTTCCGCCTCATCGCTCTCCTCAAAAAACGTCATGCCGACAACAGATGGTAAAGAAAGAGCTGAGTAGATATCCTTTCTTGCCTTTCTGTCGATTGGTGCTGATGAATATACATAGATATCCCAGTCAGAGGCCTGATCATCCAGTATGCCAGAGCGTGAACCAGATAGAACAGCAGCCTCAGCTCCGATATTGAGGAATGAAGAGGCGAGTGTGTCCAGAATCGGTATCTCAAGGAGATCCCTGCAATCAGTTCTGTGGCTTATCCCAGGCAAGATTGCCTTCCTTGTCTGTGTATGTATAGGCAATCGCATAGTAGATGATCGGATCCTTTTCCTTCCATCTCCTGTACGCTGCAGACACAGCAGATGCCATGCCTCGGTTGTTCACATAGTCCTTTCCCTTATCGAGCATGATTGCTCTCAGGGATCCTAGCGATATCTGTATCTTCTTGGAGTACAGTGCTATCGCAAGCTCGCCGATGAAGTCATAGATTTCGTCGTTTGTCATTTTTCTCTCATCCTATGATTGAAATCGTAACAGCAGCATGTGGATAAAGCAAGGAAATAGGATGATTCCAACGTTGTTTCCATTATCTATCAGTGGATCAGATCTGCATGTATCCGGGATATGTTTTCCTGTTTTCCATATCAAGACCACAATGCCTGAATTCTGGATATTCTTTTCCAGTCTGAGGAATCCTGATAGGCTTATCAAAGAATAATCCTATGTAAGATATCGGCAGATATTCTGATGGATAGCATGCAGTCTGCGACGAGCGGTAAAACAAGCGCAAAACTGAATCAGGATCTGATGAAAGGTCAGAGGCTGTAAAATGAGGTCTGGCTTGCGTGGTGATTCAGGCTCTTCAGAGATTGCAGAATATTCAGGGCTGAGTCCTCAGCACACAAGAACATTGCTGAAGAGAATGTGCGATCTGGAGATGATATCCTCTTATGGAAATGATAAGACAAGGAGATATCGTCTTGAGAAATGATATCTGCACCTTAAGCTTGTTGCAATTTGATGCATCTTTCTCTGAATCTGTTATATAATCGTAAATGGAAGAGGAATAGCAGAAGCTAATTCCACATTATGCAAAGAAAAATATAATGGAAGGAGGATGTATGCCTATAAATTGCATTGATGACAAAGTTGTCAGGGTCGATGCAGAGGCCAAGGCGAGGGGAGAGGCGATGTATGTCTCTGATTATTCCTTCCCTGATATGCTCTATGCCAGGATGATCCGTTCGGATATTCCACGAGGAACCATAGACAGCATATCGGTGCCCCAGCTTCCTGATGGATATTACTTCATTTCCGCAAAGGATATACCTGAAGGCGGGAAGAATGAGCTCTGGATGATTGCAAAGGACTGGAGATGCTTTGCAGATGGTGATGTAAGGTATGTCGGTGAGACCATCGGCCTTCTTGTAGGTCCTGACAGGAATATGCTTGATTACCTTGCAGGGCGGGTGAAGATCAACTACACGGAGCAGGAGCCTGCGGTTACGATTGATGATGCTCTTTCCCTGAAAGGTGGCCCGATAGCCGGTGAGGATAATGTCCTCTGTTCGCTTTTCTGCGAGAAGGGCGAGAAGATGCAGAGCATCATGGACAGGGCAGATTCCGTATTCACGGAGACAATCGAGACTGGATTCCAGGAGCATGTCCATCTTGAGACCAATGGCGCATTGATAACTATCGAGGATGAGAAGTACGTCATCTATATCTCAGCCCAGTGTCCATTCTATGTCAGGAAATCCATTGCTGGACTGTTGGGACTCAATCCTGAGGATATAGTGATAAGACAGACGACGACCGGAGGTGCATTCGGAGGCAAGGAGCACTTCCCTGATGTGCTTGCAGGGCCTCTTCTTGTTGCTGAAAGCATCATAAAGAAGCCGATCAAGCTCATATTCACCAGAGAAGAGGATATGCTTTACTCAGTAAAGCGCCATCCATCGAAGACTGTGTTCCGCACTGCTCTGGACAAGGAAGGGAATATACTTGGCATTGAAGGCACGATATATTACAACTGCGGTGCGTATCTTTCTGCTTCCTATGTCGTTCTCCAGCGCGGTGTGTTCCATGCTAATGGCGTTTATGATTTCCCCGCTACGTACCTTAAAGGCGTAGGTGTCGCCACAAACACATTCCCTTCCGATGCGTTCCGGGGCTTCGGTGCTCCGCAGACTCTGTTTGCTATTGAGATGCATCTTGACCATATTGCAAGGAAATTCGGGTTTGATCCTGCAGAGTACAAGGCAAGATATTTCATCAAGAAAGGCGGAGAGACAGTTACGAACGGACACATCGTAGAGGATGTCAAGCTTCCTCAGATGATGAAGAAGATAGCGGATGCCTCTGACTATTATCGTAAAGCGAAGGAGTATGCGATCGGTTCCGGCAAGGGCATAGGAATGTCATTCTACAATCATGGCGGTGCATTCACCGGGAATGGGGAACAGGCCATCATTAAAGCCCATGCAAGGCTTGTCAAAACGGGTGATAGAGTCAGGATAGAGGTAGGTTCGACAGAGATGGGGCAGGGATTCCAGACAGCGCTGAGAAAGATAGTCGCAAATGCGCTTGGTCTCGATATGGATCATGTGGATTATGATAATCCGGACACCTCCCTCGTACCAGACTCAGGTCCTACTGCAGCTTCCAGGTCGACAATGATAGTAGGAAAGATCGCTGAGGACTGTGCCCTTGAGATGAAGGAAAGATGGGCCGAAGGTGATTTCTCTGTTGAGAAGGAGTACCAGCATCCAGAGGGACATCCCTGGGATCAGTCGACATTCCGCGGCGATGCATATCTTGGCTATGGCTGGGGAGCTGCGTGTGTCGAGGTCGAGGTCGACAAGCTTACGAATGAGGTGAGGACGACAGGTATCTGGACTTGCCATGATATCGGGCATGCAATCGACGAGCTGATTGTGCATGGCCAGGTCAATGGCGGGGTGATCCAGTCTCTTGGATATGCTTCCATGGAGAAGATGGAGAACAGGAAGGGATATTTCAAACAGTCATCGATGTCTGATTATGTTATTCCGACCTCTATGGATTTCCCGCATCAGGAGTGGTTCCTGGAGGATAATCCGTATCAGTGGGGCCCTCAGGGTGCAAAGGGTATGGGCGAGCTTGTATTCAATGGAGCTGATGCTGCATATGCTGATGCCGTTGAACGGGCTCTTGGAATAACCGTTACTAAGATACCTATCCCACCTGAGGATATCGAGGAGGCGCTTGAGAATGCTTAGGAAGATTGTTTTCTCTGTCAATGATGCCCGTGTCATCTTTACCGGAAATCCGCTCACAAGGCTTATCGATGTGCTCAGGGATGAGCTTAAGCTTACAGGAGTGAAGGAAGGATGCGGTGAGGGCGAATGCGGTGCATGTTCAATACTGAAGGATGGAAAGCTTGTCACAAGCTGCATTCTTCCTGTCGGAGCCTGTGAAGGCAGCCATATCTATACGATCGAAGGAATAAGGGATACGGATAAGGGCCGGTGCATAGTCGAGGCGTTCCGCGATGGCGGAGCAGTGCAGTGCGGGTTCTGCATCCCCGGCATGGTAATGGCAGCATATGCCCTTCTTTCATCCAATCCAGATCCCGATGAGGATGCGATCCGCCGTGCGATAAGCGGGAATATATGCAGATGCACAGGATATGATCTGATTGTCGACAGCATCAGGCTTGCTGCCCAGCGTGGAGGTGATCTATGGCAGTGAATTATATACCAGAGACACTTGAGGAAGCACTGCTTCTGAGAAAGGCTGAGGGTGCTGTTCCGCTTGCGGGCGGAACTGATATCATGGTGCAGCACAGACGTGCTCAGGGGATAGCCCCCGATCCGGGATTCCCAGTCATGGTCATATCAGGGCTTAAGGAGCTGAAAGGCATAAGAAAGCTAGAGGATGGATCGGTGGAGATCATGGCGCTGACTACTGCGGCTGAGATCGCTGCTTCAGATATAGTCCCATGGCACGTTAGGAAGGCTGCGTCAGGAATGGGTGCTATCGCACTGCGCAATGTAGCTACAATCGGAGGGAATATCGGGAATGCATCTCCGAAGGGTGATCTTCCCCAGCCTCTGATCCTTCTTGATGCAGAGGTCGTTCTTGTGTCATTTGATGGGGAACGCAGAATGCTTCTTGATGAGTTCATCCTCGGGTCAAAGAAGACAGCAATTGCTGATGATGAGATCATAAAGAGCGTTATAATCCCTCCGCATGATTTCACATATTCATATTACAGGAAGATAGGCATGAGGAGAGCCAATGCGATATCCAAGCTGTCGCTTTCAGCTGCCTGCATTGTCAAGGATGGCATAATCTCTGATTTCCGTGCCGCGTCCGGTGCTGCCGGTCCGAAGGTGATCAGAAGCAGGGAAGCGGAGTCAATGATCGTCCGCCGTCCTGTTGAGGAGCTTCCAGAGATAGTTCCTGATTTCCTTACAGCCTGGGATCATGCGATATCCCCGCATGCGATGCCTATGTACAGACGGCATACTACATCCCGGATGCTTACATATTTCCTTGAAGCTATCGTAAACGGGACAGAGCCAGGAATCATCGAGTAGGAGGTTTTATGAGGATACACCGTCCCTTGACGCCAGAAGAGGCCTACAGGATCAGGAAGGAATGCGGATCGTCTTCCTATCTTCTCGGAGGCACGTATGTGCTTTCAATCGGACAAGCATATGATGATCTGATCGATCTTAATGGTTTTATCCCATCAGGGATATCAGAGGAGGGGGACAGGATAGTGATAGGCGCTGGAGCCAGACTTGAGGATATAGTACTATCCCCGGCTGTTCCTGGGATCCTCAGGTCAGCTGCTTCAGACTGCCCATCCCTTCAGCAGCGGAATATGGCAACAATAGGCGGGAATGCCGCGTCCTGCAGAGCCGATGGATATATGACAGCAGCACTCCTTGCGGTCGATGCACATGTTCTTCTGTATGATGGAGATAGCACTGTGGACATGCCTTATCGTGTTTATGCGGAGAAGCACAGCCCGGAATGGATTATCCTCTCTGTTTCAGTCAGCAGGAGTAAAGATGGCACTGTGAAACGCATATCCCGTGCATCCCATATGCATGCTGCTGTGACCGCTGCAGTATGCGGAGATACCTATGCCTATACTGCATCCCCATCATCAATCATGTATGGAAATCGCGACTGCTATAAGGATATGGAGCTGGAGAGCGATCTTACAGGATCTGCAGAGTACAAGCGCTATCTTCTTTCCGTAATATTCGAGGAGGGCAGAGATGGAAATCAGAGCTGAGATAAATGGGCGTACTGTTGTCCTTTCAGGACTTGAGGATGAAAGGCTCAGGGATGTTCTTTACAGATCAGGATACACTTCAGTTCGTGATTCCGATGACAGGGAGGGGTTTGCTGGTTCTGATACAATCATATTCAATGGCCGCCCTGTATATTCGAATCTGATTCTGCTGTATCAGGCAGAGGGTGCCTCGATAAGGACTCCTGAGTCTCTTATGGATGGGAGGAAGATAAATGATGTCCAGCAGGCGATGATCGACGCTGGCGTTGTGCAGAGTGCATATAATGCCCCAGAGGCTGCTCTCCTTCTGACATATTTACTTGAAAGAAAGCCCGATCCTTCGAAGGATGATATAAAGAATGCCCTTTCCGGAATCTTCATTCGCGATGCAGGCTATGAGCACTATTATCTCGCTGTGCAGCTTGTCAGGGAGAAGAGAATGCATGGAAGCTATAGGACAGCTGTAGCTCCATCGTTCCGTTCTTCTCTGCGTGTTGTCGGAAAGCCTTCTGGAAAGATCGATGCGGAGCCTCTTGTCGCAGGTGGAAAGCTGTTTGTGGAGGACAGGGTAGAGCCGGGAGCCTGTGTCATGCATATACTGCGTTCTCCATTTGCCCATGCCTATGTGCGTTCCGTGGATGTGGCTGGAGCATTGAAGATCGATGGTGTTGAGGATATCATCACTGCATTCAATTGTCCTGATGTCTACTATATGCAGGCAGGACAGGGAAATCCTGAGCCTTCACCGTACGACAGGCGTCTTATAAACAGAAAAGTACGCCATGTAGGTGACCGGGTTGCTGCGATAATCGCAAAGGATATGGAGAGTGCGGAGAAGGCCGCATCGCTTATCAAGGTCGTATATGATCCTATAGAACCCGTGTTCACAGTAGAGGAAGCGATGGCAGATGGCGCTCCTCTTGTCCACAATGGCGTTGTCGAATATGTCTCAGGAGCTCCTGGCAATCTTGAAGAGTACAACAGAAGCGCTGACCCGGATGAGGAGAAGGTCATCTACCAGTTTCCGCTCCATGGAGATATAAGGAAGAATATCGCAGCTGCAGCACATGGGGGCATCGGAGATGTCGATAAAGGCTTCAGTGAAGCAGATGCGGTTGTCGATGAAACCTATCAGACTAGCCAGGTCCAGTGCACACCGCTTGAGCCCCATGTATGCTACGGGCATATTGATGGCGGACGTCTTACGCTCAACTGCTCAACGCAGGTACCATATCATGTGAGGCGTATCGTAGCGACTGTCTGCCAGATCCCAGAGCATAAGGTCCACGTGATAAAGGAACGTGTCGGCGGAGGATATGGCTCCAAGCAGGATATCCTTGTTGAGGATCTTGTAGGCTATGCTGTATGGAAGACCGGCAGATCGATCTATTACCGCAATACAAGAGCAGAGGAGTTCTATGCGAACTCAACGCGCCATCCGATGCGTATCCGCGTGAAGATGGGCGGCAAGAAGGATGGAACGATTACCGCTATCTACATGGATGTGCGGGCAAATACAGGTCCGTATGGCAACCACTGCCTTACCGTTCCGATGAATGCCTCTTCGAAGACTCTTCCGATCTTCCGTGTAGACAATATGTATTACGATCTCTTCACCTACTATACGAATACTCCTCCAGCAGGCGCGTACCAGGGTTACGGAGCGCCGAAAGGCTATTTTGCAATCGTCTCTGCGATGGGAGAGCTTGCCATGAAGCTTGGGATCGATCCTCTTGAGATGGCAAGGAAGAACATCGTCGAGAAGGGCTATATGCTTGAGATCCTGAGAGGTCTTGGCGAAGGAAGGGAAGGTGTTGTCGTTCCTGTCGGTTCCTGTGGCCTCAGGGAAGCTCTCGATAAAGGAGCAGAGATGATAGACTGGGGAAAGAAGGAGATCTCCGATGATCCGGACTGGAAAATAGGAAAAGGCTTTGCCATGATCCAGCAGGGCTCAGGACTTCCCGGTCTTGATCATTCCAACGCGCAGGTAAAGCTGCTTACGGATGGTACTTTCCTTGTACTCTCAGGAGGGGCAGATATAGGGACAGGGCTTGATACGATCTCCGCCAAGTGTGTTTCAGAGATAATGAAAGTACCTCTTGAGAGCGTCTCTGTTGTCTCAGGAGATACAGATGCCTGCCTGTTCGATACCGGTGCATATGCCTCATCCGGAACATATTTCTCAGGAAATGCATCGCTCAATGCCGCTAAGGATCTATTGAGAAAGACGCTTGAGGAGGCTGCGCTTCAGCTTGGTGTCGATAGAGAGGATCTTTCCGTAGAATACCCGGGATATGTCGTGGCAAAAGATGGCAGAAGGCTTTCATACTATGAGATATCCCATACGGCAACATCAGGCTCTGGGCGGGGACAGCTGATCGGTACCGGTTCTTTCACGACTCCGAATTTCGCAGTGCCTTATGGAGCGCACTTTGCTGAAGTGGCTGTCAATATCAGAACAGGAGAGGTGAAGGTCAGGAAGTTCTATGCGCTACAGGATGCAGGAACTCCTATCAATCCGGAGCTTGCACTATGCCAGATGTATGGCGCGGTGCTTAAGAGCATAGGTCATACGCTTTATGAGAACATGGTCCTCGATAAGTATGGAAAGTGCATTACAACCACATTCACGGATTATGGGGTACCTATGATCCAGGATGCGCCTGATGATATGAAGGCAGTGCTGATCGATGTGAATGATGATTACGGTCCATTCGGCGCGAAGTCCATTTCAGAGATTGCATGCAATGGTGCGGCCCCTGCTATAGCAATGGCTATAGCCGATGCAACCGGTGTATGGGTAAGATCCTGGCCGATAACAGGGGAGAAGATCCTCAAGGCTCTCGGAAGATTCTGATGATCGATGTGGTGCTTTTCTCATTGGCACCGCATTTTTTCATGGTATCATTGGCCTATGGCGGAAACAGCAGTTCTTTTCAGGTCGAAATACGGTGCATCCAGAAAGTATGCGCTTATGCTTAAAGAGCGTATCGGAGCAGATGCGATTGAGAATGAGAATATGAAGCCTGAGCTTATCCGGGAATTCTCCAATATAGTCATGATCGGAGGAGTATACCGCGATAGGATCAACGGGCTTGATTTCTTACGCAGATTCCGCAGAGATCTTCAGGATAAGAATATCTTTGTCTTCGCTGTCGGATGCATGGAGCTCAGCACTGAGTATATCGCAAGGCTCAGACAGGTCAATGGACTGGATGATATCCCTCTCTTTTATGGGCGCGGTGAGATGGATGTAAAAACACTGTCATTCGCAGACAGGCTGATGATCAATGCCATACGGAAGATGGCAGAGCGGAGAACACCGACAGAACTGACAGATAGTGAAAAGACAGTGATAGAAGCCGCAGGTGGTGCTTCCTGGGTAGATGGACGGTATCTTGATCCGATAGTCGACTATCTTTCCTGAACAGCTTTGAAAAGCAGCCTGAGATTTCCTCCGCAGATCATACCTGTATTGCCGCCTGTCTCGAGGTTATAGCTTACGATATCGGTATCCTGACCAGCCGAGAGCATTTTCCTTGCATGCTCTATTGCCAGCATCTCTACATTGCCCCCTCCGACTGTTGAGAATATCCTGTCAGGGGTTACGAACATCATCGTTCCCTCTCCCCTTGGCGCAGATCCCTTCTTCTCTATGATCCGTACTGCGATGCCTTTCTCTTCCGTCATCGCTTTAAGCATCGTACTATCGATTGTGATAGCATTCCTGTCGCTTCTGAAAACAGAGATCATCTCAGCCATTATCGCGACAGCGATCTCTGCAGGAGTTGCAGCATTGATGCTCAGTCCGATAGGGCTGTGCACGCTTCTGGCTTTCTCCTCTGGAAATCCTTCCTCGATCATCGCATTAAGCTGGGACCTGGCCTTCTTCTCCGATCCTATCATGCCGATATACTGGGATTTATGTGAAAGAGCATATCTCAGACAGGCCTTATCGTTGGCATGGCCATGGGTGAAGATCGCAAAGTATGGTGATATTGCATCATACTCATCTTCAAGCAAGGAGCTGAATGGACCAACATGCCGTTCTGCAAGAGGAAAGCGCTCGGCAGTCAGGAGCTCTGGACGGTCATCAAGGACTATCGTCCTCATGCCCTGGAGCACAGCAAGATCATATAGAGCCTTGCCTACATGCCCCGCTCCGAACATGATAATCACAGGCTCTGTTTTTATTTTCTCCACAAGATCAAAGCTTCCGTCATCACCTGTTACGAGACGTCCATCTATGAAAAGAGCCTCTTCCCCCGTCTCTGTATCCGTTCTCCGCTCCGCCATGCCATAGCTGGCAAGCATCCCTTCCATTTCAATGTAGAAATCATTCATTGGAAATCTCCTTCAGAAGAGCAAGAAGAGCATCGATCTCATCTGCAGTCGTAAAAGGCCCTGGAGAGATTCTGAGAGTGCCCTCCGGGAATGTCCCGAGTGTCTTGTGCGCAGATGGTGCGCAATGCAGTCCGACCCTTGTTTCGATGTTTCCTCTTTCAAGAAGGGCAGAGGCGACCTCCGCAGGATCCCTGTCCTTGATTGTCACAGAGAATACAGATACACGCGGTGCATCAATGCCCGGGCCATGGATCGTGATGCCATCGATTGATCTCATACCCTCATATAATCTTTCTGAAATGCGTTCAATGTGCTTTTCAATGCGGCCTTTGTTCCCGAGAGTATATGACAATGCATGATAAAGCCCTATGAGACCTGGAAGGTTCTCTGTTCCAGCCCTAAGCCTTTCAGGGATTGTGTGGGGAATCCCTTCATCATCGCTTTCTGTTCCGGTTCCCCCCGCGACGAGTGGAGGAAAGCTTTCTGCTATATCCTTTCTGATTATGGCGCCCCCTGTTCCCTCGGGTCCTAGAAAGCCTTTGTGTCCTGTGAAGCAGATAGCTGCGGCATTGAGCTTTGCCATATCAATATCCACATATGGAGAGGCCTGGGCTGCATCTATGATAAGTGGTATTCCATATTCATTTGCAATCTCCCCGGCAGCTGCTATATCCTGCACAGCCCCTGATACATTGCTAGCAGCGTTTATGATTATTGCCTTTGTACTGGAAGTGATCAGCTCTGGTATTATGCTCATCTCTGAGCAGCCGAATCTGTCTGCCGGTATTCTCGATACATCTGCTCTGATCTGGGAAAGCGGCCGCATTACTGCATTGTGCTCAACCGATGTCGTGATGACATGCCCACCTTCTGGTACGATGCCTTTTATCATCATGTTCAATGCTTCAGTGACATTGAGTGTGAATGCGATGCATTCAGGGTGGGGATAATTGTACATGTCAGCTATCAGGGATCTCAGTGCGAAAACACGATTCCACACATCATCGGCTTTTCTCGATGATGTCCTGTAGAGATTGATTCCGTCTTCATCAATGAAGCACCTGACAGCATCTCCTGTTCCTGGAGCTTTCGGAAAGGATGTCGCGGCATTGTCGAAATAGATACGCATATAGATGATTATAGCATACTCCATTGTTTTATATAAAAGCAGATGGTAGAATCTGCAGTATGGAACTTAGGGAGAAACATAGACTTGTCATTACAGGTTTGGTCATCGGGGCTATAAGCGTCCTGCTTGTGGTCCTTGGCAATCCGAAGAATATGGGATTCTGCATTGCGTGCTTCATACGCGATATAGCAGGGAGCATGCATCTTCATACAGCTCCGATCGTAGAGTACATGAGACCGGAGATAATCGGGATCATACTTGGCTCTTTTGCCATCAGTGTGATTACCGGTGATTTCCGGCCGCGTTCAGGCTCGAGTCCCGTGTTGAGATTCATCATAGGTTTTTTTGTCATGATAGGGGCATTGGTATTCCTTGGATGTCCTCTTAGAATGGTCCTGCGCCTTGCAGGAGGTGATCTGAACGCATTTGTCGCGCTTCTGGGTTTCATTGCCGGTATAGGTATCGGATGCATATTCCTTGCCAATGGTTTTTCACTTGGCAGGGCAGGTGAAGCAACACGCATTGAGGGAGCAGCTTTTCCTGCAGCGACGATCTTCGTCTTCGTTGCCTTCATCGCATTCCCTTCTCTTTTCCTGTTCTCTGAGTCCGGTCCTGGATCAATGCATGCTCCTATAGCCGCTTCTCTTGCAGCAGGTCTTGCTGTAGGAATCCTTGCTCAGCGTTCAAGACTTTGCATGGCAGGAGGCATAAGGGATATATTCCTTATCAGGGACTTTACACTCATACTTGGCTTTATAGCCATATTCCTCGCTGCTTTGATAGGCAATCTTATCGCAGGGTCGTTCACTATCGGTTTTGCCGATCAGCCTGTGGCACATGATAAGCATCTCTGGAATTTCCTTGGGATGGTTCTCGTGGGACTTGGATCTGTCATGCTCGGAGGATGTCCTTTGAGGCAGCTCATACTTGCAGGTGAAGGTTCCGGTGATAGCGTAGCTGCAGTTCTTGGCATGCTTTTCGGAGCTGCTGCAGCCCATAACTTCTCTCTTGCCTCTTCGGCAGGCACGGGACCGGGGGTGAATGGGAAAGCTGCTGTGATCATCGGTATTGTGGTTCTTTTAGCTATTGCATCCCTTGTTACGGTGAAGGAGAGGAGGAATTATGACAGAGGTTGATGCCAGGGGCCGTTCATGTCCTGAGCCTGTGATTATGGCAAAAAGAGCGCTCAAGGAGAGTGATGGGATTGATGTGCTTGTGGATAACAGGGCTTCTCTTGAGAATGTCCAGCGCTATGGCCGGGCGATGAAGAAGAATGTATCCGTGAAGGAAGAAGGAAACGGATGGAGGATAGAGATCAGAAAGTAATCACATTCCATAGCCAGTATGAGGCCTTCCTTTTCCGGAGGCGATACGGCTGCGGATGCGTGCTCAGGCCTGTTCCCCGTGCGCTCTCATCCTCGTGCGGTACTGCGGCATTCGTGTACGGCGATGTTGATGTAAACCTGCTTGATGGAGCTGAAGCTGTGTATGAAGAAGAAGGAAGCGGGTGGAGGATGATATGGAAGGAACAAAACTGACATCGCTTGTACGGAGTTCCGGGTGCAATGCAAAGCTTCCTCCAGGAGATCTCCATCAGGTTCTGGCCGGGCTTCCTCCATTCCATTCAGAGGCCCTGATAGCGGGATACGAGAGTGCAGATGATGCATTCGTCTATGATCTTGGTTCAGGAAAGGTCCTGATAGAGACCGTGGATTTCTTTCCGCCGATGGTTGATGATCCATTTCTATTCGGAGAGATTGCAGCAGCCAATGCCCTGTCCGATATTTATGCAATGGGAGCAGAGCCTGCAGTGGCGTTGTCCATCGCATGCTTCCCGTCCTGTCTTCCGCTTTCTGACCTTAAGAGCATCATGCTTGGGGCAAGAAGCAGGACAGATGAAGCTGGGTGCGCTATAGCAGGTGGGCATACTATTTCCGACAGAGAGCCCAAATTCGGGCTTGCTGTCACTGCTATCCATGACAAGGACAGTGTCTGGACGAATGGTGGGGCAGAGATAGGGGATCTGCTGGTACTTACCAAGAAACTCGGTGTCGGAATCCTCATGACCGCATCTAAAGGGGGTGAATGCCCTGAGGATGCATACAATGATGCTGTATCGGCTATGAGGACTCTGAACAAGCATGCCCGTGATACAGCTTTGGAGTATCGTGTCCATGCTGCTACCGACGTCACAGGCTTTTCCATTCTTGGACACGTATCTGAGATGGCAGAGGCTTCAGGCTGTACAATAAAGATTTCAGGCGGTTCCCTTCCGATCCACAGATCTGTGTATGAACTGGCATCTTTCGGATTCCTGCCTGAAGGCCGGTATACCAATGAGGATTACATTGGTGATAAAGTTGTTTTTCCTTCAGCTTTCGATCCTGTTCTCAGGGATGTGATGTTTTCACCTGAGACATCGGGTGGTCTTCTTCTCTCAATGCCGGAGCGCGATGCTGCTGATTATGTCAGGAGAATGGACGGGCATGCGTGGATAATAGGATCCGTTTTCCCAAAAGGGGCAAAGCCTATTTCAGTTTTGCTATGAAGAATCAGGCATACAGTAAACAGAAAGACCACAGAAAGAGAAAAATAGGGTAGAATATCTGAAATTGGGGATGAGTGGACCTTATCGCTTATGCGGTAGGGTCCTTTTCCCATACGCCATATATTCTGTTTCCGCAGGCCTGGCATATGCCATCGGATTCCTGTCTTCTGATCCTATTCCCGCAATCCGGGCATTCCAGCTCATCATCAAACGCATAGATATGCGGTATTCCTGATTTTCTGGCTTCCTCCGCCATTGATAAAAGGAAAGGCATTGATGTTGCTTTTCTATCTGACATCCTGCGCATTGGATAAAATGGAGTGATGTGCCATACCTTCACGGATCGCTTGCTGAGCATGCCTCCCAGTTCTCTGATCATCTTCTTTGTATGTATGCCTTCGATGACGAGCGTCGTGACCTCAATGTGCGAGCCATATTCCACGATTCTTTCTATACCATCCAGGACCGGTTCGATCGATCCATGGCAGATTGATTTATAGAACTCCGCATCGCCTTTGAGATCAATATTATAGGCATCGATTGAAGGAAGTATCCTGTCCAGAGCTTCATCGGAGAATGTCCCATTTGAAACCATGATTGTCTTTATGGAATCCTTTTCCGCTTCCTTCGCAGTTTCCAGCATGTAGTCCTGCCATACGATAGGTTCTGTATATGTGAAGCTGATCGACTTATATCCGTTTTCAGCTGCAAATCCTTCTATGGATTCCGGAGTGTGGAATCCCGGATTATCGTGATGTTCTTTTGCTATGTGGAAATTCTGGCAGAAATCACAGTCAAGAGAGCATCCTTCCATTGCAATGGACAGCGTCCTTGTCCCTGGCAGGAAGTGATAAAGCGGTTTCTTCTCGATAGGATCATCTGCTATGGCTGCAAGATGGCCATATGACACATCACGGATGATACCGCCTGATGCAGTGCGGCTTCTGCACCAGCCTGTCATTTCCTCAGCTATGCTGCAGTGCCTGTAGCAGAAATCACAGATCATCTTCACAGAAAACCTCCGCTCTGAATGTCATGAGAAGAGCATCCTCATCTTTCCATGCGTCACTCTCAAGACCTGCTTTCTCAGCTAGAGCTGAGAGCATCTCCTCCCTGGACCAGCCTGTCTCATCCGCTACCTGAGGAAGGAATACCGCTTTCCTTCCTTTTACAGAGAGGATTATGCCATCGCGGCCTGGAATGAATTCCTCCGGACCTTTTATCTCTTCAGGTTCTGTCAGGACAGAGATCTCAATAGTGCATAGCATCAGCTCATCTTCGGACAGAGGTGGAAAGCGGTAATCGGAGAATGCAGCATCACGGGCAAGAAGGGCTATCTGCCGTTTGAGATCACACATCCCTGCCATGTATCCGATACAGCCACGGAGCGCCTTTCCTTTCCTGAGAGTGACGAAGGCTCCGTTTCTTCTGCCATCATCAGGAAAGTCCTCCAGAGGAATACCATTGAATGCATCCTCTATCGACTTTCTTGCGATTTCCAGCAGTTCAGTTTTCTCTTCTTTTTCCATCATCTCCTCCATAGCACGCTCTGATATGAAACGAAATCATCGGACTTTTCGCCTGTGATGTCATCTGATGTATAGAAAAGGCCAGTGCTGCCCGTTCTTCCTTTAAGATATGCGATCCTGCTGACGATCATTGCAGGTGCGATGCCGCATATAGTCCCTCCTGTGAATCTCCTGAGGACTTCTTCTGTCTCCATCCTGCTCAGAAGCCTTGCGCACTCGCTGTCGTTTTCCTTGACTTTATTTTCTGCATTATTGCCATATGGCATGTATCCAAAGCGTTTTCCATAGTGCGTGAAGTCGGATGAGGCAATGAATCCTGTATTCCTATCCGTTATCTCAATAAGCTCTTCTGCCAGTCTGTTTATGCTATCCACATCAGATACTTCGTTGATAAGAGCATAGGAGACAGAGATATCTGCAGCTTTGATGAAAGGAAGGAACATCTCAACTCCGTGTTCCTTCTGCAGTGCCTCTGCCGAGAGAATGCCATCTCTGATTGCCAGAGGTATTGTCTCTATGTTCCCGTATGGAGTCTGGGAGGATGAGAAAGGAGCGATGCATAGTCTGTCAGGAGGAATCCTGAAATAGTGCGATGGGGATATTATGACTATTCTGCATGTATTCTCATCCATCTTCTCAAAGTACTGCCTTATTATATCGCTGCTGTAATATAGGCCGGCATGTGGCAGAACCGCATCCATTATGCTGCTATATCCGAAGAGATCGGGGCGAACATAACCATCCAGCTCTTCTCTGTCGTCCGGGTACCATATCCCTGCAAGTCCGCTGTATCGTTCCATATCAATATAATATACTTTCACCATATTATTCTGTTCAGATATTTCTGCCGCTGATAGAATCATCTCTGGAGGATGATATGGCGGATAACATCATGGATGCATTCCTTCTCTATGTCGATGAGAATGATGAAGTAAGGAAAGAGCTGGATAGAAGGATAATGGAGTATGAAGGCGCATCCTCGGAGATCACGGAAAACGTTCTTGTGCCATTTGCTAGAGAGCATGGATACAATATGACGGTTGAGGATGTAGAGTATTACAATGGACATATCAGGGATGGAAGTGAGGTTCCGGAGCACCTGAGATGACAGCGCAGGACTATGCAACAAATTGCAACATGTCTTGCGCCCTCCATTATGCTGTGATAAAGTATTATTGATCTCATAGGAGGACGGCTATGGCCAGAGACAAGGGCGATATCAAGCGTATGATCGAAGAGCTTAAGGCTCTCGATACCAACAGAATGTATCTTAATGATTTCTTCCATACATGGAAGGAGAGCGATGATGAGCTTGCTGCTGTTTTCAAGGTGGCAGAGATTCTCAGGGGAATGAGGGAGAACAATATCTCTGCAAAGGTGTTCGATTCCGGTCTTGGCATATCAATCTTCCGCGATAATTCCACCAGGACAAGATTCTCATTCGCCTCGGCCTGCAATCTTCTTGGACTTGAGGTCCAGGATCTTGATGAGAAGGTTTCCCAGATTGCGCATGGCGAGACAGTCAGGGAGACTGCGAACATGGTCTCATTCATGGCTGATGTCATCGGTATCCGCGATGATATGTATATCGGAAAGGGATATACGTACATGAAGAGCGTTGCTGATGCTGTTGATCAGGGCTATAAGGATGGAATTCTTGAGCAGAGGCCTACTCTCGTGAATCTTCAGTGCGATATCGATCATCCTACACAGTGCATGGCAGATCTTCTCCATGTGATCAATTACTTCGGTGGTGTTGATAAGCTCAAGGGCAAGAAGGTTGCAATGACATGGGCATATTCCCCGTCATATGGCAAGCCGCTTTCTGTTCCGCAGGGCGTTATCGGCCTTTTCACACGCTTCGGAATGGATGTCGTTCTCGCGCATCCTGAGGGGTATGATGTCATGGGTGATGTTGAGGAGGTTGCAAAGAAGAATGCTGCAGCTTCCGGCGGTTCCTATAAGAAGGTTTCTTCCATGGAAGAGGCATTCAAGGATGCCGATATCGTATATCCGAAGTCATGGGCTTCGTTTGCGGTGATGGAGGAGAGGACCAAGCTTGTCGGTGAAGGAAAGTTCGATGAGCTGAAGGACCTTGAGAAGAGATGCCTTGAAAACAATGCGAAATTCAAGAACTGGACGTGTACAGAAGAGCTCATGAAGACAACAAAGGATGGAAAGGCTCTCTATATGCACTGTCTCCCTGCTGATATCACAGGTGTATCCTGCAAGGAAGGAGAGGTGGAGGCCTCTGTATTCGACCGCTATCTTGATCCGCTTTATAAGGAAGCTTCCTACAAGCCATATGTTATTGCAGCGATGATCTTCCTTGCTAAGTTCAAGGATCCGTCATCCAAGCTCCAGGCTCTTCTTGACAGGGCTCAGCCCAGGATTCTGTAAAGCAGGTTTTATCAATTCTGAATTCCAGTGGCCTCTACGGAGGCCATTGTCATAGATATAATGAGATACTCCACTGTAAGATCCAGGACTGTTCTTATGTTCTTAGGGGTTCTTGGAATGGGTATTTTCCTCTCGTTCCTGCTGAAGACCGGGTATGGAACAGATACATGCTCATTCATGAATGCTTCATTGTCATCAAGGCTGGGCATATCCCTTGGAACCGTTATGGCATTTTCCAATATCATTCTATCACAATCAGCCGAGCTTGTATGGGGAAGGAAGTATATCGGTCTGGGAACTGTCCTCAATATGCTATGCATAGGATATATCTCCTGATTTCTGCATGATGTTGGAGGATCGCTTTCTTCCGCATGAGCTGTTCTCCATCCATCCATACAGAGAAGCAGTCTTCATCGGCGCATTGTTCTTTTTTCTTCTATCAGTATCTTTGTATATGAACTCTAGATCCGGGCTGTCTCCATTTGACTCTGTCCCGACAATAATCAGCAGCAAGCTCAATCTGCCTTTCTTTGCTGTGAGGATGTGCTGGGATTTCGCAGCAATACTTGTCGGAGTTATTGCAGGAGGAGTGTTGACAATCGGCACTGTGATCCTTGCATTCACTATCGGGCCCGCTGTCTCCTTTATAGGAAGAATCATGTTCATGATTAAGGCCATCCCCGGAGAGATGACCTTAGGATTTCTTCTCAGTTAAGTATGTCCTTCAGCTTTGAAAGGCGCTCAAGTGCTTGGTCCAGCGTCTCTTTTGAACGGGCGAAGTGAAGTCTTATGAGATTGTTTATATTCTCCCTGAAGAAACTGGAGCCAGGCACTGCTGCCACTCCGATATTCTCCACCATCCATTCGCAGAACTGAAGATCTGTCCATCCGCTGAACTGAGGAAGATCAAGGAAGTCCTGGATGTCGACAAGAACGAAGTAGGAACCCTGCGGTACATTATGCTTGAGCCCGATTCTGTCGAGACCTTTCAGGAAGTAATCCCTCTTCTCCGTATATAGTGCACCCAGCTTCTCATAGTAGCTTTCAGGCATCGTGAGTCCTGCAACTGCGGCTTCCTGCAGAGGTGCTGCTGCACCTACTGTAAGAAAGTCATGGACTTTCTTCGCAGCTTCTATCACATTCTCTGGCCCGATAAGGTATCCAAGCCTCCATCCTGTTATCGAATAGGTCTTCGAAAGGGAATTGCATGTGATTGTATGGTCGAACATTCCAGGAAGGGATGCTGCTGCTATATGCACATTAGGAGCATAGATGATGTGCTCATATACCTCATCTGTCACAACGAATGCATCGTACTTCAGTGCAAGCTTTCCGATAGCAGTAAGTTCTTCTTCTGTGAAGACCTTTCCGCATGGATTCGATGGATTGCAGACTATTATGGCCTTTGCTCCTGCCTTGAATCCCTCTTCGATTCTATTGATATCAAAGGAATATGCAGGAGGAACAAGCGGAATGAAGATAGGCTCTGCTCCTGAAAGGATCGCATCTGCACCGTAGTTCTCATAGAAAGGTGAGAATACCATGACCTTATCCCCAGGATTGCATATTGTCATCATCGCGCACATCATTGCTTCTGTACCACCGCATGTGACAACGATCTCCGTTTCCGGATTGATCTTTCTCTTAATCGCTCTCTCCGCCTTTTTGGCAAGAGCCTCACGGAAGTTCTCTGCACCGAAGGTCACTGAATACTGGTGAGGGCCTGCATATGCGGCTTTGCTGAGCGCATCAAGAAGAGGCTTGGGCGGGTCGAAGTCCGGGAAGCCCTGTGAGAGATTGATGCTTCCCGGTTTTGCATCGCTTATACGTGTCATACGTCTTATGACGGAATCGGTGAATGTCCCGACTCTTCTGCTAAGTTCTGGCATATTGTCTCCTCATTCAGTTTTCCACAACCTCAGGCAGTACAGTTGAGCCTGTAGGTATAACATAGATTGATTTTCCATCAAGATCTGCATCGCTCATAAGCTTATCAAGATCGCTGTATGCCTTGATTCCCATGGGAGCGACAGTTTCTGCTGAAATCGATGAATACATAAGAATCCGGAATCTGTGTGCCTGCTCGCAGTTCAGGAAGAATATGTAGCCTCCTACTGTGAAGTTCTCCCTCAGCTCACTCTCGAAGGTGCCATTGACAAGAGGCTTTATCCAATCGAAGTAATCAGGGCTTCCTCCGCCATTGCGTCCTTCAAGAAGGAGAATGAGCGTTCCTCCGTCCTTTAGCGCGGAAATGACGTTGTCAACAGCTTTGGTTCCTTGATAAAGCGATTCATCTTTTGGAAAGCCTCCACAGCTTGTGATTACAACATCTGCCTTTTCTTTTACAGGTACTGTATAGATCCTCCTTACCTCATCACATGCGGCAAGCCATGATTTTTCCCAGTGTCCTGCATAGATTGAGGCAAGACGGAATTCCGTATCAGTGACAAGCGTGATCATGAACAGGTTCTTCATCATGCCTGCCGCTTCAAGCATGTCCTCATTGAGCGGATTGCTATTTAAGACGCCATTGCCGATAGCGGGATTCGTGATGAACTTATCTGGAGCAAGGCTATAAGCATGATTGTGTTTTATCGTATCCAGCCCTGAGATTCCTGGCAGGATGCTCTTCCTTCCTCCACCGAAACCTGCCATCACATGATACGTTGCAGCACCAAGGCAGATTACCAGATCAGCCTCTGCTGCATCCTTGTTCACCCTGACTTCAGTTCCATAGCTGGTTGTCCCAAGATAGACAAGGTCATCTGCTCTGCAGTCGTGATTAACAGTCCTTACCTTGTCGAATATATCTGAAGTGACCAGGGTCCTCAGTTCCTCTTCTGTTCCTCCGATGTGCGTTCCAGTGGCGATTACGATCTCGAGATCGGAACAGGTTTTTCCGCATCGTTCTGTGAGATACCCAACGATGAGCGGAACTATTATATCCTGCCTCATCCAGAAGCGGGTCATGTCGCTGACGACAATGACGATCTTCGATGCCTTTGAGGCAATGCTTTCAAGTGGTGCTGATTCAATCGGATTGTCCAGAGATGAGTACAATGCCCCTTTTATATCATCAAGAGGCTTTGTCTCATGTCCTTCGATCACATCTATGATCTGACTCTCTTCAATTGGGAGCGTGACTGTGGTGCTTCCATACCTGAATTGAAAATCCTTTTTCATTGAATACCTCAGAGAACCTTCTGCAGAAAGCTTATAAGACGGGGGCTATGAGGATCATCGAAGAACTCATCGGCGGTCCTGTCTTCATCGATTTTTCCTCCATCGAGGAAGAGGATTCTGTCGCTTACCTCTCTGGCAAAACGCATCTCATGTGTGACGATCAGCATCGTCATTCCATCAAAGGCAAGCTGCTTGATTACATCCAGGACTTCTCCGATCATCTCTGGGTCGAGTGCGGATGTAGGCTCATCGAAAAGCATCAGCTCAGGTTCCATCATCAGGGATCTTACGATTGCGATTCTCTGTTTCTGTCCGCCTGAGAGCTGAGCCGGATATGCATTGACTTTATCCTCAAGACCCATGCGCTTCAGAAAGCCGAGAGCTTTCTCCTCTGCCTCTTCCTGGCTCTTTCCTTTGATTCTCATCGGAGCAATGGTGAGATTCTTCATCACATTCATGTTGTTGAAGAGATTGAAGTGCTGGAAGACCATGCCGATCTTCTGCCTCTGCACGTTGATGTCAGCATCTCTGGAGCAGAGATCCGTGCCGTTGAATATGATTTTTCCTGATGTCGGCATTTCAAGAAGGTTGAGACAGCGCAGGAATGTGCTCTTTCCGCCACCGGATGGTCCTATGATGGATACAACCTGCTTCTCCTTGAAATCCGCGGAGATGTCATTCAATACATTGAGATTGCCGAAGCTCTTGCAGAGGTTCCTGACCTGAATGATGTTATTTCCTTCCATGCTTCATCCTCTTTTCAAGTAATGCGACTAGGCGGCTGCTGATGAATGTCAGGATAAAATACAGACATGCGGCAACCGCAAGACATGGCAGACTCCTGTAGGTTAGGGCAATGACTCCATTTGTTCCATACATCAGGTCGGAGATTCCTATGACAGAAACGATAGAAGACTCTTTGATGACTGTGACGAATTCATTGCCAAGAGCAGGCAGGATATTCCTTATTGCCTGGGGCAGGATCACAAGTCTCATCGATTCGCCATATTTGAATCCGATGCTTCTCGCCGCTTCCATCTGGCCTTCATCCACGGACTGTATACCCGATCTGATGACTTCTGCGACATATGCACAGCTGTTTATGCTCATTGCGACGATTCCTGCCATGAATCTTGAGAAGTTGGGAATCCATGGGATATCAGGGAACTCGATGCCTACCATCGGAAGTCCATAGAAGATGAACATCAGCTGGACCATCAGCGGTGTTCCGCGGACGAATTCAATGTACGCGACAGCAATCCATTTCAGTGGTTTTATCCTGCACATTCTCATGATTGCCATCAAAGTGCCGAAGACCACCCCCAGCACGACGCTCATGGCGGCGATGATGAGGGTGTTCTTCACACCTTCGAGAAAATACGGATAATACCGCTGCAGTATAACTACAATCTGCTCGAAGAAGCCCATAATCAGAGACCGAGTTCCTTCTGAAGTGCGACAGCGTCATTATATGCCTGTGTATATGACCCATCTGCAACAACTCTTTCCACGACCTTGTTGATTTCAGCAAGAAGATCCGGATTGCCTTTCTGTACGACAATTGACTTTCCGAAGGTTGCTTCTTTGGAATCAAATGTGTAATTTGCCTTCACAAGCTTTCCATCGCTGGATGCGATGATTGAGTCACCTACGGCAGCATCAACGACAAGCCCTGCGATATTCCCGTTCTGTACTTCGATTGCAAGCTCTGGATACTTTGCAAGCTCGAATAGCTCTGCATCCGGCATTGCTTTTACAATCAGCTGGGACTGGATCGTTCCTCTCTGTGCACCGACTTTAAGACCTGCAACGGATTCCGGTGTTGTATAGACATCCTCATTGCCTGCTGCAACGACAAGATACTGCAGGCTCTCTTCATATATTGCGGAGAAATCAATGACTTCAGCTCTCTCTGGAGTGTTTGTGAATGCAGCGATACCGAGATCGACCTGTCCTGACTGTACAGCTGGGATGATTCCATCGAATGCCATATCTACAATCTCAAGCTTAACTCCAAGCGCTTCGGCAATCTCATTTGCAAGGAACATGTCACATCCAACGATATTGGCATTCATATCCTTGAATTCATAAGGAGCATACTGGGCTTCGGTTCCTACGATGAGCCTTCCTCTCTCCTTTATATCTGCAAGGACGGTTCCATTTTCCTTTGAGCCGGATGCAAAGACTGCAGCGGAGACAGCCAAGAGAACAAACATGATACCAACAACTTTAATGAATTTCTTCATCACAAATTCTCCTTTGGATAAATTCGTGAATATTTATACATAGATTCAGGATTATTATTCAATAGCAAAAACGCTTTATCTTGACAATTTTCTTAGGGATTAACCGATTCTGCTTAAGGTGATGCAGGTGATATATGAGAAAATCATATTTAGATGTGCAATCTGCATAAATATGCATGTATGTGTTTAATGAAATAAGGGCTCCTGTGTATGACATGAAACCTTATTCCTGCTTATATTCCCTGGAAAACATCATTTTCCAGCTAGCATCTTCTCAATATTGTCCAGGACTTTCCTGCTCATCAGGTCGTATGCTTCTTCTGTCATCCCTGCAGATACATCCGGGCATAGGACATTTATTCTGTCCTTCACATCCTCGTAGATATCTCCAACACCGCCTGATGTATCTGATATGAATGTATTGCTGTCATCAAGGATCCAGTTCTTGAGCGCTGCCATATCAGATGCAGGGCCTATCGATGTGTTGATCATTATCTTTCCATTGCCAAGGTGGCGGAATTCTTCCTCATTGAGGAGAATCACACCTTTGTTCAGACATGTGATCACAACTTCTGACTGCTCAAGCAGTGCATGAAGAGGTTTGTAGTGCATGCCTTCTTCCTCGCATTCATTCTTGACCGAGCGGGCATAGTATGATATTTCCGCGCCCATATTTCTGAGAAGCCTTGCCGTCATCTGCCCGCTTGTCCCAAAGCCGACAAATCCGATCTTAAGTCCTGTTATCTCCTTGGGCCTGCTTCTCCACATCGGCCAGTCATATCCATGAAGGACCCTAACAAGAGAATATACAACGAATTCCGTAACGCCTTTATCACCATAGTCCCTGATTCCATATACGGTTATTCCATGCTTTTCGGCGTAATCGATATCCACATTGGCGCTCTCTTTTGAGTAAAGGGAACAGCACATGCCTACATATTTCAGCTCCCTGCATTCTGCAAGAACAGATGCGGGGACTCGTGGCTGTGTTCTTACAAGGACTGCATCAGCATCCGCAATCATTTCCACAAGCTCTTCTTCGCTCTCTGGAAGAGTATCAAAGCGTATGATCTCTGAAGCATAGTCATTGAGCTTTTCCTCTGCCCATGGCTGGAGGCCAATTGGGCCGGCTTCAACAAGTTTCCTGAATTTCCTCATATCGGCTCCTTTAGAAGAAAACCATTGATGATGAGAGATTCCTCATCAGTGCAACGGCAGACCATGCCGCAATATCGCTATTGGCGGAATAGATATCGGCAACAGCCTTGAGGCCTTCTGTCTCAACGGTGATGCAATGGTCGTCTCCTATGAAACCCGGGACGCTTGTAATCTCCGCCTTTGCGCTATCAGGGCCGATGGTCGCAAGTGCAGATGCGACAGCTACATTGACTTTCGTAGGGAGCAGTGCAATAGCATCTGCTGTTGAACCGGAGAATACCGTCTTCTCCATATTCTGCAGCTCATCAGAATACAGCGGAGTATTCTTAAGGGAGTTCGGCCCCTTATGCGTATGTATTCCAGCCTTTATATCCCAGCCATTCACTTCTGCCATCAGCGCAATAGTTCTTAGAACATCAAAGCCGCCAACAGCGCCTGAAGGTATGAATATCCTGGCTCCGCTTCTTTCTGCAGCTGACAATGCCTCGTCCTTGAAAGCACTGTCAGCGAATGCTCCGATTGACAGAGGTATTATGCTGATTCCATTATCCAGTGCCTTGAGTGCAAAATCCTTCAAAAGGGCAATTGAAGCTGTCTCAATGATATAATCAGGTTTCTGCGCGATAACCTCATCCATTGAGGAGAGAGCCTTTGCCTCTGTTCCTTTTACAAGCGTTTCTGCATCTTCTGCTTTCCTGGAATAAGCAGCTATAAGCTTATAATCCTTTAGCAACCCATTTATATATGCTTCGCGTACAATCTTCCCAAGATGGCCGCATCCCGCAATTGCGAATGTCTTCATATATCCTCCATTACTATGTCTATACTTTCTCAGAAAAGAGGAGAAAGGGAAAGACGGGCATGAAAGAATATAGAGGGAAGAAAGCTGGATATCATGCAGTTGAAAAAGAAACACCAGGACTTCTGCATCTTATACATCCAGGAGTAATATGCAATAATTGAATCCGGACTCTTTTCGGTTACTGGCCAGAGAAGATATGAATGCATGATCAGGGAATGGAAGGTATATGAATAGTAAATTCTGTCAGGAATGCGGGACAGCGTTGGTTGATAAGTATCTGGAAAATGAAGGGATGATTCCTTTCTGCCCCAAATGCAATCAGTATCGTTTCCCCATGTACAATGTTGCTGTAAGCATGATTGTGATCAATAAGAAGACCGATAGGATATTGCTGATAAAGCAATATGGAAGGCCGTTCTTTATTCTTGTTGCAGGATATGTGAACCGGACAGAGCAGCTGGAGCATGCTGTTGCCAGAGAGATAAAGGAAGAAACAGGAATGACTGTATCTTCAATCAGATTCAATAGAACAAGATTCTTTGAACCCTCAGATACTCTGATGTGCAATTTCACAGCGTTTGTGGATGATGACAGCGAGCTTTGCATCAATGAGGAAATTGATTCCTATGAATGGTTTTCAAAGGAAGAGGCTAGGAAGAATATAAAACCTGGCAGCCTTGCTGAGTACTTTCTCGATTCGTATCTGGATGAATAGCCTTGAGTCATCTGGCGTTACCCGCCATGTGGAAGCAGTTATGCTCTCAGAATTCAATAATCTCAAAGCGTTACTTTGATATCTCTTGAGAATTTTAAAGTAAGACTTTGATTTTTACTCTTGCTCTTCTCGTTATTTTCCTTATAAATTCCTAGTCTTATTCGGAATTTTCAGATATAATTCCGACTAAAGGTAGCAATATGGAATATATTAGACGAGCACTTGATATTGAAAACCTGCTTGAAGAAAGCTCCCTTTTCCTCTTCGGCCCGAGGATGACTGGAAAGACATCCTATATCGAGAATGAGCTTCAGAAGAAAGCGATTATCTCAATCACCTTCCTTGATGGTGACACTCTCGATGCTTTCCGCCGCAACCCAGTACTTCTGAGATCGATGCTGAATGGAAAGACTGAAGGTTTTGTCATCGTTGATGAGGTACAGCTCTTTCCTCCAGTGCTTCTCGACATCCAGCATATCATGACCCATAGTGATATCCAGTTCCTTCTCACAGGATCCAGTGCAAGGAAACTGAAGAAGAGCGGAAGCAACCTCCTTGGGGGGAGAGCTGGAATAGTTTCGATGCATCCTCTTGTGTGGAAAGAGATCCGGGACAGGAATCCGGAGCTTGATTCAATCTTTGCTACAGGAATGCTTCCAAAGGCATTCATGGCAAAATCGTATCAGACTCAGCTCAGGAACTATGTCAGAGGTTATCTCGATAATGAAATCGCTGCCGAAGGGGAAAGGCGTGATCTTGGAGCCTTCAGCAACTTCCTCACATTCGCCGCTTCCGAGAATACTGAACTGATGAACTTTTCGAATGTGTCCAGGGATATCGGAATGTCTGCAGATACGATCAAGGAGTGGTATCAGATTCTTGTAGACACCTTCATCGGTTACTATCTCAGGCCATATAGGAAAGGATCAAAGAGAATTCCTGTGAATACATCGAAGTTCTATTTCTTCGATGTGGGGGTTGCAAGAGCCGCGGCCAGGATGCCTGTCCCTTCAGAGACAATGACAGAGTATGGAAAGATGTTCGAGAACTACATCTTCATGGAGCTGAAGGCATATATTGACTACAACATGACAGATGATGAGCTTTACTTCTGGCGCACCCGTGAAGGCTATGAGGTTGACTTCGTAATCGAGAACAAGGTTGCCATTGAAGTGAAGACAGCAAAGAACATCACTAATAAGGAACTCAAAGGGCTGAGGGCTTTCATGGATGAGAATGCTGTGAAGGAATATATCATCGTATGCCGTGAACTCTTTGAACGGTCAACGGAGGATGGAATCAGAATAATTCCATGGAAGTTGTTTCTGGATAAACTCTGGAATAACGAGATTATCAATTGACAGGGGATGAAAAAAAAGCACAGGGACAAAGTGACTGTTCTGGATAAGAAGCTATATCCAGAACTTCAGGAGAAGCATTTCAAGGATCCGAATGCGGGAGCCTGTGCATGCTATAACGTCTGAGATGAATTCATCTTCTGCCATGACGATGAGAGGGATGATTTCTGGTCCATGGGCATCAATACGCTTGTTAAGACCTCTGGCAATGCGGACAAGGTTGCATGTGCGGATATGCCTTTCTGTTCTGAAGCCAAGGATGGTCTTGTGAGGCAGCTTCCGAAGTTTGAACGCTTTTTAGAGGTCGCCGCCCTTACCAATGCCGAGGAGATCAATTACTCCAACATTGCAAGCGATGTGATGATGAGCAGAGGATCCATAACCGAATGGTACGGTATCCTCTATGACACTATGATCGGTTTTTCTGTTCCTCCATATACGAAGACGAAGAAAAGAAAGGCAGTTGAGACCGAGCGTTTCTACTACTTCGATGTCGGTCTTGTCCGTTTTTTTTCTCGGTCTAGGAGATCTTGTTGATACGCAGACAGAGTATGGCAGGCTGTTTGAGACATACATCGGCGAGGAACTATCAGCGTACCTCGATTATAATAGACGGAAGGAAAAACTATCGTACTGGCGTACACGTCAGTCCTCGTTTGAAGTAGACTTCGTGATCGGTGATGAAGTTGCCATTGAGACCAAGACAACGAAGTTCGTTAATGAGAAGAAGGATCTCAGGGGACTTAGGGCATTAAAGGAGGAAGGAATATTCAAGAAATATATCGTCGTCTCAAGGGACAGCATCTCAAGAACGACTGATGATGGTATAACTTTTCTTCCATGGAACCTTTTCCTTGACTGGCTCTGGGATGGGAAGATTATCTGATTTTTGGTTGAAACAGGCAATCATTACAGAATTTTTACTAATGTTTATTTATATATCGACGCATTGTTTGACGGGTTCAATCTGATTCGGAACGTGACTCATAGGAGTTTGGTACCTAGTTTAGCATGAATCGGCACCATGGCTCTGTGAGGCCGTTGTACTTAATCATCGCTTCTGACTTTGCGGTATCTCTGTTTGCTGCTATTAGGCTTATCAGGAATCGTGCGTTCTATGAGATGGGCCGCAAGAGCAGAATCAAGATAGTTCTTTCTGAATGTAGGACGATGTGAGAGTCCTAGCCGTTTCATGATCTCTGCTGCAGAAAGAGTCTCATTTCCCAGCACTGATAGCAATCTCTGGACAGGGGTATCGACTTGATCGGTTACTTGGTCGCTGACTTGATCGGTATTCCTCAGGGTATCCCTTATGATCTCAAGCATCAGTGTGACAAAGCAGGAACTGTCAGATGCATTGTTCGCCTGGTTAAATGCCTCGTAGTATTCCTTCTGTCTGGACTGGATAAGCTCTTCGATTGGAAGCCAGTAGAACAGCTCCTTCCATTTCCCCAGAAGGAGAGTATGCCACATCCTTCCCATGCGCCCATTGCCATCAGCGAAGGGATGGATGAATTCGAACTCATAATGAAATACAGAGCTTTTGATCAGTGGATGGAGCCGAGATCCCCTGTACCAGTCGATGAGATCGTTGATCTGTCCTGAGACAAATTCCGCCGGAGGTGCCATATGTATGATCTTCTCTCCATCGAAGACTCCAGCACCCTGGGAGCGGAATCTGCCGTTCTCAGGAATGAGTTCTGACATCATCAATCCATGAGCCTCCAACAGGTCGTCAATGGAGAGCGGATCGAGTTCCAGCATGAGCTCGTATGCTTCATATGCATTCCTGACCTCTCTGATTTCATTAGGATTTCCAAGAATGCGTTTGCCATCGATGATTGCAGTCACCTGGTCCAGCGTGAGCGTGTTGTTCTCGATTGCAAGAGAGGAATGAATCGTACGTATGCGGTTCTTTCTCCTTAGATGGGGAGTAGCATGTCCTTCCTGCAGAACAGAAAGCCTGCCGATCTCCTCGCTGATTTCAGAGACCAGCATCGTCATGTCATCGGTCATGGTGAATGGTGGTTTATATGAACTCATATTACCCTTTGCTTCCCTTGTTAAAG
>CALXKZ010000009.1 GCA_944389065.1 uncultured Spirochaetaceae bacterium
TTCATCTCATCAATCCTGATCTCTGAGATACGCAGGAGAATGGATGGCTTTGATGGTCAGTGGACGCTCAACTCAATCCGCACATCCCTGGACAAGATCACATTCTCCAAGGTGAAGATCGAACACCTGAAAAAGGCAAAGGAGCTTAAAGGACTGGTGAGCAAAACACAGAGGGAATACCTTGCAAAGCTGCTTGAATGCCTGCCCTCTGAGGCTGCTGACAAGCTGTTCTCTATTCAGATGCCATAGTTATTAAAGCAGAATTCAAGATAATTTATAATTTGAATTCAGTGTAACCAGAAAGTGACCCAAATTGTGACCAATTGATATTCTTAGTCTTTTATACTCCCTTTTCATTGCATAGCATTTCACGGAAATGGCGTTGCATTTTATGGGAATAGTGTTTCCCCGTCTTCCATTTCCGAAAAAGGTGCTGAAAATTGACCAGATATCACCCGTGGTTCAGCTTCTGCCATATGTGTTTTTGTTCTTTGAAAGCTTAGAGGCATATGCCATTTCTGCAATCTGCAACGGCTTCTCCTCTTTTTCTTAACTATTCAGGCTTAAACCACCTTAAGACGGCCTTGAATTGTGATTCAAAACAGAAAAGTTGTTGCATTTTCTCAAGTCTAAAATCGCTGTGACTGGCAATTGCTGATGCAACACATTTTCCGTTCCATGCACCTTTCCATCTCATTCCATTTTCCGCCAGAGTATACGACAAGGAGACTATTCGCAAAACAGGAGGAAAAGACATGCGATTCAGAAGACAGTACACGCTATTCAAGAGGAAAAGAGAGAACGGAAAACCGATCTGGTATTTCAGAATCTATCTGCCAGATGGGACAAGGAGAGCCAAAAGCACAGGATGCACCTCGAAGGAAAAAGCAATGATGTTTGTAGAGGGCATCCTTGATGATGAGAATCTGCTTCACCAGATGTTCCAGTCGGACATACCGTTCATCTCAGGCTACGAGAACAGAATCAAGCGCAAGCGTAACGCAATGGACAAACTACGCAACATGACATTCGCAGAATTCGCCGCTCCTTGGTGGAGATGGGATACATGTCCCTATGTCCTGGAAAGGAGAGAGGCGGGAACGGAGAAGCATCCACTCATCAAAAAGAGAACAATTCAGAGCAATTACAGCTGGACTCAGAACTATCTTATTCCCTACTTCGGGATGACCAGGATACAGAACATCACTCCGAGGATGATTACGAAGTTTCTCTCATCACTGAAGCCCGAATTATCAAACAAGACCATCAACAACATCAGGGAGACACTGAACATCATGATGGAAGATGCAGTGAAGAGGGAACTGATCCACAGCAATCCAGTCTCTGCAACGCTGCCGCGTGCAGAAGACAAGAAGGAGCATATCCTCCTCACAGGTGATGAATGCAACACACTCTTCTCCGAGAAGAACATGAAGAAGCTCTGGAATGATGACATTCTAAGCTATGCATACAGCTTTGTCGCAGGACTTACTGGCTTGAGGGCAGGAGAACTGCTTGCTCTCACATTCGAGGATATATCGAAAGATGCCATCAATGTGGAGAAGAGCTACGACTCGAAGAACAAGGAGATAACGACAACCAAGACATCGGAGACAAGGGTCATACCGATAACAGCTGAGATCTACCGTCTCCTTTATACCTGCTATCACAGCCATTCTCATGGAAGGAAACACTACATCTTCTCTCTCGATGGGGATAACCCGATGAGTGAAGCTGCACTCAGAAAAGCGTTTTACAAGGCGCTTGAAAGAATAGGAATCAATGAGGAAGATAGGAAAAGGCGTGGCATCACATTCCATTCATGGAGGCACAAGTTCGCGACAGACTGTGTAAAAGCGAACATGCATCCCCTGAAGATAACGGCTCTTACCGGTCACAAGTCGCTTGATATGCTCTATCGCTACACCGACCTCAATGCAGTAAATGATCTTGCAACTGAGGTCAATGCGATTCAGAAATACCGTACAGCTATCATCTGCAGCTGATTATCCACCTTATCTTTGCAAGAAACGGAATTGCATATATTGACATTGGGATAACAGCGTTATATAACACTGTTATCCATGAGCGAGACAGAGAAGAGAATACTTGAGACAGCCAAGAAGGAATTCCTTGAAAGAGGATTTCAGGGAACATCGATGAGACGTATTGCAGCCCTTGCAGGTGTTACTACAGGAGCCCTCTATGGCTATTTCGATTCAAAGGAGAAAATCTTCGACTCACTTGTAGAAGATTCCTATAACGCCGTAATGGATGCGTATAAAGGTGCCCATGTGGAATTCGCCGCCCTGCCCTATGATACCCAGGTTTCCGGGATGGGAGATATAACAGCACGCTGTATTGAGTGGTGCCTGGAGTATATCTATGACCATTTGGATGAGTTCCGACTGATACTGATGTGCTCCGAAGGGACACGCTATTCGAACATGGTCGATGAGATGATGAAAACAGAGGAGGAGTCCACGGAGGAGTTCATAGCGCTCATGAGGAAGAACGGAATGGAGATACCAGAAATCGATCCCCTTCTCGAGCACATGGTCACATCGGGCTACTTTACATCCTTCTTCGAGGTGGTGAGACACTCTGTCCCCCGAGAAGATGCCAGGATCTACATCCAGAATCTCCAGGCTTTCTACAAGGCTGGATGGGAGCGTCTTTTCGGAATGAGGCTTTGATGTCTCTTTTTTTTGAACATAATAGTTAGCTTCAGCTAACTTATTTGGAGGTTTTATGTCAACAAACAATGACCTTGAACGCCTGCTCAGGTATGCGGGCAGATATAAGGCTCTGACGTATCTCTCGTGGGTATTGTCAGCAATCTCAGCTATATTGGCTCTCCTTCCGTTCATCTGCATCTGGCTGATGATCCGTGATGTGCTTGCAACCGAATATGGGATGATAGCCCGCTATGGCGCTTATGCCGTGGCGTTGGCAATCATCTCGATGCTTGTCTACATCGCAGCACTCATGTGCTCTCATGTGGCCGCCTTCCGTGTTGCGGCGAACATGAGGAAGGAGATGCTTTCCCATGTAATCAGCCTCCCCTTAGGTGTGGAAGACCGATTCGGCAGCGGGAAGATGCGGAAGATCATCAACGACTCAAGCGCCGCTACAGAGACATATCTTGCGCATCAGCTGCCGGACAGGGCTGCGGCGATCGCAACTCCGATAGGACTCATCGCAATGCTTCTATGGTTCGACTGGAGACTCGGACTTCTTTCCCTTCTTCCAGTCGTGCTTGGTTTCCTGATCATGATGCGGATGACAGGAGAGAGGATGCAGGAGAGGATGAAGCAGTATCAGGATGCCCTTGCGGACATGTCGAATCAGGCTGTCGAGTATGTCAGGGGAATACCTGTCGTGAAGACATTCGGGCAGACCATTTACTCATTCCGCCTCTTCAAGGATTCGATCGACCGCTACGAGAAATGGGTGATTGAATACACGAAGGAGCTTATGAGGCCGATGATCATATACACCGGAGCGATAAACAGCTCTTTTTCCTTCATAACAGCAGGAGCATTCATTCTCGCAACTGGCGGAATCACTCCTGAGATCACCCTGAACGTGCTTTTCTATGTGATCATCACCCCTGTCATTTCGATAACGCTTACGAAGATCATGTTCAAGAGCGAGGAGGCGATGATCGTCCATGACGCAATCATGAGGGTGGACACCATAATGAACGAGAAGCCACAGAGCGATGCCCATAATGGCCTTACCCCTTCTGACAGCTCTGTGAAACTGGAGCATGTGACATTCAGCTATGATGGCAAGAAGGATGCCGTCCACGATATCTCGATTGATATCCCATCAGGCTCCCTTGTCGCCTTCGTCGGCCCCTCTGGCGGAGGAAAGACGACGCTTGCATCCCTCATCGCCCGCTTCTTCGATCCTCAGGAAGGAACAATCAGGATCGGAGACATCGATATCAGGGATATCCCGAAGGAACGCCTCATGCATCATGTATCATTCGTCTTCCAGGACAGCCACCTGATAAAGGGAACGATAAAGGATAACGTAAAGCTGGCTAAGCCGGATGCAAGTGATGCCGAGATACTTGAAGCTCTCAGAAAGGCAGAGTGCATGGATATCATCGATAAGCTTCCTGACGGCATAAATACAGTGCTTGGAAGCGGAGGGATATACCTCTCGGGCGGAGAGACACAACGCATAGCGATTGCCCGCACTATCCTCAAGAACTCCCCTGTCATCATACTTGACGAGGCAACGGCATTCGCAGATCCAGATAGCGAGGTGAAAGTGCAGAAAGCGTTCTCATCGATGCTTGATGGTCGCACCGTCATCATGATAGCCCACCGGCTCTCATCCATTACGAATGCCGACAGGATATATGTTCTGTCCGACGGCGAGATAAAGGAAAGCGGCACATTCAATGAACTTCTGGAGAAGAACGGGCTCTTCAGCCAGATGTGGAACGACTACCAGAGCTCCGTGGAGTGGAAGGTCGGCAAGGAGGCAATGTGATGATCAAGAAACTTGAAAGGACATTCGCACTCTCTGAAAAGGGTGCAAGGGATCTGGTAAAGGGCTTCATTGCCTGTGCTGTGCATAATCTGACGCTCTTCATTCCTGTCGGCATACTCTATCTTCTTGCATCCGACATGCTGATGAACACCCTTGCTGGACGGGGGATATTCTATGCCGTCTTATGCATTATCTCCGTTGCTCTCATCATGATTTCATACCGATGTGTCTATAAGGCAACCTATTTCTCAACCTATGTCGAGAGCGGCGTAAGAAGAGTGAGTCTTGCCGAGAAGCTTAGGAAGATTCCCCTCTCCTACTTCGGGAAGAAGGATCTTGCGGATATAACAAGCACGATCATGGCTGATGCCGCGACACTTGAAACCGGGCTCTCCCACTGGGTTCCCGAGCTTATAGGGGCGGTCATCTCAACGTCGATTGCAGCACTCTCGATCATGTTCTTCGACTGGAGGATGGGACTTGCAGCCCTCTGGCCTATTCCTGTCGCCATCCTGATAGTCATCCTCTCAAGAAACGTACAGTACAGGCTCTCAAGGCGCTCGATGGACGCGAAGATGGAAGTGGCCGACGGCATTCAGGAATGCATAGAGACTATGAGGGATCTCAAGAGCTGCAATGCCGAACAGCAGTATCTCAAGGGGCTTTTCAGGAAGATAGACAAGGTGGAGAAGAGAGCGATCATCTCGGAAGTCGGTACGGCTGTGTTCGTCGTCTCCGCTTCCTTCATCCTGAAGATAGGAATCGGAACCGTCGCACTGGCAGGTTCTATACTGCTTGTCTCCGGCGAGATAGATGTACTGACACTCTTCATGTACCTTCTCATCGCTTCCCGCCTTTATGATCCACTACAGAGCTCACTGCAGAGCCTTGCAGCGGTTATCTCCCTCAGGACGAATGTCGATAGGATGGATGAGATACTTTTCCACCCTCTTCAGGAAGGAAAGCCTGAACTTACGAACAGCGGCTATGATATTTCATTCGAGAATGTTCGCTTTGGTTATGGTGATGGCGAAGAAGTACTATCAGGAGTGACATTCACGGCAAAGCAGGGAGAGGTGACGGCGCTTGTAGGGCCATCGGGCGGTGGCAAGACGACAGTCTCGAGGCTTGCTGCCCGTTTCTGGGATCCCGATTCAGGCAGGATTACAGTTGGTGGTATGGATATCACAAAGACGGATCCCGAGGCTCTTTTATCACTTTATTCAATCGTATTCCAGGACGTGACGCTCTTTGACAACACCATCATGGAGAACATCAGGATAGGACGACGTGATGCGACAGATGAGGAAGTGATGGAGGCCGGGAAGATGGCACAATGCCTTACGTTTGTCGAGAAACTTCCTGCCGGATGGAACACAATGATCGGTGAGAATGGATGCGAGCTTTCAGGCGGAGAAAGACAGCGCATATCAATAGCACGGGCTTTCCTGAAGAACTCCCCGGTAATCCTTCTCGATGAAGCTACAGCATCCCTGGATGCCGAGAACGAGACCGAGATACAGAAGGCACTCTCGAAGCTGATCAGGAACAAGACGGTTCTTGTCATAGCCCACCGGATGCGGACTGTCGAGAACGCAGACAAGATTGTTGTTCTTTCTGGCGGTCGTGTAGCAGAAGAAGGAAGCCCTGAAGAACTGACGAATCGCAACGGAATCTTCTCGCATATGGTTGCCTTGCAGAAAGAAAGCAGCAATTGGAAGATATGACACTATTTCCGCAAGCCCCTGTGTGGATATCATCAGATAGGGGCTTGCTGTTCGACATCAAATACTATCATGAAATCCATGTATCAGATCTGGAGCACATGAGAAAGCTTTGGTTTCCAATCATCGGGCAATCCCATGTGCCTAAGCTCTATTGCATCCTCATGCTCATCAATCAAGGATGAGAATGATTCAGCGAATTCAATCCAAGTATCATTGCTTTGGACAAGATGCTTCAGCATTAGAAGCTGCGGGTACAAAGTATGTGCAATTGACGGATCCAAGCCTTCATCAAAAAGCGGGACAGAAGTAAACACGGCATAATACAAGCGAGAATAGTGGGCACACTTGTTTCTTAATATTGTGAGGCAACGAAGCCAGCTTTCTATTTCCCTATCGGATCTGTTATAGTCCATGCTTTTCACAAGAGCTTTTTATAAAGTTAGCCGCTAGAAAACCGACAAGGCTTGTCCTGCCGGATGAAGGCGGCAATGATCGTCTGATCTTATAATCGGCAAATACATGTCCACAGGATTGGCAGACATATGCCTCCGCCTTGTTTTCAAGAGCAAGAGTGCAAGATCCATCATTCCTGTCAGGTTTGAACATGACATTTGTGCTGAAGGGCATGCTGCTAGAAGATATGACAGCTCCTTCGACCATATCCCTGCCTCATGTCGGGCATTTTATCATTCGGTGCCTCCGATGTTCGACTTCTGTGTTTCGATGTACTTTTTAACTCTGTCTTCTGTAACGGCACCGATGCTTCCGTAGTAGCAGCCTTGCGACCATAGCCCAGATCCCCAGAACTTGCGTTCCTTAAGCTTCGGGAAAGCCGTGAAGATGTGTACAGCTGAAATGGACTTCAGCGTACGTGCTATTGAAGAGGGTGCATCATCAGGAGAGGCCTCGAGAAAAAGATGGACGTGGTCAGG
>CALXKZ010000010.1 GCA_944389065.1 uncultured Spirochaetaceae bacterium
GATTCAGGATGGGGTCGTGAATAAATTCTCGAAAATAGAGGATTCATTCATCAGCCGCTACCTTTTGAGAGAAGGAGAGAGCCTTGATGAGGCTAAAGAGCGGCTCAAGAGAGAAGAACAGGAAATAAGAATTAAATAAATATACAGGAGATAGAAAATGAAAAAGAGAATCTTGATTATCGCAATTCTCACAGTCGTGGCGGCAAGCTCAGCCTTCGCTTCCTTTGACGGGCTTACAAGCGTGGGTGTGAACTATGAGTTCAGAGATGGTGAGCACATGGGAGGTCTTTCATCTCTGACTTTCGGCAATGTCAATGACTGTCCAGTCGGCTATCTTATATCGGTGAATGCCGATTTCAATCTGGCAGACAAGGCGATGGCAATCGGAATGCTTGTCGGCCCGAGCTATCGTTACCTGCTCTCAAACGTGCCGATGTCAATTGATATCGCCATCGGAGCATCTCTTGCTGAGCAGCATATCGGTACAGAAATATTCGATCTTGGAATCGGAGGATACATTGGTGCAACATATTATCTGAACAATGCCATTGCGCTACTCATCGGCTGCAATCTCGGATATGACATGCTTGGTGTTGATCTCGATACAGGAGACGTTGGATTTTCTGATGATTTTTATGTTTCGCCATCGCTTTCAATTGGAATCAGATATTAACATAATTAAGAATACTCATATGGAGGCGGAACCCACTACCCCGCCTCTTTCCGTCATACATCACCGAAGATATGCTCAGGAGTCCCTTCCGGCTAGCTGCTGAAATCAGCAGGTTCAATTCTGAGGAGTTCCTCTTTGTAGTCCCCATACTTAACCCCGCCGATTTCCAGATCATCTTCAGATGGGACAAGCTCAAGAATCTCACCTGTCCTCAGATTCTGGCCGCAGTAGGCAAGCCTCTCATCAGGTTCCAGCTTCATCAGAAGCTCCTTGGCTTTCGTCAGCGTCTCACGCACATCGGGATAGCACCATGTCCAGGTGTCATCGTTGTTTCCAAACTCGACACAAACCGCTTTGACAACGCGGATGAGATCCGGTCTCTGGTATTTCTCTGACATAGGAAATCACCTCCTATATCATATACGCCGTGAGTGGCTGTTTCTGACAACTTTTTGAGAAATGTATTTCGAAAATTAAAAACTTGATTATTTTCAATCTAGATAGTTGCCAACATGGGCCTTAAAATGTTATGATTTTTTCATAACTAAGGAAACCCAAATGATACTTAATAAAGAATACATAAACACTTGCATGGCAGCAAAAGGAATAAAGACGCAAGCTGATTTGGCAAAGCGGATGGGGATAACAAAATCGCAAATGTCTGTAATTCTTTCCCCTCAATTTAATCCAATAAAGTCAAATGTCATTAAACTAGCAAACATCCTCGAAGTTTCTCCGGTGGATTTACTAAATACTGATAAAAGAGAGTTTATAAAAACAGAAACATCTAAAACCACCAGCTATGTTAAAGGTATAGAATTATTTGCAGGTGCAGGCGGCCTAGCCCTTGGACTAGAAGAAGCAGGAATAACAACAATCGCTCATATCGAATTTGATAAAGCTTGCTGTAATACACTACGAAAAAATCGCCCGGAATGGAATGTGATAGAGAAGGATATTCACGAGATTTCATTTTCCCAATATCTGGGAGAGGTAGATATAGTAACAGGGGGACCTCCGTGTCAAGCATTCAGCTACGCTGGTAAAAAATTAGGATTTGAGGATACGAGAGGAACACTATTTCATGAATTTGCCAGATGTGTAAAAGAAACAAACCCAAAACTTTTCTTAATGGAAAATGTAAGAGGATTATTATCTCATGATCATGGCAGAACTTTTACAACAATTATTGATGTTCTCTCATCAATTGGGTATCGCATTTCGTATAAAGTTTTAAATGCTGCTTATTATGGGGTTGGTCAGAAAAGAGAAAGAATTGTAATTATTGGCATTCGTAATGACATCAAAGGGGAATTTATTTTTCCAGAGCCAGATAAAACTATGACAACATTAAGAGATGCTTTATACAATTGCCCCCAAAGTCCTGGTATTGAATATAGCGAAAAGAAAAGAAAAGTTTTTGAGCTTGTTCCACCTGGTGGTTCTTGGGTAGATTTGCCAGAGGATATAGCAAAAGAATATATGGGTAAGTCATACTATTCAGGAGGTGGACGTAGGGGGATGGCTAGACGTATAGCATGGGATGAACCTTGTTTAACATTAACCTGCAGCCCATCGCAAAAACAAACTGACCGATGTCATCCAGATGAAACACGACCTTTCACAATAAGAGAATATGCAAGGATTCAATCATTTCCAGATGACTGGGAATTTACTGGAACAATAAGTGACCAATATAAGCAAATTGGAAACGCCGTTCCTGTAGAGCTAGCACATCGGATTGGGAAAAGCATAATTGATTTCTTTTCAAATCAAACAGAAAACAATTAGCTTTCAAGTTCTTTTGCTACTCTCTTAATCACTGAGTCAAGTATTTCTTTACATCCGGATTCATCCACAAGAGATTTCATTGTTTTGATTAAATCACTATAAAACGTTGAATCTCCTGTGAGATGAGTCCAAAACTCCTCACCAATGTAAACGGGATAGGATTCCTGAATTTTCTTATAATGAGGTCCGAGTTGAGACTTAGTTCCATATATTATTCCCACAATAAAATCATCATCAGGAATTCTTAAACCATTTGTTCTTGCTAAATTTTTTGCATTCTTAAAATCACGCAATATGGGATCAACATCCTTAGAATTAATAGTTGAAGGACCAGCTTTTAACTGACAATATTTCTTATTTCCATCAATACAATCGATAAATTCAATATCCATCCCAGAGGTAGTAGAAGCATAAGATGGAAGCACATTATGACAAAATCCTTGCATAGCATTTCCAAATGTTGTCGTAATCGATGTTCCCAAAACTCTTGGGTATATAAGGGCTTTAGCTTGACTCGTTGCCGAAATATCCCCAAACGCAAATTCTGCAAGATACAATTGTAAAAAGGGATTAGGTTTAAAACTTTCCAAAGATAATGCTTTTGTATTTCTGATATGGTTATCTATGATATTTTCTTTGAAATAAGTTTTCGCCTTACTCATTATTAGATCTTTTTCATTTTTTGTCATTTTTTTCTCCTATCATTTATTCTCACACAGAAAAATAATATGAGCAATATTTGGATATTATACCAAAGGAGGATACCTATATTCTTCAAGCAAATGATTACAGTCATAAACATTCAAGGTACCAGACTCAGCAGTTCTAAGGAAAAAATCAAAAAGCTTATTTTCTTCTGTTTGTGCTGTAATTGGATGTTCAAGACCCGTGAGAAATTCAATCGCAACCGTATATGGCAACTTTAATGCAACACATACAGCTGTAATAGTACGTTTATTCATTTTATTCTCTTCTTTTAACCATCGTTTTACAGTTTTGGGTTCGACACCAATCATTTCTGCTAATTTCTCAGGAGTAACACCTCCTGCCCATTCCATCAACTGCTCCAGCGATTCTCCTTGACTGCCATGAACAACACAACTGATACCGGCTTTTATGTCATTTTCCAAACGTTGATAAGCATTATATTTTGCAATTGGATCCTTATTTGCTTCTCCAACATACTCTAATCTCAATGAGACGCCAGTGTTCTGATCACGACAAAGAATACATTCCAGCGAGAATCCATTTGCTTTCAGAGTAGAGCTTATCTCAGCATGAAACTTAATCATACATTCATCTGCATGATTGAGTGCATATTGAGACAAGACGGTTCTCCCCCATATGTCTTCTGTGAGGTATTTCGGATTGTTGGCAACCAGATGGCAATCGGCAAATACGAGAGTCCTGTCATTGATTTTCTCCATCAACTCAGGATTAAGCATCCCTGCAATCAGAATATCTCGGACACTGGCGGTATATGTCTCATCCTCTTTCAGCTCACCTTTCTTTCCCTGATATGGCCTCACATAATGTCCATCAACATATTCAAATGCACCTCTTGCAATTTCAAATCCACATTGAACCATTCGAATCTTTGCAGCTTGTTTTGAGAGTCCAAAGAAATCTGCAACGTCTCTGATTACATCTTCAATAAAATCTATGGCATCGTCAGATTCTCGTTCATGTTCATAATTGTTGAACAACTCGTTCACTTTTAACTTGAGAACTGGCTCTGGAGCCATTATGTATGTAGGAAGTGCATTTGCTTGCCATTCAATGAAAGTTGATTCTTTATCAGTCAGGACAGCCTTTAGTTCTCCATTCACATGGCACTCAATGCGTGATGCCTCTTCGTTGCATAAACGTACCAATTCAAAGGCTTTGCGATGATAGAACCAATGGACACATTCATGGATAATCGTAGTATTCTTAGTTCCCAATCCTCTGATGAAAGCAATATCCGGGTCAACAAGAATAGTTCCAGCGGTAAAAGTTTCTTTATGGATTTCTTTACGTTCTTCATCATATACATCAAGACTGCACGTAGCAAAAATCATCTCACCAAATATAGAGCAATCAGATGTAAGCCGGCGTTCAAAGACTTTAAGTCCCATACGCTTAGCTAAGGTCTCAGGTTCGACAGGAATATGATTTTTATAAAACTCTGGCCAGAAAGAATCAAGAAGTTGCTTAGCGTACGATTCAAGTTCCGTCCGCTTCATGTAAGGGACAAGCCCATCCGAGAGAGTCTTCTCTGGTTTATTGCGATAATCATAATCGGACATGCCCAGGACTCGGAAGTCACTTAGATTCTTTGTGAGGTCTCCTTTGCAATCCATCTGAACCCATTCTGTGTAATCTTCAGGTTCTCCATATTTATTACCGCCGCCATATCCCTGATAATGGGCTTTGATAATTACAGCAAAATCAATCTCATTCCCGGGAGAATCTTCTGTCCATACTCTATGAACTTCAGCTTCAGAAAAATCTATGTCTCTAAGCGTTATATCCTTCTCCCTTTCAACCTGAAGTATACCGGCATGATCATATAAATACTCCTCAGCTGATTCCTCCAGCACCGCATAAAAGTTCTTCTCTATGTAATCCTGAAACGATTTTATTCGAACCATCAGACCTCCCTTGATTTTAATTATATGAAAAAGTGCATCTGTAATTAAGGTTAGACCTGTGGAAAACTAAAATTCCCACTACATGCGGACACGGTGTGTCCAATAATCAAAGCAAATTATAGCCTATTTCCATATATATGCTACCTGCTGGTGACTAAATACGAGTCAACAGGCAGTTTTTTATGGACATGCCGTGTCATATCACATTCATTTTTTCTGCTGTAGCCTGTGATTGTCAGATGAGAAAGCGCACCTCATCAGACAGCATCCAGTTGGATGTAATGCAGCAGGACAAGCTGCGCCGGCGACTTCACAGCAGCAAGTTCTGACTCCAATCACCAAATCTCTCGAAGTGGAGCGAGGGACGGTCCAGGGGAAAACCCTATGATCGTAAGTGCACACAATCCTGAGTTCTTTCCTCTGGAAAGGACTGTCGTATGGCAAACAGGAAAAGGCCATACAGTTTCATGGATGTCATATCAGATGACGGAAAGCTGATAAAAAGAGTGACGTGTGAAGAAACGGGAATGATTACATTCCTTGATCCTTCGATTACGAGCCATGCTGCGACGATAAGAGAAATAGAAGACTCGATGGCATATGAGGAAAAACTCGAAGTCCAGGAAGATTCAGTACGTTCCTGGTATCACGAGCGTGCGAAGGTAAAGTTTGAGAGAGAACCAGAGGATGTCACAGATAACCCTAATGATGCGTTCCTCGATGACCGCTATACCCCAGAGTCCCAGCTCTTTCCTCCTGAGAAGACGGCTCTGGATGAGGTTGCGGATGTTGCTCGGCAGATTATCGAGAAAGCTCCAGAGAACCTGAAGGAGTTCTTCTTTGCACACTTCGGTGAAGGGCTCTCGGTATCCGAAATCGGACGCAGAGATGGCGTGTCGGAAACAGCTCGCCGTAAGTACAAAAAGAGGCTTGAGAAGTTCGTTAAGGATGGTCTCATTGCCCATTATGGAACGCTTCCGATTTAGAGGGTTCGAATTCACCGCCTATACATCGTACCGGGAATAAACGCAGATGTGTCCCCCGGTACCGGGCAACCGAATCAAACGGACAAGGAGCTGCTATGAGCTACAGGCTGAGAATCGGTGTCGGGGATTCCGACGGAACAGAGACAACGGTGGCAAAAGGAAAGCTGAAACGCCTACCGGAAAGGATCATCAGATTCCTCTTCGGAGCACCGGGGACAGTGCTTGTGCTGAACCCGACACAGGCAATCAGGACGGTCGAGGTACACAAACTCGACAAGGAGAACGCATGAAAGAAGTTGTAATCATCAAGGAAGCGATAGAGAAAGCAAGAAGGCTTGCAAAGGAGTCAGAGGCTCTTGCTGCCAGTCTCGAGATCCTCATCGAGGAAGATGTGGACCCGGACTATGAGAAGGATACGGCTATCACTGAGGAGGTGGCCGCAGCTGATATCGAGAATCAGGACAGGGAAAGAGCCAATGCATACAAGGCGGAGATGAACACCATCACCACCGATGAGCTTAAGGCAAAAGCTGCCGAAGCCGCTCATGCCGGATACGGAGATGTTATCAAGGCGAAGCTCACGGAACTCGGAGTGAGGAAGATATCAGAGCTTCCTGAGCATGAGTTCTCTGACTTCCACGTTTTCCTTAAGAGTCTCATCAAGGAGTCAGCAGATGCCTGATAAGCACGCTAGACTCTCTCCCTCATCATCCGAACGGTGGCTCAACTGTCCACCGTCGGTGATGCTTGGAGCGGATATCCCGGAAGAGACATCTGAGTACGCCGCTGAAGGTACGGCCGCGCATTCCCTCTGCGAATACAAGGTGCAGAGGATGCTTGGGCATGACGCTCAGGATCCCCGCCCATCTCTTCTCTATCACGACGAGGAGATGGAGGAATGCTCAGACGATTATGCGGCGTTCATCTCTGAGGTAATCGAGGATGTCAGAAAGAAAGGACATGAGCCTTCCGTTTTCACCGAGATACGGCTTGATATGTCCCGCTTCGCACCCGACTGCTTCGGTACCTGTGACTGCTGCATTGTCTCGGATGATGGCATGGAGATTATCGATTTCAAGTACGGCAAGGGTGTGGAAGTCTCTGCAGACCATAATCCGCAGATGATGCTATATGCTCTCGGTGCCTTGGAGATGTTCGGTCATATCTACGATATCCGCAATATCTCCATGACGATATTCCAGCCACGCCTCTCGAACATCAGCACATGGAACACTACCTCATATGAGCTTCTCCGCTGGGCTGAGGATTATCTGAAACCGAGGGGTGAAGTCGCTTTCCGAGGAGAAGGAGAACAGAGAGCCGGTGACTGGTGCCGCTTCTGCAAGGTCAGGGCTGTCTGCCGGAAAAGAGCCGAGGAGAACATGAGGCTCGCCGCATATGACTTCAGGGAGCCACAGCTTCTTGATAACGATGAGATCGCCGACATCCTTTCAAAGGCCGATGAGCTTGTCTCGTGGGTATCAGACATCAAAGGGTACGCTTTGTCGGCGTTAATCAGAGGAGAACATATCGATGGATACAAGCTAGTCGAGGGACGGAGCATCCGGAAGTACACGGATGAGGAGAAGGTCGCCGATGTGGTCAGAACAGCAGGGTTCGAACCTTATGACCATACGGTGAAGGGCATAACGGCTA
>CALXKZ010000011.1 GCA_944389065.1 uncultured Spirochaetaceae bacterium
GAGACGGAGACGCTGAGGACGGCTATCAACGAGATACTCACCGAGCTCTCGGAATCTGGGGAGCTTTCTGCTCTATCCGAGCAGTTCTTCGGCACTGATATCTCCAAAGGAGCATGAAAAACACACACTTTCCATCTTGATTTCAGCTTATCTTCTGCTAATCTAATTCCAAAGGTAGGTTTCTGCTGTGTTCCGTATTGCGATATGCGATGATCAGGATGATTCGCTGAGGCTTATAGACAGAGCTGTAACAAGATACTTTTCGGAGAGATCGGACCTCCAGGCCGACATCTCCAGATTCGATAATCCGCTGGAATTCCTGAATGCGCTGCATTCATCCGGCGGATGGGATATTGTGATACTCGATGTCTGCATGCCTGAGGTCAATGGCACTGAGATAGCCCGTGAGATAAGGAATCGCCATGACCGTACAGAGATCATCTTCATTTCCTATTCAACAGAGTATGCAGTTGAGGCATTCGCGCTCAATGCAGTCCATTATGTTCTGAAGCCCCTGAACGAAAAGGATTTCAGGGAGGCTATGGACAGGGCCATTAAGCCATTCTCCGAACGGGAGAAGAAGACAATCATGCTTCTTCTCGCGAATGGCGTTGTGCAGGCTGTCGATATAAAGGAGATTCTCTACATCGAGAGCGTTGCCTATAGGCGTCTTGTCCATACTTCTACCACTTTATATGAGGAGACCAGGAAGCCTTTGGCCAGACTTCACGAGGAGCTTGACGCACTATCTCCAGGACAGTTCATTCTCCCGTATCGTGGGTATATCGTTAACCTCGATGCCATACGCACGATATCAACAGATAGGATCATCATGCAGAACGGTGATTTCATTCTCATCAAGCGGGGTGATTTCCGCCATCTCCGTGATATCTTCTTCCAGTGGTCCTTCAGAAACAGGGATATAGAGAATAGCAATCTCTATCAGCAGAGCACGTCATAGGCAACAAATCATATCTTATCCAATCATGCCCTCCATCAATGAAGCCGGGAGGGCTTGCTTTTCTAACGCTGAATAATGCCAATTAATACCAATAATTGCAGTGAGCTTTGTTAGGATGAGTACGACGATGCTTGAGAGCCACTAGACCGAATTACACTACGCCAGAGACCGATTTAGAGTGAGCCATTTTTATCGATGACATATTCTCATCACATGCACTGAAGTGTCTGGCTCAATATGAATCGGCGCCTGGCTCTGCTGGGCCATTGTACTCAGACATATTCATTTCTATCCGATTTAGATTAGCAGAAACTTCTTTAATATCATCTTAAAGGTAAGAATACTTATCAATTGAAAATTTCCTAACCAAGAAATACACTATCAGTATGCTTTCAATTGACGATTATTCAACAGCCAAGGAAATGGCGGTGCGTTGGGGGATTACCGTCAGAATGGTCATTCACTATTGCGACCGGAATCTGATTCCGAATGCTGTAAAAAAAGGAAATCTCTGGCTTATTCCGACAAAGACCGAAAAGCCTGAAGACAGAAGATTGAAGGCATTTAAGAAGCAGAGGACTGATGAATGATAAACTCTCATTGCCAACCATATCCAGATTGGCAATCAATCCATCATCTGACATTCGGTCTTGATGATGGAGTGAAGGTGAACTATCAGAAGCTTAGGAATGCTCTGAAACCAATCAAGTGAGGTAAGAATGGAAGATTTCGAATTGCAGAACATAGAATATAAAGCCATCTGGAAGAAGGAATATCTTGACGAGATCTGCGGAATGGCCAATGCTTCCGGCGGTAAGATGTATATAGGAAAGGATGACGATGGCAATACTGTGGACCTTGGGGTCAAAGAGGCAAGAAGATTGCTTGAATCAATTCCTAACAGCATAGTCCAAGCTCTGAATTACTCTAATGTTTCTGTAGATGCAAAGAAGGATGATAATGGCCTCTATATCGAGATCATAATTCATAAATCCGACACTCCTGTCTTTTATCAGGGAAGCATGTATAAACGTATCGGGACTGCTAATTTCAAAGTGGAAGGGACTCAGCAGCAGAGTGTATTGATTGAACTCAGAAATAAGACATGGGATTCATCAGTTGTGGATAATGTCTCTATTGAAGACCTCGATGAGGAAAGCTTCCAGATCTTCAGGGAAGAGGCGGTTGCCTCTGGCCGCATAAGCGGGAAAGCTCTTGAAAGCAGAGAGAAGATTCTTGAGGAACTTGAACTTGTAAAAGATGGCAAGCTTACAGTTGCTGCAGTTCTCCTGTTCCATAGAAAACCCTCAAAAGTGATACCAGGCGCTTCTGTACTTATCGGAAAAATGAGGAACGATGCAGATGTAGTAAGTACTGATGAGCTAAAAGGATCACTTATGATGCTTAGCAGAAGCATCCTTGATATCCTGAAGGTGAAGTATCTTTATGCACTTATCTCCTATGACATGCCTACAAGGATTGAGACATATCCATACCCGTTTGATGCACTTAGAGAAGCAGTTTTCAACTCTCTTATGCACAATGATTGGTCTTCAGGACAATCCATCCTGATAAAGGTTTATGACCATTCGCTCAGCATACTCAATCGGGCTATCATTGATGAAGACTGGACTGTGGTACACCATAAATCCAGGCACATAAATCCACTCATTTCCAATGCCTTCAATAAGGCAGGACTTGTTGAGAAATTCGGTACAGGTATCACCAAAATGATTGATTCATGCAAGGACGCTGGAAATCCTGAACCTTTGTTTGAGACAGCTTCCACTGGCCTTGATTTCTGCGTGACATTCCAGGCTTCCAAGCTGTACCGGGCAATCGAGAAATACAGGGTATTGAATAGCGGTTCTGTTGTTGACTACCGGAAGGTACTTGCAACCATGGATAAACTGCCAGAGGAAAGCCATATTGGCAGTATAAACGATACTAATGGCAGTTTAAATGGCAGAATAAATGACGCTGATGGCAGTTTAAACAGGTTTTTGGCAGATAAGAAACCCACAGAAACTTCAGAAGAAGATTCTGTATATTCCAGGAAGGTACGGATTCTTTCGGAGCTGAAGGGAAAACCTCAAAGCACAATTGAACAATTGGTATCAGCATTGAACATTCCAGAAAGAACAATCTACAGGGA
>CALXKZ010000012.1 GCA_944389065.1 uncultured Spirochaetaceae bacterium
TTTTCCGGATGCTGACTCTGAGCTTCCGCCTGCAACAAGCACGCCAGGCACGAGAATCAGAGCTATGAGAATAGCGATAATGAACTTCTTCATTCAGTCCTCCTTTTTCTCAGAGGATAAAATGAAGCCTGGAAAAGCGCATCGCTACAAAATTTTACATAAGGTTGCAATTCTTGACGTATGGTTGCAGTTCTTTATCTTTGGTTGCAGATTTGGATACAGCACAGCAATCATGGAGGAAAATAAGGGCAACTGCTATGCCATCCATTATATTTATGATAACATAATGGCTATATGGACAGTATCCAGAAAGGAAGAGGAAAAATCATTGCAGCATTCATCATTCTATATATCGCTGTATTCATTCTCTCGTTCTCAATAGGACGGTTTCCTGTGGGACCGGCTGAGCTTATCAGGATACTGCTCTCAAGAATACTTCCGATTGAGAAGACGTGGACGGATCAGGCAGAGTCTGTTGTATTCATAATACGTCTTCCAAGAATCCTCGTTGCCTCGCTTACGGGAATGGCGCTTGCGGTTTCCGGCCATATATTCCAGATCATATTCCGCAATCCGATGGTATCTCCGGACGTCCTTGGCTGCTCTGCCGGAGCTGGCTTCGGAGCATCCATCGCCCTGCTTTATGGGCTTAGCGGAATGGGTGTATCGCTATCGGCTTTCATAGCAGGGCTTCTTGCAGTGCTTCTTGTATGGAGAATCGGATCGTCAATGCGTGGCAACCATATACTTGGCCTCATCCTAAGCGGAATCATGATCAGCTCGATATTCCAGTCCGGAACAAGCTTCGTGAAGCTGGTCGCAGATCCGGACAACGAGCTTCCTGCTATAACATACTTCCTGATGGGATCCCTTGCAGGAGCAGGAAGATCAGAGCTAAGGATGATCATAGTCCCTATGATTGCAGCTGCCATACCGCTGCTTCTTCTCTCCTGGAGATTGAACATTCTATCTCTGCCGGAAGAGGAAGCTCTGTCGCTGGGAATACCAGTACGCATGATAAGAGCGATTGCCATAGCATCGGCATCACTCATGACAGCCCTCACTGTCGCTGTAGCAGGAATGATAGGCTGGGTAGGACTTGTAATTCCTCATATCACAAGGATGACAGCAGGAACAGACTCAAGAATATCCATACCGGCATCCATGCTTCTGGGGGCAGCATTCCTCACTGCAGTCGATACAGTATCAAGGAGCATAACGACATCGGAAATACCGATAGGAATACTTACATCATTCATCGGTGCGCCTTTCTTCCTTTATCTCATTCTCAAGGAGGGAAGACAATGATACTGACAGTTGATGATCTTTCCTTTGGATATGGCAGCCGTAAAATACTTGATGGAGTATCCTTCATGCTGGAAAGCAGTTGCATCACCTCTCTTATAGGAAGGAATGGAGCAGGGAAAACGACATTGATAAAGCTTATCATGGGATTTCTGGTGCCGGATCAAGGATGCGTGCTTATAAACGGAATCAATAGCTCTGACATGAAAGCGGAGGGAAGAGCAAAGGCCATTGCTTACATCCCGCAATACACATCAATGGTCTATAAATACTCAGTGCTTGATTCAGTGCTGATGGGAAGGGCGCCGCACATAATGCTCTTCAGCCACCCGAAGGAAAATGATATGACAAAGGCAATGGAAGCGCTGAGGATGCTCGGAATAGATCATCTTGCCAAACGCCCATGCGATGAGCTGTCAGGAGGTGAAAGACAGCTTATGATGATTGCAAGAGCGCTTGCCCAGGATGCAGAGATCCTGATTCTCGATGAACCGACAGCCTCTCTGGACTATCCCAATCAGCTTCTTGTCATGGAAACAATATCACTGCTGAAGTCAAAAGGCTATTCGATACTATTCTCCACACATAGCCCAGAACAGGCTTTGATGGTATCAGACAGGATAATACTCCTCCAGATGGACGGGAAAGCCGTTTCCAGAGAACCTGAGGAACTTCTGGATGGAGAAGAGCTTTCAAAGCTTTATGGAAGAAAGCTCTGCATTGCAGATGTAGAGACTGGAAAAGGACGGAGGCTCGTATGCGTACCGGAGTAAACTGGTGGGATGCAGAGAAGATTCTCTGGTATGAACGGGCAGCAGCCGAATGCTCTTTCCACAGAAGTCTATCAGAATATATCCTGAAGCATCTGGAGGCTGGAAGGCCTGTCCATGAAGCTGGGTGCGGACTTGGGCATGCTGCAGAGATCCTTTTCCATAAGGGAATCGATATAACAGCTTCAGACAGGGATCCGGCAGCCATAGCCCAGGCCTCATGGCGCTCATCACTTGATATCTTCTCGCTTCGGGATGCCTATGACCTGCCCTATTTTCCCCAGCTTCTGCTGATCTTCTTCGGATGCATAGGAAAAAACGATAATCTCCAAAGGTTCATGAAGAATACAGAGAGAATCATATGCATTCTGTCCGAGCATTCAGGACAGGGAGTGAAGACTGGAAGGAAAGGATCGGAAGAAACGGAAAGATTCCTTGATGAGAACGGGATCAAATATACAAAGGAAACATTTGAAATTCCCTTCCCTCAGCCACTGCTTTCACTATCTGAAGCGGAGCGTTTCATTGAAAGAAACTATGGGAGAGACTATATCGATAGACTTCTTCCATTTGCTGAGAAGACAGACGGACAGTATCCATTGATGCTCAGGAACAATAAGAAATGCACCCTATTCGATATAAGAAAGGAGGAATCATGAGGAAACTGATGATAGCGACCATGCTGCTTGTTTCATTATCATTGACAGCAGCACCATTTACAGACTCTCTTGGCCGGACGGTGGAGCTGCCGGATGAGATTGAAAGAGTCGTTCCCTCTGGCAATCTTGCCCAGATGGTTCTCTATTCACTTTCCCCTGAACGGATTGCAGGATGGTCATCGAAGCTTTCAGGGGCGGCTGAGGAGTATTTTCTGCAGGATACTGTCAATCTTCCTGTATTCGGCACCTTCTATGGGAAGAAGGCCAACCTCAACAAGGAAGCGCTTATGGCCGCATTCCCCGGCGCTGTCATCGATATGGGAGAGATAAAAGGATCGAAGGAAGCAATGATAAAAGATCTCAACAAGCTCTCCTCCGAGATCATGATCCCTGTGATCTTCATTGAAGCGTATCTTGACAACACTCCTGATGTATACAGGACAATGGGCAGCCTCCTGGGACTAGAGGAAAGAGCTGAGGAACTGGCGGTATTTGCCGAAGAAGCCATAGAGATGGCATCAGAGGCAAGAGAGAGGATAAGCAATCCTGTCACTGTCTATTATTCAACGTCCACAGATGGACTTGAGGCGATTGCCACAGGAAATTTCCATGGAGAGGTGATTGAGAAGATAGGAGCGGAGAATATCGTACCCTCATCATTCGGAGAAGCTACGGGAAGCATATCACTGGAACAGCTTTACATATGGAACCCCGATGTCATTCTCTTCCAGGAGGAAGAAGCTTACGAGAATGCAGTCAAGAGCCCTGAATGGCAGGTGCTGGATGCGGTTGCAGATGGCAGGGTCTATCTGATTCCTTCCGAGCCATATTCATTCATAGACGCACCCCCTGCGACAAACAGGATAATTGGAATCTACTGGCTTGGAAACCTTCTGTACCCAGATCTCTATCCTGTGAATATCATCGGGAAGACAATCGAGTACTACAAGCTATACTACAGCTATGAACTGACAGAGGAGCATGCGAAAGAGATACTCCGCATCTGAATGCTCAGACCCCGGCATTCCTGAGGATCTTCTCGGGATTGCCTCCATATGAGCGGACCGAGGCAGTGAGCGCATCGACCGATTTTCTGAGCTTTGCTATCTCACTGTCCGCATTGCTCTGTATCCCCATGCTCTTCAGAAGTCCTGGGAGCGTTTTCGCGAACTCAGTGCATACAGCATCCCTCCAGGCCTGATTGCGGCTTGCTGCGATAAGTATCGAAGATGCCATCCTCACCACATCCTGTGGTGCTGGATTATTCTGGAAAACAAGGCTGAAGTGCGACGCATAGGTCTTCAGTATATTGATTCCAGGCAGCGCCTTTGCCATCTCTGGTGTAATTCCCTGCACATTGCTATCCATCTTTTCCTCCATGAAATCATACCCTTTTTCATTTCCATTTCCATCTGCATCCGGAAAGATCGACGTGATCGGTATCTCTGAATGGAACGCCTTCTCTTTCAAGAAGCACTCGCTGTTCCTGCCATCCTGGAACAAGCCTGCCTGCATGGTTCACGACTCTGTGGCAAGGAAAGTCTCCATAGTTTCCGGAAAACCTGCATATCCTTCCTACAAGGCGCGATCTTCCAGGCATGCCAAGAAGCTTGGCGATATCCCCATATGTCGCGACATAGCCGGATGGAATCTCCCCTATCACTGACAGCACTTCATAGGCAAACTCATCGGTTAAAATCCTTGGCATCAGAAGTAATCCCTGTATGTTCCGCGGACAAAGAAGTCGATATCAATAAGGGAAAAGAGTACCACAACGCCGTTATTGACAGCATCATATCCTACAGCGGTCCTGAAAAGCCTCTCGCGCCTTCCAGATATAGGGCTGCCGATAGTAAGCGGGGTTATTGATATCATAGGCCCTGCTCCATTGTTGCCGGTGCGATAGAATCCACCGATGCCTATCAGCGTATTCATTCCCGATCCAGCGATCTTTGAGGCTGTGGATCTGGGACCGAGAATCGCTGCAGAGAAGTCAATTCCGAACATATTATCAGCAAAAGGAATGGGAAGGAGCTCAGAAATCCCCCATACATCCATCTCCCAGCGCTCAGAAAGCCCGATATTCACTCGATAAGAGAAGCTTATGCCCTTCTCCGGCCATCTGTAGATTCCATGTCCTATCGAAAACGACACATCATGATAATCCCCTGCACTGAGAGGAATAATCGATATGAAAATGATCAAAGCAATGATGATTCTCCTCATACAGCACCTCCGAAGAAGCAGGAGAACTTCATCACATATATTCCCCACCCCCACTTTCCTCCAAGGATCTCATAAAGCACATATGGGGAGAAGAATTCGAATGAATAGGCCTTATCGTGGAATGCGAATGGAGATAATGATATGAGAAGATTGAATTCATTTCCCATTCTGTACTGGAAACCTGTTCCTATACGCGGTGACCATACAACTGGATTCGGAAAGAGCGGATTGAATACATGATCAGTCATTAAGAGCATCGGAAGCGATACCTGTATCCTTGCGCTTTCGAAGAATGTCCCATATGGCGTGAAATCAGCAGAGATCTCGATGTCACCCGCATGATCCTGATTGAAAGACAGGATAGCAGATGCTGTAAGGCCTCCGTACGGCTCAGAGCCCGAGAACTGCCCGACGGGAGCAAGGGAATAACCGAAGGAGACAGCAGTGAGAGAAGATGGCAGGAGGAGCATCAAAAGCAGAATAATTCGTTTCACCCTAGCCTCCGTAGTACATGAAGATATATGAGAGGAAATTGCCCTGTTCCTTCTTCAGGCGCTCTGCCTCTTCCATCGTGAATCGATGGGCACCTTTCATTATCATGCGGGCATGCTCATTAAGCACAGCGGCAAGCTCCCTGCTGTCAATCACAAGGGCAAGCTCATGGGAAAGCCCCATGGACCTGTAATTGAAATTCGAGGAGCCGATCACTATATAGCGGTCATCGACTATCATCAGCTTCTCGTGAAGCAGAGGAAGCGCATTGCCCTCCTCGTCCTCGGTACTGCTATATACCGTTATGCCAGTTGCAAGAAGATCAGGCAGAAAGTAGTAGATTCCACCTGCGGCATATCCCCTGAGATCGATCGGCATCACAATAGTTATATCCACACCGCGTTCCGACGCCATTGAAAGGCACCTCTTCATATTGTCATCAAGAACCGGAAGATATGGGAAAAGGAGCACAGAATGCTCAGCTGACGCGAAAAGCGAAGCATACATACCGGCAATCGAATCAGATCCCATATTCAATAGATACGCATCATACAACCCATCATTTCCATCCGCAATCGGGAAATCATCATAGCTTAGCTCTTCAACAGATGTACTGTTCCAGATGTCTACGAACTCCTTCATCAGAGCTTCGGAAAGGGATGGAGAACGGAAAAGATACATACTGTCCCTCTGTGTCTTTCCTTCCCCTGCTCCCATCGAGATGAAATTCATGTTCATACCGCCGATCGCGCAAAGCTCCCCATCTATGACAAACAGCTTTCTGTGATCGCGGATCACCAATCCCGATGGATTGAGAAGCCTTGTTGCGGAAAGAGGGGAATACTCAATTAAATTGATGCCATAGTCACGGAGGAAATAGAGCTGGGTCATGTAGTTACGGGTCTCGGTCATATCGTAGGAGGAGATCCCGTCCATTATGAAATAGACATCCACACCACGCCCTGCGGCTTCGATAAGAGCATTGTACATACCTTCAAGTGAATCTGAGCTTGATCCAAGGAACGTCGAGATAAGGATATAGTCATCCGCATCCTCGATAAGCCCGGTTATGCGTTCAAGCCACTCTGTCCCATCAAAATAGATCTCTGGATACGGCACAGAAACATGCTCTGCCCCATAATATATGAGCTTTTCCTCAAGAGAGAGCGAATCATCATAGCTTGTGCCCGAAACGAACTCATCCGTAAACGATGCGCACGAAGTCAGTATCAGAGCTGTCAGAATGGTAAAGGCCAGTCGTTTCACGACCTAGATTGTATTCAGGGCAAAAGGTTTCGGCAACAGCTCTGAGAACTTCATCTCAAGCCTTTCGCTGCCCGAGGAAAGTATGACAATGGTATCAGGGTGGGCGAACTCGGAAAGAACCTGAAGGCAGATGGCACAGGGAGGAGATGGAGGACTGCTCTGAGTGAACACAGCAATAAGATCGATCGATGTCCTTCCTTCTTCCGCTATAGCTGTTGTTATGGCATTCCGCTCTGCGCATATAGTAGCACCATATGATGCATTCTCGACATTGCAGCCTGTATAGATCTTCCCTGAGGATGCTACAACAGCAGCACCGACCTTGAATCCTGAATATGGGGCATATGCATTGTATCCTGCTCTCTCAGCCAGCTTCAGAGCCTGTTCCTTCACATATCCGGTGATGGCGGCATGCTTTTCCCATTTCCTTTCACCTGAAAGAAGATCCATGGCGCTGGAGGCTGAATGGAAAGCTGCAAGGTCGGAAACAACGTAAGACGCACCTGCGCCATAGAGAGCATCGGAAGGGTATGTTGACCCTGTGCCTATAGCATGGCAGCCTGCGCTCTTCGCGCTCTTTATGCCCATGACAGAGTCCTCGAATACAACAGCCTCCGGCCCATCAATACCCAGCCTTATAAGGCAAAGCGTGTAGATATCAGGGAAAGGCTTATTGCGTTTTATATCCTCCCCTGCTGCAATGAAATCGAAATCGCTTTCCGTAAGTCCTATGCATGAAATATTCATCAGGACCTTCCATCTGGGAGCAGATGAAGCAACTGCGGTCATTATTCCGCTTTTCCTTGCGCTTCTGACGATTTCCCTTGCCCCTGGAAGCGAAAGATCCAGTCCGGAAGCTCTTCTCTCATATTCCTTCCTGAAGTATGCGGAAGCCTCATCATATGAATAAGGAGATCCTGATAATCCCAGGGCCTTTGCCGGCCCATCGAAGAATATCCTCTCCCCTCCTCCAAGATAGCGGGAGAAATCAGAGGCATTGGCATTGACTCCGATTGACCTGAAATAGCTTACACCGATCGAAACAGAGAGATCCTCGCTCTCTGCCAGCACTCCATCCATGTCGAAAAGGAAAGCCTTGATCATCTATTCACCTTCAGATAACGCCCATCTCCGGAAAGACCAAGGTATATTCCATCACCCATCACCAGCCTTCCCCTGAGGTACGTCATGACAACCTTGCCTGTGACATTCATTCCATCGTATGCGGTATATCCTGAAGCACTGTGGATCGTATCCTTCGAAAGCGTCCAGGAGCAATCAGGATCGAACAGTACGATATCAGCATCGGTGCCCTCTTCCAGCGAGCCCTTCTCCGGATAGAGGCCGAATATCTTGGCAGGCCCTGTGGAAATGAGATTCACGACCTGTGAAAGCGAAAGGCTTCCTGAGGAGAGAGCGAAAGTATTCACCAATGGCAGGAGCTCCTCCGTTCCAGGGATTCCCGGGTATATTGTCCTGCAGTCATTGCTCTCAAGTTTCTGTTCATATGTAAAAGAACAGTGGTCAGTAGCGATCACCTGAATCTCTCCGTTCAGCACTGCCTCCTGAAGAGCAAGATTATCTTCCTTTGTCCTGAGAGGAGGAGTCATGACATAAAGCGGCCCCAGCTCCCCTTCAAGCTTTGATTTATCAAGAAAGAGATAGTGAGGAGTTGTCTCGCAGATGATCTTCACGCCACGGCTTCTGAGCTCTCTTACAGCCTCAAGGCCAAGCTTCGACGACAGATGCACGATATAGACAGGCATATCGAGCTCCTCAGCAATTCCTCCGACATATCTTATGGCCTCAGCCTCAGCCTCCGCAGGACGCAATGAAGCATGGTCGATAGGTCTGTATCCTCCGTTCCAGTTCCTGCCGATTTCTGTGATGATCCTATCATCTTCTGAATGGACAGTGACAAGAAGGCCAAGATCACGGGCAGAGCGGAATATAGCAAGAAGCTCATCCCTCTTCTCTACCAGATAACCGACATCCCGGTACGTGGTGAATATCTTAAGTGTTCCCACCCCGGATTCTGCGATCTCCTTCAGCTCCTGGGATATATCATCACGATAGGCATAGACTCCCTGATGAAGGGTATAGTCTATTGCCATAGGTGACATCTCCATTCTTCGGCTGTTGAATGATCCTTTAAGTGATTTCTTATCATCATCGGCGAAATCAACGACAGTAGTCACGCCACCGAACGCAGCAAGACGGGAACCTTCCTGAAAGGAATCAGCAGTTACAGTTCCACGGGAGACAAGATGATAGTGCGTATGCGCATCGATTATGCCGGGCAGGACGCATAGTCCTGAAGCATCAATCGTAGCTGTATCTGCAGGAAGGGATGATGCATCTATGACAGGAGCAACCCTTTTTATCTTCGATCTTTCGATGAGGATATCCTGATGCCTCATCCACTCTGTATCAACAAGTAATCCGCCTTTGATCAATGTATATGCCATGCTTTTATGATATATCCGGCGGATGCCGATAGCAAATGGATTTAGAAACCGCGGTGCACCCTGAGCCAGTCAGTCTTTGCGATATAAAGGATGAAAAGCAGTGATGAGAGCATCCAGGTTATCGGATAGGCTATGTACACAAGCTCTATTGTATGTGAGATCGAAAGAGCGATCGTGATATATGCCACCCGGAAGACACACCATGAGCAAAGCATTATCGCCATAGGTATAGTTGCCTTCCCTGCACCCCTGAGAACACCTGCAATGCAGTGTGAGAGAGCAAGAAAACAGTAGAAGAGGCTCTCAGTCCTTGCCTGACGGACACCGAATGATACCACTTCTGGATCGGGATTGAAGAGAGAGATGAGGAAAGGCGCACAGAGGAAGAAGAAAAGGCCGATGCACTCTGCCAGTATCACGGAGCACACTATGCCGAATTTCATGCTACGGATGACCCTGTCCCGCTTTCCTGCGCCGATGTTCTGTCCGACGAATGTTGTAAGAGAGAGCGAGAAGCTTGTGATGGGAAGGAATGAGAATCCCTCGATCTTCGAGTACGCACCGCTTCCTGCAACGGCAAATGATGCGAATGTGTTTATATTCGTCTGTACGATTATGTTGGCAAAGTTGATCACGGAATTCTGCACTCCGGATGGCAGGCCATAGGATATGATTCGTCTAAGTATTTCTCTGTCAATCCTGATATCCCTGATCTTCACCTTGTATGGCACATCATCGTGCATCAGCTTCCTCAGACAGAGAAATGAACTCACAGCCTGGGACATTATCGTTGCAAACGCTGCCCCTCCAACTCCTGTATGGACAACTCCGACTAGAAAGAGATCCAGGAATATATTGATTATCGATGACAGTATCAGATAGTAAAGCGGATGACGACTGTCTCCGAGAGCATTCATGATACCCATCATGATATTGTAAAGGACGGAGAATACGACTCCAAGTGAGTAGATACGGAAGTAGCGTATACTCTCTGGAAGCACATCCTCAGGAGTCTGCATCCACCTGAGAATCGTAGGAGTGAACAATGTTCCGAGGATAACGAGGACTGCTCCTGCAGCTATTCCGAACGCTATATCTGTATGGATTGCTTTTCTCAGCTTCTCCATATCCCTTGCACCGAAATATCCTGCAATGACAACACCTGCCCCTATTGCCATTCCATTGAAGAACCCCACCATCATGTTAATCAGAGGAGTCGAGGAGGAGACTGCAGCAAGAGCCTCTGCCCCGACGAAGTTCCCAACAATAACCGAATCCGCGGCATTGTACAGCTGCTGGAAGAGATTCGACAAAAGCAGAGGAATAGCAAAAAGAAGCATATTCCTCTCTATAGGACCTGCCGTGAAATCTATTCCCTTCCCATCCATGCTTCTGTTTTACATCCAAGATGGACTGTCCGCAACAGAGTCTTAGGAGAATACTCTGACGATGAATTCATATACGAAATATATCGAACGGCATGTAAGATCCTCACAGCGGTGAGGTGGATCATCATCTGAAAATCCTCCTGGTCTGAGCTCTGAGCAGCGGAGAGCGCCGAATGCCGATTCATACTCTCCTGCGAATCTCCTCGAAAGCCCGGGAATATCCTCATAGCCCTTGCTGTCGGCAATGATGGCAAGAAACATAAGCGCGCCTTCGAAAAGTCCGCATTGAGCTCCATATCCCCCTGCCCCATGCATTCCGGATGCAGCGATAAGCGTCTGCTCATCGATTCCGATCCCTGTAAGGCTGGAAAGGATGCAGAGAGTCGTCCGTGCACAGTTCTCGTCCAGATCCCAGTACAGCCTATGGACTTCCTTCCTGATATACTCTTCTGCTTTTTCCATAAAGCGATTATAGCACTTGACGCATTCACTGTATTGTCAGAGCATCATCTTATGATAAATGTTGGCAATGACTGGCAGCCTCTTTTCGATATAGAGCAGAACAAAGATTACTATCTGAGTCTGAGACAGTTCCTGAAATCAGAATATTCAACGAAGATCATCTACCCACCGATGAATGAGATATTCAATGCATTCCGCCTCACACCATTCAATGAGACAAAGGTCATAATAGTCGGACAGGATCCGTACCATGAGCCCGGGCAGGCGATGGGGCTGTCATTCTCTGTAAGAGAAGGAACACCGGAGCCTCCATCGCTCCAGAATATAAAGAAGGAGCTTAAGGATGAGGGATTCAATGAAGCGCACTGGTCCTCTGATCTATCGCGCTGGGCAAAGGAGGGAGTGCTTCTTCTCAACAGCACGCTGACAGTGCAGGCACACAGAGCCGCTTCCCACGCGGGCAAAGGATGGGAACGCTTTACCGATAATGCGATAAAAGCGCTTGGGGATGACTCCCGCCCCAAAGTATTCATACTATGGGGAAGCTACGCGCGTAGTAAGAAGGCTCTTATCTCATCGCAGTCGCATCTGATACTCGAATCAGCCCATCCAAGCCCGCTTAGCGCATACCGCGGATTCTTCGGCAATGGCCATTTCAGGAAGTGCAATGACTTCCTGATCAGAACAGGCCAATCCCCGATAGCATGGTGATCAGAAGAGTTCGTGATAATCTCTGCCGATGCTCTTTGCCCTGTTCGGTTTCTGGAGGATATCAAAGAGTGCAGAAGGCACCGGAATCTCCTTGCCGATGATCGGCTCGACGATCTTATCGAACTTCGCAGGATGGGCTGTAGCTACAACAACTGTATCATCTGAAGAATAGTGATCGCGTCTCACACGCTCTCCGCATGCTGTATGCGGACAGATGATATGGTCTTTCTCTGCCGCCTCCTCCTCGATTGTTCTCCTTATCTCATCATCGGAAACGGAGAATGACTGCACATTGTCCCTGAATTTCTCAATAGACGGGAACATCGCAAAAAGCCTCTCCATATTCGATGGAGCTCCGACATCCATTGCGTTTGCGAGTGTCTCTACTGACGGACGTGGCCTGTACTCCCCTGTCTCAAGATACTCAGGAATCGTTCTGTTGGCATTCACAGCAAGCACTATACTCTTGATAGGAGCGCCCATAGCCTTAGCCCAGAAGGCCCCCGTTGAATTCCCTACATTGCCTGATGGAATGATGAAGACAGCCTCTTTTCCATACTTTGCTTTATAAAGCGAAGATGCATATACGTAGTAAGCCATCTGAGGAAGAAGCCGTCCGAGATTTATGGAATTAGCACTTGAAAGACCTGAAAGAGTTCTGTCCATAAAGGCTTCCTTTACCATTTTCTGGCAATCATCGAACGTGCCATCCACCTCATAGCTCTCAACATTGCCATCCCAGCATGTAAGCTGTTTCTGCTGTCTTTCCGCAACTCGTCCTTTTGGGAAAAGGACCTTTACCGAAAGATGATTCCTGTTATGGAAAGCAGAGGCAACCGCCCCTCCTGTGTCCCCTGATGTCGCTACAAGAATGCACAGATCCTTGTTTCTCTTCTCCAGGAGCTTTTCCATGGAGAATGCAAGGAAACGGGCTCCGAAGTCCTTGAAAGCCGCAGTGGGACCATAGAAGAGCTCCAGCGTATCCTTTCCATCACTGCTGAAGAAAGGCACGGGAAATGAGAATGCATTCCTTGCTATCTCCTCCAGGCTCTCCTCGAGCTCATCACCTTCAAAGTATGGCTTCATAGCCTGATACATCGCATACCAGGCTCCTCTGGAGAGGGTGAAGTCCTCCGGGATATGCGGAATTGTCTCGGGGATGAAAAGCCCTCCATCCGGAGCAAGACCTGTCAGTATTGCATCAGATGCCGTGAATTTCGCGCCATCTATTGATCGTGTTGAAACGTACTTCATCATCTCCTCCTATATCCTTGAGCCAAGATATGCGCTTAAGCGGAGTATATCAGCAAAGACCCCGCCTGCTGTGACCTCCGGTCCGGCTCCTGGACCTTTTATGACCAGAGGTTCCTTGTTATAGCGTGCTGTAGTGAATGCAATCACATTATCCGTTCCGCTTGCTGTGGAGAATGGATGATCTGAAGGATACTCTGAAAGCGATACAGAACACACCCCGTTCTCAACCTTTCCGACATATCTGAGTTTCATGCCTTTCTTCTCCGCTTCTTTGTATAAAGCAAGCATGTGGTCATCAATCTCAGCAAGACGTGACAGGAACTCATCTTTCGGAACACTCTTCAAAGACTCCGGAACAAGCGATTCTACATCGATATCAGAGACCTCTGTCCTGTATCCAAGCTCTCTGGCAAGGATGACGGTCTTTCTTGCGACATCCATTCCAGATAGGTCATCCCTTGGATCTGGCTCAGTGAAACCCAGCTCCTTGGCTTTCAGCACAAGAGAGGAGAACGGAACCGAGCCGTCATACATAGAGAAGAGCCAGGCAAGCGTTCCTGATACCATTCCCTCTATCTTATAGACTGTATCTCCGGTCTCCCTGAGATCCTTAAGAGTGCAGATAACAGGCAATCCGGCGCCTACTGTTGTCTCATACAGGAATTTCCTGCCTGTGCGGAGCGCTGATGCCATAAGCTTCTCATAATAGTCATATGCACCTGATCCTGCTTTCTTGTTCGGGGTTATCACATGGAAGCCCATATCGATATACTTCCTATACTGTCTTGCCCTCTCCTCAGAGGAAGTGCAGTCAACAAGAACAGCATGTGGATAGTAAGCGGCATTTATATGCGAAAGGAATACTTCCTCGTTGTAGACCACGCTCTTCCTGCTGAACTCCTCCCTCCAGGCAGAAAGATCTATACCGCTTTCAGAGAGAAGCATCTTCTTCGATGTTGCGATTCCCCTTATGCGGATATCGAGATCGAACTCACGGCGGAGCCTCTCGCTCTCAGCTGCAAGCTGGTCAAGAAGCGTTCCCCCGATATTCCCCGGCCCGAAGAGTCCGATTGAGAGTGTCTGGGCAGAGAGGAAGAATGAGGAATGGAGCGATCTCAGGGCCTTGCCGCTCTCACTGCTCTTTATTACAGCGCTTATGTTCCTCTCGCTTGAGCCCTGCGCAATTGCCCTTATATTCACACCAGCCCGTGCAAGCGAGGAGAAGAACTTCCCTGCGACACCGACATGGCCAGGCATTCCCTCGCCTACAGCAGCAAGGATTGCCAGATCGCCCTCCATAGCGACAGAGGCAATGCTTCCGTTCCCGATCTCCTCGGCAAATTCCCTGCGTATTGTCTTCTCCGCACTCTGCGCCTCCTTCTGTGGGACAGCAAAGCAGATTGAGTACTCCGATGAGGCCTGCGAGATAAGAATCACTGAGATTCCCTCACGACGCAATGCGGTGAAGAGCCTGGAGGAGAATCCGGGCACTCCTGACATACCTGATCCCTCTACATTGAGCAGGGCAACACGGCGTACAACAGAGAAAGCCTTGACTGCTGTCCTATCATCGGGATAGGTATCCTTCGAAATAAGCGTCCCCTTATTCTCTATATCTCCCCAGTACCTAAGATTGATTGGGAGCGAACGCTGCACGGCAGGAAGGAACGACTGCGGATGGATTATCGGGGCACCGAAGAATGAGAGCTCGGTAGCCTCATCGTAGGTCAGATGCTCAATCACACTGCTTGCGGGAACATCGCTTCTCGAGGCTGAGCAGAGGAGAGATCTGGAATTCCAGAATGTGAGTGTGCCGCTATGCATCGCGGCAATCGGTGAAGCGGTATACTCGCTTGCGCCATCACCATGCACCTTACCCGATGCATCGGCAGACCCCGGAGCGGAATAAAGATTCCCTGATACAAGTACCACACCCGATGGAAGCACACTGCTCTTCACAGCCTCCGATGCAGCCATGACAACGGAGGAAGCGCCCTTTGATAGGAAGAACTCATTTATGATAAGCGAGAGAAAGGATCCTGTAAGCTCAGAAAGGTGCTTTCTGGCAGCCTCCGGGGCATCCTCAAGGATCCAGAGAGCGCGGAGGATATCCTCAATCTCCGAAAAGGACTTGTCCATGCTATCAGTAACAGAGGACTCATTGCCATCGCCGAGGATTGCGGAGGCGGTCTCCTCCCATGCATTCTGGCTCTTCTCAAGCCTGGACCAGAGCCTCTCATCGCGGGATGCGGCCGAGGCGATAAGACTATCCATCGAAAGATCCGATGATGCTACCGGGGAAATAACGAATACCTGGGTATCAGCCTTCTCGCTGCTGTATATACTGAAGAGCTTCGAAGCTCCCTGACTGGATGTGAGCATTGCGCCTTCAAGCGCATGGACATGAACCGATGCCATTGTTCCTCCTGAAAAATCTGTCTAATCGTATACTTTACGGGCTAGGATGAACA
>CALXKZ010000013.1 GCA_944389065.1 uncultured Spirochaetaceae bacterium
GCTCCAGTTCTTCACCATACCGCTGGGTTATCTTGCGGGAGGCTTCCTAGTAGATGCGGTGTTTGAACCTTTCATGACTGATAAATCAAACACTGTTCTCAATCAGCTGTTCGGGACAGGAAAAGGCTCAGGGGCAGCATTCCTCTTCGCTGTAATCGGTGTAATGGGGGTACTTGTATGTGTTATTTTCTCAAGGCTTAAAGCTATGAGGAATCTGGAAAGATAATATCTGTTGCTTTGTCATCCACTCCAACGGATGACAAAGCGTATTGATAGGTTTTTGACAAGAACTGACGATACGGAAGTATAGGAATTCCTGACACTATGATTAAGGTATAATTTAAAGAACTAAGAGTATTCTTGCATGCCAAATGAATTCCGGGTTTCATCCATTTGAAAAGATAGATAGGCCCATAAACTAAATCCTTTAGTCATAAACGATAAAAAAAGGACTTAGATAATACAGATAATACATATACCAGTTTTAAAGGTTTTCAGCTGGTAGGAATTTGGCAGGAAAAACCTCAGATAATAGTTATAACTGACATAAAACAGAGAATCGTCATAATACAACTCGTTGTCTTGCAACGAGTTGTATATTATTGTCAATTTGAAATCATTCCCACTCAATCGTTGCTGGCGGTTTGGAAGTAACATCATAGAGCACTCTGTTCACGCCTTTCACTTCATTGCAGATACGAAGAGCTGTCCGCTGCAGAACATCATAAGGCATATGATACCAGTCAGCTGTCATCGCATCCTCGCTTGTTACTGCACGGAGAGTACAGACTTCCCTGTATGTTCTCTCATCCCCCTGTACTCCTACGCTCTTCACAGGAAGAAGGTCGGCAAGCGCCTGCCAGATCTTGTCATACAAGCCTGCCTTGCGTATCTCTTCAATGAAGATCGCATCGATATCACGGAGGGTATCCAGACGCTCCTTTGTAACCTCACCTATGCACCTGACACCCAGTCCTGGACCAGGGAATGGATGGCGGTATACAAGCTCATCAGGAAGTCCGAGCTCCTTGCCAAGCTCCCTTACCTCATCCTTGAAGAGCTCCTTCAATGGCTCAAGAAGCTGCCATTTCAGATCTTCAGGAAGACCGCCCACGTTGTGGTGGGATTTGATTGTCGATGAAGGACCTCCGGATGGGGACTTTGACTCAATGACATCAGGATACAGAGTCCCCTGCGCAAGGAATGATACATCTCCGCATTTCCTTGCTTCCCTGTAAAATGTATCTACAAAGAGCTTGCCGATTATCTTCCTCTTTGCCTCTGGCTCAGTAACACCTTTAAGTGCTTCAAGGAAGTCATTCTCCGCATCTGCATACTGCAGCCTCATGTTGAACGTCTTTCCAAAGAGCTCGATTACAGACTCAGCTTCATTCTTCCTGAGCATTCCGTTATTGACGAATACGCAAACAAGCTGGTCCCCTATTGCCTTATGGATCAGAGCAGCAGCAACAGATGAGTCAACACCGCCGGAAAGACCACAGAGAACAATCTTGTCCCCTACTGTCTTTCTGATCTCCTCAACAGCATCATCGACAAAAGAACCCATGTTCCAGTCAGCTTCTGCCTTGCAGATATCAATGACGAAGCTACGGATCATCTTCATGCCTTCAACGGAGTGCACAACCTCTGGATGGAACTGCACGCCATAGAACTTCCTCTCCCTGTCCTCTGCTACCGTAAATGGACAGGTAGGCGTAGACGCTGTCACACGGAAACCAGGAGCTAGTGCGGAAACCGAATCTCCATGGCTCATCCAGACCTGGCTTTTATCCGAGACATCAGCAAGAAGCTCCGATGTCCTGTCTGATATATCAATATTCTGAAGCCCGTACTCCTTCTTGCCTGAGGATGAGACATGGCCTCCAAGCACCTCTGTCATCACCTGCAGTCCATAGCATATACCAAGCACAGGAATCCCGAGGGTGAATATATCCTTATCAGGACGAGGAGAACCCTCCGCAGGAACAGAACAGGGACCGCCGGAGAAGATTATCCCTTTAGGAGCGATCTTCCTTACTTCCTCTGCACTGATGGTATAAGGGACTATCTGACTATATACCCCGCACTCTCTGACACGGCGTGCTATGAGCTGGCTGTACTGCGCACCGAAATCAAGAACGATAACCGAATCATGGTCGTTTATGGCCATAGGTGCCTCCTATTGAAAGCTTACACAAAACAGACAGAGCGATTCTACCACCTGAGATCATCAAGCGGCCTATATGCCTTCCTGACTCCTATATAAAGCAGAAGTCCAATTACTGCGCCTACTGCGCTCTGCGCTATATTCCCTGGCACTTCAAGAATAGCTTCAGAGAATACAGTCAGCCCGAAAAGCGTCGTAAGAAGAAGATAGCCGCCCGATACTATCACGACAGAAATGACTGCAGCCAATATCCTCATTGCAATAGAGCTGCTGTTCTTCCTGATAACCAGGCCCATCAGAAATGCTTCAATGCCATGGACGATGAATGAGATAACCGCCCACTGCGGGAATCCTCCGATAAGATCTGCAAAAGCAGCTCCAAGGCCTCCTGCAATCAATCCAGTGAATGGACCGAAGGCATATGCAGCAAATGAAACAGCTGCATCACAGAGTGAAATGTATCCTCCGATCGGAGAAGGTATTCTGATGATAAGCGTGAATACAGCAACAACCGCTGTCATTATGGCAACCAGACTGATTCTGAGTGCCGTCCTGTTCTTCTCTCCCATGCTCTACCTCACAAGCAATAAGCTGAGCGGAATAATAACACCAATGGCCCATTGTGTAAAATAGTGCTCAGGACGGGCAATATGCTGTTCTTTATGGCTTCTCCTCAGGCCGAATCCACGCTCTTCCAATGCTGATGCAGTACAGGGAATCATTCTGATTGCAGAGACAGTAAGAGCTGTGATGGAAGGAATGATCGGATAACCCCTTTTCCCTTCCTCAAGTCTGAGGGACATCGAGTCCCGGATCTCCGAGAAAAGATATCCCAGGTATGGTATGAAGCGGAGAATCATGGAGGCAGTCAGGGCGGCATTGTAGGGAAGATGGAATGCCCTGAGCCCCTTTATGATATCCTCATTCCTCTCTGTCAGAAGCAGAAGCATCAGCACCCCTGAAATCCCTCCTAGCCTGGCTATTATCCTGAAAGTTGTCCATAAACCCTCTTCTGTCATTACAGGGATGCCATTCATTGTCCATATTGGAGATCCAGAGCGTTCCTGCAGAGGTATGAACAGGATAAGGATAAGAAACAGCGGAAGAAGCCTTAGATAACAGCGGCACGTCTCCTTTATTCCTACAGAGAGGAGCATGATCGCCATGGGAAGGAAGAATGCAATGGCAAATCCCGTCCATGATGACATCAGGAATACAATCGCGGAGAAAAGCAATGTGGAGATGATCTTCGGCCTGACATCAAAGCGATGATAGAAGGAAGTCCCATATACATAGCTACTTACATTCATGGAGCATCCCCCCTTCAATCATCAGCTTTCTCCCGGGAAGCGCAGATGCAATTGACATGTCATGGGTTATCACAAGGAGGCCTATCCCCTTGGAAGCATATGCATGGAGGACAGAAGAAAAGTCATCAGAGCTGAGAGCGCTGTCCATCTCATCCAGTATCGCGAACTTCCTTTCCAACAGATAGAATACAGCAGCCTGAAGCATCTTAGCCCGGCCATATGACAGCTCCTGCACATAGTCATCAGGATCAAGTGAGAAAAGATCCAGTGCCTTGGAAATATCATCGGGAGAGGCTTTCGTGCTCTTTGCCTCATCCAGTACAGTCGGAAGAAAAAGCTCCTCATATGGATTCTGCATAAGATAAGCGACTCTGCTCCTTCTGTTCTTCAGGGCTATTGGATCACCATCTATGGCAACAGTTCCGCTCTCCTCCTTCAGAAGTCCAGAGAGAACCCTGGAAAGAGAGCTCTTGCCGCTTCCATTCTCCCCAAGGAGAGTAAGGCATTCTCCTTCATGAAGCTCAAAATGGGGAATGGTGACTGAAAATGATGAAAGCTCAGATGAGCTTCTATGTTCCCTCTTGATAACAAGGTCTTCTGCAGTAAGCACTGATCGGCCTTCTTTCAGGTGAAGCAAAGGAAAAGAGAACAGCTTGAGGACATATGGCTCCAGCGAACCATCTTTTATCGATAATGTACAGGAGAATAACCCCTTATACTCTTCAAGCATATGGCTGGCAAGCACTATGACTGTATGCTCCAGCCCTCTGATTGCCTCTCTAAGCTTTTTCCTCCAGTACGGAGAGAGCTCATCAAAAGCCTCATCGAGAATATATATTTCCGGATTGACAGCGAAGAGAACAGAAAGCATCAGCCGCCTTTTCTCACCACCGGAAAGCTCCGATGTGGATACTTTCCTGTACTTCTCCAGCCCGAATAGACCAAGGGCATAGGATATTCTCTTCTCTCTTTCCTCTTCATCAAGCCCGAGATTCTCCAGAGGGAATGATATCTCTTCCTCAATAGACGAGAAGAGCATCATCTCATCGGTATTCTGGCTTACCCTACCGACAATACCTATCCTCTCTGGGATATCCATCTGAAGAACATCCTGACCTTGAAAACTGAAATGTCCCTGAAGATCTCCGCTGATATATTCAGGTATCGATCCTGTAAGGATACGTGCAAGCGTTGTCTTCCCGCTCTCCGGCGGGGAAAGCAGAAGGATGTGCTTTCCTATCTCTGCATTAAGAGCGAATGAGGAGAGAACATCCTTTCCATGGCTGTACTTGAATGTCAGCTCTATATCAATGTCTGCCATATGGGCCTGGAAGAGTCTTCAGCGTTTCCCTGATCTCATTCTCGACAACAGTGTGGACATTCTTCAGTTCCTCAGGCGATAGCTCCGCTGTATCGATTGCCGGGAGAATCTTCACATAGACATGGACAATCCTGAGATTCTCAGCGCCTTCCATCGCAAAACGCGTATTGGCCATGGCAACAGGAACGATCTTGGCCTTTGCCCTTATTGCCATCTTGAATGCCCCGGCCTTCATCTCTGCCATCTCTCCGGTCTTGCTTCTTGTACCCTCTGGGAATATACCCATAGGGTACCCTGATTCGATACGCTCAGCGCCCTGTACAATCGATTTGAAGCCTTCTCTGAGACTTGAACGGTCTATTGGTATGCAATGGAGCGTCTTAAGCAGTCCATGGAGGACAGGAACCTTGAAAAGCTCCTTCTTCGCAACAATTCCGCACCACATTCCACTTCCGAAAAGAACAGGGATATCGAGCATCGAAGAGTGGTTAGGTACATAGCAGATCCTATCACCCCATCTGGGGATATTCTCCTTACCCTCCACTTTGACGCGGACACCAAGGAAGAAGTATATCCAGCCGACAAGCCAGCCCAGGATGAAATGAGCAGCGGCATACGAGGCATTCTTAAGCTTAAGCACCCATAACAGTCCACTGACTATCATTGCGATGACTCCGAGGAGAACAAACATCGGAGCAATGAATACAATACCTATAATGAGACGAAGTTTTCCCATATTTCAGTCCTTGAATGAATACAATCTGTAGTATAGCCCATGCTTACTGATAAGCTCATCATGGGTCCCCTGTTCTTTCACAGTGCCTTTATCGATCACGAATATGATATCGCTGTTCCTGATTGTAGACAGTCTGTGGGCAATGACTATCGAAGTCCTGCCCTCGGCAAGCCTGTCGAATGCATCCTGGATGAGAGTCTCAGACTCAGTATCAAGCGAGCTTGTAGCCTCATCGAACACAAGGATCTTAGGATTCTTGAGGAAGACTCTGGCAATGGACAATCTCTGCTTCTGCCCTCCGGAAAGCCTTGTTCCTCTCTCTCCGACCTCGGTATTCAGTCCATCAGGAAGGGAGGCCACAAAATCATAGAGATTGGCATCCTTTAATGCCTGCCACATCTCCTCGTCGGTAGCGTCGCTCCTGCCATATCTGAGATTCTCCTTTATCGATGCATCGAAGAGAAAGACGTTCTGCTGAACGAATCCTATTGAGTCATGAAGCGACTTCTGGCTCACTGTGTCGATATCCACACCATCAATTGTGATTGTGCCGCCCTGACGCTCATAAAAGCGTGCAAGAAGCGATACGATCGTAGACTTACCTGCTCCGGACTCCCCGACAAGAGCGGCCTTTATTCCTCCGGGGATGTGCATTGTAAGATCCGGGATGACAATCTCTCTGTCATCGGCTTCATATGAGAATGAGACATGGCTGAAATCCACAGTGCCTTCAGTTACTGAGAGATCTGCGGCATCGGGCCTGTCCTCAATCTGTGGCTTTATATCCAGAATCTCCGCAAAGCGCTCAAATGATGCCATCCCCTGCGTGAACTGCTCCGTGAAGTTTATGAGCCTGTCAATCGGAGGAAGCACAACGGAGACATAGAGAACGAATGTCACAAGATCATAGACAGCCGCCTGACCTGCCGCAATAAGCAGGATTCCTCCGGCTATTGTCGTGAAGTAGTAGAAATCCCTCATGAAGGACATCCCCGTCTGGTAGTTGGCCATTGTGCTGTACATGCTCTCGCGGCTTTCCTTGAGGCGAGTATTGGAAACTCCGAATTTCTTCTCCTGGAACTTCTCCTGGGAGTAGGATTTGACCTCACGGATTCCCTGTATCGAGTTCTCAGCAGCGACATTCACATCGGCTATTGTCTTCCTGATAGCCCTGTTCTTCTCCTTCAGCTTCCTGTTGTAATGGATACCATATACAAGCATCACAGGAAGAGGGATAAGAGAGACAAGCGACAGCTGCCATGAGAATGAGAACATGAAGCTGTATGCTGCGATTATGGTAACAATTGATATAAGGAAGTCCTCAGGACCATGATGGGCGACTTCTGCGATATTGAAAAGATCATTTGTGATCCTGCTCATTATCGTTCCGGTCTTTGTTTTATCGAAATAGGAGAAGGAGAGCGTCTGCAGATGGGAAAAGAGCTCCTTCCTCATCTGATTCTCCATCCTTACCCCCAGATAATGGCCCCAGCGTATTCTGATATATGTGGCAGCTGCCTGCAGAATATAAATAAGAAGGACACAGGAAAGCATCCACACCATCATATCCCAGTTGCCCTCCGGAAGTGCTGTATAAAGCACATCCCGGACAAGAGCAGGTGCAATCACAGAAAGTATGGACGCAAGGACTGCTACCGTCATATCCAGTGCAAACAGACCTTTGTAATACCGGTAATACGATATGAAACGGCGGAGCATCACTTTCCTCTCAGTTTTGCCACAACCCGGGCAAGGAAGCCCTTCTTGACTTCGGTCTTCACAGTCTCCGGAACCTTCTTCTCAGCCTTTGCCGATGGAACCGATGGCTTCGGCTGAGGCTGAGGCTTCCTCTGCTGCACCTTTCCTGGGGCCTGCTTCTGAGGACCTTTCCTGGTCTTTGGCTTCTGGGAAGTCTTTTCTGCATCCTTTCCCTGAGAAGACCCGAACTCCTTCTTGTAATAAGCCATACGCTCCTCAAGGGACATCGTCGAAAGCTTGCTGTAATCACTCTCGGATTTTCCTGCTTTCTTCTTCGCCGGAACGGATTTCTTCTTCCCCTGCGGCTTCCTCTGCTGCTGCCTTGAATCCTGATGCCCCTTTCCGGAGGAATATCCACGCCTTTCATCATCCCTAGGCCTTCTGCTGTGATAATGATAACCGGCACTCTTATCCTCTACGCTCTCAAGCCCCGCCTCATCAGGCCAGATCACAGGGATCTTCATCTGTATGTATGTCTCAATAGGCTCCAGACCGTAGATGTACTCCTCACAGGCCAGTGTTATCGCTTTCCCTGACTTTCCAGCTCTTGCAGTACGTCCGATACGATGGACATAGTTCTCATAATCCTCAGGGATATCGTAGTTGACTACAAGCTCAAGATCATCAATCTGAAGGCCTCTTGCCGCGACATCGGTTGCAACAAGAATAGGAAGCTTACCTTCCTTCATCCTGTCGATTGTCTTCAGTCTCTTCGACTGAGGCATATCACCCATAAGATACTCGGCTTTATAGCCATTCATCTGGAGTCTCTTGGCGACCTCCACTGCCATATCCTTTGTGTTGGTGAAGATAAGACAGGAGGCCGGATTAAGCTTCTTGAAAATCGAGAGAAGGAGCGGGAACTTCTCATCCTTAGTAACATGGAAGAGCTCCTGCGTGATGTTCTTGACAGTTATCTCCTCAGGCTGGACTGTGATCTCCTCCGGCTCATTCATATAGCTCCAGGCAAGATTCCTGACACGCGTCGAGAGCGTTGCGGAAAAGAGCATCGTCTGTCTTTCCTGAGGACCTACCATCCTTGAGAACATCGTCTGGATATCAGGATAGAATCCCATATCAAACATCCTGTCTGCCTCATCAAGCACGACTGTATCGAAACAGCGGAAATCTATGCGGCTTGACGATGCGAAATCAAGAAGACGGCCAGGCGTTCCCACATAGAGATTGAGGCCAGAAGAGAGCTCCTCAATCTGCTCCTTATAGCCGACTCCACCATAGAAGCACCCGATCCTGTACTCAGGGAACCCCGCGGAAAGAAGCTTTGCATCCTCCTCGATCTGGACCGCAAGCTCCCTTGTCGGGGATACTATCAATGCAGCCCCGGATCTGTTTCTCCTGTATTTCTCAAGGATTGTCAGAAGGAATACGGCTGTCTTGCCGCTTCCTGTCTTTGACTGGACCATTACATCACGGCCCTGAAGCGTAAGAGGAAGGACCTGCTGCTGAACTTCTGTGCAATCTGTATAGCCGGCCTTCTCTACTCCCGATAGAACCTCTTCAGAAAGAGGCAGTTCTGTGAATTTCATCTATGTATTTCCTTTATGGAAGAATATAACTAATACCGAGAACACGATATATTAAGACCACGGTTTTGTCTATCGACAAAAGAGGAGGCCTTATGATCAGGATAATACAAGGTGGATATAACAACGCTGAAGGTTGATGCTATCGTCAATGCTGCTGTTTTCAGGCTACATGATCATAATCTGTAATCAACAATTCATTTGAAGCTTTTTTTGCTTTCGCGACCACTGCATCAAGATGTCTGGAAACTTCAAGTGTGAAATATTTCTCACCACACTGGACACACTCAAGACAAGGAACATTGCGGATAATTACCGTGCATTCTGGAAGAACCACGACATGAGTCGTAGTGCTTTCAATCAATTTATCACCTTTGCAATATGTACACATGACTCCTTACCTCCTTGTCTTTCCATCTTCCATAAATTTAGAATCATCCGGCCGATATGCAGAGATTATCCTCAGACAGCCACCATCATTTGCCAGAACAACACGGAGCTTCATTTTATCAATGATCCCCATCACCAAACAGCTTGGAAATGGATAATCATCTGGATAATCCTCGATTATCTCTCCGTTCATCATGACTGATATGATATCATCAATCAGAATACTCCTTTCCTGCATTATAGACAGACAGTGGGCTGTAAACAGAAGCTGTCCTGAAGAACATAATACTCTGATTTCCTTTTCATCCATCGATTTATTATACATTGAAAAAACTTACAATAACAATTTAATTGCACATCCATGTTAAAATACCATCATATGATCAGGATAATACAAGGTGATATAACAACGCTGAAAGTGGATGCTATCGTCAATGCTGCGAACAATTCGCTCCTTGGCGGAGGCGGGGTTGATGGAGCAATACACCGGGCTGCAGGACCAAGGCTCCTTGAAGAGTGCAGGACGCTTGGCGGATGCAGTACAGGAGATGCGAAGATCACAAAAGGCTATGATCTTCCTGCAAAGTATGTGATCCATACCGTCGGTCCTGTATGGCATGGCGGAACGCATGGAGAGGAAGAGAAGCTCAGAAGCTGCTACAGGACATCGCTGAGGATAGCAGAAGAGAACAATATCCACAGCATCGCATTCCCTCTTATAAGCGCAGGCGTCTATGGATACCCCAAGGAAGATGCGATAAGGATAGCTCTAGAGGAGATGAGCAAACCTGATGGTATGGATACGGTTCTATGCTGCTTTACGAGAAAGGACAAGGAATTGGCTGAGAATATCCAGAATCAGCTGAAAACAGGATAATTATCTTTACAGCTTGTATTCCTTTCCTTCTTCAGTTTGTTCTCCTGATAAACTATTCTGGGATTCCCAGCTGTCTCATTTTTGAGATCATTTTCCTATCAAATGTCAGAACACGTTCATTTCTAGCTTTTGATTCGGCAATGTATATACAGTCGACATAATCAAGCTTCGTTTTTGAGAATAAAGACAGAGCATCAAGTACAAGCTCTTTCTGAGGGACAACAATATCATCCAGAAGGTCTGTCAATGCTGTTGCTATATCTATACGGCTCACACCGAAAGATTTTGCAAGTACATAGATAACTTCTGGAATAGATTCCAGACGTGTTGATGCCCCTGATTCGATAGCTCTAGAAGCCTTCTGAAACATTGATTCATCATCATGGAGCATATACCTAAGGAGATAATTCGTATCGATGATTCTCACGGCTTCACCTTTGAGTATTTCTCTATTATGGCATTTTCTATAGCCTTCTGCTCCGCCTTGAGATCAGGCTTTCCTTTTGCATATTTCTGCAGGATCCCTGCTGCTTTCAGCTTCTTTTTAGGGTTTCTCGATATTTCGATTATTATTGAGTCAGAATCTGACCTAACGAAGCTGAGCTGATCACCGACATGCAGTTTCTTCTCCTTCATGATTTCAGACGGAATCCTGATTGCCTGAGAGTTGCCCCATTTTGAGATAATCGCATAATGCATAATCAACCTCCAGTATCGGATATACTTCTATAATAAAAAGTATATCCGATATCATAAGGCTGTCAATCTTGCTTCAAGAGAGCTGCAAATACGCAATGCCGTACCAGAAAGACAGAAGAACTCCCAGTTGGCTTCCCTGGACAAGAATAACTTATAAGTGTCAGCGTTTATGGATACCATAAGGAAGATGCGATAAGAATAGCTCTAGAGGAGATGAGCAGAGCTGATGGTATTGGATACGGTTCTATGCTGCTTTACCGATATAGACAGAACCATTGCTGAGAACATTATGGAACTGTCCAGTGAATACAAGAAGAGGCCCCACATCAGCGAGGCCTCTGGACAATCAATAGTCTCTAGGTATCCTACCCTTCAATCATCGGGAATTCCTTCTCCAGGAACTCAAGATCAAGCTCTGGATAGAGCACATGCTTATCAAGAAGAGCCTTCACACGGCTTCTTGCATTCTCCATGACACTCTCAGGAGCCTTTGCCTTGTTCTTTGAGAGCTCTCCTGCATGCTCGCCCTTTGTGAGCTTCACAGGATGAGCTGCAGAAAGGACATCGGTGATGATTGATGCAATCTCCTCCATATCCTTCTCATCCATTCCAAGCGTTGTGACTGCAGGTGTCCCAAGCCTGAGGCCTGATGTGTACCATGGACCATTGGGATCGAACGGGAGGGCATTCCTGTTAAGGGTTATCCCGGCTTCAATCAGAAGGCTCTCCGCCTGTCTGCCATTGAGGCCGAATGATGTGACATCAAGGAGCATAAGATGGTTATCCGTTCCTCCGGTTGCAACTCTGATGCCCTTTCCGATGAAACTATCTGCAAGTGCTTTTGCGTTTCTGACGATAGTCTCTGCATATGCTGCGAACTCAGGCTTCTCTGCTTCCTTGAGAGCAACAGCCTTGGCAGCCATAACATGCGGAAGCGGGCCTCCGATGACAAGCGGACAGCCTTTATCAACAGAAGCGGCGAACTCCTCATTGCAGAGTATCATTCCTCCACGAGGTCCTCTGAGAGTCTTATGGGTTGTTGTCGTGACGACATCAGCCCATCTGACTGGATCATAATCGCCGGTGAATACCTTTCCTGCGACAAGGCCTGCGAAATGAGCCATATCGACCATGAAGACAGCTCCATTTGCGTGAGCGATATCAGCCATGCGATGGAAATCGATCTTCCTTGGATATGCAGAGTAACCTGCGAGAAGAATCAGAGGCTTGATCTCAGCTGTGAGCCTTGCAATCTCATCATAATCAAGGAGACCGGACTCCTTATCGACAGTGTAGGAATATGCATCAAACATCTGGGCAGAGACATTCTGCCTGTATCCATGCGTAAGATGACCACCTGAGTAATAATCAAGACCGAGGATCCTCTGGTTATGTAGGGCGGTACGGATCCTGTCCCAGTCCTCTCTGGTCATTGCAGATGGATTTGACACCCCCATCTCCTCGAGAGCAGGAACCTCGATGCGCGTATTGAGTATCGCCCAGTATGCGCAGAGATTGGCATCTGCTCCGGAATGCGGCTGGATATATGCATGCTCCGCACCGAAAAGACGCTTCGCGGCTTCTACGCCTTCATCCTCGATTGCATCGACATTCTCACACCCAGCATAGAACCTGTGATGCGGGAATCCTTCCGAATACTTATCGGTCATAAGGTTTCCCATAGCAGCCTGCACGGAAAGCGATGAATAGTTCTCGCTTGCGATAAGCTTAAGGCGGGTTCTCTGGTCCCTGAGTTCATGGACAATGCGTCCTGCGGTCTCTGGTGACACCTTTGATACCATCTCAAGCGACGAAACATACATTGCCATCTCCGGCGTTGGAGCTTTCACCGATGCAAGATAGTCTGACAAAGCGCTCATTTTGATTCCTCCGTAGACTTGGATGGTACTTTCTTTTAGGGCATAGAATCTAGTACCATCAGCATATGGATATCGTGATTGCTCTTGATTTTGATGGAACGCTATACCCAATAACCGATTATGACTCTGAGCAGATGCTGCTGCACCTATCTGGCAGGGACGGAGCGGAGGAGCTTATCGAGCGTGATAAGAAAGGCGGTTATGACCCAATCATATTCAATGATGACTTTGAGAAAATCATCTCGGGACTTGATGAGTCATATATCAGAAAAGCTGCAGAGATAATCCACGCACGGATAGATAAGGATGATCTTGCGCCGCTCAGAAGGCTTCAGGAAAAAGGCTGTCATATTGCTGTCATTTCATGTGGGAGCAATCGTCTGATAAAAGAATTCCTGAAAATGGAGGACCTTGAAGCTGAGCTCATAGCCGCCAAGGAATTCATCATCGAAGATGGAAAGATCAAAGGAATGATCAGGCATATAAACAGTATCGAGGATAAGGCAAAAGCCATAGCAGCTATCAGGACCACATGGCCTGGATGCACGATCATAGCTGTAGGGGACGGACCTACAGATGCCCATATGCTCTCTCAGGCTGACTATCCTTTCGTAATCTCATGGAATGGAAAACGAAGGCTGGAAAGTTATGAGGTCATAGACAGCTTCGACAGAATCGAGGAAAAGGCCAATGCCTTAATGGAGATGAAAGAATGAAATCCGGAACTGTATCTGTAATCGGAAGGCCTTCGGCTGGAAAATCAACACTGGTAAACACAATAACAGGAATGAAGGTATCGATAACATCACCGGTACCGCAGACAACAAGGAACAAGATACGCGGCATATACACAGACCAGAGAGGACAGCTTGTATTCACCGATACCCCTGGCTACCACCTTTCAGACAAGGAGATAAACAAGAGAATGCAGGAGGTGACTATATCATCGCTCTCTGAGTCTGATGCGATACTCTATCTTGTCGATGGGACAAGGCACCCTGGAACCGAGGAGGAAGCTGTTGCCTCCATGATAAAGAAGGCAGGTGTGCCAGTCGTCGCAGTCATCAACAAGAATGATATCCTCACGGATAACAACAGGGAGGATGCCGGGTTCTTCATAAAGGAGCGATTCCCCGATTCTCCCATTCTCTTTGCGTCAGCCTCAAAAGACGAAGGAGTGGATGAGATACTCATTGAGCTTTTCAGGATCGTTCCAGAAGGTGAGCTGATGTACGATGAGAACACATACACCGACCAGGATCTGGAGTTCAGGATTTCCGAGATCATAAGAGAAAAGACCATGGCTACCCTCTCCGATGAGCTGCCGCACACGATATATGTGGAGATTGAGGACATGGAGTACTCCGCAGAGAGCCAGGAAGTATGGATCAGAGCTGTCATAAATACAGAACGCGACGGACAGAAAGGAATCATTGTAGGGAAAGGCGGAGAGAACATAAAGAGGATAAGAAAGGAATCATTCAAGGAGATCCGCAGGATATTCCCCGGATCCAGGCTTACGCTGGATCTCAGGGTGAAAGCTGATCCAAAATGGAGGACTTCCGATAAAGTCCTAGGAAGGATATTCCGCTGATCAGGAGAACTGGCTTCTATAGAGATTGCTGTAGAAGCCATTCTTATCAAGAAGTTCCTGATGCTTTCCGCTCTCTATTATCCTTCCGTCTTTCATAACGATGATGAGATCGGCATTGCGGATTGTCGAAAGACGATGGGCAACAATGAATGAAGTCCTGCCCTCCATAAGGCGGGAGAAAGCCTCCTGTATAAGCATCTCAGTACGTGTATCGATATTGCTCGTAGCCTCATCGAGTATAAGCATATCAGGATCTGAGAGCATCACACGGGCAATCGACATAAGCTGCTTCTGACCTGCGGAGATGTTCCCGCCGTCATCGCTTATGACTTCATCATAGCCTTTTGGAAGCGACGCTATATAACCGTCAATATGGCATGTGCGTGCAACCTGCATTATCCTCTCATCATCAGCATCTGAGCCGAATGAGATATTATCCCTTACAGTTCCAGTCATTATCCAGGTATCCTGCAGAACCATACCGAAGTGCTTTCTCAGAGATTTCCTGTTCACCTCCGATGTATTCTGGCCATCAATGACGATTGTTCCGCTATCTGGATCATAGAACCTCATCAGAAGATTGATAAGCGTGGTCTTCCCACAGCCTGTCGGTCCTACAATGGCGATCCTCATTCCAGGCTCTGCCTTAAACGATATATCCCGGATGATCGGATGACCGGGGTTATAGGAGAAGCTGATATGATCAAAATCCACAGCTCCTTTCGATGGGGAGAGCGCGGGAAGAGAGCTGTCATCGCTCTCCTTATTCTCATCAAGAAAACGGAAGACTCTGTCTGCAGATGCCATGGCATTCTGGAATTCAGTCATGACACCAGAGATCTCATTGAATGGCTTTGTATACTGGGAAGCATAGGACAGGATGCTCGAGAGCTCCCCGATTGTCATCAAAGCAGCAAAGCAGGAGAATGCGCCTGAGAGAGCGACCCCTGCATATACTATGCTGTTGACGAATCTCGTTACAGGATTCGTAAGAGAAGAATAGAAAACAGCCAGAAGCGATGCACCGGCCCACCGCTTGTTGATATCATCAAAGCGTCTCTGATTGCTCTCCTCCATTCCGAATGCAGATACAACATCCATCGATGTGACCATCTCATCAATGAATGCAGTCTGCTCTCCTCGTGCCGAGTTCTGCTTGTAGAAAAGAGAGAATGTCCTCTTTGCTATGAATGATGCGCTCAGAAGCGAAAGAGGCGTTACGAAAAGCACGACAAGCGCGACACGCCAATTGACAGCGAACATGCATATAAGTGTTCCGAATATCGTGATTATCCCTGTAAACAGCTGGGTAAATCCCATCAGAAGACCATCGGAGACCTGATCGGCATCTGCGACCATCCTTGCAACGATATCGCCATGAGGATGGGAATCGATATAAGACAGAGGAAGCTTCTTCATCGAAAGGAACGCATCCCTTCTTATATCCCTTGAAACTGAGTATGCCAGCTTATTGTTCGATACATTCATGACAAACTGGAACAATGCCGCTGTTGCAGCAGAGACTGCCATATATGCAGCATATCGAAGGAACGAATCTCCATCGAATGAGGCAATAGCATCAATTGCCCTTCCTGTGAGAAGCGGGAAGAAAAGCGTTGCCAGGACGGAGAAAAGCGCAGAGATGATGGAAACAGCAAGAAACACACCATATGGCTTTATGTAGCTGAGAAGTCTTCTCAGCGTTGAAAGATAGGCCGATTTCTTCATGCATCCTCCCCATACTGCGATCTGTAGATATCCTGATATACAGGACAGCGCTTAAGAAGCTCATCATGCGTACCGATATCAACAATCGCACCGCCATCCAGCACCACAACCTTATCCATTGTCATCATTGAGCTTGTACGCTGGGAGATGGATATAATCGAAATACCAGCGATTGCTGAAATATTGTGCCTCAGCTTTGCTTCTGTTGCGTAATCAAGGGCCGAAGAACTGTCATCAAGGATAAGGATATCAGGATGGCGGACAAGCGCCCTGGCAATCGACAGACGCTGTCTCTGGCCGCCGGAGAAGTTCTTTCCTCCTTCCTCGGCTTCATAATCAAGCCCACCTTCCTTTTCCTTTATGAAATCATACGCCTCCGCATCTTTCAGTGCCTGGATGATCTCCTCATCTGATGCATCAGCCTTTCCGTTCTTCATATTGTCCCTGACTGTACCTCTGAAAAGCACCGCTTTCTGAGGTACGAGCCCGATATGGGAACGCAGTGCACTTCCCTTCCAGTCCATCACATCATGGCCGAAAACCGATACAGAACCGGAAGAAGCTGCGTAGTTCCTCATGATCAGATTCACAATCGAAGTCTTTCCGGAACCTGTTCCTCCGATGATGCCGACCTTTTCCCCCCGTCTGACAGTAAATGAGATATTCCTCAGGGAAGGCTCACCTCCATCTCTGTAGATCAGCGTCACATCAGAAAAAGCCACTGCATCCGAACCTTCTGCTGCAATCTCATTGCTGCCATCGGCAATCGAAGGCTCAAGCTCGAATACTGACTCAAGGCGCTTTGCAGAGGCAACTGCCCGGGATATAAGGACAATAAGATTGGCAAGCTTGATCAGCTCCAGGAGTATCTGGCTCATATAGTTCACAAGCGCTACGATTGCCCCGACCTCGATCAGGGATGCATTATAGCGGGCACGCCCGTATGCGGCGATTGCGGCAATGGAAAGATTTATGACAAGCATGGAAACAGGATTGAGCAATGCGGAAATCTTTCCCGAGCGGATCTGGAGATCATTCAGAGAAGCCAGGTCGGAAAGAAAAAGATCATCCTCTTTTCCTTCCATTCCGAAAGCCCTGATGACACGCACGCCCCTCAGGTTCTCCCTTGTCCTGAGCGTTATCCTGTCCAGAGCTCCCTGCACCTGACGGTACATAGGTATCGTCGCTCTCATGATGATATATACGAAAAACCCAAGGAGAGGAATGACAATGGCGAATATCACAGCAAGATGGCCATCAACGGTGAAGGCCATTATCGCAGCACCGAAGACGATGAACGGGGAACGCATGAAAAGACGGAGAAACATATTGATGCCGTTCTGCAGGACAGTTGCATCACTGGTAAGCCTTGTGATGAGCGTCGATGTGCCAACCTTGTCTCTGTCCACCGCTGGAAGTTCTGATATATGGGCAAAAAGCGCGGATTTCATTCCCTTTGTGAAGCCGATTGCTGCCTTTGCTGCAAAATACTGAGCTGTCACAGATGAAATAAGCCCGGTCATGGCAAAAAGCAGCATCAGGAGAATCATGTGGATGACATGATCTTTATCCCCGGCTGCTATGCCTTCATCGATAAGCGAGGCCACAAGAAGCGGCACGATAAGCTCAAACACCGCCTCAAGAAGCTTGAAAAGCGGTGCAAGAACAGATTCTTTACGATATCCCTTTATGAATGATCCGATCTTTGCCATCAGCGTATGAAGTTCGTCTTGATCTTATTCTCTGCTTCAGGAAGAGGCAGCGCGGCATTCCTGAATGCCTTGACCGTATATGCAAGATTGCGGCCGAGCACACGCATCGTCTGCATGCCCTCCTCATCCTTCATAACCTCTTCAGGAGTATTCCCATGCACCTGATTCCAGTAGTTGGATGAGACAATCACCATCTCGCTTATAGAGAAATACTTATTGATCTGGTCAAAGGTTGCAGAAGCTCCTCCACGGCGGCATGAGACCACAGCAGCCGCAGGCTTGAGCCTTACTTTGCCAGACACTCTGTTGAATACCTCATCAAGGAAATATGTAACAAGACCTGAAGCGGAAGCATAATATACAGGCGATCCGACGACGACAGCATCTGCAGAAAGAACTGCGGATGAAAGCCGCTCTATCTCTGCTTTATCCATCGATGCCTGCTCGATCTTCGCTTCAAGCCCCTCTTCCTTCAGAATCCTGGCGACCTCAGAAAGGGCCGTATATGTGCATCCATTCTTCTTTGGGGAGCCATTTATAAGCAGAATCATATCAATACCTCCTGAGTATTTCCATTGTCTTATCGCGGCCACAGGCTTTCAGGAAGCCAGCAAGCTTAGGCCCCTTTTCCTTATTGATGAGAACCATATAGATAAGGCGGAAGAAATCAGCATTCTCGATTCCGTTATCCTGTGCTGCTTTATAGATATATGAAGAGAAATCCTTCTCTGAGAGAGTATCGAGATAGCTATCGACATAGCCCGCGAACTCGCGTATAGCGGTTCTTTCCTTATCATTGGCCTTGTAGAGAGCATCATCTTCTTTCTGCAGAGAGAACCTGAACTCCTCTGGGGCATATTTCGTGATCCATGCCCATGCGCAGTCCATGCGGACAAGGAGCCTTTCCTTCTGGCTTTCTGTTATATCGCTGAGGCGTTCAAGGACCTTTTCCTTATCACCGGAATAGATCTGAAGGTAATTGCACAGATGCCTGAACGGTATCTGATAGCCCGGCTCTGAAGGAATCTTCGTATCATCGACCTGAGAAAGCTCATAAATCCTTTTCTCCTTCTCCATCCTCTTCTCATTCACAGGAAGGAGACCGAAATATATCCTCTCTGTATTATCGTAATCCTCATAGATCTTCAGGACATCGAGATCGAATGAGATTGCGAACTCGGATGACGGACGGGTGCCGACAAAGAGATAGCGGACGATCTCAGGAGGATAGATCTCAAGAACATCATAGAGATCCGCGACCTCTCCGCCTGATGAGGATATCTTCCCGCCCTTTCCCTTAAGGCGTACGAAGTCATAGCGCATCGTCACAGGAGCTTCTGCGCCGAAGAGCCTGACAACACTCTTTGCAGTATCATATGAACCGCCCTCCGTGAGGTGATCCTTTCCGCCCGGCTCGAAATCAACACCTTCGTATGCCCATCTCATCGGCCAGTCAACCCGCCATGGAAGCTTTGTATTCGGAGTCTTGCGTATATCTATTGTCTCTTCCTTCCCCAGCTCTTCATCGATGTATGTGAGACCATACTCACCATCCCACCCGATTACCTTCGTATTGTCTTTATCTGTGAATGAAGAGAATACGGAAACAGGCCACCAATCCTCAGGAAGGGGCTCTGTCCGATACTCGTTGAGTATACGGCGGATCTCATCGCGCATGGACAGCGCTTTCCTGATCTCCTCTGCATAGAGATTCGTTCTGTAGCGCTCTGCCTGATAAAGATACTCAGGGAATACTCCGACTGTCGGGAGAACTTTCTCTACTGCTACTTCATTGCCTCTTGCATAGTTCTCAGCCCTTCCAGTCGTATCTGGAACAAGTGTGATCGGCTTCCTCAGATATTTTTCGAGAAGCTCAGGCTCAGGCATGTTCTTCGGGACTTTCCTGAAAACATCGTAATCATCCCAGCTGTAAATGAAGCGTACGTTCTTTCCGCGCTCCCTAAGTGCTCTGACAACGAGCTCCACGGTTATTATCTCCCTGAAGTTCCCGATATGGACAGTTCCGGAAGGTGTGATCCCAGAGGCGCAAGTGTATCTTTCCTTCTCGCCTTTTTCGCGGATTATCCTATCCGCCATGACATCTGCCCAATGCATACTCTGATTCTGTGTATCACTCATAGTTAGGGATTATCGCAAAGATGCTTATCTGATACAACCCACCAGAGGACAGTATCCGAGCATGGATTTTTTCATGGAGCATGCATATAATCATAATCATGAAGAAGTTTCTGGCTGCTGCTTTTCTCGTCATGGCAACCTTGCCGCTCAATGCGGAGATGGCGATGTGGTATACACCATCTGATCCCGGATTCACTACCGAAACAGGGACATTCTTCAGTGCAGATGCATATGAAGCACTATCTGACACCATTCCCCTTGGCTCATCTGCATCTCTTTCCACAGATACAGGAGAGACTGTTGTGACAATAACGGGAAAGCTTCCGGAGCTTCCTCCTGGGAGGACTCTTGCATTGACAGGGGCCGCCGTGGATGCTCTTGGCCTTTCAAACGGTACAGGTGATGTGAAGGTATCGATTCTCCATGAAGGTACAATAGAAAAAGATGAAGGCAATACAGGCTGGTATACATATAGTGCAGGAACCTACAGCAATGGACAGGATGCCTATAAAGCATACAGAAGCCTTATGGATAATGGACTTAAGCCTTATGCTGAGACAAATGATGGGGTGATAAATCTCAGCGTAAGGCATATCGTAGCATTCAGGAGAGCAGAGACGGAGAGGCTTCTCGCCCAATCAGGCATTGAAAATGCTCAGGCCGTGATGGAAAGCAATCCGTACAACTGATCATGACGTCGCCGATCTACAGGATCTTTCCATTAAGCGGATGGCCAGTGGCAGTACTGGTAATACTGACGCAGATACTCTCCTCGTACCTTGTCAATCTTCTCTCATATAGCACGCTGTATAAGCTCTATCCGTTCTTCAGGCTCCGGAAAGCAGAACAGAACGGGGAAATCTATCAGAAGCTTTTCAGGATAAGAAGCTGGAAGGAATATGTGCCTGCAGTCGGAGTATTCGACAAGAAGAACCTCAGGAAGGATCTGAGCAGGGAATACGTATCGCAGTATCTTCTTGAAAGCCTGAGAGCAGAACTATGCCATGAATATGCCATAGTCTTCGCAATTGTCCTCATATTCCTCACTGTCGATTCCGCGAATCCCAAGATCATACTATGGGCTGTCATGCTGAATGCACCATGCATAATGATACAGCGATACAACAGACCCCGCTTTGAACGGCTTTTAAGAAACCATGGGCTTGCTGTTTTCTGGACTTCTCTGGATGAAGGAAAGCGCAGAATCGAGAAAAAGAAGAAAAGGCAATCCTAAAACAGCAGAACCTCCTTGAGGGAGGCTCTGGATAAATCAATCTGATTAATGGCAGTGGTCAGAAATCCAGGAAGAAGAAGAATCCTGTCGATACAGGAGTATCGCCTTTTGCATAGTTATGACCGTTGATAAGATATGCCACCTGGAATCCAAGATCTATGAAATCGAATACGCATAAGCTGATCTGGGCACCTGTTGATGCAATCCAGAGGTTCTTTGAGACATCGGAATTATAAAGCCTACCTGCCCCGTATCCGATATCAAAGAAGAGATTCAGCCTGACATAAAGCCCCTTTATGCCAAGCGGCGGACTCACCATTCTCAGATCGAGATTATTAACGATCGTAAGCTCGGTATTATAGCTGTAGTTCGCATATCCCCTGACAAGACGCCCCAGCGATCCAAGCTTCTGTGCATATACAGGAACCATATCGCCAGAAGTCCAGTTTATGTTCACTCTGTCAAGAAGCTGCAGAGAGAACCAGCTTATATCCCTCGGCTTATACTGATATAGAGTCTTTGCCCCAACAGCATTGAATACAATTGAATAGAAATCAGCCTCCCCTCCAAGAGCAGCATTGAGAGCATACGGCGACCAGTCGAAATCAAGGGAGAACAGAAGACCATCATTGGTCTCAACATCATCGGTCATAAGATCAATGAGGAATCCCAGATTGAAATTTGTGCTGAGGAACTTATGGTCCCCGAGAAGATCCGGATATACATGGCTCGCATCATTTCCCACGAGATAGCTGTCAAGCGACTGGACAGGGAATGCACCCGACCAGTTTTCCCTGTTCTTGCCAACCACCATGGAATTCATATTCTGCTCATACTTCCCCTCATATCCTACTGTGACTGTAAGAAGATCAGATCCAATATCCCATGGAGAATGGAAGAAGCCCTGCTTGAATCTGACTCCCCAGTCAATGACAAAGACATCGTAGGTTATAGGATTCTCCCTCATTTCCAATGTATCATCACCGGTCTCAGGATCCTGCCAGAGCTTTCTCTGGATATATCCAGCACCGAAAAGAACCTGGATATCCGTAGTATTCTCATCAAGAATCTGAAAGCCTCTGTAACCTACTCCACCATAAAGGTAAGTCGGAAGGAAGCCCCAGAGCACTTCAGGATGCTGGTCGACAGCATCACAGATAAAGTGCCAGTCAGATGCAGCAGAAAGCGATGAGACTGACGCAAGCAGCACCAGAAGCACTATGCCTATTTTCTTAATCATTGAACCACCCATATATCTCCATTATGAAGGAAAGATGCCAATAGCCTCAACAGAGATATGTTCATCAGAAGTAAAATCAATGTTAAGAAACCAGCTTCCTATGCCTCTTTTCCATCGCATGAAGCCAATCACTATGAAGAAGGTAGAAAGCAAAGATCACTGTCGATAGAAGCCAGGTTACAGGATATGTTGCATATATTACGAATGGAGATGGAATGAAAAACAGGATGATGCGCACGAATATAACACGGAATATGCACCAGGCTCCAAGCATGACAGACATAGGGACAGCGGGCCTTCCAGCTCCTCTGAGAATGCCTGCAGCAGAGTGCGATACAGCAACAAGACAGTAGAAGAATGCCTCTATACGTGCCTGCAATGCCCCTGCCCGGATCACTTCAGGATCGGATGAGAACATCTTCATGAGAAGGGGAGCGGATATGAAAAGCATTGCTGCGATAAGCTCTGAGATCACTATCGATGAAAACATTCCGCACTTCGAAACCTTCAGAGCTCTGTCATACCTTCCAGCTCCGAGATTCTGCCCGACACTTGTTGTCAGAGCAAGCGAGAGCGTCGTTATCGGAAGGAGGATAAATCCTTCTATCCTGCCGTAGACACCGAAGCCTGCGATGACAGATGCTGAGAACATGTTCACGCTTGCCTGGACAATTGTATTGGCCAGCCCTATAACCGAATTCTGAAAGCCGGCAGGAAATCCATACCTCACGATATTCCCAAGCTCCTGGCGGTGTACTCTAATACAGGAAAGACGTATTCCGAACGGCACGGGAGAGCGCAGAAGCCGGATAAAGCATAGCGCAGAGCTCAGAGCCTGGGATATTATCGTTGCAGCGGCAGCAGCTCCTACCCCCATGCCCAAGCCGCCAATGAGAATGACATCAAGAAAAATATTCAGAAGAGATGCGAATATCAGGTAATAAAGCGGGTGCCTGCTGTCCCCTACTGCATTCATTATCCCCATCAGGATATTGTACATGACTGAGAAGAATATCCCTGCAGAATATATCCTGAAATAGACAATGCTTTCCCTCATTATCTCTTCCGGTGTTGAGATCAGACGGAGGATCACAGGAGTAAAGAGCACTGCGATTAGCGTAAGGACAATACCAGAGGCGATGCCGAATGCCGTATCTGTATGTATGGCCCGCTGCAGTCTTTCACTATCATGAGCGCCATAGGCTCTTGATATTATGACCCCAGCTCCCGCGGCAAGCCCATTGAAGAAACCCACAAGCATGAAGATTATCGGGGCAGATGAAGAGACAGCTGCAAGAGCCTCGCGCCCAAGGAAGTTCCCGACAATAAGAGAATCAGCAGCATTGTAAAGCTGCTGAAAGAGATTGCCAAGAAAAAGAGGAAGAGCGAAAGCCAGCAGCTTCCGCCCTATTGATCCTTCAGTGAAGTCTATCTCCGAGCGCATACCCTTTTATACGCTCCTGAGACGTTTTGGACAATTACTCCTCGCTTTCTGCAAGAAGGCGTACCCTGTCCGGAGCAAAGTCGATTGAGACCTCCTCTCCTTCACTATAGATCTTCCTTCCATATGGATCATCGATCTCGACAAGAACCTCGCCAAGAGGAGTATCGACAAATGACTCAATAGCAGAACCGAGATAGACATTGAGCTTCACCCTGCCCTCGATGCTGCCTTCACCCTTTTCCTTTATCCGGAGTGACTCAGGTCTGGCCATAATCACAGCCCGGCCCTCGGAAAGCCCAGGAGCAGCATGTTTTACATCAACGATCTTACCTCCGAGATCAGCTTTATAATGCTCACCATCATGCCCTTTTATCGTAACGGGGAAAAAAGCCGCCTTGCCAACGAAGCCTGCGACAAACCGCGAATCAGGCGACTGATAGATCTCAGATGGAGTGCCAATCTGCCTTATCACACCATTCTTCATGACGATGACCCTGTCAGAAAGGGACATTGCCTCTGTTCTATCATGAGTGACATATACAGCTGTTATTCCAAGAGCCCGCTGGATCTTCTTGATCTCGACTCTCATCTGCTCCCTCAGAAGAGCATCAAGATTCGACAGCGGCTCATCAAGAAGAAGCACAGACGGAGCAACAATCAGGGAGCGGGCAAGCGCAACACGCTGCTGCTGTCCTCCAGAGAGCCTTGAAGGCGGTCTTTCGCCAAGATCCCCAAGTCCAAGGAGAGTCAGCATCTCATCGACCCTTGTCTTTATCTCGGCTTTATCCACCTTTCTCAGCTTAAGGCCGTATGCAACGTTGTCGAAGACAGTCATATGCGGAAAAAGACCATATGACTGGAACATAGTTGCCGTATCCCTCTTGTTCGGAGGAAGCATCGTGACATCCTGATCCCCGATAAGGATCCGCCCTTCTGTAGGAAGCTCAAATCCGGCAATCATCCTCAGCGTGGTTGTCTTGCCGCAGCCGGAAGGCCCGAGAAGAGTCACGAGCTCACCGGGCTGGATCACGAAATCAGAATCATTGACGGCAATGACATCTGCCTTGCCCTTAACATTCCTGAATCTTTTTGTAACATGCTCAAGCGTTACTGATACGCTCTTCTTTTCCATATACTACCTCGTTGAGATTGTCTTCTCCGTAAGCTTGCCATCACGGACGATTGCATTCATCAGGAAGAAGACTGCCAGGACAATAGCTATCAGAACCGTCGACAGGACACTGGCAAGTCCGAAGCGGAGGTTCTCCGAAAAATTGAAGATAAGAACGGTAAGATGATTCCATCTTGCGCTGATGAGGAAGATGATTGCGGATACAGCAGTCATTGAACGTACGAATGTATAGCTCATCGATGAAATGAAGGCGGGACGTACAAGCGGAAGGACGATTGTACGGAATACCGTATTCACATCTGCTCCGAGATCCGATGCTGCTTCCTCGATTGCAGGATCTATCTGATGGAGTGCCGCTATTCCATTCTCAACACCCACTGGCAGCTCTCTTATCACATAGTTGATGACAATGATCGCACCGGTACCTACAAGCAGGATCGGAGGCTTGTTGAATGCCAGGATATAGCTTATGCCGATAAGCGTTCCAGGAATGGCGTAAGGCGTCATGATCAAAATCTCAAGAAGCCTCTTGCCGGGGAATTTCTTCCTGACGATAAGCATTGCAGCGATCATCGCAAGGATTCCTGCAATCGGAGTTGCTATCGCGGCAAGCGTAACCGTATCACGGATGGAAGTCCAGCCGCGGGAGAGTGCCTCTCCCCAGTTTGCAAGCGTGAATGTATAATCGATACCCCAGTTCTTGACGAAGCATCCTGCGACTATCGTGACGTAGAGGATCAGGATGAACGACATTATGAGCCAGGACACAGTCTCAAGCGCTATGCGCACCGGACGGTTCGTCAGATCGGTAAGCGTCGTTGAAGGCTTTCCTGTAACGGTGACATAGCTCTTTCTTGATACCCAGAAGCGCTGTGCAAGGAATGCAGTGAGCGTCGGAAGCAGAAGGAGGAACGAAAGCGCAGAGCCTGCGCCAAGATTGTTTCTTCCCGTTACGAGCATATATGCCTCGGTTGAGAGAACACGGTAATCACCTGAAAGGAGGAGCGGATTCGCAAAATCCGCAAGGCTATTCGTGAATACCAGAAGCCATGCGGAGAGTATTCCCGGCACTGCCAGCGGGAGCGTGACTGTACAGAAAGCCTGCCAGCGCGTAGCAGAGAGATCGAGAGCGGCATCCTCGACCGTCGAATCAATCTGCCTGAGTATGCCTGAGAGTGTCATGAATGCAATCGGGAACATTCCTATCGTCTCTACAAGCACAAGGCCTCCGAGACCATAGATGGATGCATCAAGATGGAGTATCTGCTTCGATATAAGGCCATTGTTTCCGAATAGGAGGATTATCGAAAGCGAAAGCGAGAAAGGCGGCGATATGACAGGCATTGTAGCCAGCGTTGTCATAAGCTTCTTTGCCTTGAATGATGTCCTCTCGATCAGGAATGCGAACAGGAATCCGACAAAAGTCGAGAATGTCGCTGTAAGGACTCCAAGCTTGAGAGATCCCCACAAAGCCTGCAGATAAGTCGGAGAGAGGCATTCCTTCCATGTCTGCATTGAGAAGCGTCCATTCCTTATGAATGAGAGCCTTATCGCCTCGAATATCGGGAAGGCCACGAAAAGCCCCACGATGATGAAGAGGCCTAGGACAAGGAATCCTGTCATCGGATCTCTGGTGAACATCAGTATGAATGCAATCACCAGGAAGAGCACCGTTGCACCGATGAGAAGCGTCCTCATCAGGTTCTCATAGCCGGAGACAGCTGTATCCGGAACTGCGATCATTATCGCACCGATCGTGAATGCACCGCTTTCATCGGCAACAGGTATGAAGTACAGCTGGCTTGGCGCCGCCTCCGATACAAGACTGTCGCTATCAAGCGAGTAATCAACGGTATACAGCGTACTCATCACCATCGGCTCAAGATAGTAGCAGCTATCAAGAGCGCGGACGAAGGCATTGCTCTCCCTTTCGCTTTCGAAGAGCGAAAGGATGGCAGGACTTCCTGCAAGCGGAACGAAATCGAAAAGGTCCTCGTCATATATAAGGTATGCGCTTCTTGCACCCGGTATCATATCGGAAACCGTTGCAAGCCACTCAGTGGCGCTGTCCTCATCCAGCTCTGATGGAGCTGTATCCGCGAAGAGCTCTATCTCCCTGTAATTCCTCTCATCGGCATACTCGGTGAATGATACTGAAAGCTGATGGTATATCCAGAGAACCGCGGAAATGAAGAGAAGCGCAATCACGAGGAACTGGATTATCTTCTTCTTTGTGAACATCTATCAATCCTGGAGGATTTCCCTGCCCCGGAGGGCAGGGATAAGGAATCAGCCGCGCTTGTTTCCGATCTCGCTTGTCCAGCGGTCAAGCAGGCGGGCCTTGTTCTCAGGATCTCCATCCCATGCGAAATCCTGGTTTACTGTCTTGATGTCATTGATCGAGAGTGCATCCGGATGCTTCGGAGCTCCATCAGCTACGAGAACGACATACCACTCTGTGAAGATCTTCTGCGCATCCTCATCGCTGATAATCCAGTCATAGAGCTTCTTCGCATTCACAGGATCCGGTCCGTTCTTAACGATGGACATCGATGCAAGCTCGAAGCCTGTACCCTCGGACGGAGCAGTGATCTCAACGTTGGCGCCTGCGGTCTTGAGCTTGACCTGGTCATGTGCATAGCCGATAGCGATAGGAATCTCACCTGTGCCTACGCTCTTTCCAGGAGCGGAACCCGATCTTGTATACTGGTCGATATTCTTATCGAGCTCGGTCATGTACTCCATCATGGCATCCTCAGAACCGAGAACGTAGATCATGGTTGTAAGGACATTGTATGCCGTTCCCGATGAGTTCGGATTAGCCATTCTGATATACCCTTTGTACTCTGGCTTGAGAAGATCTGCCCATGAGTGCGGGATATCAAGTCCAAGCTCTGCCGCCCTATCGAGATTCGTGACGAATGTCAGTGGTCCGACATAGAGTCCGATCCAGTAGTTATCAGGATCGCGGTACTGCGCAGGAGTATTCCTTGAATAGCGGCTTACATATGGCTCTGTAAGTCCCTTGCCCTTTGCCGTGATATGGTCAAGGCCTACACCACCGACCCAGATCGATGCCTGCGGATTGGAAGCCTCTGCCTCAAGTCTCGCTACGCACTCACCTCCCGAGAGACGTACGAAATTAACCTGTATGCCAGTCTCCTCCTGGAAACGGGCAAAGAGAGCAGCTGCAAGCGGCTCCTCAAGCGTCGTATAGGCATTCACTGACTCTGCAGCCATGGCTGGCACGACAGCGACCAGTGCCAGAAGCATTGCAATCAGAACCTTCTTCATATGGTTTTCTCCTTTTGTTGTATTCAGGGTAAATGAGCATCCTACATAGGTCAACGAAAAAGACAAAAAGCAAGCAATTTTGCCTCGGTGGCATATTATGCCGCTTCGGCCTATAATTCCTCGTATGGCTGAAAGAGAAACACTCGCATCCAGGCTCGGATTCATACTGCTTTCCGCTGGATGCGCAATCGGGCTTGGGAATGTATGGAGATTCCCTTATATAACAGGACAGTACGGCGGCGCGGCCTTCGTGCTCATATACCTAGTATTCCTTGTCATAATCGGACTGCCGGTCATGGTTATGGAATTCTCCCTGGGCCGTGCATCCGGAAAGAACATATCCCTTGCGCTCAGAAAGCTCGAGCCCGAGGGAACGAAATGGCATTTATACGGCCCAGTCGCAATCGCAGGCAACTACCTGCTGATGATGTTCTATACGACAATCACGGGCTGGCTTCTCTACTACTTCGCATCATCGCTCACGGGGGCGCTTCAGGGGCTTGATTCCGTATCATCTGCCGTATTCTTCTCCGATCTCCAGGCAAAACCCGGGATACAGATTGTATGGATGGCCGCAGCGATTGCCGCAGGGTTCCTCATCTGCCTTGGAGGTCTCAGGAACAGCGTTGAGAAGGCTTCGAAGTTCATGATGATCTGTCTTCTGGCGATCCTTATCATCCTGGCAGTCAATTCCTGCCTCCTTTCAGGAGCAAAGGAAGGACTGGCATTCTATCTTGTCCCGGATATCGGGAAAGCAATGGAAGCCGGATTGTCCGAAGTCATATTCGCTGCAATGAGCCAGGCTTTCTTCACGCTCAGCATAGGCATGGGAGGAATGACGATCTTCGGGTCATATATCGGCAAGGAGCAGTCGCTGACAGGGGAATCTATAAGGATAATCGCACTCGATACATTCGTAGCTATCACCGCCGGCCTCATCATCTTCCCGGCCTGCTTCTCATATGGGATAACCCCGGGCTCAGGGCCTGGTCTTCTTTTCGTAACGCTTCCAAGCATCTTCTCCAATATGGAAGGTGGAAGGATCTGGGGTTCCCTCTTCTTCCTGTTCATGACATTCGCCGCGATGACAACGCTCATCGCTGTATTCGAGAATATCATTGCATACTGGATGGATAACCACGGCTGGTCAAGGAAGAAGGCTGTCGCCGTCAATCTGCCACTGATGATCCTCCTCTCGATACCCTGCGTACTTGGCTACAACGTTCTCTCATCCTTCCAGCCGCTTGGAGAAGGGACTGCAGTGCTGGATCTCGAGGATTTTCTGATATCCAGTACGATAATGCCGCTTGGGTCTCTTCTCTTCGTTATATTCTGCGCGCATAAGAGCGGATGGGGCTGGAAGAGCTTCATAGGCGAGGCCGATACTGGAAAAGGCATGAAGTTCCCGTCCTGGCTCAGAGTCTATGTGAAATGGATTCTCCCGGTCATAATCGGCGCCATTTTCATCAAAGGCTACTGGGACATCTTCTCCAAGCTCTGATTCTAGTGATAGTATCCCAACCATGCAGGAACGGGAAACACTCGCATCCAGACTCGGATTCATACTGCTATCTGCTGGATGCGCAATCGGACTGGGGAATGTATGGAGATTCCCATATATAACGGGACAGTATGGAGGCGCTGCCTTCGTACTTATATATCTGGCATTCCTCGTAATGATAGGACTTCCAGTAATGATCATGGAGTTCTCCATCGGCAGGGCATCAAGGACGAATATCCACCTTGCTCTTAAGCGCCTCGAGCCGGAAGGGACCAAGTGGCACTGGTATGGACCTGTGGCAATGATTGCCAACTATATCCTGATGTCCTACTACACAGTGGTCACTGGATGGCTCCTCTACTACTTCGTCTCATCGATTGCGGGCAATCTGCAGGGAATGACGGCAGAG
>CALXKZ010000014.1 GCA_944389065.1 uncultured Spirochaetaceae bacterium
AGCGGTCCTACCTCTGTCTGGGTTGCGTTATACCACATCTCGATGTGTGTAAGCCCATCGTCCGATGCTTTCTCGGAACTTCCTCCTGCATAGACCTGGCAGAAACCAATCAGCAGTACAAGAAGAATAGCAAGAATCTTTCTGGTTTTCATAAAACCTCCTTTAACCTTTGACGCTTCCAAGAAGCGTTCCCTTTGTGAAGTATTTCTGGATGAACGGATAGGCGATGACCATCGGAATTGCCGAGAGGAATACCGATGCTGCCTTGATTGCCTCGACAGGAGCATTTCCGAAGGCCCTTGCCTCGACGAACTCGTTCATGCCTGCTGCAAGAAGGATATTCCTGAGAAGTATCGGAAGCGGTCTGAGATAGTCTCTTGTGAGGTAGAGCATCGGGCGGAAGTAATCGTTCCAGAATGCGACTCCATAATAAAGACCTATCGTCATTATGATGGCTTTCGAGAGCGGCAGGATTATCCTGATCAGTATCTGAAGCTCATTGCAGCCATCAATAGACGCGCTTTCCCTGAGCTCATTCGGAATCCCTTCGAAGAAAGATCTCATGATGATGCAGTTATAGGTGCTGATCGCTACAGGAAGGAATACCGACTGCAGATGGTTCGTAAGACCAAGCTTTGCGATAAGAAGGTATACAGGAATGATACCTACATTGAAGATGTATGGTATAAGAACGAATACCGTAATGAGCTTCTTGCCTCTGAGGTCCTTTACGGAAAGACCATATGCCAGAGGAATCGTGAGTATGAGCGAGCATACAACACCTTCCACGAGGATCTTTATGGAGTTCCAGAATGCGATAAGGAATCCATTGTTTCCCAGAAGGGACTCATATGCAGCCATGGACCATTCCCATGGTGGAAGGAACATTCCTTCTGTATAGGTTCCAATGAAAGTCTCAGGTCTGAAAGAGAGAGTGAGCGTACTCCAGAGCGGAAGCACGATGACAATCAGGATGAAGACCATGAAGATATCGACGACAATGTTGAATCCTCTATCTGCTGCAGTTGGCTTTACAGCTACGCTTGTGATCTGCTTGTTCTTCTTTTTCATGCTTACCTCCTTGGATCAGAACAGAGACGAGTCTGTGTACTTCTTCGAGAAGTAGTTCGATGTGAAGAGCAGAAGCATTCCGATAAGACCTTTGAAGAGGCCCGCTGCTGTTGCCAGTCCGAAGCGACCTTCAAGAAGACCCTGTCTGTAAACCCATGTGTCGATGATATCAGCAACACTATATACAGCCGGGCTGTAGAGCATGAATATCTGATTGAATCCAGCTTCGAATATCGTGCCTATCTTGAGAAGGAGAACTGTCACTATGACAGGCTTGATCGCTGGGAATGTGATGTATTTCACACGCTGCCAGCTATTTGCACCCTCTACCATTGCAGCTTCGAAAAGAGAGACATCTATTCCCATCAATGCTGCGATGAAGATGATTGCGGACCATCCCATCTCCTTCCATGCATCGGAGAATATCACGAGCCATGGGAAAGCCTTGGCATTCGTAAGGAAGTCAATCGGCTGTCCTCCGAAGAATTTGATCAGATCATTTATGATTCCATCTCCAGGTGCGAAGAGCGAGAGAAGGATACCATACATGATAACCCATGAAAGGAAGTGCGGAAGGTATGCAAGTGTCTGCACGACCTTTCTCAGCTTATTGTGCCGGCATTCATAGATCGCAATTGCAAGTATGACGGATAATGGAAGCGAGACAAGTATCTTTCCTACGCTGTACATGAGCGTATTCCGGATGAGGCTCCAGAAGTAATGCGATGTAACGAATTCCTGGAAGTTCTCAAGTCCTACCCAGTCAGATGTAAGGATTCCGAACCTGACTGATTTGAAATCCCTGAATGCGATCTGTGAATACCACAGAGGTACATATTTGAAGACAAAATAGTAGATAAGAGGAACAGCTATGAGGATATAGATCCATTTCTGGCGTACTATGTCCTTCCTCAGCATCGACCAGTATGTCTTCTTCTGCAGACTCCCTTTTTCTCCCATATACAGACTCCTTTTGTGTATATCATTGCTTGGCGTATTGCGAATACGTTTCAGCTTTTATATATCTAAAATGTCATTGAGCCCGGATTCCTCCCACACCCCGGATAGCTAAAGCAATACCAGCTGGTTATTCCTGTATTGTAACCTTCTGATTTTTCATTTGTCAAAAAACTTTCGCCTGCTGGAATGAAAATACAGGGGTTTTTTATCAGGAAGTTATGATGTTTTTCTTCTGCAGCAGTCTGAACGATGTCCAGATCGGCTGGAATGCGAAATAAAAAGCATAAGAATATGCGTAGCGGGCTGTTTTATCGGAAGAGGGGGATAATGTGCATTGCCTGTGGGAATAGTTTCTGATTCGATGAATATTCTTCCCCTTTCTTATTGTTGATGAAGGCTTTGATTGATTATAATCGCAGAAAAGGGGTTTCGTATGAAGGTTCATCAGGCAGATTTCTCCAAGGGCAGTGTTTCATCTCTTATCCTTAGGGTCTCGCTTCCCCTGATAGTCGCCGAGCTTGTGAATCTTCTCTACAATATTGTCGATAGGATCTATATTGGCCATCTTGCGGAAAATGGCTCTCTAGCCCTCACCGGACTTGGCCTATGCTTTCCTGTGATATCATTGATAAGCGCATTCGCAAAGCTTTTCGGCTCGAATGGAGGTGCGCCTCTCTGTGCAATGGCCAGAGGACGCAAGGATGAGAGGGAAGCATCCCTTGTTATGGGCAACTCATTCATGCTCTCAGTTGTGACGGGCGGGGTGCTGATGGCAATCGTTCTTCTGTTCCATCGTCCTATCCTGTATGCTTTCGGAGCAAGCGAGGCGACATATCCATATGCGCGTGATTATCTTCTGATATATTCTTTAGGGACGATTCCTGTGCTTGTGACACTAAGCATGAATGCATTCATAAACAGTCAGGGATTTGCGACTATCGGAATGGTTACGGTGCTTATCGGGGCAGTGATAAACATAGTCTTCGATCCTATTTTCATCTTTGTGCTTGGGCTGGGGGTTAAGGGCGCTGCCATCGCAACCGTATTCAGCCAGACAGTCTCATGCATATTCGCAGTATCATTCCTTTGCGGCCGCAATGTCGAGCTTAAGCTCCGTTTTGCGGATATGAAGCTTGAATGGAAGCGCTGCAGGAAGATAATCACCCTTGGTACCAGCGGTTTCACAATGGGGGCAACGAACTCCCTTGTCCAGCTTGTCTGCAATAAATGCGCATTCATCTGGGGCGGTGATCTCTATGTCGGCGTAATGACGATACTCAACTCTGTGCGCGAGATCTATAATACATTCATCAATGGAATCGGCGGTGGCGCTACTCCTGTCATGAGTTTCAATTATGGTGCGAAAGATGGTGCAAGGACCAGGAAAGCCAGTGACTGGACTCTGATATTCATCTTTGCATATGCGATGGTCGTATGGGTCATTGTGCTTGCTTTTCCTCGTGCTATGGCTATGTTCTTCACACAGGACAAAGCCATGCTTGATGCTTCGGTGTCAGCTTTGAGGATATATTTCTTCGGCTTCATATTCATGGCTCTCCAGACTTCAGGCCAGCAGACATTCGTTGCGCTTGGAAAGGCAAAGCAGGCTGTGTTCTTCTCTCTTTTCAGGAAGGTGATCATCGTTGTGCCTCTTACTATAATCCTTCCTTATTTCTTCGGTATAAACGGAGTAATGCTTGCAGAGCCGATAAGCAATGTCATCGGAGGGTGTGCTGCTTACTTCACGATGAGGCACATCGTGATGCCTGAGCTGAAGGAAATGGAAAAGGTAAGATAATCCTCCGGAAGACCGGAGGAAATCTTCATATTCTCGAGATCTGCATCGAATCTGCGTACTGGAAGCCCGGAAGAGAGCCTGTGATTATGACTGCCAGGTCTTCTTTCTTCACAGTCCCCGATTCCAGGGCAAGCCGTATCGATTGCTCCCTCATCTGCTCTTTGTCCTCGGTGAAATCCGCAAGAAGCGGGGTCACTCCATATGCCAGCCTGAGCTGTCTGACGGCTTTTCTATCCGTGACACAGGCTATGATCGGGCAGGCAGGCCTGCAGGAAGAAGTCAGCCATCCGGTCCGTCCCGTTGCACTCATGCAGATTATTGCTTTTGCATTGAGCGTGAATGATGCTTCTACCGCTGCGCTTGATATCGTGCCAGGGATATCGAGCGAGACATTTTCCTGATTCTCGAAGTAGCGTTTCCTGTAATTGATCTGATTCTCCGTATACTCTGCGATTTCCGCCATCGTCCGTACTGCTTCAATCGGATAGCTGCCAGCAGCAGTCTCTCCGCTGAGCATCGTGCAGGTCGTGCCATCGAATATAGCATTCGCTACATCTGAAACCTCTGCTCGTGTAGGTCTGGAATGCTTAGTCATAGATTCAAGCATTTGCGTTGCGGTCACGACGATCTTCCCGGCCTTCGTGCATTCTGAGATCATCATCTTCTGTATGACAGGAAGTTCCTTGAAGGGTATCTCAACGCCCATATCCCCGCGGGCAACCATTATCCCATCAGATTCATCTATGATCTCCCGGAGATTGTCGATACCGCTTCTGCATTCGATCTTGGCGATGATCTTTATCTTCTCGCCGCCATTCACATTCAGAAGCTTCCTCATCTTCCTTATATCATCGGCAGTTCTCACAAACGAGGTCGAGATGTAGTCCACATCCTCCTCGATGCCGAAGAGTATATCCGATCTGTCTGCAGCGGAAATAAAAGGCTGGTCGATATCAACACCGGGGACGTTGATTGATTTATGGTTCGATATCCTCGAAGTATTGTTCACACGGCATATCACATCGCTGCCGTTTATCGCAGTCACAGTCAGTGAGCATAACCCATCATCGATAAGTATCCCTGTGCCTATCTCCACATCCTCTGCCAGATAAGGGTAGGTGATTGAAACTCCTGTCTCATCCCCGATTCTCTCTGGATCAGCGGAAAGCACGAACTCCGATCCCTCCAGAAGGAGTGCAGAACCATCCTTGAATTCCCTTGTTCTGATCTCAGGACCCTTTGTATCGAGAATCACCGGAATATTCGTTCCAAGCTTTTCAGCAACACGTCTTACGCGCTCTATTCTCGCTCTATGCTCATCATGTGATCCATGTGAGAAATTCAGCCTTGCTGCATCCATTCCGTTCTGGATTAGTTTCTCAACCATCTCATCGGATTCGACAGCCGGACCCAAGGTGCAGATAATTTTAGTCTTCCTCATGTCTATCCTTCTTTCAGCCGGCATTATACAGACTTTCCTGATTTCATAAAAGATACCCAAAACAGCCTGATTGGGTAAATCTGCAATTGATGAAAAGGCCTTGGAAGGATATCATCGCACGTGGACTTATCATGTGGGATTTCATAAGAAGAGAATCTGTATTCGTTATTGCCGCTGCAGCTGCTATCATATCTGCATTTTTCAATCCGCCATCGGTTTTGTGGCTTGAGGCTATTGATTTCAGGACCCTCGCTCTCCTTTTCTCGCTTATGGGAGTTTCAGAAGGGCTCAAAATCTCCGGGCTCTTCGATTCTGCTGCCGGTGTGCTGATGAAGCGTGCTTCGGATATGAGGATGCTATCGCTGATGCTTGTGGCTGTCGTATTCTTTTCCTCGATGCTCTTCACGAATGATGTCTCCCTCATAATGTTCGTGCCGTTTTCCATGATGCTTCTTGATAAAGAGAGAGCGGATGAATCATATGTAATAAAGCTTGTCGTGCTGGAGACAATAGCTGCTAATCTTGGGTCGATGACAACGCCTGTCGGCAATCCGCAGAATCTTTATATCTGCTCATTCTTCAAAGTCAGCGCAGGTGATTTCTTCAGGACGATCATCCCATATTCTGCAGCTTCGGCCTTGCTTGTATTGATTTCGTTCAGGCTGTTTCTGTGGAAGCGCGGCAATGTAGAGAAGGAGACAAGGAAGGTAAGGCGCATGGATAGGCATAGGACCATCATATACCTTGCATTCCTTCTTCTGGCGATGCTGTCAGTATTCAGAGTCATAAGCTGGCAGGTTCTTTTCATAGCGGAGCTTGTCTTCATGCTGGCATTCGACAGACAGATACTCAAGCGCATAGACTTCATCCTTCTTCTGACATTCGTCGCATTCTTCATATTCAGCGAGAATCTCAGAAGCATTGAGGCTGTGAGGGATCTTATATCACTGCCGATGAAGGACCATCCAATTGCAGTATCGGCAGCTGTTTCGCAGGTGATAAGCAATGTTCCTGCAGCAATACTCCTTTCATCATTCACAGATAGCTTCAAGGGCGTTCTCATTGGAACGGATATAGGGGGGCTCGGCACTCCTATAGCTTCACTCGCATCCCTTATCTCTTTGAAGTTTTATTTCAGGAGGAATGGTGGCAGAAAGGGGGTGTACATGGCATTCTTCCTTTTCCTGAACTTTATCCTGCTCGCCATATTCGCCCTTTTCTCAGCTATAGCCGGGTGAAAAGTTTTCTCCTGACAAACTTCCTCAGCTTTTTCATCTTGTGTTAATATTGGAATACAAGAGGTACGCTATTGGAACATAACGCAGCAATTGAAATGCGAGGCATAACAAAGTGTTTCGGACAGGTCGTCGCGAATGACAGCATCGACCTGACGATACATAGGGGTGAGATCCTGGCTCTGCTTGGAGAGAACGGCAGCGGCAAGACCACTCTGATGAATATGCTTTCAGGTATCTATCAGCCTGATGATGGTGAGATATACAAGGATGGCAGCCGGATCTATATACATTCTCCCAGGGAAGCTTTCGGTTATGGGATCGGAATGATCCACCAGCATTATAAGCTTATTGAGGTGTTCACTGCCGCAGAGAACATCATCCTTGGTCTGAATGAAGAGAAGATGGATCTTAAGGAAACCGGAGCAAAGGTGAAGGATATCTGCAGCCGCTATGGCTTTGATATCGATCCAGGGAAGAAGGTCTATGACATGTCGGTTTCCCAGAAACAGACTGTTGAAATAATAAAAGTACTGTATCGCGGAGCTGATGTCCTGATTCTCGATGAGCCTACAGCTGTTCTCACTCCGCAGGAGACGCAGAAGCTCTTCAGGGTTCTGAGGAATATGAAGGATGATGGCAAAGCCATCGTTATCATAACCCATAAGCTCCATGAGGTAATGGAGGTATCCGATAAAGTTGCTGTTCTCAGAAAGGGCAGGTATATCGGCACTGTCAATACTTCCGATACAAATCCCCAGGCTCTTACCGATATGATGGTGGGACATGCTGTTTCGCTGAATATCGATCGTCCTAAGTATGATAATCCGAAGAAGAAGCTCATCATTGAGAATCTCACATGCATTGATGATGAAGGCATCACAAAGCTCGATTCTGTTTCCTTTACAGCATATACGGGAGAAATACTCGGAGTTGCTGGCATTTCCGGGTCCGGACAGAAGGAGCTTCTGGAGGCAATCACAGGGCTTTATCCGGTAAAGAGCGGCAGTGTCAGGTTCATAGATGATAGCGGTAAGGAGATTGAGCTTGTCGGCAAGACTCCGATGAAGATACGCCAGACCGGTGTCGGCATGGCTTTCGTTCCTGAGGACAGACTCGGTATGGGCCTTGTCGGATCAATGGGGATGACCGGCAATATGCTCTTAAGATCATGGAAGGCCGGAAAGGGTGCTTTGATACGCCGAAAGGAGCCTGCTGACCTTGCTGGCAGGATTATGGAAGAGCTTGAGGTCGTCACTCCTGGTGTTGATTATCCTGTCAGGAGACTTTCCGGCGGCAATGTGCAGAAAGTCCTTGTCGGACGTGAGATATCGAGTGAGCCTGCTGTTCTTATGACGGCTTATGCAGTGCGTGGCCTCGACATAAATACATCCTATACAATCTACAATCTCCTGACAGAACAGAAGATGAAGGGTGTTGCTGTTGTCTATGTCGGAGAGGATCTCGATGTGCTCCTTGAGCTTGCTGACAGAATCGTTGTTCTCTGCGGCGGACAGGTTGCAGGAGTTGTTGATGCAAGAACGGCAACGAAGGAGGAGATAGGGCTGCTGATGACTCAGTTCACAGCGAAGGAGGATGTGCAATGAGCGGAGAAATCAGAACACCTATGGTGCGTCTTGCAAAACGCAGTGATATGAAGCCCCGTACAGTATGGCTGATACGCTTTGGATCTATTGTCATTGCCCTGATACTCGGATGCATCCCGATCCTTCTTACAGGAAGCAACCCGGTTGCTGCGTATGGCGTAATAATCGATGGATCTCTTTCAAGGCCTATATATATCAGGCAGACAGTCAGAATCGCAATACCGCTTCTTGGATGCGCCTTAGCGATAGCGCCATGCTTCAAGATGAGATTCTGGAATATCGGAGCAGAGGGGCAGATTACGATGGGCGCAGTCTTCGCTTCCTACTTCGCTCTTTTCTGGGTGAACAGGATTCCCCATGTTCCTCTTCTTATAATCATGGGACTGGCAGGAGCCCTTGCTGGAGGTCTCTGGGCTCTTATTCCTGCATTTTTCAAAGCAAAATGGAATACGAATGAGACACTCTTCACCTTGATGATGAACTATATTGCAATAGGTATTGTTGCCTGGCTTCAGGGTGGTCCGTGGGAAGGCCGGAAAGGTTCGCAGCTTATTCCTATGTTCAACGACGCAGCAAGGCTTCCTGAGGTTTTCAGGGTCAACTGCGGCTGGATAATAGTCCTGGTTCTTGTTGTTCTTATGCATATATACATGAACAAGACGAAGCAGGGGTATGAGATAGCAGTCATCGGTGATTCCGTGAATACCGCACGCTATGCGGGAATGAATGTCGGCTGGATAATGATGCGGACAATGTTCATTTCCGGTGCGATAAGCGGTCTTGTGGGATTCATAATCGTCTCGGGTGCCAACTATACGCTCTACAAAGGAGTTGCCAACGGGGTCGGTTTCACATCTATAACCGTTGCATGGCTTTCGCAGCTCAATTCATTTGCCATGATCGCGATATCAATGGTGCTGGCAATCCTTGAGAAGGGAGCGAATACGCTTCAGACACGTATGCAGATCCCTGCATCGATTGCTGATATCATAACAGGCATACTTCTTTTCTGCATGCTCAGCTCCGAGTTCTTCATCAACTACAGGCTCATCATCCGGGGCAGAGGAGAAAAGGAAAAGGAGGTGAAAGCATGACAACTCTGATTGCACTGATAGTCGCTGCTGTTACCTTCGGAACGGTTTTGATGTATGGCACTCTCGGTGAGATACTCACAGAGAAGTCCGGCAACCTCAATCTCGGTGTTGAGGGAATCATGTATATGGGAGGGGCTTTCGGCCTTGCCGGTGCTTTCTATTATGAGAAGGCTGTTGGTACAGCCGCCAGCGGTCCTGTTGCAATTACGATTGCAATACTTGCAGCATTTGCTGCTGGTATGGCAGCTTCTGCCATCTACAGTTTCATAACGATCACTCTAAGGGCGAACCAGAATGTCACAGGCCTTGCCCTTTCGATATTCGGCACAGGAATAGGGCAGTTCGTCGGAGAGTTCATGAGAGTAAGCGAAAAAGGCTATGTAGCGCTGAGCAACGACCTCAAGGATGCTTTTTCCGCGGCCATATTCCCTGATTTCATGATAAGGATACCTGTCATCGGAAGCATATTCTTCTCTCATACTGTGTTCTTCTATCTTGCTGTCGTACTTGCCGTTCTCATGTATCTTTTCCTTAAGAAGACGCGTTATGGACTATATCTTTCTGCTGTCGGAGAGTCCCCTTCGACAGCAGATGCTGCTGGAATCAATGTTGCGAAGTACAAATATCTTGCAACGACGATCGGGGGCGGAATATCTGCAATCGGCGGTATGGTCTATATCATGACGACAGCGGGGTGCGTATGGAATCATGAGGGACTCTCCGGCGTCGGCTGGCTTGCTGTCGCTCTCGTTATATTCTGTATGTGGAGGCCTCTGAATGCGATATGGGGTTCTGTTCTCTTCGGTGCGATGATGATCATGTACCTCCGTGTGTCCGTGCCATTCATTCCGACAGAGATCTATAAGATCCTTCCATATATCGTTACGGTAATCGTTCTTATCCTTACAAGTATGAAGAACAGCCGCGATAAGCAGCCGCCTGCATCGCTTGGCAATAATTATTTCAGGGAGGAGAGGTGAAAAAATCTGGACTGCTGTGATATGCAGTCCTTTTTTATAGTGCTAGAATATAGTCAGAAAGGTTTGTAATTGTCTGTTCGTCGAAGATGACGGAGAATTCCGTCTTGATAGTGAAACTTTTAAGGAGAGCATATGAAGAAAATTTTGTTCGTTCTTATTGTACTGGCTCTTATCTCCGGATTTGTATTTGCAAGCGGCAGCAGCGAGACTGCAGCTCCTGCAGATAGCAATACCGTAAGAGTCGGTCTTCTCTGTATCGGTGATGAAAACGATCAGGGATACACCTATAACTTCATCAGAGGCCGCGATGAGGCTACAGAGATGCTCAAGGCAGATGGCATCAATGTAGAGTGGGTGACAAAGTACAACATCGGTGAGGATGCGACATGCAGAGATGCCAATATCGAGGCTGCTGAGGAAGGGTGCCAGATCATCATCAACAACAGTTACGGTTTTGAGCCTTTCATGCTTGAGGTCGTTGATGACTATCCAGAGATTGAGTTCATCAGCTGCACCAACTGCGCATCTGCATTCGACGGCAGAGACAATACCCATAACGCTTTCGCAAATATATTCGAAGGCAGATACATCGCAGGTGTTGTCGCAGGTATGAAGCTCCAGCAGATGATCGATGAGGGAACAATCACTCCAGAAGAGGCTATCATCGGATACGTAGGCGCTTATTCCTTTGCAGAGGTTATATCGGGATTCACATCCTATTTCCTCGGTGCAAGATCCGTATGCCCATCTGTGACAATGAAGGTTTCATTCGTAGGATCATGGTCCGATGCTACAGCTGAATCCGATGCGGCTCTCGCTCTTGCAGATGCAGGCTGTGTCATGATCTCCCAGCACTCTGACAATACAACTCCTGCAACAGCTGCACAGTCACGCGGTGTATTCCACACCGGATACAACAACGACATGACCGGCATCGCTCCTAACGCATCCCTCATCTCCACAAGAATCGACTGGGGCATTTACTTCTATGAAGCCATCAAGGCATATGTGGATGGCGACGAGATTCCTCAGGACTGGTGCAAGGGAATGGGTGATGGCGCTGTTGTCATGACACAGCTCAATGAAGCAATTGCAGCACCTGGAACAGCTGAGAAGATCGCTGAGGTTGAGAAGGCTATCGCCGACGGCACAATCCAGGTGTTCGATACAAGCACATTCACAGTCAATGGTGAGGAGCTCACACACGCATTCGCTCTTGATACAGATGGTGACTTCACAGCAGATTCCGAGGAAGCTGTATACGACGGCGCATTCCACGAGTCTGTATTCCAGTCTGCTCCGTACTTCACAGTGCAGATCGATGGAATCGAGTGGCTCAACGCTGCTTATTGATCAGCTTACTTCTGATTACCGCCCCTCCGATGCGAGGGGCATTGTATTCTCTATACCTCTTTCCCGTCGTAATACAGCTTCTTCGTACTGGGATCCTTGGAGAAATGGCTGAGGAACTCCGTCCATGCTGTCCTGCATTCGCTTGGCCATGTGGCATGGGTCTTTGTCTCCATCTCAACGCATCTGAGGATAGGAATGCCCGATGCGGAATGGAATAGATAGTTTATGGCTGATCCAGTCTTGAATGAGCAGTTCTTTCCTCCGTCATTGTATGTATAGCTATCCCAGTTCTCCTTCAGATTGAATGCATCGTGCCAGCGTTCGATGAGCATCCTTGCATCATCCGTGCCGAAACCTCCGGGGAACATATTGTCATCGAGCCCCATGCCAGCTATTACAGGCACGACCGAGCCATTGATGAAGGGGAGTGCTTCGCCTTCCATGTTGAGGATCTTCGCAGAGAAAGGTGCCACTGCCGTGAACGTATCCGGACGATAGCTTGCGCAGGCCCAGGACATCATGCCTCCTGAGGACTGTCCGCTTGCATATACCCTGCTTCTGTCTATATTGAAGTTCTCTGCTGCCCATTTATAGAGATAATCGACGAAAAGCATGTCAGAGGGACGGTTATGCTGGGGTTTCCCTGTATTCCACATCGCACGGAATCTCTCGTTTATCACCATATCCGAGACGGAGCGAATGCGGTTTGGAAGCGATGCAGTCGGGCAGATTATCATGAATCCATACTCCTCAGCAGTCTCTGCCCATCCCATGCGGTCAGCAATCTCATCTCCGCTTCCTCCGGCTCCATGGAAGACAAAGAGAAGCGGGAATGGTTTCGAGTCATCCACTGACTCAGGTTTATACACCCACCATACACGCAGATACGCATCAGATCCGTCAGCATGGTATCCTCCTGCGACCATTTTGGAGAACTTCATGAATCCGCGCTCTTCTATTGACGGATAGCGTCTGAGAGCTCCATTTGCATTGCCGGGGTATCGGGCAGTGCCTGAGAAGACCATATTCCAGATTGATTCTGAATACTCGGCTGAGAGGCAATCCTTCCAGTCACGGTCATCATGGACAGTCAGTGCGCACCAATGCTCATCCACAGTCCCTCCAGCCTCCGGCTTCCAGATCCGCCTCCCGTCTATGCATTCGGGGCTGTCAGAGCTATGGTTTGCCGCTCTGTAGTACTTAATCTCACGGGAAAGGCTCTCATCATTGCTTCTGCAGGATATCCACACAGGCATCTGGACCTGGCTGTATAGAATGCCCGGGACCTTGGTCATCTTAGCATTCATCATGGAAAGCTCTTCTTCATCCATCCCGCTTTCCCCGATTAGCGCTGCTCCGGCCCAGCTCCGGGGGAAGAGCCTGCTCTGCCTTCCGATGATGGACGCAGTCTCGCCATATGCATAGATGTAGAACTTCGATGAGAATGCAGAGGCAAACGGTCTGTAGTTCACATCCTCCCGCAGGGCATTTATATAGGCAATCTCGCTCTCGTCATCGCCCCATGCACCATTCTCAGCTTCCATCATGACAAGATAGAAATGATTCTTTTCAGCAAGGCTCTTCCATCCGCTTTCAATGAGGAATCTGTCTGTCTCATAGGACGCTGGCACACCTATGAATATGGTGGGCTGGTTATATTCACTGCCATCGGGTATATAGAACTTGGCCGTACGGACTTTGTCCCTGCTTACCCTGCAGCGGAAATCATAGTATCCGCATAGTGCCTGCTGATAATAATTCTCCGAATCTATTGTGAGGCTGTCCGCCTTGGGCAGCCTCATAGCAATCAGTTTTTCTTCCATGGCTTCCTAACTCTAGCATAGATAATCCCCTCCTGAGAGGGGATGCTGTCAGAGACTGTCTCCGAAATCCTTCCGGAAGGCTTTCACAAGCTCCTCCTGCCAAGGGGAGACCGGTTCGAGCCTGCCGAAGAAGAACCTCAGCGATGATGGCTCCTCAACGAACCTCAGTCCACCTATAAGATCCCTGTGGTCGTAGAGCCATTTGATCCTGTCCACTGCATATTTCACCTGTGAAAGGGTGAAGACGCGGCGGGGAAGGGCAAGGCGCAGAAGCTCTACCGATGCAAGATGTTCCGATCCATCAGGCTCTCTCTGCTCTGAGACAGTTCCTCTTTCCATGCCTCTTATGCCGCCCGCGATATACACCGCAGCGCCGAGCGCGGCAGCTGGATACTCTTCCTGACGCACATGGGGGATGAAGCGTGATGCATCGAGATGGCATCCAAGTCCTCCAGGAGGAGTGACGACAGGTACGCCTAGTCTTATCAGCTCATTTGTCATGTATTCGATGAAGAGCGGCCCCTGGGATATGACATCCATATCCATTGTCTCCTCAA
>CALXKZ010000015.1 GCA_944389065.1 uncultured Spirochaetaceae bacterium
GATATGCTAAAGGAACTCATAGCAAAGAGATTTCAGAACAGAAAGAACTGATACAGAAATTCTATTGGTAATTAAAGAAATACAGTTAATGGAATATAATTCCCAGAGCAGAGTACACAACCTGCGATATCGAAATCAAATAAAAAGAAAATAAAACCGTGCCTCTTCCCATATAGCAAAGAGGCACAGCACTCACCGGCTTTGCAGAAATAACGAAACTATTCTGCGTGGTTCTTCTGGAATTCCTTAAGAGCGAACCTGACTCCTGCGGCCCACCCCAGGCCCATATCAGAGAAGAGAGCTTCAAGCTCTGCCTTGAAAGAAGGTTCAATAGAGAATGTCGTAAGCACCTTCTTCTCCTTATTGGAGAATACCTGCTTTGCCTTCATTCCGCTGAGGCTCTCGTTTGTGTTTTCTTCTGTCTTCCTCAATGCCATTTTCCTACCCCTATCTCCAGATGCTGCTGTCAAGATCCATGATCGCCTGCTGTGTGGCTGCCTTCATTCCCCTACCCCGTACTTTGTACAGCTGAGGTACTCTTCCAGCTTCCTGTGCCTTCCTGAACAGAGGATCAACAGGAATCCTATACACCAGAAATCGTCCAGATGATTCAGCGGCACTGAATATGTCACGATGCTGTCTAATTCTTTCATCATAAGAATTTATTATGATTTTATTATGTTTGACAGATGCTCGCATATTCTTCTTCAGCTTCGCCAGCTCATCTATGAATATCTCAAGCCCATCAAGACTGAATACCTCAGGCGTCATGGGCGTAACGATTTCATCACTTGCAATCAGTGCGGATCTTTCAAGCCTCCCGAGTCCAGGTGAGAGATCGAGGATGATATGCTCATACTCCTCTGACACCTCTTTCACCAGATCCTGGAGAATGAACGGCTCCTCAGAAAGCTTCGTCTCGCTGTAATTCTTGAGAGTGCCCCCGATTCCAAAGGTCGGAAGAATGCTGAGATTCTCTAACTCGGGAGCGGCAACGATAGCATTGCCTACATAGCAGCGGCCTTGAAGCACATCCGAAAGCTCGAACTTAGGAGGTTCTTTGAGGAACCATGACGAAAGGTTCCCCTGAGGATCGCAGTCAAGGATAAGCGTCTTATGGCCTTCCAGCGCAGACTGGCAGGCTAAGGTGCCGGAAATGGTCGTTTTGCCAACTCCGCCCTTCTGAAGATGGAACGCAACAGTCTTTGACATCAATCCTCCAAACTGACTCTGATTATATGACATAACAGAAAGATTCACAATCTTTTAAATGGAAAAATATCAGTCTGAATTGAAATTAAATAAATAATATATAATTAATATAAAAATTTTGTAGAAAATAACTATCATTACACAATTGGAATAGTTGAGTTTACTTCTGAATATAAATTAACACATCATATTTAATTTATAAAATCAATCCTTTTTTGGAATTATTATTTAATATATATTTAAATCAAAGACAAAATATCAAACATGATATAGAATCAGCACATGAGATTCATAAGCTGGAACGTCAATGGCCTCCGCTCGTGCATCCAGAAAGGATTCATGGAGTTCGCAGAGGGATCTGATGCGGATATCATCGCCATACAGGAAGTCAAGGGATCTGCGGAGAGCATCAGCGCAGGGATTCCGGGATATTCCTCATACTACAGTTATGCCGACAAGAAAGGATACAGCGGGACTGCAATCTTCACAAGAATTTCTCCGCTGTCTGTCACTTATGGTCTTCCGGATGATGAATTCAACCATGAAGGAAGAATCATCACAATGGAATTCAATGAGTTCTACTTCATCAATGTATATGTCCCGAATAGCCAGGATGGGCTAAGACGTATTTCATTCAGACTTGCCTTTGATCAGGCCCTGAGAGAATATGCTGCTGGATTGAATGCATCGAAGGGGGTGATTATTACAGGGGATCTTAATGTCGCAAGGACACCCATTGATCTCAAGAACCCAAAGCCAAACGAAGGACATGCTGGTTACTCCCAGGAAGAAAGATCAAGTTTTGAGAAGCTTATCGATATTGGAATGATCGATTCCTTCCGCCATTTCTATCCTGATATGACGGGGGCATATACATGGTGGAGCTACATGTTCCATGCAAGGGAGAAGAATGCCGGATGGCGTATTGACTACTTCCTCGTATCCACTGATTTGGCTGACAAAATGAAAGGAGCGGGCATTATGAGCACCGTTATGGGCTCCGACCACGCTCCTATATATCTTGATCTCTGATCCTACTTGAGAAGATACGACGGAATCTCACCTCTGGACTGAAGGATCTTCCTCTGCTGTGTATCGAGGACCTTCTTGCACATCCTGATTGACTCTGGCGTTACCTCGACAAGCTCATCTTCCTTGATGAACTGTATCGCCTGCTCAAGAGTCGGCTTCATTACAGGGGTAAGCGTTACAGCCTCATCCTTTCCTGCAGCACGGAGATTGGTAAGCTTCTTCGTCCTGGTAGGGTTCAGCATGAGATCCCCCTCCCTGTTGCGTTCTCCTACGATCTCCCCCTCGTACACAGGATCTCCAGGAACAATGAAGAACCTGCCGCGGTCCTCAAGCTCCCAGATTCCATATGCAACAGCATTTCCAGCTCTATCCGACACGA
>CALXKZ010000016.1 GCA_944389065.1 uncultured Spirochaetaceae bacterium
CAGCCTCATGGCAGATGCAGACGGAGTCACCTACAGCGTGACGATAGCGGGGATAGACAATATCACAGAGTGGCTCACCGGGGTCTTTGAGTCCGGGGGAATCTCCAGGTTCCTCCATATCCTCGCGCTTTATACAGAGCTCTTCGATATCGTTGACGGATCATATGACGCGATGAACGAGACAGGGCGCGCAATAGGCGTACCGGACGCGGAGATAGAGGAATCCGCGTTCATAATCGCGGACTCCGCGGTAGTGGATGTGCGGGAAAGGGACAGAGCCATAGAGATAAGGCTCCTTCCGTTCTCATACGGACTTGATGAGACGATAAGGCCGTTCTCTGAACTCACGATGCAGCCATCATCGCTCTTCTACGGGTATTTCGGGAAATGCTGGTATATAGGGAATCCGGATATAGTGGAGCCGTTCCTTGCCATCCATAAGGATTCGGAAGAGCCAGTCGGGGTGACCTTCCACTGGAACTTCCCCGCCCAGCTTACATCGACATCCCCGGACGCGCTTCTCCGCGCCCCGATACTCAGGGAGGGGGCGATGAACAGCAGCGCGGACGCAGCCATCCCGGAGTCATTCATCGACGATCTCCCTGAGGACTAGGAGGAAATATGCATCTTGACGAGAAAGGACTCACCAGTCTCTGGTCGAAGATCAGGAACTATATGCTGAAGAAGCTGAACCTCAAGGCTGATAAGGAAAATACATATACGAAGAACGAGGTGCTCAGCCAGATCTACGATGCGACGGAGGATCTTATGCGCGGAGAGGTGATCGAGGATGTCTACTATGATTCCGGGATAACAATCAGGCGGCTCATGTTCGCATTCTATCCTGTTTATATGGCACGCCAGGAAGTGACTTATTCTGAGGGGCTTGAAATCAGCTTCCCGACCAACGTTGACAGGAATGATGTGCCTATCTTCATACTCTGTACCCTCTCTGACTGCGGAAAGAACCCATGGAAAGGCGGCCCCTATACATACAGCATACAGAGGAGAGGGACTGGCAATGCGCTTCTCATCTCCATTGCGGGGGCATCCGAAGCAGGACACCTCGTAGATAAGATACAGGTGTCGCTGCTGTGGTGGTATATTTAATTCCACTTTATTACGTAAACAACAAAATAGATTTGTATTTCTATACTATGTATTAGATAATAACATTATGGCATTGCAAGTAAAAACAAATTCTGAAAGATTGATGTTTTCAACAGTTAGGCTTGAAGTTGGAAATCAAATTGGAACAGGATTCTTTTATAGATTAGATACAGAAAGGAAGAGCATCATTGTTATTTCAAATCGGCATCTTGCAGAAAATGTAAGTAGCCTAGAGAATCTTGATTATTCAAAAACAACAATAGAACAACAGACTTCATTTGAAATAAGGACGGTAAGCATACCTAAAATTCCGATTTCACAAAAAATAACATGGTATTTGCATCCAACAGTAGATTTAGCTTTTTTTGATTTAACCTCAATATTGCCAGATATCTCAAACAAAGGTATTTGCTGGTTAGAGCACAAATTTATCCCATCACAACAAATGTTAGAAAATCTCACAGCAATAGAAAATGTACTCATGGTAGGTTATCCACAAGGATTATACGACGTAAGTAACAACTTTCCTATTTTTAGGACGGGAATCACTGCTTCACATCCAGCAATTGACTTTAATGGAGAAAAGAAGGGGATGCTTGATATGGCGTGCTTGCAAGGTTCTTCAGGGTCCCCTGTTTTAATTGTTAATGAAGGATCCTATGTAGATAAAACCAATGGTCAAATCATAAAATCCGATCGAGTAATTTTCTTAGGAATTGAAAATAGTTCCCCTTCAACGAAAACGCCTGCCTATGTATTGGCAAATAACAATCTATACCCTGTACAAGGACTATATACAGAACAATATCTCAACCTTGGATGGTATATAAAATCATCAGAAATTCTAGGCTTTGATACCATTATCAAAAATCTTGGATTATAACTGAAAGTATAGGGTCCGCGTTCCTGGCATCAATCAGGAGACCATGAGGTTCGAATCAGGGCTCCATACATACGGAGGCTAACATGACCGAAAAGGAAAGGGATGCAATAGAAAGGATGAGGCAAAGCGGACTGAGCTATCAGCAGATTGCCGATAATCTTTCCATCAGGAAGGAAGCCGTCAGATCATTCTGCAGGACGCATGGCATAGCACCAAGTGAAGATACCACAGATAGGCCTGTATGCCCAGTCTGCGGACGGCCACTGAAGCAGCCAGAAGAAAAAGGACGAAGGCGCAGGTTCTGCTCTGATGGCTGCCGCACGGAATGGTGGAAAAGCCATCCGTCCGAGAAGGGATATGATATCGCGCGGATGCATGTCTACAGGTGCGTGAAATGCGGGAAGCTATTCCGTGGCTATGAAAGCGCTGATCGGAAATACTGCAGCCATGAATGCTACATATCCCACCGGTTCGGAAACGGTGCATAAATGCTTTGTAAGTCCAACTTATTTCTTTTGATTGCATTGATTTATCTGCCAATTGGAGCGAATGTACAAGCATGAGCAATATACAAAGTAAGGCATCCTTCCCAACATGTCTAAGGGTAGCGGCATATGCCCGCGTCTCATCATCAACGGATATGGCGTATGGCTCGCTTTCTGAGCAGATGGAATACTATGAGCGGACAATAAGAGCCAATCCGCAGTGGTCCTTCGCGGGTGTGTTCTATGATCAGGGGATATCAGGAACGGTGAAGGCCAGGAGAAAAGGATTCCTGTCACTGCTTGAACAAGCCGACAGGGGAAACATAGACATGATACTAACGAAGTCTGTATCACGCTTCGCGAGGAACACAGTAGACCTTCTGGAGACGGTCAGGCACCTGAAGGATATCGGAGTATCAGTCCGCTTCGAGAGGGAGGGCATCGATACATCCGGGATGGATGGAGAGCTTCTCCTAACGCTTCTCGCGGGCTTTGCTGAAGCTGAGGCAGAGTCAGCATCAGAGGCACGGCTCTGGAGCGTGAGAAAGGGCTATGAGAAGGGAATATCCTGCCATGGACACCCGCCTTATGGATACCGCTGGAACGGCCCGGTCCTTATCGTTTTCCCAGAGGAGGCGGAAACCGTGAAGAGGATCTTCAGGATGTATCTTGACGGCAATGGGACAGACAGGATCGCATCCATCCTCAACGATGAAGGCATAAGGAAACGGAATGGAACGGTGTTCCATGGGACGGAGATAAGATACATCCTGACTAATGAAGCTTATATCGGGGATATGATCCTCCAGAAGAGATTCACGGCAAGAGGCAGCAAGCATGCATCGATAAGGAATGATGGAAAACTTCCTAGGTATCACATCGAGGAAGACCATGAGGCTATTATCGGCAGGGATGCTTTCAACGCAGCGCAGATGGAAATGAAACGCCGGTCTTTATCCGGCCGTGGGAACCTTGCATCAGTGAATGTTCCGCACAACACGCTGACGGGGAGAATCATATGCGCCGAATGCGGAAGAAAGTATGTGCGGAACGGAGCGAACAGCGGCTACTGGATCTGCGCCACGAAGGCACAGAATGGCAGGACTTCCTGCAATGCTGGAAACATATCGGACAAGGCTATCCGTGGAGCTCTATCCAATATCCTCGGAGGAGATTCTTCCGAGCTCATCTCCGAGCATGACGCAAGGATACTCATGCATGGAGATGAGGCATCAGTGACGCTCAATGATGGCACCGGTTATCGCATACGCTTTGCGAAGAAGCCCGGCACAGGGACAACATGGGAGATTGAGAGGATATGAGAAGAATCACAGCAATACCGGCAACAACCGCGTTTCGTTCCGCCGGGCCATCCATAGAGCAGAGGAAAAGACGCGTGGCAGCCTATGCAAGGGTATCAACTGATCTTGCTGAGCAGCTATCAAGCTATGAGGCACAGATACGCTATTACAGTGAATACATAAAGAGCCGTCCTGAATGGGAATTCGTAAAGGTCTATACGGATGAGGGAATCTCAGGGACATCCATCAATAGGAGGGACGGTTTCCAGGAGATGATGAGCGACGCGCTTTCAGGGAAGATAGACCTCATACTCACCAAATCGGTCTCACGCTTCGCGAGGAATACCGTGGACAGCCTTACCTGCGTAAGGGAGCTGAAGACGAACGGCGTTGAGATATACTTCGAGAAGGAGAACATCTGGACATTCGATTCCAAGGGGGAGCTACTCATCACGATAATGTCCTCCCTTGCACAGGAGGAATCGAGATCCATATCGGAAAACGTGAAATGGGGAATCAGAAAGCGATTCCAGGAAGGTAAGCCGCGCTTCCCCTATGGCTCACTTGGCTACATAAAAGACGCTGACGGGAATCCTGAGATCGTGGAAGAAGAAGCTGAAACAATCAGATACATATTCACCGAGTTTCTAAAAGGGAATTCCGTGGCAAGCATTGCGCATTCCCTGACCGCAAAGGGAATACTGACAGCGTACGGAAGAAAAGAATGGAGCATTCCATCCGTGAAATCGATACTTACAGCCGAACGATACACAGGCTCGGTCACGATGCAGAAGACCTTTACAGAGGACTTCATATCGAAGAAGCATATCATCAATGAAGGGCAGCTCCCGATGTACCACATAGATGATAACCATCCTGCGATCATATCTCCGGAGATCTTCGCCGCAGCGCAGGATGAGATCCTCAGAAGAAAATCCGAAAGGATAATAAGGGAATCAGCCGATATCCTCGCCTCGCGTATTGTCTGTGGGATCTGTGGTTCATTTTATGGTAATAAGACATGGCACTCCAATGACAAGTACAGGAGGCAGATGCGGCAATGCAACGGGAGATACAGAATCAAGGGAGATGTAAACCGGAAGAACCATGCACCAAACCTAACCGATTCCCAGATAAGAAATGCTGCTGTAATAGGATTCAACAAGGTAATCGCAGAAAGGGAGAAAATCATCAGGAGACTGAGCGATTCTGTTTCCTCAGATAAGGAGATCAACAATCTGCTTGATAAGAAGAACAAGCTGCATGGCATCATGAATGAGATGGCCGAGAAAGCTGATTCAATCCTTTCATGGAACAGCAGAAGAGATGCTGATTCCAATCCTGGATATGCAGAGGTAAAGGCTTCCTTTGAGGCAGCGGAAAGCGAACTCCGGGATGTTGAATCAAGAATCATGAAGCTCAGGGCACAGCGTGCTTCATGCCGCCTTGTGCTCAATGCCCTTGAGCAGCATGCTAAGCCGCTTGAATCCTTCTCGGAGGAATTGTGGATATCTCTCGTCGACAGGATGGTCGTATACAGCAAGGAGGATATCAGGCTTATTCTGAAGGATGGCAGCGAGGTGCACTGCTCTGCTCAATAATTTCATTTTTGTATAAACAGTATTTGAATGATATCCTGAACTCAGGATGAAAATAAAACTTCTAACTATAGTTGCTATATCCTTAGTCCTACTATTATTTCCTTCGTGCAAATCCGAGAAGGAAAGGATAGTTGATAAATATATCAGCATGTCCGAATACATACTCGATGAAGCAGCTGATACAGAACTATCATTCCTTATGAGCACCAATGACTGGTCTGAAAGGGAAAACACCATTTCCATGATGGAATACGCTATGAACAAAACCCAATCTCTCGATAAGATTCATGATATTGGGTTTTATACCGTTTACGTAACCTTCTATGGATCAATATACCTGTTCAATGAGACCGAGGAAAAAGGACTCATTTCATATCTGAAGTTAAAATACCCTGAAATCACACAGAGGCTCTTAAAAGCCCCAACCTTTTGGAAGCCTTAACACAGAATACCTGAGAGATAGAAACTTTCCAAAGAGAATCAAACATATCGTTAGCCACACCAAATCAAATTTAGCCATATCAAGGCCATTTTTATTTAATTGTATAGAGTGTAAACACTTATTCATCTCGTATTCACCGAGGACAGATATTATTCATTCATTGAGCATGGACTGATGTGAATATATTTGAAATATTTTTTAATTACTATATAATTATGGAGGCCTGATGAATAATGGCATCACATTTTCCTGGGATGCAAAGAAGAACCAGGCAAATGAACGGAAGCATTCCGTATCATTTGAGGAAGCGCTATCGGTGTTCTATGATGAGGAGGCTTTGCTTATATCGGATGATGAGCATTCCATTGAAGAGGAGCGATTCGTATTGATAGGAAGGAGCAATCTGTTCAGGATTCTCGTTGTCTGTCACTGCTATCGTCAGGAGGATGAGGAAATCCGAATCATATCAGCCCGCAAGGCAAACAATGAAGAAAGGAAGCAATACGAAAATCTGATAGGCAGGAGATGAAAATGAAGGATAATTACAATTTCAGCAAAGGCATTAAGAACCCCTATGCAAAGAAGCTCAAGAAGCAGATCACAATCCGCATCGATGCAGATACAATAGAGTACTTCAAAGAACAGGCAGCCGATGTAGGGATATCCTATCAGAATCTCATCAATCTCTATCTCAGGGACTGTGCAGAGAAAAAGAGGAGACTTTCGTTCTCTTGGGAATAGGCAAGGTATGTATTGAATAAGCTGCAGCCACCTCGGATCCAATTTGGCGCCGGAGGAACATCCTTCGCTTGATTGTATTTGCTGCTAAAGGTAATTCTTCTCGTATTCACAGAAGACAGATATCATTCATTCCTCGGCATGGACTGATGTAAGTTGATTTCATGGTAAATATACCATAACATAGGAGGTAGGATATATACAGGATTATCCTCTATGAAAGAAATGGAAAATCGGAAGCAGAGGATTTCATTAGGACAATGCCAGCGAAAAGCAGGGCCAGCTCCATATGATAATCTCTCTATTGAAGGAAAAAGGAGCAGCAGTGCCAATGCCTTATTTTAGGCATATAAAAGGGAAAATATATGAACTGCGTATAATATCCGGACACGATTCCTTCAGAATTCTTTGCTTTTTCATGCATAGCAGGGAAATAGTTCTGGCTAATGGTTTCAGAAAAACCACATTGAGAACGCCGGAAAAGGAAATAAAAGTGGCTGAAAAACGGTTAAGTGAATTCAAAAGGAGCAATGCAGAATGACAAGGTACGAAAAACTTCTATCTGAAGATCTGGAAGATCCAGAAATAAGAAAAGAGATGGAGAAACTTGAACCGGAGTTCGCAATAGTCAAAGCAATCATAGATGCAAGAGTAAGTTCCGGCATCACTCAGGAAGAGCTCTCAAGGAAATCCGGTATTAATCAGGCGAATATCAGCAAGCTTGAACATGGGAAGGCAAATCCTTCAGTTTCAACGTTGCAGAAACTTGCTAAAGGTCTTGGAAAACGTCTGGTGATCTCCTTTGAATAATCATCAAGGATAAGGAAAACAGATTTTCATTTTCTGAAAGTGCCAGTTTTCCTGAAAGAATACAGAAATACTAGATAAAAGGAACTCGCACCAGAAGAGGAGCGCCAGTATTATTCATTCCGGAAAGGAACGAAGATGATTACAATTCCCAGGCATGCTCCCGTAAGCCGTGTATATATAGGATTGGTACGGAAAATCGTTAAGGAGGAGAGCAATGAAGAATGATCTTGATTTCTATCTTAATCAGCCATACAAGACCGATATAATCAAGGATGCTGAGAACAACAGCTATGTTGCCTACTGTCCAGAGCTTGAAGGATGCATCACCTCTGGGCGCTCTGTTCTTGAAGCAATAGAAAACCTTGAGGATGCGAAAAGAACCTGGCTGAGTTCTGCCCTGGAACACAACGATCCGATTCCCGCTCCGGATTCTCTTATCAATTTCTCTGGACAGATAAGACTGAGAATACCGAAATCTCTTCATAGAAGCATATACATAAA
>CALXKZ010000017.1 GCA_944389065.1 uncultured Spirochaetaceae bacterium
GGTTCAATCCGCGATACTATTTGCAGAAAATATCTAAATGAAAACTGTGAATTACCAGGCATATTCATTGGATGGAACGAGGCTCGCAAAGAGAAAATACAGGAATCCATTGAGAATGAATTGAATATGAAGAATGAAGGATATAGCTTATCTGATAAGGATGTGAAGAAATGCTGGAATCCTGTTCTGGCTGATTTAGGCAGAATGATAGCGAATGATTCTGTAAGAACCAGAGCCATGAAGAATATAAGGGATGTATGCATGGCAACAGAAGATGATATCTTCTTTACATTCCATGAAGGCAGAATGTGGTGGTGCCATCCTCTTGGAGAGAGCGGTAAGAACATTGTCTTCAATGAAAGGATTTCAAATGAAAATGACCTGAAGAAAATCAGCACGGAGCTGAAAAGCAAACCTGCATACCAGAATGAAGATATCAGATGGAGTGATCTCATACGCCCGGCAGATGGATGGAAATGCACTAATATCTCTGGAGAAATACTCTTCGAGCGCAACATCAGCGGAAGATTGACTAGAAAACAGATGATACAGGGAACTATGGCCAGGCTTCATGAGGTAAATGAAGACGTACCAGGAGCTCCTTCCGATCACCAGCTTTTCCTTTGGACCATTGGTTTTGAGGAAGATACTGTCTTTGCCGATTTTGATTATACACTGTCAAATCTGACCAGAATGATAAAGTCTGCAATCTCTCGATTGAATCCAAAGGATTTCGAGAGCTTAACTGACATGATATTCGTAAAGAATGGGTGGATCAGAATCGGAGGCATAGGAAGCAATATAAAGAACATTGATGGGGAATATGTCAAACCGATTACAAAGGAAACAGTCTTTATTCAAGTAAAAGCACTGCTTAGCAGAAAGGAGCTGATTGATTCAGTCCGGGCTCTTTATGACCATAGCCTTGGATTGGACAAGTCTGCTTATCAATACATTGTCTATCATACATTATCCGATAATCTTACTTCCAAGGATTTACTGAGAGAATTCATACTTGATTATCGTGACAAGGAAACCAATAAGCCTATCATTGATGATGAGGACTGGGTCAAACGGCTTCAGTTTCTTGATAGAGATGACCTTGCGGAGCTCTCTCTGCAATCAGATATAATCCAATGGCTCAGAAGGACAGCCTTTCCTTTCAATAATGAAAAGCATCGCTTTAAGATCTCATCAGGAGACCTTATTGTCATCGAATCCTATCCATCGATCGGGAAAACAGGATTAGCTCTGTCAATGATGCTTAATATGGCTAAAGCAGGAAAATCGGTTCTGTATTTCTCCTGCCAACTCAATGAATCCCTGCTTCTTAATCGTATAATCTCAATTTTATCGGGAATTCCTCTCATAAAGATTGATTCTGATTCATTGTCTGATGATGAGAAAGAATCCATCAGAAAAGCAAAATCTGAATTTGACACCCTAAAGATAAAAATCGAAATCCTGAAATCACCTAAGATCTCCAAATTGGTATCAAAATCAGAGGAATACAGCAAAAAAAAACAAAGTCGATACAATATTCATTGACTATATCTCCCCCATAAAAACCGAAGAGAGAACTATTGATCAGGAATTGAAAGATCTTGCGGTCAGTCTGGTTTCTTCTGTCATCGCATTAAATCAGATTCCAGATGATAATACAGGATATATTGGAAAACCATATGCAGATTCAATCCTGAAACTTGAAAGAGAGAGAAACTCCGATACTGCTGATCTGATAGTATCAGATGGTTTTGGAAAAGGATGTGCAATGGAGCTATATTACAATCCGCGTACAACAGAGTTCAGAAAACTGGAAGCAATTGACATCTGAAATCCAGAAATGACTTTTAAGTCCAGAAAAATCACTTGATAAATGATTTTTTTGAAGATAAAAGTCATTTTCATAATTTCTGGCTGCTGCAGAGATAGTACAGCAGCCAATATAAATCAGAATATAGAGAACGATACAAAGAGTGAGACAAGAAGGGAGGATACGAGGGATACAACAGTAATCTGCGTGTTGATGGAAGGTCCTGCAGTATCCTTATAGGGATCTCCTACCGTATCGCCGATGACAGCGGCCTTATGCGCATTGCTGCCCTTTCCTCCTTCGTTGCCAGCTTCGACATACTTCTTGGAGTTATCCCAGAGACCGCCTGCGTTGGACATGAAGAGCGCAAGGAGAAGTCCGGATACGATGTTTCGAAGAAGGAATCCTCCGATTGCCTTAGGACCTCCGATGAATCCGACAAGGCATGTTGCGATTATTGCAGCAAGGCCGGCAGGGATCAGCTCCTTAAGCGCTCCCGATGCCGCGATATCTATACAGAGGGAGTAATCAGGGGATGCATTGCCTTCTCTGAGTCCAGGGATTGAATTGAACTGGCGGTGGATCTCAGAGACCATGCGCTCTGCGTTCCTATCCACTCCAAGGATGAGCATTGCCGAGAAGAGCGCTGGGATAGCAGATCCTATAAGCACGCCGAAGAATACGGTCGGATCCATGATATCAAAGCCTGTGATAAGCTTCATGCCACGCTCGGCAAGGACTGCATTCGCCTCAGACATGAATGCTCCCAGGAGTGATATAACCGTAAGTCCCGCAGCTCCAATCGAGAAGCCCTTCGTGACAGCTTTGACCGTATTGCCTGCACTATCGAGCTCATCGGCTATCCTTATCGTCTCCTCGCCTAGTCCACCCATCTCCGCAAGGCCTCTTGCGTTATCGACGATAGGACCATATGCATCATTGGAGATGATCATGCCGACGATTGAAAGCATTCCAACAGCTGCCATCGATATGCCGAAGAGCGCATATCCATCGCCAATCGGCGCACAGAGCTTGTATGCTGCCAGTGCTGATATCGCAATACCAACCATTGCAGGCAGTGCCGATACAAAGCCATATGCAGTACCTGAGAGAACCGTGAATGCAGGACCAGAGGCCGATGCCTTTGCAACGCGCTGGACAATCGGCTTGGTATCATCTGTAAAGTAATCGGTCGTTATTCCTATTATTACCCCGACAAGAAGTCCTACAGATGAAGCGCCCCACACTCTCCATGAGAATCCATCGATGAGAGCCGTCGCGGCTGCTGTCAGGACAAGGAAGACAGCTGTCGTTGTATATGTCGAGGCATTCAGTGCCCTTGTCGGGCTTCCGTTCTTGCCTACCCTTGCATTCGCGATTCCGATCATCGATGAGACAAGGCCCAGGATCATATAGCAGAAGACCATCTTGATCGCATTCTCTGGGTCGGCTAATCCGCTTGCTATGACAAGCGCTGAGGCTGTCGCTGCAACATTCGAGTCGAAGAGATCAGCACCCATGCCTGCAACGTCACCGACATTATCACCGACATTATCAGCGATGACAGCGGGATTTCTTGGATCATCCTCCGGGATCCCAAGCTCAACCTTGCCTGTAAGGTCTGCCGCAACATCAGCAGTCTTTGTGAATATTCCGCCTCCGGCCTTAGCAAACAGAGCAAGGGAGCTTGCTCCGAAAGAAAAGCCCAGGATGATTGAGGCATCGCCGAATACCATAAGAACAAGGGCTACGCCAGCAAGGGAACATCCTACTACAAGGAGTCCCATGACAGCGCCTCCGCGGAAACCGATGAGGAATGCATTCTTAAGACCTGTCTCCGCGCTCTCAGCAGTCCTTCCGTTCGATAATGTAGCGACCATGATGCCGATCTTGCCTGCGATTGCAGAGAGAACCGTACCGGCTATATAGGCTATGGCCATGGAGATATTATCCCCGATTTTCCCCTTCCAGATAGGCTCTGGAAGCAGTATGAAGATTATGAGAGCCAATACAGCAGCAAAGATGGCAAGTATCCTGTACTCCCTGCTGATGAAAGCTGAAGCGCCCTCGCTTATAAGCTTTGAGACCTCAATGATCTTCCTGTTCTCAACCTTCTGCTTCTTGACCCAGAGATAAAGATAGAGGGCGAAGAGGAATGCAATTGCCGCTGCAACGAATGAAAGAAAGTAGAAAAAACCTGCTGAAAGAGCCATTTGAACCACCTTTCCAGCGAGGACATCCAGCCACGCTGGATCACATTCTCAGTCTAAGATGACTTTCAGGAGGCGTCAAACGAAAACAGATACCGAAGGATCTGTACTTCACAGATGAAAAAAAGGGACTTGGAAGCCGTGCAATGCTCCTAAGTCCCTATCCCCAATGGCAGAAACTGCTCTACCAACCAAGTTTGAAATTGATGGCGAATGCGTCGGTTCCCTTTGCGCCTGCGACCTCACCCAGCTCCTGCCAGTAGTACGAGCAGTCGACTCTGAGAACATGGAGATCGATGCCAAGACCGAGCGAGAGGTAGCCGCCTGTAAGACCTGCGCGAAGTGCGATGGAATTGACAAACTCGAACTCCGCCCCGATATTCACATGCTTCATGAAGCTTCTGAATGAGAATGACGTATCATCCTTGAAGCCGATGAGATCGACGAAATCGAGCGCGATCGTAGGCTTGAACCACCACGCCTCATCCCACTGCCAGGCAACACCTATATCTAGGTGGCAGTCGGAGTCGAATGTGAACTTGTTCGAGGAACCGGATCCGAACGGATTCCTTGACCATTCTGAGATGGAATCAATGGCAGTCATATAGTATCTTCCATTGATGTTCCTCGCCGCGATGCTGACAGAGAAGCCGAGAGGCATATTGGCTGTCACACCGATATCTATAGGAATGGAGAATCCGGCCATCATCGGAGTCTCCTGAAGTATTGTCTCGAATGGGTTGCCCTCACCGCCAGAGACCATGCCAAGAACATTGCCTGCCCCTATCGTATTCGTGAATGCGATATAGTTGAATCTAATGGCAAGACCTACGTCGATGGAGTAGTCCATAGGAAGATTGAACCTGTAGCCATAGCCAAGAGAGAGCACGGCATTCATCTGATTGAGAAGCGATGATGATGCCGCGAAGCTTCCGCTTCCATTATATGTATGGATTATATCCTGGATAGCAAAGCCGAAGCCGAATCCCTTTGCAGTGAATCCTGCGCTTGCATCCATCTGGAAAAGCTTGTTGTAGACACCGAGGGATTCAAGGAACTCAAGTCCCTTGTTGAGCGCCTGATCACCGCCTGATGTAAGATCCTGGATTACACCGCTTGAGAGTATCTTCGCTGGATTGTACATCGTGAATGTTATGGATGGCAGATCGATATCGAGGCTACCCTCCGCAAGACCTGCAGGGTTGCGATAGAGCGCAGATACTCCCTCCTGTATCGCGATTCCCGCGCTTCCCATTGCTGAGAAACGTGTATCAGAGAGCTCGAATGGGGATTTTATAGCCGCATATGCGGAATCTGTTCCAGGATTGGCGACAGCTGAAAGGGAGAAAACAAGAGAAGAGATTATAAGAACCGCTATGGCTTTCTTCATACAGCCTCACCTCCTGCGTTTCCAAGGTTATCAATATAGTCCTGAAGCTGATCAAGAAGATCATTGACCGTTGTGATCAGGGACTGGTTGCCGGCTGTCTCATTGCCATTCTGCAGAACCTGGGCAAATCCGATAAGCACACCAGCGGAGCTTATGACAGACTGGACCGATTCGCCCTCGAGCATCTCAATATTGAAATCGGTAAGAAGCTCACCATTTGCATCGGTAACTACATCAAGGACATCGAAGACAAGGCTCTGTGTTATCTGGAGAAGGAGGAGATCGCCCTTGGTCGCCTGACCGGAGGATAGAGCCTTAAGGCCTGAGCTAATCTTCTTTATCGGTTCACCGACCTCTGAAGGAAGGTTCCCAAGCTGGGAAGAGATTGAATCGATTATCCCGGAGAAGATGCTAGCCGTGCCATGAAGTCCATCGAGGACAGTCTCATCGGAGACGGGGGCTTTCATCGCATCGAAGAGTGCTGTACTGTCACCCTGCACTTCCAGCGTCATGCCGATTGATGCAATCTCATTCGCCGAGAGGTTGGAAAGAATGGAATCGACCTCTGTCAGATTGATTCCTTCAATCCTTACATCCTTATTACCTGTATGGATTGAAATGGAGCCATCATCATTCGTCTTTATCGGGCCGCTACCGGAAGAAAGATCCGCGGTCGTGGTATTATCCGCAATATTAGTGACACCTGTGGCGTCAACAGGCGCAGGGCCAAGTATATTCGTGCCCATCGCAGTGAGCGAATCACCAAGCTGATCAAGCGAGCATGAGGCTGCAAATAGAAGCGCAACCGCTATAGGAAGCAGTATTCCATACCGTTTCATAAACTCCATCCTCCAGGAGAATGTGCAAAGCACCTTCTTTGTCCGAACAAAACAATAAACAATTCTGACCATTTCAGGTTACATCATGAAAACCACTTGAACAACCCATCGATTACATGAGATATTAACATCCGACTGCAGAATGCAGAATTTCCGCCCGTATGGGTGAGATACAGAGCTGGGGACGGTATATCCGTCAGGCGTATGGAGGATTACTATGGCTGTAGTAACCATGAAGAGCCTGCTTGAGTCAGGCGTACATTTCGGACATCAGACAAAGAGATGGAATCCGAAGATGGCCCGCTTCATCTTCACAGAGAGGAACGGGATCCACATCATTGACCTGCAGAAGACATCTGCCTGCATCGTTGAGGCATATGAGGCTGTCAGGACACAGGTAAAGAATGGCAAGCAGATTCTGTTTGTCGGAACAAAGAAGCAGGCACAGCAGGCTATCGAGACAGAGGCAAAGAGATGCGGAATGCCTTATGTTTCAAATCGCTGGCTTGGTGGAATGCTCACCAATTTCACAACAATCAAAAAGAGCATCGCAACTCTCAAGAGAATCGAGAGAATGGAAGCTGATGGAACATTCGATTCCCTCACAAAGAAGGAAGTTGCTCTCTATACAAAGGAAAAGAACAAGCTCGAGAAGAACCTCGGCGGAATCAAGGACATGAAGGAGCTCCCAGGAGCACTTTTCATCATCGATACGAAGAAGGAAGCTCTTGCAGTTGCAGAGGCAAAGAGGCTTGGCATCCCTGTCATCGCCGTTGTCGATACAAACTGCGATCCTACGGACATCACATACCCTATCCCGGGCAATGATGATGCAATCCGCGCGATCTCCCTCTTTGTTGAGATCATCGCTAATGCTGTCATCGACGCAGATAGCGAGGCTGGCATCCAGATCATCGAGTCACTCGACGATGAGGATGAGGAGGCTGCAATCAACGCTGCTCCTGTAGAGGACAAGGATGAGAAGTCCGACGACGAGGATGTCGACTACTCCAACTATGTTCCTGCAGAGGAGAAGGAAGAGGACAGCGCAGACGAGCAGGAAGAGGACGAAGAGGACTACTTCACAAAATAATCAGGAGGACAATATGGCAATCAGTGCAGCAGATGTAAAGAAGCTCAGGGACATCACCGGAGCAGGTATGATGGACTGCAAGAAGGCACTCTCCGAGGCTGATGGCGATTTTGCCAAGGCTGAGAAGATCCTCAAGGAGATGGGGCTTGCAGCAGTTGCTAAGAGACAGGACAGAGCTACCGAGAATGGCCGCGTCTTCGTAAAGACAGGAAATGGCAAGGCTGTCATCCTCTCGCTCTCCTGCGAGACTGACTTCGTTGCAAAGAACGCAGACTTCGCAAAGCTTGGCGATGACCTCTGCTCCGTAATCCTTGAGAAGGGATACACAGAGATCAACGATGAGCTCACAGGCATGGTCGAGGCTCTTATCGCAATCATCAAGGAAAACATGCACCTTGTTAAGTTCAATGTCGTTGACATCGCAGCAGATGAGTATGCATCGACATATGTCCATGGCGATGGTGCTGTATCCGTTCTCGTTGTCCTCAAGTCCGACAAGCCGGAGATCTTCTCCGATGCAGAGGTCGCAGAGTTCACACACAATCTTGCTCTCCACGCAGCAGCATACAAGCCTCAGTTCCTTTCGGACAAGGTTGTTGATGCAGCATACCAGGAGGAGCAGCTCTCGATCTTCCGCAAGCAGGTTGAGTCCGATGAGAAGCTCATGGCAAAGCCAGAGCAGGTCAGAGAGGGCATCGTGAGAGGAAAGCTCTCCAAGCTCTACAAGGAAGTCTGCTTCCTTGACCAGCCATTCGTAAAGGACGATACGAAGTCTGTCACACAGATGCTCGGCGAGGTCGGCAAGGCTCATGGAGCTAAGCTTGAGATCGTCTCCTACTTCGTATACCAGGCTGGTGTCAACGGCTGAGGAGGTTCCCGATGCAGAGTGTTATCGACAACTGTGAGCAGAGGATGAAGAAGAGCACTGAGGCACTCAGCGCTGA
>CALXKZ010000018.1 GCA_944389065.1 uncultured Spirochaetaceae bacterium
GAGGCCAGCATTGACGGATCATCAAGATACCGGCCATCAATTGCACTGAAAAAAGCAAGAACCTCACACTCAGAAAGCTTTGAGATATCATAATACACTAGGAATGTCCCGACATTTGAGTTGAAACTTATCCCCGTAATCCCTTCCTGAACAGCGATAAGATTCTCTGCAAGAGTAGCCCTTATTGGGTCAATGTTCCTATTATCATATTCCAGTCGTATCCGTCCTGGAATTGAATGTCTGACATGATAATACATTCAAGGCTCCATAAAATTCAAAGCCCTCCGCCGAAGCGGAGAGCATGACATTAATTTGCGGAGGGTGCAGACTGGGCAGCCCTGTATTCAGCCTCTGCCGCGGCGTCCTCAGCATCTTCTTTGATGGACTCCACGAAAGCAGATGCATCTTTCTTGAGCTGCATTCCTGCACTGACAAGCCTGGAAGCACCCTTCCTGAAAGCCGGCGTACGCATGAATGTGACAAGAGCTGCACCAGCTACCGCTCCAACAAGAAAAGCCGTAACTGTTTTGTTCATTGTTAGCCTCCTCTAACTTCAATATATTATCACCATAGTTAGCAATGTACCGCATCGAATCAAAAATAATCCAACCGTAGCAAAAGCTGAAAATCAAAATTATTTCTAACCATAGCAGTAAGAGATGCCAGATGCTGTATGCATGAAAAGGACACATCATATGGCAAGGTCTTCCGTAGAGGATTTGTTCTGTACCAGAGCTGCTGACTATGGCAAAGCTATGGTAAAGAAAGACAAAAAGGAAAAGACGAAGATCATCAATGATCTCACCCATGACACCGGCTACAATCGGAAATATGTTATCCACAAGCTGTCGAAGATTGTTTTCACCTACACAGCCAAGAATCTCAGGGGAGAAAACATTACGAAGGCAAGAGTACGTACGGCGAGTAAAGCTGGCGGTTCAGGCTGCCATCGAGGTCGACCGTCAGAATACAGGCCCGTCTTTAGCGTTTAACGCAAGAAAAGTTTAGGATCAAGAAAATGTACATCACTTAGAAATCCTCGTTTCCGTGTGTGAAATGGGGATTTTTCCTTTCTCAAAATATTTTCCAGACTTTTTCTTTTCATCTTTATTATCTTGCGTTATTGCGTTATAATACTCCTATGTCTTACTACATCAAAAAAACCAATCTCAAGAAAGGTCTCTACCTCCAAATCTATGAAGGGCATCATGATCCCATTAAGGGGCACACGGTCTCTACTCTCTATAGGAAACTTGGCTACCTTGATGACCTTATTGCTTCAGGACTTGAAGATCCTATTACTCATTTCCAGAAGGAGGTTGATGATCTCAACAGGAGAATGAGAGCTGATAAGACCTCAAAGAGGAGAGCTGTCGTCGGGGAGTCCAGTCCTGAGAGGAATATTGGTTATGTATTGCTTAAGAGGATTCTCGAGAAACTTGATGTGAAGAGATATATGGATCTGTACCAGAGTATTGACGGATACCAGTTCAATGCATATGAGACGATGAGTGCAATGGTATTCGCCAGAGTGATAAAACCCTGCTCAAAGAGGGCTGCATTCCATGACGTCTTGCCTTTGTTGATGAAGGATTATGAAGTCTCATATGGACAGATGCTTGAGTGCTGTTCATTTCTTGGAAGTGAGCATGAGAAGTTCGTGGAACTGTTCACTGCGATGACTGCAAAGGTCTATGGGATAAGCACAGACAGGTGCTATTTCGACTGTACGAACTTCTACTTCGAGATAGACAGGGAGGATGAGCTGAGAAGGAAGGGGCCGAGCAAGGAGAACAGGCATGACCCGATAATAGGGCTTGGGCTTCTTCTTGATTCCGACATGGTACCAATCGGGATGCGGATGTACAGCGGCAATGAGTCAGAGAAGCCTGTTATGAGGGCGATGATAGATGACATGAAGAAGAGAGGAAACATCACAGGGCGCACTGTGCAGGTTGCGGATAAAGGACTCAACTGTGCAAATAACATAGTCAAAGCGCTTCTTGATGGGGATGGATACATCTTTTCACGGTCTGTGCGGACTCTTTCTGACAAGGAGCTTGAATGGGTGTTTCTTCCGGACGGATGGACTGATGTATGCGATGATGATGGAGAGGTTGTCTATAGGTACAAGGAATGCATGGATGACTTCGAATATTTCCCAACTGATGAAGAGATACTTTCCAGGCTTGGTAGCAAGTCGGCAAAGGTTGGAGAGAAGAGAGTTCTTACATACAACTCAGATCTTGCGAGGAAGCAGATAGCAGAGATAGACAGGATGGTTGAGAAGGCATCTAACCTCTGCCTTTCGAAAGCAAAGAGGGCTGAGTTCGGGGATGCTGCAAAGTACATAGTATTCAAAGGAAAGTCCAAAGATACTGATGAAATGGTGTATGCACGCGTAGACATTGGAAAGGCTGAGGAAGATAAGAAGCTCTGCGGCTACAATCTTATAGTGACTTCTGAGCATAAGATGAAGGCTGTGGACATATATTCGGCATACCACAGGCTCTGGAGGATAGAGGAATCCTTCAGGGTGATGAAGAGCGAACTGGATTCACGCCCTGTATTCCTTCAGAGACCTGATTGCATACTTGGGCATTTCTTTATCTGCTATGTTTCCGTGCTGCTCATAAGGCTTCTTCAGATAAAGATTCTTGATGACAAATGGAGTGTGCAGAGCATAGTAAACCTGATAAGGGAACTTAAAGCAGTAAAGCTCTCACAGAAGAGTTATTTGAATCTTGCAAGGAAGAGTGAGATTCTTGACTGTGTATGCCAGAAATTCTCTCTCCCCCTTAACAGTCTGTTACTTGATCACAAGGATGTTTCTGCATTGGATTTAAAGTGATACGATCCTGTCTGGAAGGTTTTAACGCAAGATTTTGACATCCTGCCCCGAAAGACAGGAATTACAAAACATATGCGTTAGAAATTTTAAAGAATTTATGGTATAAAAACGTACCGAAATGTACCACGACCTTATCACTACTTGCAGATAATTCTTTATTGTATATAGAATTATCTGCGATATACCATACAAATCAACAATTTGCAACAAAAAAAAAGGCATTTTAAGCCCATTTGCATCCTATTATCCTGTAAGTACTTATTTTCTATATATTATTCACATTATGTCAGGAATAAGCTATTTTCTGCTGGAAATGTACCAGTGATATCAATTGACGAGGTGACTATCTGCGTTTTAGCAATGCTTTCAATATTCCGTTTATATTTATCAATAAAGCACTACATGCATGATTGGACAAACATTTTTATCCTCTATCAGATGAACTCCTTTTCCGTATATATACATCATACTCGGCACACTGTATCTTGATGTATCCGAAATCATTAACCAATTGTCTATAGCTATTAATCTAGCTATAATACAACATGGAAGACAAATATGAAACTAAACACGAATGAAATCATCTCAATAAGCGCAGCCAATCAGAATTTCTCCAATGCCATAAAAATTGCGGATAAACATGGCAAAGCTGTCATCTTCAAGAACAACAAGCCTAGATATATCCTCATGAATATTGAGGAAAGTCCAATCATTGAGATGACAGATGATGAGAAGATCGATTTCGTTGCGGCAAGGATACTGAAAGAGCATAAAGAAGCCTTCTTGGAGCTTGCGAAATGATCAGATTCACAGAAGAGAGAGTCAGACTTCTCTATAAGCTGATGGTGGAAGCAACAGGAGGGGCATTCGGAATCAGGGATGAGAATCTGCTTGATTCTGCACTAAATGGGATATTCCAGACATTCGACGGAAAGGAACTATATCCCACAAAAGAGGAGAAAGGTGCCATGCTAGGTTACTCCCTTATCTCCAATCATGCTTTTGTCGATGGCAATAAGCGGATAGGAGTATATGTTATGCTCACCTTTCTTGAGGTGAATGGAATCAGGATCGAATGCACAGATAACGAACTGACAGAACTCGGCATCGGGATTGCAGCAGGTAAAATCAGCTATGAAGAAATCCTTGACTGGATTCTCAATCATGAGACCTGATCCACATCAATCCTCTTCTCCTTTGCTCGGTGATCCTATCAAGGTAGATATTACGCTTTGTGTTTTTTCACAGAACAAGCTTAATTATCATCCTGTCAAGCAGAGGGACGATTATTATCTGAGATGGAAAACGCCCGGGCAGTATCGCTTCGGGCGTTTGCTCTATCTTTCCTTCCTGAATATCACTGAGGAATCTTCACAATCCAATCTGTCCCTGCATCAGATGTTATCTCAGGATCCGTGATAATGATACCTGCATACATGTTATTCACGAACTCATTCGTACAATCTGTAAGTGTTCCCGAAGCCAGAAGATCGTTGTAACTATTCGTACACGTGCCGAAATCATTATTCTCAATGAGAATATCAGCATTGTTTCCATTGCCGAACCTGATAGGCCTATTGCCGATATCCGTAAATGTGTTGCCTGATATCATGATATCTCCGCTGAAATGATTGAAATCACCAGACTGGACAGCAATTGCGTTATGTCCCGTTGACGAAAAACGGCTATCCTCAACACTCAGAGTCTTAGCTCCTTGTACAAATATCCCCTGAAATACATTGCTGAAAGCACTTTCCGTCACCATTATGTTTTCGTACATACCCTCAATATCAGATATGAGGTGGACTGAAGCTGTTCTGGGTGTGATTCCAGAATTACAAGCAAAGGAACATAAATGTATGGAAAGATTCCTAAGATATGATTCGTCATCAGAATAGCCCGTATCGACGAAATAAGACTCATTATCAAAAACGAAATTCATATTCTCAAAAGAAAGCCCATCAATCCTGACCTTAGCATAATAGCTTCCAACGGTATTCTGCTGAAGATATATCTTTCTGACCGCATCATAAGGAGAAGCTCCAGGAGCGCTATAGGACTGATATATATGCGTTGCCTTTATCTCAAAACCAACATTGAACACCGCATCATCATCGCCTATAAGCCTTATGTTTTCCAGTTCAAGGATATAAGCATTTCCAGTGCCAGTAAGAGCCGCTGCATCGTCATCATCAATCTGTGTCAGCTCATCCCCATCTTTCCAAGGCCCCTGATCACTATTCACTCTGACGACTGTACCGTTATATCTCGATGGCCTGATTCTAAAAAGCTGCGGTTCATAGATTATCCCGTCAGGCCCCTCTGGATCCGGCGTCCCCTCATACGTTCCTTCTGTGAAATAGACAATACAGCCGCTTCTCAAATGATCGAGTACAGTCTGCGCATTGTCGTTATCAGTAATGAGGACCATTCCCTCGCCTATAGCGGAAAGATCAGCTTCAGTTATCTCACCAGTCAGATCAAGCGTTGTCTCAGCTGTGCCAAGCACGCGCTCCTTGGTCTCACCGCATTCACATCCATAAATCTCATATACCCTGCCAGCTCTGAGCTCGTAGCCTGATGGCTTCTCTCAAAACAAATGGCTATGCGAACCATCTCCATCGTTGCTGTCTATCATGCCAATAGGAACTAAATATTCCGTACAGGAAACAGTCAGAATAAGAACTAAGGCAAATATGATCACCTTTCCTAAACCTTTCATTCTCATCACCCTCCGATTGCAGTGTCTGGGCTATAGAAGAAAAGGTCAAGAAAAAGATGGATTCAAATACTGGATAACAGTAGGGGCATCTTTCGGAGATTCACAGAGCAATGGAAGTTCATTCCCATTTCTGAACAAACCGTGAATTATTAAAAATTCAGATATGCTATTTGGATATACTCGAATTTTTTTGAAATTTACATATTATTCCTAAACAAACTTAAAATTTCATGGTATACTTGAGCCATGCTGAAGAGAGAGAAGTACCTCAGCCGCATAAGGCCCTATTATGAAAGCGATCTGATAAAGTCGATAGCAGGAATCAGACGCTGTGGAAAGTCGACAATCCTTACGCAGATTATGGAAGAGCTGTCAAAACGTGTTTCTGATGACCAGATTATCTTCTACGACTTCGAGGATTTTGATAACGAACACTATATCAGAGACCCGCAAGGATTCTATCGCGACGTGAAGGACCGTATCGCAGCACTTGCAGGACGGAAGGCCTATGTCTTAATTGATGAGGTCCAGTACCTGGACAGATACATCCCGGTCATCGCATCCATCAGATCTGCTCTCGGTGCTTCTGTTTTTGTGACAGGGTCAACCTCCACCCTGATTTCAGGGGAACTGGCAAATAAGCTTACGGGCCGTTACGTGGAATTCACCGTTTTCCCCTTCTCCTATGATGAGGTTGTCCAGTTCACAGGACATGATGACGAGGAAACACTCGCTGATTACCTCAGATGGGGAGGTTTTCCTGTACGATTCGCTCCTTCAATCAACGCAAGGACGTCAATCCAAGACATTCTCTCTAGCATTATTGATCGTGATATCCTTGGCAGGCATCCGGGATTTGACAGCTGGAATTTCAAGAATTTCCTGACATACATTCTGGCTTACACCTCGAATGTCATATCAGCCGGAAGTCTTTCAGACTTCATCTCTGTCAACGAAAAGAAGATCAGCACAACAACCTGCTACCAGTACCTTGAGGCCATGTGTGAGGCAAATCTCATCACAATGCCGTTCCGCTTTGACATCAAGGGAAAAGAGATGCTTAAGACACGGAGAAAGTCATATGCAACGGATCCTTCTCTTGTCACTCTGCAGCGTGGGTCGACTGCAGCTTTCAACCTCGGGGACATTCTTGAGACTGTAATCTACAACGAGCTGATTTCACGCGGATATGAAGTACATACTGGAAAAACATACAAGGGTGAGATAGATTTCGTTGTCACCAACGGAGTGGAGAGATGTTACATTCAGGCTGCTTACCAGCTTGCCAGCGAAGAGGTTGTTGAAAGAGAGTTCAATGCTTACTCCACCGTAAAGGACAACTGGCCAAAATACGTAATCTCGATGGACAAGCCGGACTTCTCACAAAGAGGAATCATCCACATGAATGTGAGGGATTTCCTCACCGGGCATAAGAAGCTGGCAATCGAGCCCTAAGTAATGGGAATCAGAAGTTTTGCCTTCTGGAAATCCTCATTTGAAGAAATCAGATAGAACATTGTCCAAGATAATTAGGAATAATACGTATACCAGTTTTAAAGGTTTTCCGCTGGCAGGAATTCGGTAGGAAAAACCTTTAATAGTGACAACTGACATAAAACAGAAATCGTCATAATACAAGCCATTGTATTACAACGATTTTCCTATTAGAGATAAAATGTCATCACTCCCACTCAATTGTTTTATCGTTACATACACTATCTGTGGTGTTACAGAATCTCAGATAACCGCTATATATCTCATTCATCTCACTGGCCTCAGTCGTTTCAAGAACTTTTGGGGTCAAATTAGGGTCAGGTGCTATCTATTCTAAAATAGATTCTCTTTACCAAGTTTCCCGTATCGGAGCCTCCTCTGAAAATTCATTACACAAGATATCTGAATTCCCACTTTTCGTTGATATAGTCATCCATCGCCATATGATGGAAAAAACCTTCTGCTAGAAAATGATTCAAAGCAGAAGGAAAAGAATAAACTCTGTCTAATTTCTGATGAAGGAACTGTCTCCCTCAGGCATTTTATCCCTGGTATACCGTTCAGCTTTCATATGAAGGTCATACTTTTCTCTGAGTCTTGCAACGTCAGCCATTAAAGGAGAGGAATGATATTCATCCAGGGCTTTCTGATCTCTCCATGTATCAATGAGAAGAACAATCTCAGGATTCTCAAGACTTACAAAGTATTCGTATTTAAGACATCCTTCAATCTGCCTGATCCTTTCAACGATTCCACTGGAGAGCATCTCTTCAGCAAAAGCTTTTGCATTACCGTTTTCACCAGAGTAATAGAGGTTCATTGAGAAGCTCATCTCAAATCCTTCCGCAATTGCCGACAGCCTCTCCTGTGACGAAGTACTCATATGTCGGAAACTCGAAGAGAACGGGTTTGAAGACATGGTAGTCGATCTTCCCGTCGGCGTCCAGAACGGAATCGTCTGCATAGGTCGCCTGGATGCGGCAGATGAAGTTATCAAAATTCTCCAGTTCGTAGTTTCCGTCCATCTCGCACTCAATTGATACCTTTGCATCATTGATGATTGGGGCACCGTTTTCTCCGATACTGTAGGAGAACACCTCGGATTTGTCCGTCTTGTTGCCGGAAATGACTCCCATCCTGTCGGCCTCTTTCAGCCATGATTCATCAACGATGTTGAACGAAAGTTCCTTGTTCTCCCTGATACCCTTATTGATGTAATGAGCCTTCACAAGCGATACCATAAGATGACTGTGAGCCACCGTTCCAGCATGTGCTGCAAGTGTCCATGAAGGCTTTCCGTCAACCATTGCACCTATCACCACAACCGGGCACGGATAAAGTGCCAGTACTGCTCCTATATTCTTCTTCATTATCTCATCTCCTTTTCCCAGAAGCGGATTGTGTTGAGGTTCAGTTCAGAGGCCGTATCCTCGACCGCTTTGATCTCGTCTTCCAGGAGCGTAATATTCATTGCCTTTACGGCATCTTCCACATGTTTTGTCTTTGTCACTCCGATAATTGGGAGTGTTCCTTTCGCGATTGCCCATGCAACCGGGATCTGGGCTGTATCAACGCCATGTGCCTCTGCAATCTTCCCGATTACGGCATTGAGCTTCTCGATACTGGGAAGAATCGGATTATAAGCTTCAGCACGGGCGGAACCCTGAGGCATCGGGTGTGCCGTATCATACTTACCTGTCAGCGCTCCCTGCTCAAGCACCATGTATGAGAAGAACGTGATACCGTTTTCCTTACAGAAACCAAGTATGCCAGAGTCTTCCGAAGAACGGCAAAGAAGGCTGTAATGGTTCTGCACAGCTGAGAGCTTCAAGCCGTGTCTCTCAAGAATGGCCTTTGCTTCCTTTATCTCCTGCAGATTGTGGTTCGACACACCGAGCATCGGTACATCAGCCTTGCCTTCATAATGCGAGGCAAGAGCCTCCGTCCATTTCAGAGCATCGACTGTGTTGTGTATCCAGTAGATGTCGAAATGCCTTCCAGAGAAGAATGATTCCTGCATTGCTATCATATCAGCCATGGCAGAAGGAGATTCCTTGTCCTCCACGCACTGAGGAGTGAATTTGTCCGACACAATATAGCTCTCAGAAGGCAGATCCTTCAGGAATTCCGCAAGAACCTTCTCAGATGTACCCATGCCATAAGCATAGGCTGTATCCCATAGATTCAGGCCATTGGCCATTGCAGCATCAAATACGGCTTTCAGCTCATCTTCAGGCAGTCCGTTCCCAAATGTCCCGTCATTTCCCCATGCCCATGCACCGAGGGCGATTTTTGGTAGCTTTTCCTTATCCATGATATTTCTCCTTATCTTATCCGTCTTTATTGGTTCCAGCATTCTGATAATCTTCGCAGGCACGCCGCCTACGAGCGTGTTATCAGGGACATCCTTATCGACAACAGCCCCAGCTGCTATGACAGCATTGTTACCAATCTTCACCCCAGGAAGGATGATTGCAGCTCCTCCTATCCATACATCGTTGCCGATTGTGATACTGGAGACTTTCGAGACCAGATACATGCTTCCATCTTCCCTCTTTTTCCAGCGTTCTGCCGCATCAAGAGAATGGTATCCCGTGTATAGCTTGACATCCGGGGCCAGCAGAACTCTGTCTCCGATTGTTATCGCGCCGCCATCGAGAAAGACGCACCCGCTGTTGATGAACACGTGATTACCAACACTTGTATGCGCACCATAAAGAATCCTGAATGGCTGCTGTATGGTCACATCTTTTCCGATACAGCCCAAAAGCTCTTTTATTATCTCGCTCTTTCTTTCAGCTGTATCCTCTCCAAGTTCATTGAACTCCCTGGTAAGGATGCGTGCTTTCCTGAGCATCATCTGTATTTCAGGATCCTTGTAATCATATTCCATCCCAGCAAGAAGCTTCTCATTTTCCGTCATCGTCAGTTCCTCCATCCGAGTCCCTATGCGAAAGATACGACGATACTCAATATATGTCTAATACTTATTTTTTATATCTAAACATGCAATTTAGGCATTAATCTTTACTCTTTTCTGCTTAGACTCAGTACCAGAGACAATGCAACTCCGATGAACATGAAAAGGAGCATGATCAGAACGTACTCCGCAACAAGCAATGGTAATGGAGTCGAGAAATCAAAGAAGACGAATTCCTCAATGAGGAACATGTAATAAAAAAACCTCTCTTTGAGAAATGCCCAGATTCCGATGATTGAAATAATGACTATAGCTATCTTCCCGAAACGTTTACCTGCAACTTTTTTCAGTGCTGCCGTCATATGCAGTCCTGCATGGAGCGATATGAACACAAAACCCCAGTATGCGGCTGCCATGTGAAGAATGCGTGCCACTCCCATAGGCAGCAGAGGAGCTGCCATGGAGTGACGCGCCATCGAGATACCGCTCACGGCAAGCACGATGATTGAAAGAGCACATGCTGAATTGATCGCCAGAGACAGAATCCGCCTCTTCGTGTATCTGCCCTTGAAAATCACCTTGTACCAGCGTCTGTTAAGCACATTGTGTACTATGAAAAGCGCAGTAAGAGCCAGCCCAGCCCATTCGTGATACGCTTCCCCAACGAGGAGATATAGCATCTGCAGAACCAGCAGGAGGCTCATCATGATATCAATGACAAATCTTGATCTTCTCATCAGAACAGTCCAGATCTGTTTATCCATTCTTCAATGGCTCTGTCCGTGGAACTGTCGTGGACTCTTCTGTCTCTGATGGAAAGCCATTCAAGAACAGTCGCCTCAGGTTCTGCATTTTCAATCGACCTGATTGTACGGGAAAATCCACTACCGCCGGACGTGACGAATGGCATTATGGTCTTTCCTGAAAGATCATATTCATCGAGGAAACTGTAGAGAGGCATCGGCATATCGCTCCACCAGTTGGGATAACCAAGGAATATGACATCATAGATATCCATATTCTCAATGTGTTCAGCCAGTTCCGGGCGTGCGTTCTCTCTCTGCTCATCACGGGCGAAATCAAGAAGTGCGTTGTAATCCTCCGGATATTCCTGAACGGTCACAATCTCGAAGATATCCGCCCCTGTCCTTTCCGCGATGCGCTCTGCGACGCTTCCTCCGTGTGTGATGAAGAAAGCGATTTCCTTTCCACTGAAATCAGTCTTTGTTATAAATGTCCTCACCGGAGCCGGGAGAAATCCCCACCAGTTTGGACAGCCGATGAACAGACGGTCATAATCAGCAGGATTGAAAGCCACAGGATTCAATTCTCTAACTGATTTCTCATCTGCCTCTTTCTTCGTCTCTTTCAGCAGTCTTCCATAACCTCTTGGGTATGGAACCTCTGGCACAAGCTCAAATAGATCCGAATCCATAAGAGAATGGAGTGCCTCTGCACATTTCCTTGTGTTTCCGCCCTGCGAAAAATAGACTATCAGGGACTTTGCCATATCAATTTCCTTCAGGATGGAAACCTAGTTCCGTCAGCCAGTCCCTGACTACCGAAAAGCTTCCATGTGCCTGATGCTCGTTGATATCAAAAACATTCTCTGAAATTAGACTATCAGGGAGTGCTTCCCTTATCTGGTCAACGCTTCTGGCAAGACCTCCCGTCCCGTGCGAGCAGAAGAGATAAACTTGCTTTCCTGAAAGGTCATTTTCCTCAAAAAATGTATAGAGCGCCATCGGGATGTCATACCACCAGTTCGGATAGACAAGGAATATAATGTCATAATCCTCGATATTCCCCACGCTGCTGACTAGAGCCGGATGCTCTCCGTGTCTTCTTTCCTCATTAGCCCTGGCAAGGCAGTCATCCCAGTTCGCTGGATAGGGCTCCTCAACCTGTATGGAGAATATGTCTGAGTCAATCATCGATGTGATGAATGAAGCGAGATCCTCAACGTTTCCAGGCCTTGTAAGGCTTGAGGTAGAAACCGCATCAACTCCGAAATTCCCGTCATTGTTCTCAGCCCATGAGAAGTATGCGACAAGGACTCTTCCTTCTGTATCGCCCTGAACAGACTGCGTGTTTTCGCTGTTACCACCTGCAAAAAGGCATATTGCCGACAAGAGGCATACGGATACCAATAGAAGTGTTTTTCTCATGCTTCTTCCGCCTTTTCTATTCTAAGTGTCCCAGAGAACGATGAGATAAGTTCTTCTCCTTCGACAGCTCTTCCGAGTCCATAAAGAGAACTATTTGGATTGAATGATCCATAGAACATGACGACATTGCCCCAGGGCCTGTAATATGCAAGTGTTCCCGAACCCCCTTCCGCAAGCGGTGTATTAGATGTATTGAGTTCATTCTCAGGATAGAATATTTTCTCGTTATTGCTGAAATTCTCCACCTCCACTTCAAATGGAAGCTGAGTCCAGAGATTGTCTGCTGCATTTGAATCATTGAGTTCAAATACAACTCTGCCAGTATTTCCTGTAACTGAGATACTTCTTGTCATGATGTCTTCTCCTCCAGCCATGCATAATGTGAGGATGGCTGTGAATAAGAACAGTACGATTATTGCTTTCTTCATTTGCAAACTCCTTGGATAGTGGTCACTTCTTCTCATCAATGAGCATCACACCATCGGCAGGATTGTGGTCGATTGCACCGACAATCCGGTGTGGTTCATAGGGTTCTTCGATATACGCTATATCTTCATTAGATAATTTCAGGCTGAGCGCGGTCGCGGCATCGTCAAGGTATGAGGCTTTTGTGGCACCTATGATTGGAGCGGTGACTCCTTTCGCCCACTGCCAAGAGAGGGCTATCTCAGACATCTTCACGCCATAGCGCTCAGCAAGCTCATGGACACGACGGACAATCGCCATATCCTCTCTTTCCGTTCTGTCATACTTTCCCATTGCAGCCCTGTCAGTGCGGCTTCGGATTGAATCGGAATTCCACTCAGCCCTTGTCAGATGTCCTGCTGCAAGGGGGCTGTATGGGATGAGTGAGACATTCATCTCTCTGCAGATGGGAATCATCTCCCTTTCATCCTCACGATAGAGGAGATTATAGTGATTCTCCATTGCGGAAAACCGGGCCCAGCCGTTGTCCCGGGCTGCAATCTGCATGTTATAAAACTGGTAGCCATACATCGCAGAGGCTCCGATTGCACGGACTTTTCCCGATACGACAAGATCATTCAGTGCCTCCATTGTCTCCTCAATGGGCGTGTCATAATCAAAGCGATGTATGATGTAGAGATCGAGATAATCAGTACCAAGACGCTTCAGACTGCCATCGATCTCCCTGTGTATCGCTTCCCTCTTGAGCCTGCCCGGGTTGAAGTAGACTTTTGATGCGATTACGACCTTGTCCCTTGAGATGTTCCTCTTTATCGCTTTTCCAAGGTATTCCTCACTGGTTCCATCAGAGTAGCCATTGGCTGTATCGAAGAAATTGATGCCAAGATCAAGGGCATGCCTGATTATCTTTTCAGACTGATTCTCATCAAGAGTCCAGTCGTGCATTGTCCCGGCCTTTCCAAAGCTCATGCATCCCAGGCATATCCTTGAGACTTCTATATCCGTATTCCCGATTCTCATGTACTCCATATTCCATCGTCCTCTCAAAGGCTTTTCCCAAGTCTGTATGCTTTTTCAGGGAATTCAGTTCCACGTGTCATCTCAGGGCTTCCGCATCCAATGCCAAGGATCATGCCGGCATTCTCGAAGTTCATATAGCGGCAGAGCGTCAGATAATGCTCTCTGATATCCTTCATAGTCCAGTCATTGCTGTCCCAGGCAGCGACAATTAGTGCTGTTTTCATGTGCTTTGATGAAAGACGCGTCGTGTAGCTGTACCATCTGTCTATGACGGCCTTCATCTGTGCAGAGAAGCCATAGTAGTAGAGAGGCGTTACAAGCACCATCATATCTGACGAGAGGGCAAGCTCCCTGAGACGATTCCCATCATCTTTCTGTATGCAGTTCCCATTCATTCCACATCTGCCGCATCCTATGCATGGATGGAGCATGCTGTGCCCTGCATCAAACACAGTAACTGTGTGTCCCTTCTCCTCAGCTCCTCTTATGAAAGATGAGGCGAGGAGATTCGAAGAGCCATTCTTATGCGGACTTGATGTTATTACTGTTATCGTCATTCCATTTCCTCCCTACTGTATGAATCTGATTCCATGAAGCCTTGCAGGCTCGGCAGGGTCTTCAAGGTCAAGTATCATGGGGCGTCCTTCATCAAGGGAGCGTAAAGTTTCCATCTCCTCTTCCGTAAGAGTGAAATCGATATCCGCATTCCCCCTGATACGTTCTTCATGAACAGATTTCGGTATGACAACAGCGCCTTCATTGATGAGAAACCTGAGTATGACCTCAGCGCTAGTCTTTCCATGATTATCAGCAATCTTCCTGATTCTTGGATTTGAGAAAATATTGTTCCTGCTTTCGGCAAAAGGAGCCCAGGCCATCAGCCTTATGCCGTATTCGTCCATCATCTTCCTCAGCTTCATCTGCTGATAAAACGGATGCATCTCCACCTGGTTAACCATCGGGATGATTCCTGTCGTGAGCACGAGATCAACAAGGCGGGATGGGGAGAAATTGCATACCCCGATAGCCTTTGCCATCCCTTCCCTCATTATCCTCTCCATAGCCTTCCAGCTTCCCATATAGTCACCAAGCGGCATGTGTATGAGGTAGAGATCAAGATAGTCTGTTCCGAGATTCCTCAGCGTCTTCTCAAAGGAAAATAGTGTCTTGTCGAAACCTGAATCCTGGACCCAGACCTTTGAAACGAGGAAGATATCTTTCCTTGCTATGCCGCTTTCCCTGACGGCTTCCCCCACAGCCTTCTCATTTCCATAGCAGGCTGCGGTATCAATCATCCGATAGCCTTCTCTGAATGCCGAAAGCACGCTCTTCCTGCAGACTTCAGGATCCGTAATCTGGAATGTACCGAATCCAAGTGCAGGAATATTGATTCCATTACTCAGAGTGAAATGCTCCATTTTCGCACCTCCAGCGAGGCAAAGAATATGGACCGCCGTACATCCTTGCCTTCGCTTTCAGAATCTAAAACGGAGGAAATGAAATGTCTAATACTTATTTTTTATTTCAATAAATGCCTAATCTGCATTTTTAAGAAAATCTATGAAACTTCTTGTGACTGTGGAAAAGAGCTGGTTCTTCTTCCAGCACACAGCACTTCCTGTCATCAGAGGGGGAATCATCGGAATAAAGCGAAGCCCTTCATAGCTTGAGAAAAGATCAAAACAGATACCTGTTCCAAGGCCATTCTGAACCATGACCGCCACATTCCTGCCGAGATTGTATCTGGCGGCTATATCGAGATCCTGGAATGAGGCACCAAACCATCCTTCGAGGATGTATCTCACCTCCGAACGTACTGGAAGAATGAGAGGCCTGTTTTTCACATCATCAGGATAGACGAATTCCTTTTCTGAAAGAGGATCATCTTCTCTTACGAGAGCTCCCCATCTTTCTTTACCCTGGAGATGCAATGTCTCAAAGCGTGATGTGTCCACAGGTTCCGTAACAAGCCCAAGCTCGAATACTCCCTTCTCTATATTCTCCTTGATGCCATCGGCATTGGTCGTGAAGATATTGTAGCTTACACCATTATGAAGTTTTCTGAACTCTGCCATCTTCGATGCAAGCGCGTCCATGCTGTGCGTCTCTGTGCATCCTATCGTGATCTCACCTGCGATATCCTTGTCCTTGTTCCCGATAGCCTCTGCCGTATTCTCTGCAAGTGAAAGAATCTCCTCTGCTCGACGTTTTAAAAAGAGGCCATCCTCTGTGAGCTTGATGCAGTACTTACTCCGTTTGAAGAGCTTTGTTCCCAGCTCATCCTCAAGCTGCATTATCTGGCGAGAGAGTGTTGGTTGCGTGACATGGAGTATGTCTGCCGCCCTTGTTATGTTCTCTTCCTCTGCAATTGTGAGGAAATATCTTAGTACCCTGAGTTCCATATGAAGGATTCTATCATGAATAGAAATTACCTGAAAGCATTTTTAATCATGAAAAAGAAGTATTAGACATAGCAGTTATGTGGTTTTAGATTATAAACGCAGATTGAAAACTATGGAGGCAATATATGGTTAAGCAGACAGCAGGACGTGATGCATTAACAGGATTCGCGGATGAATTCGCTCATCTCAATGATGACATTCTCTTCGGTGAGGTATGGTCGAGAGAGGATAAGCTTCCTCTCAAGATGAGATCGATACTCACAGTGACGGTTCTTGTATCGAAAGGGCTTATAGACTCATCTTTCCAGTACCATATGCAGACTGCGAGAAAGAATGGTGTTACTAAAGCGGAAATGGGAGAGATCCTCACACATGTGGCTTTCTATGCAGGCTGGCCAAATGCATGGGCAGCATTCAGAGTGGCACTTGAAGTCTACAAGGATGATGAAGGAAAAGACGGGGGAATGTTCGGCCTCGGAGAACCCAATGAAGCATATGCCCGGTACTTCATCGGGAAGTCATATCTTAAGCCTCTTACGGATCCGAAGGAGACTGTATTCATGGCGAATGTCACATTCGAGCCTGGGTGCAGGAACAACTGGCATATACATCACTCAGATAAAGGCGGCGGGCAGATACTCCTCTGCACATCAGGAAGGGGATGGTATCAGGAAGAAGGCAAAGAAGCTGTGGAGCTTCATCCGGGTGATGTTGTGACAATCCCCAAGGAAGTGAAGCACTGGCATGGAGCGGCAAAGGACAGCTGGTTTTCACACATAGCAGTAGAGGTCCCTGGTGAGAACACACATAACGAGTGGTGCGAGCCTGTCACTGATGATGTTTATAGCAATCTGAAATAATCAGATGAATCAAAGGAGGCTCTTATGAAGAAGCTTACAGGACTATTACTTGTATTCATGCTCACATCATGTGCATTTGCCGGAGGGAATAATGAAAATAATAATACTGCTGCATCTGATGGAACAGGTTATGAGACAGATGATTCCTCTGCTCCAGCTGTATATTTCACCAACGAAATCACGCCTGAAGGCCTTATGAGAGTCTACGAGGCCCTAGGTTGGAATGCAGAGGGAAACGTTGCTGTGAAGCTATCGACAGGAGAGCCTCCTGCCTCGAACTACGTCCGGCCAGAACTGATAGCCGATCTCGTGCAGTCAGTGAATGGAACGATAGTTGAATGCAATACCGCATACGGCGGTTCCAGGGCTGAGACAAGAATGCATTATCAGGTGGCGGAGGATCATGGATTCACGGCAATAGCCCCGTTCCAGATCCTTGATGAGGATGGTGATTATACCCTTCCGGTTGAAGGAGGTTCTGTCCTCGAAGAGAATTACGTCGGAGCAGCATTCCCTGATTATGACAGCTATCTTGTCCTTTCCCATTTCAAGGGCCATGCGATGGCTGGTTTCGGAGGTGCAATAAAGAATATTTCTATTGGACTTGGTTCATCTATGGGCAAGGCATGGATACACTCAGGTGGAACAAGCCGGACGAATCCCTGGGGCGGAGATCAGAATGCCTTCCTGGAAGCTATGGCAGAGGCAGGAAAGTCCGTTTCTGATTATCTTGGGCATGGAGAGAGGATTGTATATATCAACGTGCTCAACAATATCTCGATCGACTGTGACTGCGATGGCAACCCTGCAGAACCTGATATCCATGACATCGGAATCCTGGCCTCCACGGATCCTGCTGCAATCGATCAGGCTTCGATAGATCTTATCTGGAATGCTGATGGAGCTGAGAGCCTAAAAAACAGGATCAACAGCAGAAATGGGCTCCATACACTTGAGCATGCAGCCGAGATAGGACTTGGCTCAAGAAGCTACAGACTGGTTGATTTAGATGCTTGACATCATCTACCGCGAATTCGTCTACATTTCCTACTATTTCGAGATCCAGCTGAGACAGATTCTTGGCTGGTATGTCTTCGGAATCATTGTCGGATCGGTAATCTCTGTCTTCATGAAAGGCAGTATCCTCCGTGCGATGGAGAAAATCGGGAACCATACCGACAATCTTCTTTCGATAGTACTTGCCTCACTATTGGGAATTGCTTCTCCTTTATGCATGTACGGTACGATTCCAATAGCTTCATCGCTTTCAAAGGGAGGTATAAAGGATTCATCGCTCTCAGCTTTCATGATGAGTTCAATCCTTCTCAATCCGCAGCTCATTGCATACTCATTTGCGCTTGAGGAAACAGTGGTGGCAATCAGGCTCATATCATGCACGCTCTGCGGGATTGCGGCAGGCCTTCTTGTTAGAGCTTATGGGAAGCCTCTCTTATCATTCGGCAGCATAGAAGGAAGAAAATCGAGAGACACCGATCCGAATGCATTTCTCAAGCTTCTAAAGAATATCGGAAGGAATATAAAGGCGACAGGTCCCTATTTCCTCGTTGGGATTCTTCTCTCTGCTCTGTTTCAAAGATATGTCCCGCAGGAATTTGTCGGAAAGCTTTTCGGAGATAATGAAGGCTTTGGGGTACTTCTTGCCGCTACAGTCGGAGTTCCTCTCTATGCATGCGGAGGTGGAACTATACCACTCCTGCAATCATGGCTTTCGGATGGTATGAGCCTTGGTTCTGCAACAGCGTTCATGATTACAGGACCAGCAACGAAGATAACGAATCTGGGAGCACTGAAAGTGGTTCTCAAAGGGAGACTGTTCCTCTTCTACCTGCTTTTTGTAATCGTATTCTCTCTTATATCCGGATTAGTTGTTGATTTAATCTTTTGACGGATTTTTGATGTTCATGACTTCATCAAGGAAACTTTCCGTAACTGATAATTCACCGTTCCAGTCATTTTCTCATCGTTAAATTCCCCTCATACGTTATCCACAGTGTTACATAGTCTCAAACAAACGCTATATATCTCATTTCATTTCACTAGTCTCAGAAGTTTCAAGAGTTTTTGGGGCAAATCTGAGGTTTCCTATCTATACCTACTCCCTCATAAACACTTACAGCAAAGCAAATATTGTATTAAAGTACACAAACTAATGTTGGTATATGGAAATCAATCTCATAGATCATGTGATGTTTACACTTTTGATACAATCGGGATTCTGAGGCATATCTCAGCAGTTTCACAACTGGCAGTATTATTTTTTTACATTAAAAGGATTTATAAATTAGATATCATCTTTGGATAAGC
>CALXKZ010000019.1 GCA_944389065.1 uncultured Spirochaetaceae bacterium
TGGAAAGAACAAGAACGTGTCAACGACAGCAGGAGCAAGAGAGCTTGCATGCTTCATATGGGGAATGATGACAGGCAGAATTGCCTGATGAATCGGATATAGGTGTATAGAGGCAAGGGAAAGGACATAAGTGCATGATTCAGCTATCTTCGAGAAATCTTTGGGGCTGAGATAAATCCCCGTCATAAGACTGAAAGAGCTTTCGGCGAACCATTGACCTGCAGGTAATCAATCCGCGTATATCAGAATGGCCAAGTGCCGATAGAAACTGAGCTCTTTCCCTTACCTGTATAGGCCTTGCCATCCTATAATTCGGCAAAAGGAGAAAATCACAGAAAAGAGTTCTTGACAACCGGTCACATCATATCAGATTTCCCGATGTGCTATAATCTGATGTGCAATGGCGGATGGTGGTTACTTCAATGATGTTGTTTTGCTTTGGATCAGCCGGTATGACTACAATCCGGGCTGGCAGCTTCTCCCGCATTCCCATGATGAATTCTATCAGCTGATTTACTGCATATCAGGGGAAGGGTGTGCGCATATAGGCAACTGGAAAGGTTCTTTTGTTCCATCTTCTGCTATGTTCATCCGCCCAGGAGAAGAGCATAGCATAGAGGAAATAGGGGAATCAGGACTCAAGACACTGGATATAAAATTCATAATCAACAATCCGATTCTGGCAGATAAGCTATCGATTGTACCTTCATTTATTCCCGATTGCCCGGATGATATAAGGGAAAAGCTTGAATTGATCAGAATGGAGGGAGAGGATCAGGATTATGAATATGTGCAGTATGGCCAGCTTTATCTCGGACAGCTGCTTCTGGATCTGCTGAGAATGCATCTTCCTGTCAGAAAGCGCGAGAGCAAGAACATCGGATTCTATTACAGAGAGAATCTCTCTGATATCTCCGTCCGCGTTCTGGCTTATATCGAGAACAACTATACAGAACGTATTGCTGCAGATGATATATCTGAAGCTCTGCATTATTCATACAGGTATATCAGCCGCAGGACGATGGAGGAGATCGGGCGCTCTCCTGTCGAGCTTGTCGATGAGTACAGATGCCATATGGCAAAGAAATATCTGGTGCTATCCACTCTGGAACTGAAGCAGATATCGGAAGCTGTCGGGTATCCGAATGTCCACCATTTCTCCAGAACGTTCAGGAAGATTGTCGGTATGCCGCCAGCAAGGTTCCGTGCAGATTCTCTTCAGGGTATAAGGAAGGACCTGAATTTCAGCGAATGGTTTGTCAACGAGGATCGTACAAGGCGTACTCAGTAGTTCCGGATTTGATAAAAACTAATCCGCATGGGCTAAATACAAATGGCAATTCTGGATTTGTACTAGAACATGGAGGAAACAGCTATGCCTACGAAAATGAAATTTGCTGATCTTGAATATGTCGAGGAAGGGGCTGCGGGATCCCAGAGAGTTGCGATCCTTGAAAAGCCATATTCGATGAAGCTCGTAAGCGCAGCCATTCCTGAGCCTACAGATGATGAGCTGCGGATCAAGATAAAATATGTGGGTATCTGCGGTTCCGATCTCGAAGCTTACCGTGGAATAAGAAAGCCTGAGTTCATATCATTCCCCGCCCGTCTTGGACATGAGGTCGGCGGAGTGATTGATAAGGTCGGAAAGAACATAAAGGGACTTAAGCCTGGACAGAAAGTCACATGCAGATATGTGTGGGGAGCCTATGCAGAGTATATTGTATGCAAACCGTTCAATGTACAGGTAATACCTGATGAATTCGATTTGCTTGACGTCAGCCTGCTTGAGATTCTTCCTGGCGTAATCCATGCTGCAGAGCTTTCCCAGATAGATTCTGGACGTACTGTTCTCATAACAGGGCAGGGTGTGAGCGGCCTGATGCTGACCCAGGTTCTCTCTCTTTATTCTCCGAAGGCATTGGTTGTCACCGATCTCAAGGACAGGAATCTTGAGCTTGCAAAACGTTATGGTGCAACACATACATACAAGATACCGACGCCTGATACTCCTACCATGGATATTGTCGGCAAGGATTTTCCTGATGGATTCGATGTGGTCATCCCTTGTCTGCTTGAAGGCGCAAGTGTGCAGGATGCTCTTTACAGTGCAAGAACAGGTGGTAAAATTGTTATGTATGGTGGAATCGGAACATGCAAAGAGCCTTTCGATTTCTTCAAGGTCCACAGGCAGAGGGTTGAGATCCTTTCAACAGAGCCTAAGAGGGATATAGATATGTATAGATTCTTCAAGGAAGGCATATCTATGTTCCGTGATGGGCTGATAAGGACCTGGGAGTATATCGATAAGGTTTATCCGCTGTCTCGGATTCAGGAGGCTTTTGAAGAGCGTGATAACAAGAACAACGAAACTATACACATTGTCATAGACGTTGAAAAATAGACAATCGTGTGTAATATGGAAGGGGAATTCCTGGGGCCTAGCAGAGGTCCCTTGAGATAGTAAAAGGAGGAATTATGCGTACAAAGAGGATTGCTACATCGATTATCGCTCTGATATTCGCAGCAGGTCTTGTTTTCGCAAGTGGATCATCGGATGTTTCTCTCACAGAAGACGGACTTCCTGATTCAATCGAAGTCTGGAGAATCTCGAACCCAAGCGAGAAGATCATGAAGGCTTTTGATGATGTTGCAGCAGATTTCGAGGCAGCAACAGGCATCAAGGTCAATTATGTTCTTACACCTACCAATGATTTCCATACAAAGCTCGTAACCAGCATCAGTGCAGGTGTTTATCCTGATGTTGTTATCTGGAACAGCTCTCCTGGAACAGAGTTTGCTTATACAGGAATGGTCCAGCCAATGGATGAGCTTCTTGAGGAGATCGGAAGCGATCAGTATGCAACGAACCTCGTTGATACATTCCGCGTTGACGGCACTCTCTGGGAAATCCCGTTCTATGTACGCCCGGGCTCACTCCATGCTCGCCGCGACTGGCTTGAGGCAGCAGGATATGACCTGACCCTCCAGCAGGATGAGAACGGTGACTACTACATCGAAGACCTCAAGACCTGGGAAGACATCCTTGAAGCAGGCAAGAAGATCACAGATGTTGCAAATAACCGCTATGGTCTCGGATTCGCTTACTCCAGAAAGGCTTTCGGAGATAGCGCCGGATTCTGCTTCTCTGTAATCGCATGCCACGGTGGAAGGATCATCGACGAAGAGGGCAACCTCGATATCGATACTCCTGAGATGCGCAGTGCAATCGACTTCCTCATCAGACTGTGGAACAGCGGAGCAGTTCCTCCAGCAGCCACAACATGGGATGGAAACAGCAACAACCAGTTCTTCCTTACTGGTGATATCGGTATTGTACAGAACTCCAACTCGATTCTCGAGAAGCTGCCTTCTGACAACGTTGCTCTTGAAGATGTCATGATTCTTCCTTATCCAGAAGGTCCAGCAGGATCATGGAAGCAGGGACCACCTGAATCAATTACAGTATTCAAGACTGATAAGCTTGCTTCTTCAGAGGAATTCGTAAAGTATATCAGCAGCCCTGAAGTACAGCTTAAGATGTTCGAGACAATGGGCTTCGGATACTATGCTCCGCTCAGATATGACGTGATTGCAGATCCAATGTTCGAATCTCTTACAGACAATGAGAAGGTCATGCTCCGTGGATCAACCCACTCTGTTTCCTCCTCATTCCCTGGCGAGACAGATTCCAGACTTTCGATTCTGTACTCTTCCTACTTCTATGATGATATCCTTTCCAGAATCGCTGTTGATAACTGGACAGTAGACCAGATCATAGACGAGATGGAGCAGAAGGCACAGGAAATACTCTTCGAGTAGTACTGCAGGCTTTTGCCGAAAAAATCAACCGCGCTATGCCATAAGGTATAGCGCGGACTCTTAAGGGGAATCAGATGGCTGTAAATGCATTACTGTCAAAGAAGGATAAGCCTCATTATCCGTCGTTGGAAGCACGTGATAATCGTATTGGAAAGCTCTTTCTGCTTCCTGCGGTGATAGTGCTTCTAATTATTGTGGCATATCCTGTAATTTATTCTATCGTAATGAGCTTCCATCGCTGGAGGCCTACCGATCTGAACCGTTCTTTCAATGGTTTGGCTAACTATATCAGGGTCGTTACCGATGCCAGGTTCCCTGAATCGATAAGAAACACATTCATCTATGCAATTGTCGGAGCATGTTTCAAGGTCATAATCGGAATGGGACTTGCCCTGATGATGAACAGGAAGTTCGTAGGACGCTCCTTGGCAAGAGTCCTTCTGATGCTTCCATGGGTTATTCCTGTTACTGCAAGTGTCACAGCATGGAACTGGATGTTCGATGGAATGTATGGAATTTTCAACGTTCTTCTGCTGAGACTTGGAGTGATAGATTCCTATGTGAATTTCCTCGGACAGCGTGGTATGGCTCTGGCCTGTGTCCTCATTGTTGGCATCTGGATGGGATATCCTCAGATGATGATGATGATACTTGCCGGACTGCAGTCAATACCGACCGAGATGTATGAAGCTGCCAAGGTCGAAGGTGCTGGTCCGATCACAACATTCTTCAAGATTACATTGCCATCCCTTGCCAATGTAATGTCTATGACCATAATCCTGTCGATAATCTGGACTTTCAACTCGTTCAACGTCATCTGGCTCATGACACGAGGCGGAAGCGGTACACATACAATGAATACTCTCGCATACGAATTCTCGTTTGTGACAATGAGATATGATCTGGGAGCTGCAATGAGCGTTCTTATCCTCGTCTTCCTTGCATTCTTCCTCTTCATTTACTCAGTCAAGCAGAGGGAGGACTGATATGCTGAATAATAGTTACACGCTTGGCATGAAGAAGCGCAAGCTGATTACGAATATAATCTTCTATGTTGTATTGATCCTTGTCATCTGCATCCTTGATTTCCCTGTATACTGGATGATCAAATGCTCGCTTGCAGATGTCAGCGATATCATGAATCGTGATGTGTCACTGGCTATTGAGGAGGTTGATTTCACTGCTTATAAGCACGTATGGAATGGTACAGGCTTTGCAAGCAATCTCTTCTTCAAGCAGTATATGCTGAACTCTTTCATAGTAGTTCTGACCAGTTCCTGCATATCGATTGTGCTTGCAGCTCTTGCTGGATACTCGCTTGCCAGATTCAGATATAAGTTCAGGAAAGGAATCGCACAGGGAATACTCTATGTATATATGTTCCCTCAGATGATCCTTACCACACCGCTTCTGACGCTTGTCATAAAAATGGGGCTTTATAACAGCCTCTGGTCACTGATCATAGTCTTCTGTACATTCAGCCTTCCGTACTCCATATGGATGATGAGATCCTATTTCTCTACGCTTCCGATGGAGCTTGAAGAGGCTGCGATGGTCGACGGATGCACAAGAATCGGAGCTATCAGGCGTATCATGATGCCTCTCTCTCTTCCTGGAATCGTTGCGACAATCACATATACCTTCGTACTTGGATGGTCGAACGTAATCTATCCTCTTGCATTCATCACCAAAGAATCCAAGAAGCTTGTCTCAATCGGATTCACATCGCTTATCTCAGAGGATGCAACACAGTGGAACGGTGTTATGGCTGCGGCTGTACTCAGCTCTCTGCCAGTTATCATTGTATTCTTGTTCCTTCAGAAGTATCTCGTAGGAGGTCTCGCTTCTGGTGGAGTCAAGAGCTGAAAAAGGAGAATTTCGTATATGAAGATTACAGATCTTATTGTTACACCTATTGCTTTCGATGATCCACCGCTTCTTAATGCAGCAGGACTGCACGCACCATATGCGCTCCGTATCATCATTGAGGTGAAGACAGATGAGAATATATCCGGTGTCGGTGAGATTGCCGGAGGATCTGCGGCGCTGAAGAGTCTTCAGCAGGCCAGGGAATTCCTTATCGGCATGGATCCTTTTGAACGCAATAAGATAAAGATTGCGATTGAGAAGGGTTTTGAGAATGTCCAGGATACCATGAATGTCGGATATGCTCCCAAGAATGTGGCAAAGAGAATCTATTCCGCTCTCAACATTGCCCTGCTCGATGTCTGCGGCAAGGCTGTCGGGAAGCCTGTGTGCGATCTTCTTGGAGGCCGTGTCCGCGACAGGATAGACTTCTCCGCATATCTTTTCTACAAGTATGAGGGTGCTGGCGGAAAGTTTGACAGAGGGCATGACCCAGATGCGACAGGCTGGCATAAGTTCAAGGAAAACCAGTTCCTTACCCCGGATGAAGTCGTCGAGGAAGCAAAGGCGATGTGCAAGGAGTTCGGTTTCAAGAGCCTTAAGCTTAAAGGCGGTGTCTTTGAGCCAGAGGTGGAGAGCAATACAGTCATCGCGCTCTCAAAAGCTTTTGGGAAAGGGACTCCTGTCCGTATCGATCCTAATGCATGCTGGACTCTTGAGACGAGCATAAAGTATGGAAAGATCCTTGCTCCGTATCTTGAGTACTACGAGGATCCATGCAAGACGCAGGAAGCTATGGCAGAGCTTGGCAAGGCCGTTTCCATTCCAAGGGCAACGAATATGTGTACAACCAGCTTTGAGGAGATCCCATCTGCTATAAAGCTCGGAAGCGAGGATATAATCCTTGCGGATCCGCACTACTGGGGTGGTATCGAGGCAACTATGCAGCTTGGAAAGATCTGCTCTGTATTCGGACGCGGTCTTAGCATGCATTCCAACAGCCATCTTGGCATTTCGCTTATGGCAATGGCCCATGTCGGTGTTGCCTGTCCTGAGATCTCATTTGCTATGGATACCCACTATCCGTGGCAGAAGGATGAGATCATAAAGGGTGGCAGGATAAAATTCGATGATGGTGCACTTTCCGTTTCGAATGAGCCTGGTCTCGGTGTTGAGCTCGATTATGAGCAGCTTGAACGGCTGCATCAGAATTATCTTGCATGCGGATATACCGAGCGCAATGATGAGGCGGAGATGCAGAAGGTCATTCCTGGCTGGACACGCAAGAACCACATCTTCTGATTATCTGATGGAGCGGGGCCTCCCGCTCCTCCCTGGAGAGAATTATGGGAATTTTCTTTGGTGATGTGCACTGCCATTGCGGGATAACCTATGGCTATGGCAGTCTTGAGAATGCACTTGAATCTGCCAGAAAGAGATTGGATTTCTGCAGCATAACCCCTCATGCCATGTGGCCGGATATACCGGAGATCGACCAGTTCAACAGATATCTTGTCACTTACCATAAAGAGGCTTTCGATCGTATCGGAAGAAACTGGGAAAGCGTTAGGAAGACAGTTGAAGAGGCAAATGATGATGGCCGGTTTGTGACATTACATAGCTATGAAATGCATTCAAGCTTCTATGGGGACCATCATTTTGTATCGCCCGATCCATCTCTTGAGCTTATTTATGGGAAATCCCCGGCAGAAGTCGCTGCCCGATCCAGATGCGATCTCGTAGCGATTCCCCACCATATAGCATATCCTTCCGGGTACAGAGGAATAAACTGGGATGAGTTCCGTTCAGATATCAGTCCGGTTGTAGAAGTATATTCAAAGCATGGTCTTGGTCTGAATGATGCTGGTTATCGTGAGTATTACCATACGATGGGACCTCGCGATGGCAGGAATACCGCCTATGTCGGGCTTCGAAGAGGAAAGAAGTTCAGCTTCGGCGCATCGACAGACCATCATGCAGGATTCCCTGGCTCCTATGGTGATGGTCTTATTGCTGTAGAAGCTCCATCAAGGACACGCAAGGATCTCTGGACTGCATTGAAAGCTGGCAGGACCTATGCCGTGACCGGGGACAGGATCCTCTGCGATTTCTCTATGGGAAGTCTCAGATTCGGAGAGTCTGGAGCTGTCGATGGCAGAGCGCTCATCCATGCAGCTGCAAAGGCTTCTGATGAGATAGCCCGCATGGTTATCCTGAAGAATCTCAGGCCCTTGGCTATATATGATTCCGAGCGTGATGGATTGCCGCATAGCTGCGAAGGACCATATAAGATCCGTCTTGAGCTGGGCTGGGGCGATGATAAGGAAAAGGGGTTTGAATGGGATACATCCGTGCGCTGCATCGGAGGAAAGCTGAAAGGCTATGAGCCATGTATCTGTGGCCGTAGCATTCTTTCGCCATCTGAGGATATGAAGCAGAATGATAATATAAACAGGATATTGTTCAATGCTTCGCTGACGGATGATACATTCAGTTTTGCTGTGGAGACATACAAGAATATCTCGCCGCTGCACCCTCAGACATCATCTGCTGTGATAGAGGTTGAGGGAGATAAGGATACGGTTCTTGATTTCTCGATAAATGGAAGAACTGAGCGTCATACGATAAAAGAGCTACTGGAGACATCGATATGCGGGGAGGTGCTTTCCTATGCATCCTGCTCGTACAAAATCCACAGAGCAGTTCCCAGAAGCCTTTATGAAGTATCAATGGATATTGAGGATGGTGGAGCTTCTGGCGATTTCTATCATATGGAAGTGTATGAGCGAAACGGCCATGCAGCTTTTGTTTCCCCGATATTCCTGTTGTAAACAGTCAGAAAACAAGCCGCGGCTAGATTCCGATGCCTTATTGATTCCCCTTCGGCAGATACTCGGACTCTACGCCGCTTTTTTTATATTATCTTTGCGATCTCTGCAATACATTGCTCCTCCTTCCTTGGTAATCGATGAAATAATTCTTTTTAATATAATATTTTATATATTTTCAGCACAGAATTTGTTTGACAGCATGATATACACTTTGTAGAATCATAATAGCGATTTGAAAATCGGAAGGAGAGCGCTGATGCTGAAGAAAATCTTTGTGGTTATGCTTATTGCCTGCTTCTCTTTCTCCGTTTCTGCCGGAGGAAGCCAGGAGTCTGATAGCCTGATGCTGGGAATGGTCACGGATTCAGGTACAATCGATGACCGGTCGTTCAATCAGGGAACATATGAAGGAGTGAAGAAGGCAGCTGATGAACTGGGCCTTGCCTGTACCTATCTCAGACCTGCCGGGACAACCACAACTGATTATCTGACAGCTATCTCGGATCTGTATGATCAGGGATACAGATTCATAGCCTGCCCGGGATATCTCTTTGCAGATGCTGTCTCCCAGGCACAGGAGATGTACCCTGACCTTATGCTGATCATCATTGATGATGCTCTTACTTCTGGAATAGGCGAGAATACAGTTGCCATAACATTCAAGGAAGAGGAATCGGGATTCATGGCAGGCCTTGCAACAGCCCTCAAGCTCCAGGAAGGAGAAGTCGGTTTTGTCGGAGGTCTCGAGATTCCTGCAGTCCAGAAATTCAACTGGGGTTTTCAGCAGGGTGTGAAGTATGCAAATGATAATTTCGGAACGGCAATCGGGATGAATCCGAGCAATTTCGTATACCAGGGATCCTTTGCTGATCTTGCGGGCGGTCAGCAGCTTGCGGTCGCCATGTATGACAGCGGTGTGGATGCGATTTTCGCAGCCGCAGGTGGTACAGGCGTTGGAGTGATCAACGAGGCGAAGAACAGAAGGCTTTCCGGAGAGGATGTATGGGCTGTAGGCGTTGATGTGGATCAGTATACCGTCGGAGATATGGGGAATGGTGAGTCCTGCATTCTGACCTCTGCGATGAAGGATGTGACAGGTGTTGCATATGATCAGGCCATGGCAGCAGCCAATGGTACATTCCAGGGTGGCAGGCACCTGATTCTCGGAGCAGCTGACGGCAGGGCTGGTATTCCTGCATCCAATCCAAACCTCACTCCGGAGATCGAAGCTGAAGTTGCAGCAGTTGCTGGTCTCATAAGCAGTGGGGAGATCAAGGTTCAGGATACAGGCGATGGCCTTATAAAGTAATCTATGCTTTGATCATGTGGCCGCCTGGAAACGGCGGCCTTCTTTCGATATTGCACTCAGGGGAAGATCCAGTTGGACTACGTTATCGAAATGCTCGGAATACGCAAGGAATTTCCGGGAATCATTGCCAATGATGATATAACACTGCAGGTAAGAGAGGGAGAGATCCATGCGATTCTCGGAGAGAACGGTGCAGGGAAGTCCACTCTTATGAGCATTCTGTTTGGGCTTTATCATGCTGACAGGGGCGTAATAAGGATCCGTGGAAAGGAAGTAAGCATCAAAAATCCGAATGATGCTTTTGCTCTTGGTATCGGCATGGTGCATCAGCACTTCCAGCTGGTTCATAACTTCACTGTTGCGGAGAATATCATCCTCGGAAAGGAAGGCGGTTTTGTCTATGATATCCACAGGGCATCAAAGAGGATAAAGGATATTTCCGAGCGCTATGGGCTTTCGATTGAGCCTGATATGGTTATTGAGGATATAACGGTAGGCATGCAGCAGCGTGTCGAGATCCTGAAGATGCTTTACCGCGATGCGGATATCCTCATTTTCGATGAGCCTACTGCTGTCCTCACACCTCAGGAGATCAGTGAGCTTATGGAGATAATGAGAGGCCTTGCGGCTGAGGGAAAGTCGATAATCCTCATCACGCATAAGCTTGATGAGATCAAGAGAGTTGCAGACCGCTGTACCGTAATAAGACGCGGACGGCTTGTCGGAGTCGTTGATGTGCAATCAACGTCCGCTTCGGAAATGGCCTCTATGATGGTCGGCCGTCCTGTTTCATTCAAAGTCGAGAAAGCTCCTTCCAATCCCGGGCCTGCCATTCTCCGGCTTGAAGACCTTTCCGTGATGAGCTCAAGACACGTACTGGGAGTGAAGGACTTCAGCCTTGATGTGCATTCCGGAGAGATTGTCGGAATCGCAGGTGTCGATGGAAACGGACAGTCTGAGCTTGTTGAGGCGATAACAGGACTGCGGCATGCTGAATCAGGCCGGATTATTTTCAAGGATACTGATATTACGGCGATGCCTATAAGAAAACGCAATGAGCTTGGACTGGGGCATATTCCAGAAGATAGGCAGAAAAGGGGACTGATCCTCGGTGCAACACTCACTGATAATATGGTCATAAAGGAGTTCTATAAGGAAGGATTCAGCCATCATGGCATCCTTGATTACCCCACAATCCATGACTATGCAGAGAGAATCATAGAGAAATTCGATGTCCGCTCCGGAGAAGGTGCCGAGTCCCTTGCTGGAAAGCTTTCCGGAGGTAATCAGCAGAAGGCAATCATCGGCCGTGAGATCACTGGAGAGCCTGATCTGCTTATTGCAGTCCAGCCTACAAGAGGGCTTGATGTCGGCGCCATCGAATTCATCCATGCCCAGCTTGTGAAGGAGAGGGATGCAGGCAAAGCTGTCCTCCTTGTATCATTCGAGCTTGATGAGATCTTCAATCTTGCGGATCGGATAGCGGTAATCAATGCAGGCAGACTCATAGATGTTGTCAGGACGGACGAAACGGATGTTGACTCCGTAGGTCTGATGATGGCAGGAATCAGGGCTTCAGGAGGTGAGAGATGAATATGATAAGGCCTTTGGAGGCCAGGAAGGCCTCTCCGCTTCTTGTATCGCTATCAGCTGTTGTCCTTGGGATCATTGCAGGCTGTGTCTTTATTCTTCTTATCGGAAAGAATCCGTTTGATGGATTTGAGAAGATCCTTTTCGGAGCTCTCTCCAGCAGGCGGCGTATAGGGAATACTCTCGGAATGTCCACTCAGCTGATTCTGATAGGGCTTTCCGTCTCATTTGCATTCAAGACAGGTCTTTTCAACATAGGGGCTTCAGGGCAGATGCTCGTCGGAGGAATCGCAGGGTCCATCCTCGCATATTACCTCCCGATGGGTATGCCACGGGTAATCTATATTCCTGTTATCGTGATCGCAGCAGCTGCGGCTGGTGGTATCTGGGGATTCATATCCGGACTTCTGAAGGCAAAGTTCAATGTGCATGAAGTTGTTTCCACCATAATGCTCAACTGGATAGCCTACTGGATGGTATATGATTTCATTCCTCGGTTCATAATCGATCCCACGATCTCCGTGAAGTCGAAGCCAATACCCCTTGAGCATACGTTAAGAGCTGAATGGCTGAGAGAAGCCACAGGCTTTTCCACCCTCAATTATGGTTTCTTCATAGCTATCATAATGACAGTTGCAGTATGGTTCATCCTTAAGAAAACAACTCTTGGATTCAGCCTTAAAGCAGTTGGATCGAACAGATTCTGCGCTGAATATGCTGGTATAAAGGTATCGAGCTCAATCATGATCTCAATGGCAATAGCTGGTGCACTCTCTGGGCTTGCAGGCCTTACATACTACTGCGGATACTCTGAGATCATGGAGATGGGGAAGATGCCGAATGAAGGCTTTGACGGAATCGCTGTGGCTCTCCTCGGAAACTGTTCGCCGGCCGGTTCATTCTTTGCCGCTATCTTCTTTGGCATCCTTAAGATGGGAAGGGGATCTCTGGCTGCGACAGGAATCCCGACAGAGATCGCTGATACGATCATTGCCACAGTCATATATTTCACAGCTACGAATGTGCTTCTCTCTGCTTTCTGGAACGGGCGCTTCCAGAGAAGCTTTGAAAAAAAGGAAGAGGCTGTTTCCTATGCATTGAAGGAAGCGGGGGATATGAGGAATGCCTCAGTCCTTTCCCGTAAGGAGTTCGATGAGCTGGCAAAGAAGGGCAGAAAGCTCATGAAGGAGGGAAGGTGATGGAGTTCTGGAGCGTTGTATCAAGCATAATCCCATCTGCTATTGCCTATACCATGCCAATACTCATGGGAGCACTTGGCGGTCTCTATTCCGAACGGTCCGGTGTTACCAATCTGTGTATCGAAGGTCTGATGCTCTTCGGTTGTTTTTCATCTGCGGCTACGATTGTGAAACTGCAGGCCATCCCTGGGTTCTCATATACTTTCGCCATTGTCATAGGAATCATCGCGGCAATGGCAGCATCGACACTCCTTTCTCTTCTGCATGCGTTTGCATCCATCAATCTGAAGTCCAACCAGGTTATATCAGGGACTGCGATAAACATGCTATCTACAGCGGTTTCCCTCTTCCTGGCCCAGACGATCACAGGAAGCGGAAACATAACGATAGTCCGCGGTGTCATCCGGAGTGATATTCCCCTTCTTTCGCATATACCGGTAATCGGCAGACTGTTTTTCTCAAGAACTTACTGGACGACCTGGATATGCCTTGCTCTCTGGGGAATCTCCTGGTTCCTTCTGTACAGGACGTCGTTCGGGCTCAGGCTCAGAGCATGCGGAGAGCATCCGTCAGCAGTTGCCTCCGCAGGTGTGAATGTCCATAGAATGAGGTATATCGGGGTTATGGCTTCAGGTCTGCTTTCCGGTCTTGGCGGGGCATGCATTCTGGTTACTTATGCAGGAGAATACAACGCAGGGAGCGGAATAAACGGGCTTGGCTTCCTTGCCATAGCTGCTCTGATATTCGGGCAGTGGAAGCCTCTTGGAATCCTTGGATCCACATTCTTCTTCGGACTCTGCATGACAATTGCGAATATGGGAAAGGTCTTCCCTGTGTTCCAGAATATCCCGGCAGGTTATCTCGGGATGTTCCCATATGCAGCGACGCTGATTGCGCTTATACTTTCCAGCAGGAAAAGCGCAGCTCCCCTCGCTTCTGGAGAGCCGTTCTGATAAAGGAGATTTCATATGGTGCTTATGGATATGCTGAAAGAATCAGCTGATTATATCAGAAACATGGCAGGAGATATGAAAATAGATCTTGCGATAGTCCTTGGATCCGGCCTTGGCGATATAGCTGATGAAATACAGGATGCCACCGTGATCGATTATCATGATATCCCTCATTTCCCGGTATCTACCGTCCCCGGGCACAAAGGACGGCTTGTCATTGGCAGCCTTGAAGGACACAATGTCATGTGCATGCAGGGACGCTTTCATTACTATGAAGGCTATTCAATGGCTGATGTGGTATATCCTGTACGTGTGATGAAGATCCTGGGAATTGATTCTCTGTTTCTTACAAATGCCGCTGGATGTGTGAACAGAAGCTGGAAGCCAGGGGATCTCATGATCATTGAAGATCATATAAAGCTTATTGCCGATAGTCCTCTCCGTGGATTGAATCCGGATGAGCTGGGACCTCGTTTCTTTGATATGTCCAGAGCATATGATAAAACCCTTATCGGTGTAGCAGAGGCGGAAGCGGATAAGCTTGGGATAAATATCCGTAAGGGCGTATACATGCTTTTTACGGGACCTGCATTTGAGACCCCTGCGGAGGTAAGATTCGCCCGTACAGCAGGGGCAGATGCTGTCGGTATGTCCACTGTGCCAGAGGCGATTGCCGCATCGCATATGGGAATGCATACACTTGGCATAAGCTGTCTGACCAATATGGCTGCAGGGATTCTTGATCAGCCTCTGAACCATGAAGAGGTTCTTGAGACAGGGGAGAGGGTAAAGAAGGATTTCTCTGCTCTTGTACGCGGCATTGTCCGGAACTGGCCTGTATTGTTCTGATATGAGAATCTCAGTCCGGACCGCCATAGATTATGCATACATCATTCTCGGCTCTGCAGTCACAGCATTCGCAGTCGCTGTATTCCTGAATCCGGCCAGGCTTGCTCCTGGAGGGGTATCTGGAATCGCAACGATACTGTATCACCTTTTCGGCTGGGATCTTGGCATTGTCATATTCTTTCTTACGGTTCCTGTCTTCCTGATAGGTCTGAGGCTTTTCGGAAGGCAGTATGGATTCAGAACGCTTCTTGGATCGCTCCTTCTGTCAGCTTTCACCTCAGTATGGATTTCGCTATTGGGAGAAAACGGGATACTCGACTATACAAAGGATATTTCCATAATGCTTTCTGCTCTGTATGGCGGTGTACTGTCAGGAGTCGGGATAGGACTTGTCATGAAGTCCGGATCGAACACTGGCGGGACAGATATCATCGCACAGATCATGGCCCGCTATACCAAATTATCTCTCGGCACATCCCTTTTCATAGTTGATGGCGCGATTATTGCCGTCTCTGCGGTTTTCTTTGGGATCGAGAATGCCCTTTATGCTGCGGCTGTCGCTTATATCACAACGGTTGTAATCAATAAGATCGTACTCTCGATGGGGACAAGCTATGCGAAGACAGTCTTCATAGTCTCTGATAACTATCAGGAAATAGGACAGTTCATCATTGATGAGATGGATCGTGGCGCAACGCTTCTTGATGCAAAGGGTTTCTACTCTAATAAGTCCCGTCCTATGCTTATGGCTGTCATCCCAAACCAGGAAGTGTCAAAACTGACACGGGCTGTGCATAAAGCAGATCCAAAGGCTTTTATGGTTATAAGCGAAACCTATCATGTTCTTGGTGAAGGCTATACTCCGATCGAGAACATAGCTGAGACAAGCGATGTGACTCAGCAGTGATTTCTTTCAGATGCCGTTAGGACCGATGCATTGCTGTTAACTTTTTCCACACCTGAGGATAGGTCTTTACTTTCTTTCCAGGAATCAATATATTTGCCTTGGAATCCATGAAGCTCTTGTGTATTTCTGATGCGACGGATACTTTGATCTACTCTTCGATAGCACCTGAACTGTACAGGGATGTGGATTTTGTCATCTCAGCCGGCGATCTCCCATTAAGATATTATGATTACATCCAGACGATGCTCAGGAAGGATGTGTACTATGTGTACGGCAATCATAATCTTGAGGATTTTGGCAGGATGATGAAGAGCCCGGATAATATACTTTCATATGCAGGGGCTCCTAAAGCCCATGATATGCCTATCTTCGGAGGGCTTTTCATCGATGGCAAATGCATCTACGACAAGAACCGCGATCTGATCATCGCAGGTCTTGGAGGATCGATGCTTTATAACTATGGCGATAGCCAGTATTCGGAGAAGCAGATGCAATGGCGCATCAATAAGCTTATTCCGAGACTGATATACAACAAAAAGAGGTTTGGAAGGGCGCTGGATATCCTTGTCACCCATGCACCTCCGAGAGGAATGGGGGATGGCGAGGATCTCTGTCACCGCGGATTCAGCTGTTTTCTTGCATTCATGGAGAAGTACAGACCGAAGTATCTTCTTCATGGGCATGTTCATCTTGATGATATCAATGCTCCCCGGGTAAGCGAGTTCGGTGAGACAAAGGTCATCAATATCTATAAGAATTACATCCTCGAGGATGAAACGCTTGGAGCTGGAAGATGATGTATGACAACAAGGTAGCAGTGGATGACTTCATAAGAGCAAGGAACAAGGCACGGATGCAGGGCCTGCTCTCAGCCTTGCAGTGGAAGAGCAATGACCTCATGTCATTCTATGAAGTGACCTCGATAATCAAACCGAAATCAGAGACATACATGGGAATGCAGACTATTCCTGTGGAGAGAATAATCGGATCAGAGGGCCGGTATCATGATTTCTCCTCTGCATTCTTCCCCAAGCGTGAGCAGCTCAGATCACGCTGGTGCAGCATTGATACGGCGATGCACAATGATATCATCCTGCCTCCGATATCCGTTTATAGCCTTGGAGGATACTACTTTGTCCGGGATGGCAACCATAGAGTATCTGTTGCAAAAGCGCAGGGTGTTGAGTTTATCGATGCAGAGGTTGTAGAGCTTGATTCCGAGATTCCTCTCCTTCCTGGCATGAGCATGAGGGAGCTCAGGAGGAAGGTTGTCGATTATGAGCGCAATATGTTCATATCGCAATATAAACCATCCTATCTTCCTATGGGCGATATAGTCTTCACAACGCCAGGAGCTTATCCGGAGATGGTCAACCATATTCTTGTCCATAAGTATTACATAAACCAGAATATCGACCATGAGATCTCATTTGAGGAAGCTGCGAAGAGCTGGTATGACAATGTCTATTTCCCGATTGTAAGGGAGATACGCAAGGAGCATCTTCTTGCTTCTTTCCCTGGACAGAGCGAAGGTGATATGTACATGTGGATTGTCAGGAGATGGGATGAGTATAAGCGCCAGAATAAGGATATGACAGCAGAGGAAGCTGTCCAGAAAATCAGCAAAGAGACGGCAAAGGATATCTTCCACCGTCTCCTGAGGTATTCAAAGTATTATATCTCACGTATCTCCGAGAGCTGATATGACCATGGCAAGATGCTCAGCTGTCATATCGATATCCTCCGATGGACGGTTGGGCATCAGCTCTCCTTCTTTATGCACATATGGAGTGAATGGAACATTTATCATCTTCATCATATGGCTCCAGGTGTAAAGGCAAAGGGCCGCTTTCTCGCCGTCATCGACCGAAACTGAGGATGATGAGAAGGCATAGAAGTATTTATCTTTGAGCGAATCGGATTTATATAATGGCCAGGTCGCATCGATATATGCCTTCATCTCAGCAGTCGGCATCCCGAAGCGTGATGGCGTTCCGAGTATGACTATGTCTGCCTTTTCCAGCTTTCTGTTGTTCGCTTCCGGAAGTGCAATGATTTCCTCATAGTATTCGTTGACCTCTGTTCTCTCATTTGCTTCTATGTGAAGATCGGAGTCAGTAACCCTGTAAAGTCTGGCATCTATACCACGTTCTATAAGCTTTTCCCTGAATGTCTCTGATATAAGATAGAGATTCCCTGAGATGGAGTGGATTATTATATTCGCTCTCATCGCGTCCTCCTTTTCCTGATTATATCCCAGCTGGAGGCGTCAGTGGTGAAGAATCAGCAGAATGCTGTGAAGATGCCGTCTTTCTCAGCGACTGTCACTTTTCTTCCATAAAGATCTGAAAGGATGTCTGAGCGGAGAAGCTCCTTCTTAGTCCCATCAGCAGCTATTTTCCCATCCTTCATCAGAATGATCCGGTCCATTGACGGCAGAATCTCAGAAAGCTCATGGGTGACCATGACAATCGTTCTGTCTTCTGTCGCATAGCTTTCGATCGTATTCCTGAGATCTGCCCTTGATGGAAAGTCAAGTCCGGATGATGCTTCATCCAGAAGAAGGATATCGGGGGATGTTATGGCTGCCCGGGAAAGAAGGACCCTGCGCTTTTCGCCTGTGGATAGCGTGTTCATCGTCCTGTCTTTTTTCTCTGCCATGCCTGTCTTTTCCAGCTCCCGGTCCGCTTTTATCCAATCTTCCTCAGCAACTGCATGGTGGAAGTCAAAGCCTAATGAGGAGTGAAGACCGGAGGCGACGATCTCCCTGGCGGGGTATGCTGATGTGAAGAACTCATCCTGCGAAGGAGAGACAAGGCTGATCCTCATTTTCAGCTCCTGTATCATCCAGCGTTCCTCTCCGAGGATGGATGATCTGTATTCATCTAGAGCAAGCGGATATGTCCTTCTTGCAATGACATCGATCAATGTTGATTTCCCAGCCCCGTTGGGTCCGATTATCGCTATATGTTCTCCCATATCAGCATGGAGAGAGATATCCTTCAGGATATATTTGCCATCTCTTCTGACAGATGCGTGTTCGATAGTGAAAGCTTCCATGTCTGCATGATATTGCGAAAGCTTATGTGATACAATTATCAGATATGACATTGAGAGAAGCGCTTATCGCAGCTGCGGAATCTGTTCTCGGAACGAGAATGATTTCAGCAGATTCTTCATGCGGGTGTGTCGCCTCAGCTTTGATGACTGAGCAGGGTAATATCTACAAAGGCGTATGTCTTGATGCGCCTTGCTCTCTTGGCTTCTGTGCAGAGCAGGCCGCGGTAGCCGCTATGCTTACAGCAGGAGAGAGCAGGGTGATGGCAATCGTTGCTGTACATGAGGATGGCCGGATCCTACCTCCATGTGGACGATGCAGGGAGCTTCTGTATCAGATCGATCATGGAAACATCACAACCCGGATTTTCCTTCCCGATGGAAGCGATGAGCTTCGCAATCTTCTTCCTTGTCTCTGGAACTGAATGAGGCAAATGTCATCATGCCGTATAATGATAGTAATTTATCGATATATCTGTCCGAGATTGATGTAAAGAAAAATTAACATTTTATTTGCATTCCTTCATAACCTGTGAGACAATTTATTTATCCGGGAAGGATGATTGATCCAGCACCTTCACGGATTCTCAGTAGAATGGGAACAAGGAGGTTTGCCACTGGTTTATTCCAGTGGTGATTTTTTTTGACAGTTCCCCTTTGATGATAGGAGATCCTGTCATTGCTTCTTCTCTGCATTGATATAGTATTCTCTTTCGGATCCAGCCTGTGCAAGCTCTGCTGTTTTCTCTATTGCTTCCTCATATCCTGTAAGTGCTGCGAAAGGAGCAAACTGGGCAGCCCGCTCTGACATCGTCATATGATTCCTTTTCTTTGACACATGATGCGGCATATTGATTATATCTTCATAGCTGTTCATGCCTGGTGCCCTCCGATCTGGTTGTTCCTATCTCTTGCCGTCGATCCCTCTTCATAGCTCATGCCGCGAAGTATGGCATTCTTGCCGAATCTGTGTTTTATGTCGAGCAGCGCATCCTGCATCCTCTTTTCCTTGTCCTCCCTGTTTTCTTCCTGACAGTCATCTGCAAAAAGATCCGGTATGCTGCATTTTGCCTCATCGGAATCTTCGTATACTGTGTTGTTTGCAGAGATTGTTATCCTGCAGATCAGGAGGGACTTGTCTGCTGCTTCGCTGAAGATTGCCAGTGCGGCTTTGATTATCGCAGCAGAGGATGCGGTATAGTGCTCTAGCATATGCGTTCCCTGTGAGTGCTTCGGTACAGTGCGGCCATAGTGATCGATCTTTATCCTGCCATGGTACTCTCCTGTGCTGATGTTTGAGATATCATAGCCGATATAAAGTCCTATCTGACGGGTGACGAGTCTCTTTTCACGCAGATCAAGCGCAAGCTGATCAGCCATTTCCTTTACGATCAGCATTGCTTTATCAGAGGAATAGGGACAATGCAGAACCTGCCCCGAGCTTATGCTGCTTGAAGATGGCCTGTAATTCTTGATGTCCTTTATCGTGCATGGCTCCCAGCCCCATGCATGGTCAATCAGAAGCTCTGCATTGATTCCGAAGAGCTTATACAGCAGATCCTCGTTGTAGTAATCATCATCGCTGCCGATTGAGCACCTGGCTATATCTCCCATTGTGAACAGACGTTTCTCTTCCAGCTTTCTGGCGTATCCATGCCCGACTCTCCAGAAATCGGTCAGGGGACGATGCGTCCATAGCTCCCGCCTGTAGCTCATTTCATCAAGTGATGCTATTCTCGCCCCGTTGCTATCTGCTGCGATATGCTTTGCTTTTATATCCATAGCCACTTTGGCAAGATACAGATTCGTGCCTATTCCTGCCGTTGCTGTTATGCCTGTTGATGCCATGACATCCTTTATGATTGTCCTCGCAAGCTCTTCTGCTGAAAGCCTGTAGGCAGCAAGGTATCCTGTCACGTCCATGAAAACCTCATCGATCGAATACACATGGATATCCTCAGGAGCAACATATTTAAGGTATATGCTGTAGATCCTGGTACTGTAATCGATATACAGGGCCATACGGGGCGGGGCTGCTATGTACTCAAGACTCAGAGAGGAATCTGCTTTCAGCTCTGATCCTGACCATGTGGATCCTGAGAATCTCCCTCCCGGGGCTTTTCTTTTCCTTGCTGAATTGAACTCTTTTACTGCTTCCTCGACTTCGAATAATCTGCAGCGGCCGGGGATCCCTAAGGATTTCAGCATAGGAGAGACAGCAAGGCAGATTGTCTTTTCGCTTCTCTTTCTGTCAGCCACGACAAGGTTGGCATCGAGCGGATCCAGACCTCGCTCCCTGCACTCAACAGATGCATAGAATGACTTCAGATCGATTGCTATATATGCCCTGTCTCCCATGCAAAGATTATATTGCCCGTTTCCATTGCATACAATCATCCTTTTCCCATTCGATTGTGCAGAGTTGATGTAGAAACAACAGGCCTATTCACCTTTTTGCATTGTTTGTGTAACAATCTTCGTTATCAAAGGTTGATATGTATATGCTAAGGTGCTTTCTTGTCTTCGTTTCTGCTTCTATGATTCTTCTGTCGTCCTGTGCGACGACCGATAGCGGTGTGCTTGCATCAGGAAGCAGACGGGCTGATATCGTAGAAGCTCTCTCATCAGAGCGGCCGGAAGACAATAAGATCGACCTTGCGCTTGAGCTGCCGTTTGCTGATACAGTAAGGAATGCACCACAGCCTCAGATTGAAACAGCTGAGCCAGAGGTCTCTGAGGAAGTGGAGGAAATTCCCGCTGAAATCCAGGAAAACACAGACACAGAGGCGGTAGAGCTTTCTCCAGCTGAAGCGGTACCCGTACCCGAGACAGCAGTGTCCGCAGAGGAAAACGTTCCAGAGGAAGAGATAATCTCTGTAACGGCCGATGCTGCCATATCAGCTGAGCCGGAGGCGGAAGCTGTGATGGAACCTGAAATGCCAGAGCTTCCTTCCGAGAGCGATGAGAGTGTTCCTGCATTTATCGAGGAGGAGATCCCTCTTCCTCAGAATGATAATATTGCTGAAGTGCAGAAGACTCCTTCAGCAGTCCATCCGGCAGTGGCTGCTCCCCGGACAATGCCTGCGGCAATGAGCAGGATAATAGTCGATGCGATGATTGCTTCTGTCGTCATTGTCATAATGTTCACCGTTGCAACCGCAATCAGAAGCGCATACAAGATGCCTTTGTCCTATCTGCTTTCGGCTGTCATTGCCTTGCTTATATCATTCCTTCCGTTTGTCATCTGCATAATCATCGGAGGAATGTCGAAAGTATGGTATTCGTACTTCCTGCTTCTGCTATCATTCTTCATATTCCGCTCGGGAAAGGGTCGGAGAGATTTTCGATAGCTTTCAGCCTGGCAAGGAGCTCTGTATGATAGAAGAAGGAATCCAGGGCTTTTAGCGCGGCACCTTCCCTCGCTCCGTTCTCTCCTGCAGATGATCTGTATATTATGACATCCGACCGGGAAGGAGGCAGCAGCGATGATACAAGTGTCTGCAGATATGCATAGAATGGATCCGGCATCAAAGACATTCTTCCTGTGATGATCACAGAGGATGCGGAAAGAGCCTGGATTGCTTCGGAAAGAGCTGCGGCCATGGGGCGCATGGCTGATTGGATCGTATCATGGTATTCGGCCTTGCTGAAAAGGGCTCTATAGCTTTCTGCTCCGGCTTTTCTTAGAATCGTCCGTCCTGAGGCAGCTGCTTCAAGACATCCTTTTCCGCCACAGCTGCAATCGCCATCTTTCTGGGCCCTGATGTGAGGGAATTGCGGGAGAGTGATCAGCATGCCGTTTTTTCTTATTGCTGCTGCGATGCTGTCGGACCACGAGAGGAACAGGAAGGATTCGAGATCTCCGAGACGGGCCATCTCTGCCTCAGCTTCGGCTTCTGCCCTGGTTATGCGTATGAAAGGAAACGGAAGATCGATTGGGATATCGGAGTCTGATGCTATTGCCGCTCCATATATTGTGGTATCGCCGGTGCTCATCTTTGATACAAGCTTCAGTATATCATTCTGGAATGATTCACCTTTCGGGAGCCTTTCATAGCGCAGTATCCTTCCCTGCAGATCGGATACAGCTACAGAAAGTGATGCCCTGCCTTCTTCTATCGAGAAGACTCTGCCGGCCTTGCTGTTGATTGATAGGAGAGTTCCGGGGCGCCCTTGCAATGTCTGCTCGCGGCCCGACTCCGAAATCAGATTCTCCTCGATCATCTTCTGGCATATCTCACCTATGGATACTTTGTTTATATCGAGACGTCTGGAAAGCTCTGCTTTTGAGCAAGTGCCTTTTCTTAGTTCGGAGAGGACTTTAAGTCTGTTGATTCTCCTTGCATTATCTGGTCTTGAGAAATCCATACTGAAATGATAAGCCATCCTCACTTCACGGGCAATGGTGTTTGATGAGTTGCCGTTTTGTGTTGTCGTTAGTATTTTCTCTTTTGTTATAGGGAGATAAATATGTCCAGCAGAAAATTCAAGACAGAGGTCGCAGACCTTCTGCACCTCATAATCCATTCGCTTTATTCAAACAAGGAGATATTCCTGCGTGAGCTTATATCCAACGCATCGGATGCTATCGATAAACTGAGATACCTTTCCCTCACCGACGAGAAGCTGAAAGGCTTTTCATTCGAACCTAGGATTGATATCTCATTCACGGAAGAAGGGACAAGGACCCTCACCATCAGTGATAACGGAATCGGAATGGATGAGGATGATCTTAATAACAACCTCGGAACAATCGCTTCTTCCGGGACAAGGAAGTTCCTTGCTTCGCTGACAGATGAGCAGAAAAAGGATTCCAATCTCATCGGTCAGTTCGGCGTTGGCTTCTATTCAGCTTTCATGGTTGCAAAGCACATAACGGTCATAAGCCGCAAAGCAGGGGATGACAAAGCATGGAAGTGGGAGTCGGATGGTGAGAGCTCTTATACAGTAGAGGAGGCCCAGCGTGATGAGCAGGGCTCGACAATCATCCTCACTCTCAACAGTGAAGGTGAGGAGTATGCCAACAGATGGGAGCTCCAGAATCTTATAAAGAAGTATTCGGATAATATCGCATATCCGATATTCCTTTCCTATGATCAGGTCCATTACGACAATGACAAGAAGGATGCGGAAGGCAATCCGCTCAAGACATCCGAGCACAAAAGGGAGCAGATCAATACAGCATCTGCACTCTGGAAGAGGCCCAAGAGCTCAATAAAAGATGAGGAGTATAAGGAGTTCTATAAGAATTCCTTCTATGATAGCGATGACCCTCTCTTCTATATCCATACACAGGCAGAAGGGGCACAGGAGTATACTACGCTTTTCTATATACCGGCCAAAGCTCCGTTCGATATGTATTATGCGGACTATCGCCCGGGGGTGAAGCTCTATGTGAAACGGGTATACATCACAGATGATGATAAGGACCTTCTCCCATCCTATCTCCGTTTTGTCAGGGGCATAATCGATAGTGAGGATCTGCCTCTTAATGTATCAAGGGAGATACTTCAGGAGAATAGGGTGATGGCAGCTATCAGAAGCGCTTCCGTAAAGAAGCTGCTGGGTGAATTCCGCAAGATAGGAGAGAATAATCCGGATCTGTATGATAAGTTCATCTCACAGTATAACCGTCCTCTCAAGGAAGGCCTTTACTCCGATTATGCAAACAGGGATACCCTTCTTGAGCTTGTACGTTACAGAAGCAGTGCAGAAGATGGATTCGTGTCACTGAAGAAATACAAGGAAAGGATGAAGGAAGGACAGAAGGCCATATACTATATTTCCGGTGGCAGGGAGGATGTCCTGAAGGCTTCTCCTCTTGTGGCTGCATATAAGGAGAAAGGCTATGAGGTCCTCATCATGTCAGATGATATCGATGATATCGTGACAGCCACAATCGGAAAATATGGAGATGTGCTTCTCAAGGCTATAAACAAACAGGGCGCGCTTGATGATCTCAAGAGCGATGATGATAAGAAGAAGGAAGAGGAGAACAAACCTGTCGCTGAGAAGATCAGGAAGGCACTGGGAGATAAGGTCAGGGATGTCGTTGTCTCGACAAGGCTAACGGATTCACCGGCTGCTGTGATCATGGGGGATGATGATCCATCTGTGCAGATGCAGCGCATCATGAAGCAGATGGGGGCAGGGGAAATGCCTGATATCAAGCCTCTCCTTGAGATCAATCCTGATTCTCCTGTCATACAGAAGATTGAAGCTGCATCTGCCGAGGATTATGTTGTGGCAGCAAGTTCCGTGATCCTTGATCAGGCACTCCTGCAGGAAGGGGTGATGCCATCTGATCCTGCGGCTTTCGCAAGAAATCTCACAAAGCTTCTTTCCTGAATAAAGCTATTCTGATAGTATCTTTGGGCGGCAACAATGCCGTCCAATCTTTTTCAGGAGGGCCCTATGCTTTTACTTGAAGCTGCAGCTGCTCCAGCTGCTGACGATGTTGCAGAGCTTGCTGAGATGGTCAATGATATATCCAATGGGTTCCATCTCCATCCGCTCCTTGTTTCTCTGGTCCTTTCGATCATCGCCTTGGTTATATCAAGGATCATTGTCAGGATCATACGCCGTGCGCTTTTATCTGTTTCGAAAAGAGTTCCGAAATTCACCCTTCTTATAGCAGGGCTTGTCGGAAAGATAATCTCGGCCTTCGTATGGATCATACTGGTGGTTGTTGTTCTTGGTTTCTTCGGAGTTGATCTTACCCCGGTTCTGGCTGGTCTTGGAATCACTGGTGTTGTCTTAGGCTTTGCTCTCCAGGAATCGATAGCTTCGCTTTTCAGCGGAATCATGATCGCAATCAATAATCCATTCCGTGTCGGGGACTGGGTTGATATCGGTGATATCTCAGGAACAGTCACTTCAATGGATATCATGTGTGTCACGCTCACTTCCGGCGATAATAAGAAGATCACGATGAACAACAGGAATGTATGGGGAAGCACGATTGTCAATTACTCGTATATTGAGAAACGCCGTCTGGATATGACAGTCTCCGTTGATTATTCCACAGATACTGATAAAGCGAAGAATGTCATAAGGGCTCTCATAATGAGCTATCCGGAGATCCTTCCTGATCCGGCGCCTGTGGTTGAGGTCAATAATTATGGGGCTTCATCGATAGATATCATCGTACGTCCTTACGTTCTTCCTTCTGATTACTGGAAAGTCTACTGGCGCTTCAATGCTGATGTTCTGAGAACACTAAGATCAAACGGAATGGATATGCCGTTCAATCAGCTTGTTGTCCATATGGATAATGGGGACAATAAGTGATTCTTGCAGGTGCTGCGGTCAATGGCATGCTTGTCGCCGCAGGTGCAATTGCGGGGTGCCTTCTTAAAAAAGGCATCCCTGACCGCATAAGCGGATATCTTTCTGACGGAACTGCCCTTGTTGTGCTCTATGTCGGGATAAGCGGAGCCGTAAAGGGCAGTAATGTCATTGCGATAATCCTTTCATTCGTACTGAGCGTAATCATTATGACAGCTATTACGGAAAACCCTGCATCAGCCAGAGCCGGGAAGAGGATTTCCTCTGCTGTAGTTTCTGCGGCAGGGAAGAGCGCAGGCATGACAGGCTTTATCAATGCAACTCTGTTTGTCTGTGCCGGTGCGATGGGAATCATAGGCTCTTTAGAGAGCGGTGTAATCGGGAATAATGATATTCTCTATTCGAAATCCGTTATTGATTTCGTTGCTGTGATGATCATTTCATCGGTTTCCGGAGCAAGCTCGGTGCTTGCAGCAGTTCCGACATTCATCTATGAGGCATTCCTTACTCTTATCGCAGATTCGATAAGCCCGTATCTGACAGATGCCGTGGTACAGGAGATGAGCGCAGCAGGATCTATCGTTATCATAGGCATGGCTCTGAATATGCTTGGTATTACGGATCTCAGACTCTCTAGATATATTCTTGCGCCATTTGCTGTCATTCCGCTCTGCTATCTTCCATTCTGACTATTTCTTATCCAGCCCTATGAGGAAGATCTCAAATGAGTCTTCCCTTGAGGCCTTTGGCTTGAATGCCTTCGCTTTTGAGAACATCTTCCGCATCGTCTTAAGCACTTCCTGCTCTCCGCCTCCCTGGAAGATCTTTATCACCATATTCCCATGGGCTTTAAGCTGTTCGCCCGCGAGTATGACAACCTGCTCTGCAAGCCATTCCGAACGTGTTGTATCGACAATCCTGTTGCCTGTAGTCATCGGGGCAGCATCGGAGATTATCGCATCATATGGCCCTTCTTCCACGAGCTTCTCTCTTATTTCCTTTGAGAAGGCATCGCCTGTGAAACTGATTACCGTAGGTGGAATCGGATCCAGTGACAGCGGATTGAGGTCGACGGATACGATTCTGCCTCTGCCTTTGATCAGTTCCCTGTGGGTGAAAAGCGTCCATGAACCCGGAGCTGCACCAACATCCAGCACAGAGTCCCCGGGCTTTATGATTTTATGAGCTGCGTTTATTTCTTCGAGCTTGTATACAGATCTTGCGGGATAGCCTTCGCTATGGGCTTTCCTGGTGAAGAAATCAGCTTTGTCTCTTCTTGATACTGCCATATGGAGAGTGTATGAAAAAGACCGGACAGGGTCAAATGAAACGCCGGACGGTATATGGGGTGGGAGAGAAGACCGTCCGGCGTAGAAACCAAACCTAAAAGGAGGTCTGAATGTTGCTCTGTGCTTATAAGATAGAACTATCGCAGTTTATTAGCTATATAGTTCATACAATCAACACTTTGGCACAGTATCAACACATTTATGGGGATTATGGGATAGAATGCATACAAGGAGCATATGCATGATAGGTGATGTTGAAGCTGTGATATTCGATCTTGATGGTGTTCTCTGCTTTACGGATAACTACCATTTCCTTGCCTGGCGGGAAGTCGCTGAGAGTCTGTCTATAAAGATTGATGACAGCTTCAAGGACAGGATCCGGGGAATAAGCAGGATGGATAGTCTTGAGATTCTTCTTGGACCGGAATCCGGAAAGTTCTCAGATGCGGAGAAACAGGAAATAGCAGACAGGAAGAATGCCCTTTACAGGAAGATGCTCGAGACTATGGGGCCTGATGATAAAGCAGCTGGCGCAGAGGAGCTGCTGGAGAATCTCAGAAAGCGCGGTCTGAAGCTCGCTGTTGGATCCTCAAGCAGGAACACGGGAATGATACTTGACCGGATCGGTCTTGACGGATGGTTCGATGCGGTAGCCGATGGGACAATGGTTTCTGCAAGCAAGCCGGATCCAGAGGTGTTTCTCAAAGCAGCTTCTCTTCTTGGGACTGCTCTATCACGTTCTGCTGTAGTGGAGGATGCCTATATGGGGATAGAGGCGGCTGTGAGAGGTGGGTTTATTCCTATCGCTATTGGCAATGACGCTGCAAGGCATCCAGGCGCACTGTACAGGGTTTCCTGTCTTTCCGAGCTTATTCCGATCCTTTGCCCTTGAAAAAGCAAAGACACCGCTTGGCGGTGCCTTTGAATACACTAAAAAGGAGGTTTGTTGAAAAAAACTGTTTGCTCGGAAACTATATGCAGGAAGCGTGCCAACTTCAGAAATTCGTTTTAGCACATATAGTTGACGTTGAATGTGGCAAACAGCTGTGCAGATTCTTCACACTGTGAAGTTTGTGCATAGCCTTTTACCGTAATTGCTGTAATTGACTAGGAATGCCTCAACCCGTAATGTAATCGTCATGGGAAACAATATACTGAATAGAAGAATGCAGTATGTATTCTGGCCCAATATGATTCCGGCCATGATAGCAATAAATATCATACTCTTCGCGTTTGCTGCTTTCTTATATCCGCGTCTGACCTATATTCTTTCAATGATTCCTTCCCTTGTTTATTATGGTCACTGGTATTGGCAGTTCATCACATACATGTTCATGCATGGAGGAGTGTGGCATCTTCTTTTCAATATGCTTGCGCTTTATATGTTCGGCATGCCTGTATCCCGGTCAATCGGATCGAATGAGTTCCTTCTTTTCTATCTGCTTACGGGAACGCTCTCTGGAATAGCAAGTTTCTTTGCCTTCCTTCTTTCAGGGCATAATTATATTCTTCTGGGGGCATCTGGTGCCATCTATGGAGTTATGCTGCTTTTCTCAGTGTTCTATCCGCATGCAATGATATATATGTTCGGTATAATACCGGTCAGGGCCCCGATGCTTATGGTGATTTATTTCCTTATAGAGTTCTTCGGGTCTGTGACGTCATATGGCGGGGTAGCGCACGTGACGCATCTTTTCGGGCTTCTTTTCGCTTTGATCTATTGTCTTGTAAGATTCCGGATAAAGCCGTGGACCGCCTGGGGGTTATGACCACTGGCAATTTTATTTGTTCATGATGGAGCCAAGCGATTGCAAACTCAGTCATTTTTCATAAGAACTGCAGTATTATCTTTTTTGAAATAAAAAAATTATCGTTGTTAAAAAGAAGTACCTCTTTACATTTTCCACAAAGACTGTGAATATTGAGCTGTATTGGAGGAATATCGGAAATGCCGAAAACATCTGATTCAGTAAACAAGAAGCTTCTCGCTGCTGCTATCACAGCAACGAAGGCAAGGGATATCAAGGATCTTCTCGACAAGGGAGCTGATATCAACGCTCACAATGAGTGGGGCCTCACACCTGTGATGCTCGCAGCTCAGTACAACCATTCTGTAGCAGTTCTCAATGCTCTTATCGCTGCTGGTGCAGATATCCATGAGGCAGAGCCGAAGTACAGGTCGAATGCTCTCCATCTTGCAGCAAACAGCTCAAAGAACCCAAAGGTCATAGAGGCTCTTCTCGCAGCTGGTGCGAATATCGATGCAAGAAACTATCTTGGCGAGACAGCACTGATCATGGCTGTGAACAGCAATGACGAGACAAAGATCTCTACTCAGCTTATTAAGAGCGGTGCTGATATCAACGCACGCGATTATCAGGGCCACTCCGTTCTTGATTATGCAAAGGCTGCAAAGAGGACATACCTTGTGAATCTTCTCAAGGAGAATGGAGCTGTATAATCAGCGGTTTGACCGTTTTGAGCCTGCAGGTCTATAGACTTGCAGGTTTTTTTGTTGCCTCGAGCAGCAAATTCATTGATTTCCATTTCCGTTTGACTTATAGTTCTCATCAGATGCAGGGGGACTCGGAAAGAGTTGAGAAGGTATAACCTGACCCTTGGAACCTGTTGGTTAAGACCAGCGTAGGGAGCATCGGGCCACACCCTCCTCCTTACGTTAAGGAGGAATATGAAAAAGGCGCTCACAATCGCAGGCTCGGATTGCAGCGGAGGTGCTGGAATCCAGGCTGATCTCAAGACAATGTCAGCATTAGGTGTCTTCGGAATGTCAGTTGTTGTCTCTGTTGTGGCAGAGAATACCAGCCGTGTCATCTCTGTAGAGGATATCTCACCAGAGGTTATATCCGACCAGATTGATGCTGTGTTTGAGGATATCTTTCCTGATGCGGTCAAGGTCGGGATGCTCTCTTCCCAGCCTGTCATGGAGACTGTGGCATCAAAGCTTGCAGAGTACAGGCCGGAGCATATAGTCATTGATCCTGTAATGTATGCGAAGAATGGTTCTCCCCTGATGCATGAGGATGCGGTAAGTGCGTTGATTGCTTCAATTGTTCCTGCTGCGACTGTCCTTACCCCGAATATCCCGGAGGCTGAGCGTATAACAGGCATGGAGATAAAGACCATCGATGATATGAAGAGAGCAGGGGAGAAGATCGTTGCACTGGGAGCAAAATCCGCATTGGTCAAGGGCGGACATTACATTGGTGATGCATCCGATGTTCTCTTCGATGGCAATGATTTCCATATTTATACGACAAAGAGGATCAATACAAAGAATACCCATGGGACAGGCTGTACGCTTTCAAGCGCTATTGCTTCACATCTGGCCCTTGGTTTTGATCTTCCTGAAGCTATAAGAAGGTCTAAGGACTATGTCACTGGGGCAATCGAGAATTCTCTTGAGCTTGGCAAAGGATGCGGACCGACAAATCATTTCTATAGGCTATGGAGGAATCTCTGATGTCAGCGATGGACAGGATAATAGCGGATTCAATGGATCTCTGGAAGGCTGCCGCAGATGAAAGCTTTCTTGAGGAGATGGGAAAGGGTTCCCTTGATAAGAAGCTATTCTATGAATACATCATTCAGGACAGCATCTATCTCAGGTATTATCTCAAAGCATTTGCAATGGGAATGTTCAAGGCTGCAACGCTTCGCGATATGCAGTTCCTGTACTCAGTCCTGGGATTCGTTAATGACAGTGAGAATGCCACAAGGCTGAAATATCTTAAGGATGATGGCCTTACGGATGATGATGTTGAGAGGATCCCGATGAAGAAAGCCTGCAGAAGCTATACATCATTTCTGATTGAGTCTGCAGAGAAAGAGGATTTTCCAGGTATTCTGATGGCTGTAATGCCATGCATGCTTGGTTATGAGTATGTCTTCAGAATGACGAAGGAAAGGCATCCTGATGTTATGGATGGCTATTTCGGTCCGCTTGTCTCCGATTATACATCTTCCTGGTACCATGATTGCTGTCAGGAATGGACGGCGTACTGCAATAGATTCATAAACGATGAGAACGAAAAGAGACTTTCCTCGATATTCAGGGAAGCAAGCCGCCAGGAGCTTATCTTCTGGCAGATGGCAGGAGGTAATGACCATGTCTGATACAATAGCCGATCTCAGAGCAAAGTGCCCTGTAGTGCACTGCCTGACGAATTATGTGACCGTAAACGATGTTGCCAATGCAATTCTTGCAATCGGCGGCTCTCCGACGATGGCTGATGCCTTGGAGGAGGTCAGCGATATCCTGGATATAAGCAATGCGCTTGTAATCAACATCGGGACATTGAATAGCTATGTCATCGATTCAATGCTTGCAGCAGGCAGAAGCGCAAACGAGAAAGGGGTTCCTGTTGTCCTTGATCCTGTCGGAGCCAGTGCATCCCAGCTTAGGAAGGATACTGTGAAGAGACTTCTTGAAGAAGTGAAGTTCTCTGTCATACGTGGCAATCTTTCAGAGATTTCCTATATCGCAGGAATAGATGCTGTGATGAGAGGTGTTGATTCAGGACTTGATGAGAATGCAGTCGATGCTGTTGCCGTTGCGAAGAAAGTATCTGAGAGCACGGGGGCTGTTGTTGTCATCACCGGGCGTATTGATACCATTGCATATGGCAATCGCGTAGCCCGTGTATCTTCTGGGACTGCGGCCATGTCCAAAGTCACAGGTACAGGATGCATGCTTACAGGAATCATCGGAGCCTTCATCGGAGCATATTCTGATCCTTTCATTGCAGCAGCATCTGCTGTTGGGGCAATGGGAGCTGCGGGACTAAGGGCATATGAAAAGGCAGGGGAGGTAGGAACAGGCAGCTTCCATATTGCGATCATTGACCAGCTGAGCCAGATGGACGATGTCATCCTCCAGGCAGAGGGCGGTATAGAATATGTCTCCTGATTATACGCTCTATGTATGTACAGACAGGGATCTGATGACATCATCAACTGTCGAGGAGTCTGCAGAGAAGGCTATCTTGGGAGGAGCTGGTGTAATACAGCTCAGGGAGAAGGATGTCCCCGGCAGGGTTTTCTTTGATACAGCTGTGAAGGTTGCAGAGGTTACGAAACGCTATGGAATACCTCTTATCATCAATGATCGCATTGATATCGCACTAGCAGTGGAGGCAGAGGGAGTCCATGTCGGCCAGTCTGACATGCCATGCCAAGCTGTGAGGAAGATCGTCGGTAAGGATATGATTGTAGGGGTCTCTGCTTCAAGCCTTGAGGAGGCTGTCCAGGCAGAGCAGGATGGAGCTGATTATCTTGGTATCGGAGCCATGAATCCTACAGGGACAAAGGCCGATGCGGATATAGTGACGATCGATGAGCTTAGAATGATACGTAAAGCTGTCCATATCCCTATTGTCATAATAGGTGGTATAAACAGCAGTACGATTCCATACTATAAAGGACTTGGCGTCGATGGCATCGCTGTTGTCTCTGCAGTCATTGCCCAGAGCGATATCACAAAGGCTGCAATGGAGCTGAAGAAGGAATGGCTGTCATAAAGGGTGCCATATTCGATCTTGATGGTGTTCTCCTCGATTCCATGGGGATATGGGATGATGTTGATAGAGCATTCTTCCATGCCCATGGGATGGAGATGCCTCAGGATTATGTGGAGAAGCTCAATTCAATGAGCTTCTCTGAAGGGGCAGAGTATACACGCCGCCTCATGGGGGGGCTTCTCACAGTTGATGAGATAACTGCTGAGTGGCAGGATCTCTCTGTAAAATTATATGCGGAGGATGTTCATCTCAAGCCCGGTGCAGCAAAGTTCCTTGAAAGCCTTTCTCTTTCAGGCATTGCCATCTCTGCCGCTACGGATCTCGGAGAGGAGCTGGCGATACCGGCCCTGAAGAACAATGGCATAGATCATTTCTTCTCCTTTATCTCAACGACAAAAGCCGCTGGAAAGGATAAGAAGAGTCCTGATGTGTATCTCAAAGCTGCAATGGCAATGTCCCTCCGTCCTTCTGAATGCATTGTCTTTGAGGATATATTGAGAGGAATCAGAACGGCATCTTCTGCAGGATTCATGACAGCCGCTATCTATGATGGTTCCTCTGACAAGGACTGGCCATCACTCAAAAAAGAAGCTGATGCAGCAGCAGAATCATTTATGGATCCCCGTCTCTTGTCATTCATGGGGATTCCTGAAGAACTTCATAGATGAGCCATGCTCTCACTCTTTTGTCAGCTGATCCATGCGAAAGCACATGGCGCTGTGTCTGCCATGTGCCTCATGATGGAATTCTTTCTGGATCATTTCTTTGCAGGGGCCTTTGCGCTGATTTTTGAGTTTGCCCTTATTTTCCCTGTCTTGCTCTGGATGACGATCGATCCAGGAAGCCCAGAGTTCTTGATGTGGGTTTTGGCCGCCTCGATTGCTTCCTTCTGGGTTCTGTAGTACTTGGTGACCCTTACATTATCCCTTTCTTTCTCAAACCAGCCTTTCTCCGGATCCTTGAAGATGTAGCGCACCTGTTTCGCTTTTGCTTTCTTCTCATCGGCACTGCCCGCAACATCAATGGTTATTCCTTCAGCCAGAATCTTCTCTTCTGCCATACGTCCTCCTTTTCCTTATATATTAACCGAGCTGGAAGAGACTCCGCTATAGTTACTTCCATCGGGAAGGCAGGAAATGGGTTTGCTGCTTTCAGGAAGGCCTGAAGGTATGGCAGGCTTCAGATTGCCCTCATCAAGTCTGGGACGGCATCGTCAGCGTCTTCTCATTCAGCTCATCGATTATTGCTCTGAGCACTCCTCTGGTCCGTACTCTCTGCAAGGGTGAAAGCTCCTGGAATGTCGAGTCAATAAAGGTGAATATTATCATCTCGAGTGATCTGAATTCCCTTTCATCAAGCGGGAAGCGCAGCGAAGAGAATACATTATCGATATCCCTGGAGTAAATGATGCCGTGGTTTGGATATGTGAATGCTATTGCCGGATTATTCAGTATATCCTGATCGAGGGATGCGGTGAATGCGACGGCAAGAGAATCTTCAGGAGAAGTCATTATTGACCCGACAGATCTGAAGAACTGGCAGTTCTTATCCGTGAATGCAATCCTCACCCTTGAAATCATGCTCTGAGGGGGAAGCGTTACATTCCCGTTCTTGTCAAGAAGCCTTGTGAGCTGCATCCATCTTGAATGGAGCCTTTTCTTCTTGATCATCCTGACTTCGACATTGGCATCAAGAGCGACAAGCGTACCCGGGAATGATGTTATGAGTCCCTTTGTGCATATTGCTCCGCCTATTGTTGCCCTGCGCGTAATCAGTCTGGATCCTATTTCCATTATATTATCGGTAAGGACTTTGGGTAGTACGGCCTTGCCTGCGCTCATGACCTCATCAAGTGTTACCATTGCGCCGAATTCCGCAAACCTGTCATTGCGCTGGAACCTGTGGAGCTCTTCGATCTCTCCGAGATATATCACCTCGGCATTCATGATCTTCGATGGATAAGCATCCGGCCTTGTCATTATGAATGTTCCTCCGGCCCATAGGGTGGAAGAAGGGTAGTGTGTTATTACAGATGAGTACTCTGCCATATTATGCGGAGTATGGATGTTTGGAGAACTAAGACCTTCGTACACGTCTCTTCCTCCTTATATCGATTCCCTTGATGACAATATCCACAGCATCCTCTGGATCAAGACAGGGACATCTTATTATCGAGAGTTCCTTCAGGATCTCATCTGCATCCGATATACCATCTGAAATCAGGGATTCAAAGATCATTGTCCTTGATTCATAGCAGTCTGGGCATGGAGATGCACCGACAGCCTCATATGCTTTCTCTATATCCTTCATGCCCTTTGTTTTCTGGAATCCCTCGAAGGTGATTATTTCCTTTCCCCGTATCTCGAAAGCCGGCACCATACAGCTCAGCGTCGGCTTTCCATCCACGAGCACTGTACAGAGTCCGCACATATTGCCTTTGCAATGGTTGACAGCAGAGCTGTCCCCTATGTTCTCAGAAAGGATGAGGGAAAGGGGTTTATTGGAATTGAGCGACAGAGTAAGAGTCTTGCCATCTATGGAACAGTCGATCTTCATACACCATCTCCTTTGCGGAAGACTCTTTCCAGACGCTTTGCAGATACAGGCAGGATGGCTGCATCCTTTCCTCCAGCCTGATACAGCGCATTGGCCAGAGCTCCTTGCGTAAGAGCTCTGACAAGGCCGCTGACTGATGCAACAGGGCCTTCCACTCCTGTTGCGGATATGCTTATATGCATTCTGAAATCGAGCGGGATCGTAACGCCATTTTCCGCCAGTGATATAAGAAAAGCCCGTTTCACGGATCCCATCAGAGTATCCTCATCCAGTATTTCAGGAAAAGCCAGGCATGCCCATAGCTCTGTTACTACTGGGATGTAATCGCTTTCACTGATTGTTATCTCGCATATCGCAGTGCCGGATCCTGTATTCTCGAACTCGCATGGATAATAGGTATTCTCCGCATCGAATCGAAGAGAGACCGGCAATGTTTCGCTTTCCTTGAGCACCGCAAGGTTCTTTGCCGCGCTTTCAAGCTGAGGCGTGAATGATGCGGTTATCCTTGAGAGAACATCCGGACCTGTATCAGCTGTATCGCTGCTGTAATCCAGGAACATCACATGGTCAGGATGGCCAGGGATGATTCTGTCGGAGATGATCTTCTTCCATTTCTTCATTATCCCCGGATGGCAGAGAGCTGAGGTATTGATTGTGACATTGCCTTTCTGTGTGAATGTCATGACTGCGCTGAATCCTGATTTCTTGGAGAATTCCGTTGAGAATCCCGATATTCCTGCTCCAGTTGCCATGCCTATGCCGCGGATATATCCAAGAAGAGAGAAGTCTCCGCTCTGGAACATATTCGCAGACCATTTTCTTTCATACGTACTCTGCTTTACCGCCTTCTCTGCGGTTTTCTTCTGTTCTTCAAGCTCGAATCCTGGAAGATAGTCCGTGAATTTTCTCTTCTCTTTCTTGACAGCGGTTCTGTACATGTAAGGTGTCATTGATGCATCTTCTGCCAGTCTTGATATATGGAATTCTGTGGCAGCAAGCGCTTCGCTATAGCCGAGTGAGCCTGCAAATGATGCTGGGTATCGACCGGATGTCTTTATCGATATGGATGCATTGAACTGCTTCAATGGATATGGTGGTATGATCCCAGCCATGGCCTGACGCTGGTATTCATCAGGCAGGATGGGGTAGGCCCCCATATCAACAGTCATAGCTACTGTCTCGGAAAGCGGTTTCCCTTCCTCGTCTGTCAGAGTCGATCGCTTAACGACAATCTCAGGACGTGAATAGATCGCCCTGTCCTTGATCTCGGATGGCAGCCCTGTCTTTATTGCTGCTGAAGCTGCAAAGACAGCCAGGATCGCAGGAGATATGAAGTATTCATCATGCTTTGATGTATATCGTGCAGGATGGACATGTATATTCTTCTTTGGATAACCAGTGGAATCAGAGACAGCTGTACGCACCAGCTCCATCCATTCACAGGGCGCTTCGATATGCAGATTCGCGTTATCGGTCCATGCTGTTACTGTATAGCTGCGCAGCGATGGTTCAGCTACATGGCTGAGTGTGAATTCCGATTCGGTTGTCCGGTATTTCTTCTCCCCGTCTTCCTGTGGAGTGAAATCCCCCCATCCGTATTCAAGCGCTGGAGGTAATTTGATGGTACCTTCATCAATTTCATCGGTTTTTTCCGTATCAATGGAAATCTCACGCCGCATGATTTCCGCGCTTTCATAGTCGGGGGCAAAGACAGCCATGAGGATATCTCCGGCAAAAGCGGTCCTGTCTGCGGCCATAAGCGGGATATGGCTGCCATTGATGGCAATGGAATGCGCACCAACCAGATCGCCGGCTGTAATGAACAGATATCTTGAGTCCGTATCGGGCTTCCTGATTTCCTTAACCCTGAGACCTCCTTCAGATGCTCTGATCAGAATGCCGCAGCGCATGTTATAACGTGAGAAGTTCTTACGTTCTGCCATGCTCTGAGATTACCATCAGCAAACTCTTTCAGCAAGGTATTCTTCTTCCAACAGGCTCTTCTCTATTCTATAATCAGGCCATGGATATTAAGGAAGAGATAGATAAGCTTACCGCAGATCTCAAAGTGTATCAGGATAAATACTACAAAGAGGGCAGATCTCTGGTTTCGGATAGTGAATATGACAGGCTTTCGGACAGGCTGGCTGCGCTGGAGAAAGAACATCCGGAATATATGCATCCGGACTCGCCTACAAAGCGTGTGGGCTCTGATTTGACGAATGATTTTCCGGAAGTAAGGCATTCCATCCCTGTTCTTTCGCTCGATAAAGCCTATTCGGATGAAGCTGTCCTTGATTTCTTCTCAAGATCCATTGCGAAGGGGGGCGGAGCTCTTTCCTTCGCGGCAGAGGAGAAAATCGATGGCATATCAATGGTTCTTTACTATGAGAAAGGGCTGCTGGTACGTGCTGTAACACGGGGAAACGGGGAAATAGGAAATGATGTTACTCCTAATATAATGACCATACAGAGTGTTCCGCTGGCAATTCCAGAGCCAATCGATATAGCTGTGCGCGGAGAGGTCTATATCAGCAAGGAGGGCTTCAGAAAATTCAATGATGCGGAAGCGGATGAAGATAAGAAGGCCGCGAATCCGCGCAATCTTGCAGCAGGAGCAGTCAGAAGGCAGAAATCCAGCGAGGCCCGGCAGGTCCCGCTTGATATATTCTGCTATGAAGGCTTCTGGGGGGATAAATCGCTTACCCCTCCTGATCATCTTCATATTCTCTCTAAGCTTAAAGAGCTTGGATTCCGGATCAATCCGCACTTTGCGTTCTTCGATTCAACAAAAGAGAGTGCCAGGATCAAGCTTAGGAATGCTGGGCTGGAAGGGACTCCATACGGCTTTTCTGATATTGGGGAATTCATAGAGGAAAAGACCTCTGAGCGCGGCAGATTGCCATATGAGATTGACGGACTTGTCTTCAAGATCAATGAACTTGCTGTGCGTGATAGCTTCGGATACACAGAGCATCATCCGAGGTGGGCTATCGCATATAAGTTCGAGTCTCCACAGGCTGAAGCTAGATTGCTGGGTATAACAGTGCAGGTCGGGAGGACAGGGCGTATAACTCCGGTAGCGGAGATTTCACCGACAAAGCTCGGAGGATCCACTATACGAAGGGCAACACTGCATAATCAGGAATATATTGATGAGCTTGAGCTTGCCATCGGAGATACTGTTTCGATATCAAAGAGGGGGGATGTGATACCGGCAGTGGAGAGCGTCATCGATAAGAACGAGGAAGGAAATACCACATATAGCATTCCACCTGTATGTCCGTGCTGTGGCACAGAACTTGTAAAGATAGGAGGCCTGCAGTATTGCCCGGAATACACATGCCCTGATCAGGTAAAGGGAAGGATAGCCTTCTTCGCATCTTCCGATCAGATGGATATAGATACGTTAGGGCCAAAGACCGTGGAAATCCTGTATGAGGCAGGTATCCTAAGGAGCATCGAGGATATATATACCGCTGATTTCACAAAGGCCGCTGGACTTCCGGGGCTGGGAGTGAAAAGCGTATCGCAGCTTATCGACGGAGTAAAGGAAAGCAGATCCCGGCCTTTTGCTGTTGTGCTCTCGTCTCTCGGAGTTGCTGATATAGGCAAGAAGAGCGCAGAGCTCCTTTCTTCAAACGGCTTTGGCTCAATCGACAGGATACTTGACGTCTCTGACAGCGGAGATATTTCTGCTCTTACCGCGATTCCTTCCATAGGGGAAGTCACTGCTGAGAATATCGTTTCAGCATTCAGGTCCCCACGTCTCAGGAAGACTATAGAGATCCTCCGGACCCAGGGGTTGCATATGAGCATCGACATGGATTCTGTGGAAGAGCAGAAAGAGCAGATATTCTCCGGACAGGTATGGTGCATAACCGGTTCATTTGATAATTTCAATCCACGGACTCTTGCTCTTAAGGAAGTCGAGAAGCGCGGTGGACGAACCGTTTCATCTGTCACTTCGAAGACCACCCACCTTCTTGCTGGACGTGGCGGAGGGTCGAAAAGGGCAGAGGCAGAAAGGCTCGGAGTCCGGATTGTGGATGAGAAAGAGTTCCTGGAACTTATCGGAATGGATAGCGGATCTGTGTCTTCTACCGATAGCCAGCTGACGCTTTTATGAAAATGCGATATAAGAATGCAACGGAGGAAATTTTATGAACAGCCTTGCTATTGAGCTTAATGAAATCCTTAAGGATTCTTCCGCCTATGGCTTTCTTTCCCCTATAGGAAAGAGAATGTATTTTCCGAAGGGCATTGTTGCACAGAGTGACGAGGCAAAGGAGAAGGCGAAGCGCTATAACGCCACTGTTGGTCTTGCAACAAGCAATGGGCAGCCTTTCTATCTTTCCGATATCTATTCTGCATTCAAGGATGGACTTTTCAAGCCTTCCCAGATCTTCTCCTATGCCCCAGGTGGCGGCAATAAGGAGCTGAGGGCTTTATGGAAAGATATGATGATCAGAAAGAATCCTCATCTTTCCGGGAAGAAGACATCGACTCCGATAGTGACAGGAGGCCTTACGCATGCGATAAGCCTTATTGCAAATCTGTTCGTGGCTCCAGGCTCTGAGGTGGTATGTCCGGATCTTTTCTGGGATAACTATGATCTTATCTTCACAGATCTTGCTGATGCACGCCTGAAGCTGTTCCCATTCTATGGAAGCAATGGTGGATTCAATGTCGAAGGAATGAAAAGGGCTCTCGAGGAAACGGAAGGGGATTATGCCCGTATTATACTGAATTTCCCGAATAATCCCACAGGCTATACTCCGTCTCACGAGGAAGCTCTTGAGATTGTCAAGGCAGTAAAGGATGTTGCGGATACAGGCAAGAAGATCCTTGTCATCTCTGATGATGCGTACTTCGGGCTTTTCTTTGAGAATGAAACCGAAAAGGAATCTCTGTTCTCATACTTTGCCGATGCGCATGAGAATATATTTGCAATCAAAGGCGATGCTGCGACAAAGGAAGAGATGGTCTGGGGATTCAGGGTCGGATTCCTTACATATGCCTCAAAAGGTTTCACAGATGCCCATATCGATGCGCTGACCAAGAAGACACTTGGTGCTATCAGGTGCACTGTCTCCAATTGCGATATGCCTGGACAGAGCCTGATACTCAATGCCATGAGAAATGGAAAGAACTATGAGAGCGATAAGGAAGCGCTTTTCGGAGAGATGTCAAAGCGTTATAAGGCAGTCCATGTAGCTGTTTCAAAGCATGATGGGGACCGGTTCCTTACGCCATATTCCTTCAATTCGGGATATTTCATGGCATTCAGCACAAATGGACGCGATGCAGAAGAGCTCAGAAGGTATCTTCTTGATAAATATCAGATAGGTGCCATAAACATTATGGGCCGCACTCTTCGTCTTGCATATTGTTCCGTTGAGCTTGAAGGACTGACTGAACTGGTTGATACTATCTATAAGGCGGCAGAGGAGCTATGGAGCTGAGCACAAAGCTTTATATTCTCGATGATGAAGGCAGGAAGTTCATGGGCGCTGGTGTCCTGTGGCTTCTGGAAGGGATAAAGGAAAGCGGTTCCCTTCTTGCCGCATCGGAGAATATGGGTCTTTCGTACTCAAAGGCCAGGGGCATGCTCGAACATCTTGAGCGTGCATCAGGCCATAGCATGATCGAAAGGCGTAAGGGCGGCTCTGAGAGAAAAGGAGCAGTGCTTACGCCATATGCTGAGGAATATATCCTCCTTTACAAGAAGTTCCAGGAGGATGCGAAAAGCGATGCAGAGCGAAGATTCAGGGAATTCCTGAAATGTCTTGATACACTGGAGGCTGGTTATGGGCTCAAAGACGACACAACAGTATGATTTCACGATTGACAGATTAGGGGAGGCAAAGCTCAAATCCCCGATAAGGATGTCAACCAGCGGCGGCGATGGCGTTGCAGATTATGTAAAGGATACGGATCGTATCCTGTATTCAATAGAGACAGAGGAAGTTGATGGTGCAGTCCGCCCTGTGCACTCGGATACGCTTGAGCTTGCAGGCCCAAGGGAAAAAATCTATTTCAATCCAGCTCATGTCCATGCTGCAATCTGCACATGCGGTGGTCTCTGCCCCGGATTGAATAACGTCATAAGATCTGTTGTGAGATGCCTGTGGTACAGGTATGGTGTAAGAAGGATCTCCGGTGTCCAGTATGGCTATCTCGGGCTTCTTGAGAACTCGCCGTGGCCGCTTATCCCACTTGATCCGGATGTCGTTGATGATATCCAGGAGAAGGGCGGTACAATCCTTGGATCTGCACGCGGAGGCGGAAAGCAGGTAGAGGAGATCGTTGATTCTCTTGAGAGACTGAATATAAACATCCTTATCTCAATCGGCGGTGATGGAACACTGCGCGGTGCCTATGATATCGGAGAGGAGATCAAGAGAAGAGGTCTGAAGATTGCTGTCGTTGGTGTTCCGAAGACAATAGATAACGATCTTTCATTCATCGATGATTCATTTGGTTTCGATACTGCGGTCTCGATGTCTGTTCCAAGTATCCGCTGTGCCCATGTCGAGGCTAAAGGCGCCATCAATGGAATAGGGCTTGTGAAGGTCATGGGCCGTGAATCCGGCTTTATCGCAGCTTCTGCTTCTCTTGCTCAGTCCGATGTGAATTTCTGCCTGATCCCGGAATCTCCTTTCGATCTTGATGGTCCTAATGGGCTTCTGGAGAATATCAAGAGAAGAATCCTTGAAAGGGGTCATGCTGTTATTCTTGTTGCAGAAGGAGCAGGGCAGGAGTTCGCTCCTCCAACAGGAGAGACAGATGCTTCTGGAAACATCAAGTACCATGATATAGGAATATTCCTTAAGAACAGGATAAAGGAGTTCTTCGCAGAGCAGGGGATAACGACTTCTATAAAATATATAGACCCGTCCTATATCATCAGGTCGGCTCCTGCAAACAGCTATGACTCTATATACTGTGCGAGAATCGGTGCGCATGCGGTCCATGCGGCAATGGCAGGAAAGACCCAGTGCATTGCGTCCCGAGTGAATAATCAGTATGTCTATGTTCCAATCAAGGTTGCGGTCTCAAAGCGCAGCCATGTTGATACGGAAGGCTCCCTCTGGAGGGATGTTCTGGAGAATACAAGGCAGCCGTATAGCATGAAGAACTGATGAAGGCTATGCAGAAGGAACCGACTTTCACTCTTCGCCTTTCCGAGTTTGACAGAGTCCTCATGGGATCCCATCCTTTCTTCCGGATCATTCCTTTGAAAGTAACGATGGAATTCCGTGAGATGACTGCTGATCAGCTCAGGAATCTGAGAGAGTACGCTGATGCGGAAGACGGCCGGATAGAACGCTGGATACTTGTTCCTTCAGCCATGCCTCTTTCTGTGCTTGCGTATACGATAGACAGAGCGTTCGGACTTCTGCCTTCTCCGCAGTCTTCATCATTCTTTCTCCCTGATGATGTCAGGAGGCTCTATGCACCTGATATGGCTTCGCTGTTTGATCTTGGCGGGCTTTTGTTCTTCATACCTGTTGATGATGAATACCTGAATATCGTCTATGAGGAAGCCCTCCATTATGATAACTGCATTCCTGCTTTTCCGTATGAATTCCCCTCGATGCCGTATCAGGAGGCGCAGAAGGAGATCGCGAGGATATTCGGCAGGTTCCTTGACTCTGGGTTTGACTATCTTGGAAAGCATTTCAGGCTTTCTGAGCTTCCTGCTGAGGGCAAGGTGCTTCATGAACTTATGATGGCAGCGCGCTTCCCTGTTACAGCAGAGCTTAATCCTGCTCTCCCTGTTTCCTATGTTGTTGCTGCAGAGGGCCAGAAGCTTCCTTCTGTGGAGTCGGTAAAGAAGGTCCTTACCAGGGGATATCTCAATACCTTCGGAAGAGGTGCAAAACCATTTACCCATTCTTTGATCTATGAGCATCTTTCCTCTGTCCCTGAAGACAGAGGAAAGGGATTCTGGTTCACAATCACAAGGCCTCATGATGTAAGAGAGATCCTGAATGATGGATATCTTCGCTTCAATGAATATATTCGTTCAATCACATATGTCCAGAGGGAGCTTCTGCCGGACTGCCTTGCCAAAAAAGGCTATGATCTCTTCGGGGAGAATGAAGAGGATTACTATTCGTTCATAATGAATCTGCATGGTCCTGACAGAGTAAGCTACCGTATGCTTGCGGATGCAGCTGGCTGGAGAGAACCAAACTCTGATGCGAAGAAGATTTTAAGATAAGCAGAGGTATTTCTTTCCTCAGAAGAATTAAGGTGAATGATAATCTTTGTTAAATTTCTGTAAAAGTCGTAAAAATCCAATAAAATAGTCTGCATTGTACTTTTCAAACATCTCATAACTCACTATATTCATAGACGAATCGGAAGCAAAACTTCCATTCTAACCTCCTTTTGTTCCCCACAATGCGGTTTACCTCCTTTTTCTCCGCGGTGGGGCTTTTTATTTGCTATAATCTGTACAGTATAGGGGAAGTCACATGTATAAGCTTCTTATTGCAGATGATGAGAAATCAACTCGTTCTGCTCTTTGCCAGTACTATCCATGGAATGAGGTTGGTTTTGAAGTCGTTGGGCAGGTTGATAATGGTCAGCAGGTACTTCAATTCGTTAAATCAAATTCTGTCGATGTTATACTCTGTGATATCAAAATGCCTGTTATGGATGGGGTTTCTGTTGCGGAAGCTCTATATAAGCAGAAGTCAAATACGAAAATCGTATTCATATCAGCATATCGTGATTTCTCCTATGTGCAGAATGCTCTGAAATATGGGGTCAGGAATTATATCCTGAAACCGACGAAATACAATGAGATAACTGAGGTTTTCTTAGCATTGAAGACAGAGCTTGATTCCGAAAAGGCCAATCTTCAGGATTCTGGATATACCTCTGATGAATATGGGCAGGTCATCGAGGCTGCAATAAAGTACATGAATGCAAATCTGGCAGTAGCTTCTCTTGAGAACACTGCTGCAAATGCAGGCCTGGCATCTGCGTATTTCTCAAGATATTTCAAAGAGTGCACAGGTAAGAATTTCTCTGATTTCCTGACAGCTATGAGAATGGATAAAGCCGAGAAGCTTCTGATGGCAAATATGAAAGTAGGGGAAATCGCATCAAAGGTCGGATACAATTCTCCGAAAGCATTTTCAAGAGCTTTTTCCAGTTATTTCGGATATTCGCCTTCTGACTGCAGAAAGGGAGCTGGAAAGAGCAATGAAAAGCAGTAGGTTTTTTCTCCGCAATCTGATTTCTGTTCTGGTCCCTATATTGATTCCATTGATTATACTCAGCGGATTCGTTCTTTTTCTGGCTACATCCGTAATTGAAACACAGCAGATATCAGAGATGGATAATATGCTTTATCAATTGAGAACACAGATGGATTTTCCTTTCACATATGTTGATGGTCTCATACAGAATTTTGCATCATATTATCCCTCTACAATCAACTATTTCCGTTCACTTCTCAACAAACAGTATTTCTCTTTGGAGGATATACGTTCGTTCAATCTGGTTCTATCAACGCTTTCTTCTTTTATCAATTCAAGTTCTTCTATCTATTCCGTCTATATTTATTATGATAATCCGCATGGACAGTTCATCTCATCATCCAGTGGCATTGTGGATATGGACACATACTGGGATACTGAGTGGGCTGATAAGATAGATGATCTTTCAGAATCCGATGTGGAATACTATGCCTACCCGAGGAAAATGAGGCAGGCCGCTTCTGATGATGATGGACTGGATGTAATAACCATGATTGTGAGAGATCTGGAACTCTCCGGCTGTCTGGTTTTCAATATACGGCGTTCATACTATGAGAATATTCTCAACCTGATGTTCTCATTTCCCGAGGATAAGATTTTCGTAATGGACCAGAATGATAATGAACTGCTTTCATTCAGTGATACGGAATTCCCTTCTTATCTGATAGGCGAAAACAAGATGTCAGGTGGTATTGATATCGAGAACACAGCGTATTATTACTGGGTTCTTCCATCTTCCCGGATGGGTTGGACATATTATGTATTGAGGCCTGTTTCGGAGGTTGATAAAGTATTCTATACAATTCTTCTGGAGCTGATCTTATTGATAATAATCTCTTCGATAAGCAGCATAATTGTTGCCGGAAGAATCACCAGAAAGAACAATCTGTGGATTGAGGAGATAATCAATCTCCTTAATCAGTCAGAGAGCGGCCGGACTATTGAGGCAGTAAAGAAGAACAGTGATCTCTATACGCAGATAGTTCATAACATCCTTCAGGCTTTTCTTGAAACAAAATACCTGAAAGCTCATCAGAAAAGCCTTGAGCTGACTGCATTACAGGCTCAGATCAATCCGCATTTTCTCTACAATACTCTCAATGCAGTTTATTGGGAGTCTATGAAGCTTGGTAATGGTCCTAGCGTTGTCACTGATATGATTGAGCATCTGACACGGCTTCTTGAATATACTGTTTCTGATCCTATGGAAATGGTGACGTTTGCTGATGAGATTTCATATACAAAGGATTATATTGCTATCCAGAAATATCGTTTCCCGGATTTATTTGAGGTCAACTGGGAAATTGCAGAAGATATTCTGAACGCCAAGATCATGAAATTGTTTTTCCAGCCGCTGGTTGAGAATTCCATTCAGCATGGATTCCGGGATATTACGTATAGAGGCCGGATTGATATCTGTATCTCAAAGATGCACAACGGGGGAATATCCATAACGGTCTCAGATAATGGCATTGGAATGGACATCTTTACATTGGAGAAAGTCAGGGCAGCTATATCATCAGATGGGAGCAATGTCAGTATCGGATTTGCAAATACAATGAAGCGATTGCGTTTGTTTTATGGCAATGATGTTTCTATTGATGTCTGCAGTGAACAGAGCGGAGGAACAATAATAACCATCACGCTACCATGATTAAAATCTGCAACCTTTGGCAATTTGTGCAACCACATATAAAAAAGTGCAACCTAAAATAAAGAATTGTGGTGATGTATGATCTTTGACTTCATTTTATCCTCTGAGAAAAAGGAGGACTGAATGAAGAAGTTCATTATCGCTATTCTCATAGCTCTGATTCTCGTGCCTGGCGTGCTTGTTGCAGGCGGAAGCTCAGAGTCAGCATCCGGAAAA
>CALXKZ010000020.1 GCA_944389065.1 uncultured Spirochaetaceae bacterium
GTAAAGGAATAATAATCAGGATCTGCAATTTCTTCGGGAAGAAGCGTCTTGCTTCCAGAGCTTCCGCCAATCCTGAATTCCACGGAACCTCTTCCCTCCGGTGTACCAGACGTGCATGAAACAACCATGAAAACAGCCAGAACTAAAGCTATCCAACGGAATTTGCGTATCATTTCCACCTTCTTTTTTTCTTAGAAATTTCCCATGGTGATTAAACAAAGAAATCGAACAAAAGTAAAGTACTTTGTACAATTATCTTCAGGAAGGCAAGTCAATAGGGAAATATTACTATCGAAGAAAACGAACACGATACGATATTTTTGTTCGATATTGCATCGATACAGTTTTCTGTGCATCATATGGACGGAATGAAAACAAGACTGCTGAAGATATCATCATTGTTGCTTTTCATGATTCTTATCATCGCATCATGCTCTCCATTCAATGCAGACGATCTTGATGAAAGCGGTGCAGGACTCGAAATCGGCGAGGATTTCGAAATAACTGCAGTAGATGATGGTACGACTATTACATTGACATTCAAGGCAATCCCCAATGCCGCTCTATATGGATACAGCGTTACTACTGATAATATAGTCGCGCTTTCAAACGAAAACAGGACATTCTCCAACGGATACTATACATATAAGGTAGAAAAGGCTCAGCTGGAAGCTGCTTTCGGCAAGGCAAGGGCAGCATCCCAGCTCAGGCTTTATGCCTCGACATCGTCGGAGACCCCTAAATGGCTTTTCGTCAAGGTCTTTGAAATCAAGGTGCAGATTGGTGACAACGTCCCTGATTTCATTGCCAGGGCCAGGAAGAAAGACAGTGTCAGGCTTGAAGCAAATTCAGAAGTCGATTCTGGAAACATGACCTATAAGGTAGATTTCAATGATCAGTCTGTTGAATTCACTTCCTCACAGCTCCCCTACACTCTTGAAGGAATCGGTGAAAGCGCTATTACTCTCACAATATCCCACAAGGTAACCGGTGATGAGAAATTCGGATCCGGGACACAGACACTAGAAGTTGCCGAATATGATCCAAGAGCAGTTGATTCAATAAGATTCACTATCAACGAAGATGGTTCGCTTACCCTTTCCGACATCATTGATAACGGCAACAAAAATGTATGTATCTTTATCGATGGAACAGAAGAACCATTTGCCACAGACTCCTATGCCGAATCCGTTACATTCCCTGCTGAGACATTCGGTACAGGCCTCTTCACTGCAAACTTCAAAGCAGCTGTCTACAATGAATCTATTTCAGAAGAAAACGCTGCCGTCTCTACTGATCCTTTTACATATACAAGTAAGTTAACAAAGCAAACAGAAACAATTGGAAGGCAGAGATACAGTGTAGAAATCCCTGTCTCCGAGAAAATGCCTGCCGGATACTCTATATCCTTCTCAGGTTCAATTGCGGATAAGCTGAAATCTGAGCAAACTGAATCTGGCATAAGAATCTTCACCGACGATATGGCATTGGTCAGCAAGACAGATTATTCATTCGGAATAGCTATCAATGGCAATCCCTTTGACAATATTAAATTCAAGACTGAATCATTTGCTGGAGAATATATCTGGGAGGCTACCTCCTCTAAAGATGGTAATTATGCAACTCAATTTGCTGTAACTGTAAAGGATGCAGAGAGCATCAAGCCTGGTACAGAGTTAGGCTATTATATATATACATCAGAAGAAGATATTCTTTATACCACCCCAAACAGCCCATATTTAAACAACTTTAGTGAAATAAGAATATCGCCAATGTATGATCCAACACCTACTCTTGGGGAATCTAATAATGCATCTAGTATCGATAAATCTGGGTATAATTGGAATAATGCAAAATGGAATTCTTCAACCTATACCGCTGAATTGGTATCTTGTACTGTAAAATCAAACAATCTAGATTCAATAATATCTACGGTAACATCAGAATCTTCAATGATGAATGCACAAGCAATAACTACGACAACAATTAATTTTAAAGAAAAAAATGGCAATTGTTATCTTGTGTTCTATAACAAAATAACTGATAGTCCATTCGCGATACCAGATTTAGTCATAGGTCCAGGAAACGATGCTCTTCGCAAGAACCCTAGTCCAAACAACAACATTTTCGAAGAAAATGAATATACTTATTCGCTCATAAGGCAACCAGATTGAGGATGAGCATGAAAAAAATAACGTTATTGTTTTTCTGCTTGTTATTTTGCCTCAGTCTTTCAGCAGCCATTATTCCGGTAAGGGACAGCCTAGATAAAACAGTCTTTGACAGTCCTGCCCTACTAGCAGGAATGGAAGAAGATACTCCTTTTGGATTCAAAGTATCAGGATATCTTGATACTGATATGTTCAATTTCCTGACAGATCCAACAAAGGCGCTGAGTCCTTTGGCTACACAGCTTGAGGATTTCCTCAATGCCAAGGATGACCAATATCTTTATGACAACTATGAGATCTTAAGCAGGATCTTCAATTTCGATCCCTCCTTTCCAGCTATATCTTCCTCTGTGGATGAAAATGCCTTTTATATAAGGGATTACCTGGAGAACCGATTCAGCAGCCTGGATATGGGAAACAGGGACCTTGCAGTCATCAATGCATATAAGGAAGGCCTTGGCCTGTTTGACTCATCCTCCATCAAAGGCGAGCTTGATGCGTCCCTTTCATTCTATGGCGGGAACATAAGCAACGGGTTCGGATGGAATGCAGGCTTCTACCTCATCTTCGATGGAGTTCCATCGCTTTTCTATGATGAAAGCTCTGGTGACTTCAAATACGGAAATGACCTTTATGCAATGGTAAGAGGTGACTTCGGCTATGGAACGTTCATAGGCGTTGATGAGGACTTCGCCATCGGTCTCTCAGTATCTCCATCACTCATCTTCAGAACCATCTCCGATACGCAGTACATGCTTGATGCGAAAGTAGCCAGAAGCATTCTTCCGCTCTTTGCTTCAAACAGATTCGACCTTGGATTCGGCATTGAGATGAATCTTGGGTTCATGTTCAGGGCAAATGATGAAATCAGGCTTGTTGCAGACCTGAGGAATATCCCTTCGATGCAGACCTACTGGTACTTCACCGCCTTTGATATTGCTAGTACAACTTTCCAGTTCCATTACGACGAGAATCTATACTATATCCCACCGGATGCTGCATTTACCCTTCTCTGGGATAGCGGTCCATGGCATATCGAATTCGAGATCAGCGATATCCTCAACCAGCTTCTATGGGTAAATCAGACAACAGTCGGCTTCGACCCATTTGCCATACCCAAGATCGGATTCTCATATGATTTCAACGAGAATCTTTCCCTTGGCCTTAGATACGAGCATAAATACATAATCCTCGGCCTTGACTGGACAGGGCTTGAGATTGAGCTCAAGTGCGCTCTGGCAAGGCTCGGCTTCGGGCTTAGCGTCAGATATGAGATGTAGCCTATCGCTTCTCAGATAGGCTCATCATCAGCTTCAGGTTATTCCTGTTGCTACAAGCAGAGCTGATGCCTTCAGTGAAGCCTGACTTGGAGAAGATGATGTATCTGACATCATCGGTGCCTGTAAGCCTGGACAGTGCCCTGCCCTTCTCTTCAAGGCTATGGAGGACATCAAGGTCCTTGGGAAATGATGAATACTTGCACTCTCCCAAGACAAGATGCCCGGAGGAATCATCGATGGCAACGATATCAACCTTACTGCAGGCCTTTCCCCAGTAGCTTCCGACCCTATCGAAGGGGAAGTCCCATGCTCCGGCTGCGGAAAGGTCCCACATCCTCTCCCTGCAGATATCCTCATAGACATAGGAGACATGGCTCTCTATGAACCTTTCCTTTATGAGCCTGCTGACATAGGCGGTCTCGCCTCTCTCGATATACGCCCTGTAAGGATAGATGAACCTGAACCAGAAGGAAACGAAGTTGTCCTTTATCCTGTAGAGTCCGCTCTTGCTCTTCTCCGGATTCGTTTCGGTGACAGGGACTTCCCTCTCGACCATATCCATATCCATAAGGGTCTTCAGATAGCTTGTCAGCCTATTCTGTGGAACGCCCACCGACGCTGCGATATCGGCAAGCTTCCTGTTCCCCATGGCGATTGACTTCAGCAGCGAGAAATAGCTGCCGATTTCGCTCACCTCATGGCGCAGCAGGAAATAAGGCTCCTCATAGAGATAGTGCTCGGTATTGAGGACAGAGCTGTCAATCGCCTCGAATACGGAACCATATGGCTTGACTGATTCGACATACTTGGGAACTCCGCCGGTGAACGCATAATACGGCACAAGCTCATCATCGCCCATTCCCGGGAAGAAGCCATGATAATATCTAAAGGGAATCTGCTTCAGCCTGATCTGGGCAGTGCGCCGCCCATAGAGGGGGCTGCCATACATCAGGACCTGCGATTCCATGAGCCTGATGATGGAACCGCAGATTATCAGCATGGTATCGGAACCCTTGAGCACAGTATCCCAGGCCTTCTGCATGATTGACGGGAATGCCTTATTGCTCTCCCCTATATACTGGAATTCATCGATTACAATGACCTTCCTGGATCGGGTCCTGTACTCTGCAAGATACCTGAATACCGTCAGCCAGTCCGCATCTGAAGATGCAAGGAGGCCATTGCCGATAAAGGCAGCTGCCTGCTTCCTGAACTCGGCAAGATTGATATGCTCGGCCTCCTCCGTCGCCAGGAAATACAGCGAATCAGGATGGCTGTCCAGGAACCTGGAAATCAAGGTCGTCTTGCCTACGCGCCTCCTGCCATAGATGACGACGAATGAAGATACCTCTTCCCTGTACTGCCTTTCAAGCGCTTCAAGCTCCTTGGTCCTGTTTGCGAATTCCATCCGCATATTCCTATTATATTCCAGATTATTATAATTTCAATTATAACTATGTATAGCTAATGATCAATCGATGATTGTCAACGATAGAGGCCAGCAAATGCCTAGCAGCACTTCCAGTCCTCTATGGACCTGGTCCTGGAGGAGAAGCTGATACCCAGCCTATGCAGCTGCATGCCAGGCTTCACCAGATAGCCGTACTTGTCGGCGTATCTCCTCTCTTCTATCACAATCAGCCGAGAGGACTCCACCTTCAAATCGGAGACTAAGGTGGAGATGAATCGGCAGCCATGTTATAATAAACCATGCTCACAGGATACGTTGTCAGGATATACCCGACAGAGGAACAGGAGGGCCAGATCAGGCGCTCCGGCGGCTCATGCCGCTTCCTGTACAATGCTCTCCTGAGCTGGGAGAAGAGCGTATACGAGAAGGAAAAGCGCTTCGTCTCCGAGTATGAGCTCAACAGCTATATCCTGGATCTCAAGAAGGAATATTCCTGGCTTGCGGAGGTGAACGCACAGTCCCTCCAGCAGGTGTCGAAGAACATAGTGAAGGCGTACAAGGCGTTCTTCAGGAAGAAGGCAGGATTCCCTAAGTTCAAGAAGAAGAGGAACGGGGACAGCTTCCTTAATCCCCAGTCATGCAGACTGGATTTCAGACGGAGTACTGTACATATACCGAAGATCGGAGACATCAGTGCCGTCTTCCACAGGAGGATCGAGGGTAAGCTGTGCTCTGTGACGATAAGGATAGAGAGGAGCGGTAAGTACAACGCAGTCCTTCTGATGGAAGATGGAAGGAAGTCCCCTGAAATCCCTGAAGCATTCAGAGAGGATGAGATAGAAAAGTTCGACATTCTCGGCATAGACCTCGGGATAAAGGAGATGGCCGTATGCTCCGATGGCAGGGTGTTCCGGAATGTGAAGGGTGCCAGGAGATACGAGAAGCTTCTGAGAAGGAGGCAGAAGGCGTTATCGAGGAAGGAGAAGGTCTCGAGAAATAGGGAAAAGGCGAGAGTGAAGGTTGCAAAGATGCAGGAGAAGATCAATGCAGTGCGGAGCGACGCAATCCATAAGATGACTTATCAGGTCAGCGAAAGCCAAGCTGATGTGATAGCCATAGAGGATCTGAACGTCAAAGGCATGCTGAAGAACCGCAATCTTGCATATTCCCTTTCCGACGTCTCCTTCGGAGAGATAAGGAGGCAGCTTGAGTACAAGTGCGGAAGGAATGGGAAGATTCTCGTCGTGATTCCCCGGTTTGCCAGAAGCACTCAGACCTGCAGCCGCTGCGGATATGAGAACATGGAGTTGAAGGGCTTCGAAGGGCTAAGCATCCGCACATGGGAGTGTCCCGCATGCCATACTGTGCATGATAGGGACGGAAATGCATCAAAGATGATAGCAAAGATTGGAAGAGATTCCCTACCCAGGGTCGCTGGGGAAGTCAAGCCTGTGGAGAGGCCGACTGTGGACGACAAGGAGAAATCCCCTAAGAAGCAGTGCCCCGATATGGAAGAAGCAGGAAAAGTT
>CALXKZ010000021.1 GCA_944389065.1 uncultured Spirochaetaceae bacterium
TGAAGAGGGATATAGCGGAGCGTGGAAGGACCGTGGAGAGTGTTATCGAGCAGTATACGGAAGTAGTCCGTCCTGGTCATTTCAGCTTCATCGAGCCGACGAAGGAGTATGCTGATCTCATAATCCCTGAAGGTGGCTATAACGAGAATGCAATGCAGGTGATCTTCAGCTTCGTGAAGGCTATCTGCTCCTGATCCTGTAGGCTTCCCAGTCCGACTTTATCCTCTGCCATGACCATTCGTCAGGGACTGGGTCAGGTCCGCCGAGGAAGCTCTTCCTGCATCTCAGAAGCCTTGCTGTGCCCATTATCGTGCCCTTTATTATGCCATGCTTCTTTACAGCTTCCATCATGTATATCGAGCAGGAAGGCGTATAGCGGCAGCATGGTCCTGTGAAAGGACTGATGAGCAGCTTGTAGATATATACCGGGATGAGATATAGCTCCCTGAGGATTTTCATGGCTAAAGGATAATCACAAATAGAAAGTGCTTCAATGTGCGATGCACATAGCTTGATTACTGCATGGCATGCTATGATATTCAGGAGCATATTCAGATTCCGAGGATTGAAAAATGAACAGAGGCATAAGGAATATCACAATCAAAGGTTTTGAATCCTTCCGGGAAGTAGTTGATTTCAAGCTGAATGATCTGAATATCATCATAGGAGCCAATGGAACAGGTAAAAGCAATTTCATCCAGATTTTCCATATGCTCTCAGCAATGATCAATAATAGGTTCTCCGACTATATCCGCAGCAATGGGGGCGCTGACAGCTTCCTTTTCAATGGACCGAAGGAAACCAGTAAGATGGAGATTGCTTTTGACTTCATCTCATCAGGGAATGGCGTCAATTCATATGATGCTGAATTCAGGCCTACCGTTGATTCCACATTTCTTCTGTCTGAAAGGCGGAGGTTTGATGCTGATTCCTGGAGGGATTATGGTGATACCTCCCTGGAAAGCAGGCTGCCGGAGCAGAAAGAAGAGCTGAATGAGTCTTTCCCTGAATACAGGGGCGCGGGGTATTATGTCTATGATTCCATATCAAACTGGATGGTCTACCATTTCCATGATACCAGCCCGACGGCTCCGATGCGGAGATATGAGATAGTAGAGGATAATAAAAGACTTCGGGAGAATGCTTCGAATATCGCACCATTTCTCCTGAATCTCAGGGATAGATATCCAAGGAACTATGATGAGATAAGGGAATCTGTCCGCCTTGTGATGCCTTTCTTTGATGATTTCATCCTTGATCCGGTCCAGATGGGGGATGCTTCGAAGGTCAGGCTCACGTGGAAGCAGAAAGGTTCGGATTTCCCTATGCAGCCTTATCATTTGTCAGATGGTTCGATACGTTTCATCTGTCTTGCCGCAGCCCTGATACAGCCTGATCCACCATCAACGATTGTCATTGATGAGCCGGAGCTTGGGCTTCACCCTGCTGCTATATCGATACTTGCAGAACTGCTAAGAGCCGCATCAAAGAGATCTCAGATAATTGCTGCTACGCAGTCTCCGCTCCTAATCGATCAGTTTGGTATTGATGATATCATCGTAATGGGCAGGGAGAAGGGTGCTTCTGTTCTGAAGCATCTTGATCCTGATTCGTTCTCTGTCTGGCTTGAAGATTATTCTGTAGGAGAGCTATGGACGAAGAATGTCCTTGAGTGAGGTCCTGTCAATGAATAGGTTGCAGAAGCCATAGCTATCGTTGAGGGAGCTACAGAAGAGAAATTCATCAATAGCATACTTGCCCCATACCTTGGATACAGGAATATCGGGATGCATGCTACACAGGTATCGAAGCCGGGGCAGAAGGGTGGTGATGTCAAATTCGTCAAGGTAAGGAATGACATCATCAGGCACCTTAAACAGAGAGAGGATACCATAGTCACGCTGTTCCTCGATTACTATGGACTCGCTGAGTGCCGGGGCTGGATAGCATTCCTATGAATTCATCCCCTGCTCAGATTGAGCAGATTCTTGTCTCAAACACGATGAATGGAATTAAGGAGTTGCTTCCTGATATCCCTATAAAGCATAGGTTCATTCCCTTTTTTCGTTGTGCATGAGTTTGAGACATTGCTTTTCAGCGATACAGAGATTCTTGCCGATGGGCTGAATATCAGGAAGGAAAGGATAGATGATGTCATCATACAGTTCTCCGGTGATCTGGAAAGAATCAACAACAGCCGGGAAACAGCTCCTTCGAAAAGGCTTGAGCAGTGGTTCCCTTCATACAAGAAGACAGTAACAGGGATTCCGATTGCGGAAAGGATAGGGGTTGACCAGATGAGGAATTCAGTTCCATTATTCGACGCATGGCTAAAAGCTATTGAGAATGCAGCAGGCTCTGAGGCACTATAAAGCCTTCTTCTTCCCGGACCTCTTGACGCGATAAGCTTTTATGTCATATGTTCAAGAGGCAGATTGTTGACGCTGTATATCGCATCTGCTAAAATTCTTTAATTAGGGTGATTAAATTCCAGAGAGGTAAGAAATGGCAACTCCTAAGTATAAAACATCCAAATCAAAGGCTGCTATGAGAAAGCATGCCAACATGAAGCTTTCAGCACCGAATCTGTCCGAGTGCCAGAC
>CALXKZ010000022.1 GCA_944389065.1 uncultured Spirochaetaceae bacterium
ATATCTCGGAAATCACATTCCCTCATATCTATACACCGCTCAGGACAAATGCCACTGCAGAAAACGGAATCAACACATTCCAGATTCTCTTCCTTCCTCTTGGGGAGGAGGAAATCAGCGATGCGGATATTTCAAGGATCCTTGCATCCACTGCAGATCTCTCTCCAGACTTTGTAGTGCTCACAGGCTCGCTTGCAAATCAGGTAAAAGGCGCGAGAACCGCCGGATGGGATGCGGTGACGCTTGAAGGCGGAACAATACTCCACAAACCGCTTCTGAAGAGCGCAGATGCAGTCAAAGCATCCTTCTTCATAACAACTACGAAGGATTTTGACATTGCCCCTGTATATCTCCAGGCAGCTCTTCCTTCCTCTGCTGAAGGAATCGGAGCATGGCTTGAGAGCATAAGCGCTGAATCTGAAGAGAATCTGAAGACAGTGCAGAATGCGGATATGTCTATGGCTGACAGGGAGCGCATCATCGCTCTCTCCTCTTCCGAACCGATAACGGAAGACTGGATTGAATTCACGCCGTTCACTTACCGCACCCCGCACTCATTCGCGATATCCGATTATCTTTCCGATAGCTCTTACATAGATACTTACAGGAGAACTCATTTCACTGCGGAAGTGGATGGAGGAATAACAAGGAGAAACGGCGGAATATATGAACGCCTTGATTCCCTATGGTCAGCATCCCTCCTTCCAGAATCATCCGTGGCATTCCCTGTCCTCGGACTTACCGATACAAAGGGAATATTCGCAGTACTTGCCACTTATATATTCCCATGATTATCTTCTGGAAAACAGAAAACTGAGAGGTGAAATATGATTGAGATAACAAAGGCTACATTCGAAGAAGAAGTGCTGAAGGCAAAGGAACCTGTCCTTCTTGATTTCTGGGCACCGTGGTGCGGACCTTGCAGAATACAGTCAAAAATCCTCGAGAATGCAAATCTTGCAGGTGCGAAGGTTGTGAAGTGCAATGTCGATGAGAATCCTGACCTTGCAGGAGCATTTGATGTTCAGTCGATTCCTACCCTTCTTGTATTCAAGAACGGAGAGGTAGTGAACAGAGCAGTAGGAACAAGGGATGAAGCAAGCCTTAAGGCTATGCTTGGAATCTGATAGAAAAGCTTGAATCAGCTTGATGGCCTGCAGAAAAGTGCAGGCCATATCTTTTTCAGTCTTCAATCATAGGATTGCCAGACTCAACAGGGGTATTACCACCATCAACGATATAAGTATTGTCTTTGATAGTGGTTTTAATACCACTTGCATACCCACCTACGAACCAGCCTCGTTGTGTACTAGCCGTTCCAGCAAACTCATCAGCAATAATCTGGTTTGTACTTACAACCTCTACTGTATTGCCGGAGAACTCTCCTGTTGAGCCATTCTGTGCATGATATGTTCCAACAATACCTCCAACAGGCTCGTACTCAGCATGGATTGTGACAGATGGATCTGTAAGCTGGACTGTATTCCCCTTGATATTGATAAATACACCGGGAGTCTTTTCCTGAGCCGCGCCTGCAATACCGCCGGCATTGTATGGATAACTTGTAGCTTCTGGGACAACCCAGTCTTCATTGCCAAATGTACTTGTAATAACTGATGTGTTTATGTTCCTGCAATTTTCAATAGAGCCACTGTGATACAGACGACCTACTACAGCACCAGCTCCCTGATAAGCCTTTACAGTACTATTCTTAACTGTAATGTCGCTTATATCCGCATACACTGCATAACCGACTGCAACACCTGCGGTATTAGAGCTGCTGGCAATGACAGCATCCTTAAAATTGAGATTCTCTATTTTTGCAGGATTCTCAGATGTGCCTTCTACATTTCCAAAGAAACCGATTGCCTGGCCGTCATCCATTGTCTCAGTTGTATATTCGATTGTAAAATTGGAAATCGTATGACCATTACCATTGAAAGAACCATTGAAGACTTTCGCAGCTCCTTCACGCTTTCCAGCACCTATCGGTTCCCACACATGACCACCTAGATCCACATCATCAGCAAGATCGATTGTCTTGCCGCTGAAATCCGTACCGGCACTTACGAGCTCTGCAAGTCCCTTCAGATCTTCTGCTGAATCAACAGAGAATGATTCTTCCGTCTGATTATCTTCATACCAATCAGTCGATGCAGATTCTCCATCCCATACGGGCTCCGCTGGAACGGAATCATTATTATCATAAGTAGGGAAGAAAACGATATACCTATACGGTGAGCATGAAACAGCAACAAGAACAATTGTGATTATCGCAATTATTGTCTTAATCGATTTCATAAAACCTCCTAGCAATAGCCTACCAGGGGGGGGTATTATGTCAATATACAAATTCCATTCTATTCATTCATTTTCAGCATGTTATGAAGATAATAATGCCCGCTTATAATCTACAAGAAAATGTTTTCCTGTAATTTCTCCGTATGTGATCAGAACGTATATCTCACGCTCAGAGCAGGAAGCACTGCGAAGGCAAACAGGTATTGATCTGAATAGCATATCGGATCAAGAGCGACCTCAAGAGCAATATCGAGTCCGAAGCTGAGTCTTGTGACAATACCTAACATCATACGTATAGCAACACCATCGGATTCGTACCCTGAGTCCATCATGCTGTGGATATATCCAGCGCCTAGAGATGCCTCTGCAAGCAAGGAGAATGAATCATCTTCAATAAGGGGGAACGCTGAATAGAATGATGCCGCGATATCATATCCAGGATAGCTTTTTCCATCCCAATATGTATATGCCGAGCCATCAAACCGGAAACCGAGCATCATCGATCCCCGTTCCATTACGCCCTGTATGAAAGTGACACCGAGACGCATATACCCCGGTATCTGATAGCCACCATAGTATCCGATACTGGCTCCGATGGATATTGTGATTCCGCTCTCTTCCTCATACACCTCCTCCGGGCTGTAGCCTGCGATTGCAAGGCTCTCCATGAATCTGTCACCGGAGGCAGAGGCATAAAGAACAGAAGCTGAGATTATAACAACGACAATGAGAAACAGTCTCTTCATACCATCATTATAAACAGCCTTCCCCCTTTTTTTCAGGAGGAAGGCCAAAGGTCAGACATAGAAAAGGATCTCAGAATATGTCGGCATCGGCCAGAATGACTTGTCGACGATGGTCTCAAGCTTGTCGGAAATCTCCCTTGCCTTTCCCATCGCGGGGACTATCCTGTCAACGGCATAACGTGCAGCTTCCTCTGTATCATCAGATGTCTTAGATGACACATCGTCAAGCGCAGTCACGGCATCCGCAAGCTCTGATACAAGCATTGTCGTCTTGCGGCAGAGTTCCCTTACGCTTTCATCCTCGATTCCGATTCTCTCCTTCATAAGGACATCATCGGCAAGTCTTGATGAATAGCGTATACAGGCAGGAAGGACTTCCCTGTGAAGCATCTCACTCATTGCAGCGGCCTCTATATGTATCACCTTCTGATATTCCTCAAGGGTTATCTCCATACGCGAACGCATCTCCTTCTCGGTATAGATGCCATTGCGCACGAAGAGCTCCACATTCTTCTTATCGCAGTAATGTACTACAGCATCGGGTGTGGTCTTGTAGTTCGAAAGACCTCTTCTCTCTGCCTCTTCCTCCCATTCCCTGCTGTATCCGTTGCCGTTGAAGAGTATCCTGCGATGCTGGGTAAGCTCTCTCTTTATGAGCGAAGATAATGCAGTATTGAAATCCTCGGCTTTCTCAAGCTCCGATGTAAAGGAATGCAGGGCATCCGCTACGGCTGTATTGAGCATCACGTTAGTACATGCGATGTTGAACGAAGAGCCTGGCATCCTGAACTCGAACTTGTTGCCTGTGAAAGCAAACGGACTTGTCCTGTTCCTGTCGGAATTATCCTTTGCAAGCTTAGGAAGCACGCTTGTCCCGATATCGATCTTCTCGCGCCCTACTTCCTCGAGAGCCTTACCTTCGATAATAGATGAGATTACCCTGTCAAGCTCCTCACCGACGAAGATGCTCACGATTGCAGGAGGCGCTTCATTCGCTCCGAGCCTGTGATCATTACCAGCACTTGCAACGCTTATCCTAAGGAGATCCTGATACTCATCAACAGCCTTTATTATAGCTGTGAGGAACAGCAGGAACTACGCATTGTCATGAGGAGTCTTCCCAGGATCCAGAAGGTTCTCGCCCTCATCAGTGCTGAGTGCCCAGTTGTTATGCTTTCCAGAGCCGTTTATGCCTTCGAACGGCTTCTCGTGAAGAAGGCATGCAAAGCCATGCTTCTCCGCAATCTTCTTCATCATCTCCATAGTCAGCTGGTTGGCATCGGTTGCCTTGTTCGCATTGTCGAAGATCGGTGCCATCTCATGCTGGCACGGTGCAACTTCATTGTGCTCCGTCTTGAACCACAGTCAATATAGTAGACAAGAAAAAGAAAAGATTAGCAGTTGTTCATGAAAAACTCCTTTTCAATCTCATTTGGTGTCTTGTAGCCAATAGAGGAATGAATCCTCTTTGAGTTGTAATAACCATCGATATAAGAGAAAAGATCAAGCCTGAGTTCCTCTCTTGTTCTGTAATGCTTCCTGTCGGTCTCTTCCATCTTCAGATACTTGAAGAAGCTCTCGCAGACGGAATTGTCGTAAGGGTAGCCCTTGGCAGAGAACGACTGAAGCACGGAGCACTGGTCCAGCAGGTCCCTGAACTCCTTGCATGTGTATTCGCTGCCACGGTCGGAATGGAAGAGAAGCCCCTCCGGCCTGCCACGCTCGCTGAATGCCTTTTGAAATGTATCCTTCACGAAATCCACGGAATGCCGTGCGGAGAGTGTCCATGAGATCACCTTCCTTGAGAAAAGATCGATGATCACGCATAGGTATGCCCAGCCCTCATCGGTGCGTATATATGTGAAATCACTGCACCAAACGGCATTCGGCTTGTCCTGCCTGAATTCCCGGTTCAGATGGTTCTCGCATCCTCCCTCATCATCATTCATCTTCCTGCTCTTCGGCCTTATGGCCGTGGACATCCTCGGCAGATTCATCCCCTTCATAAGCCGGTACACTCTTCCCGCGCTTATCTTTATGCCATATTCACGCTCTAAAAGATGCTGTATCTTGTAGGCCCCTGGCCGCTTGGAATGGCTGGAATATATCAGAAGTATGCATCTCCTGATCTCCTCATTCTCCCTGGCCCTCGCGCTCTTGCCGCTGCGGTAATGCTTGTAGTAGCTGGACCTGTTCACCCTCAGGACCC
>CALXKZ010000023.1 GCA_944389065.1 uncultured Spirochaetaceae bacterium
CAGGGAGAAGACCGTGGTCAGGAAGATAACTGACAACGTGAAATTCCTCGGCCACTCATTCTGGCGGAACGGCGAAGGGGGGATTGCCCTTGGCATCCATGAGAAGAGCATGGCTAAGATGAAGAGCACCCTGAAGGAGATAACTGCGGGGAAGACGAATCTAAGCTGGGAACAGCTGAAGATGATGCTCTCGCAGAAGATAACAGGATGGGTGAGTTGCTTCAGATATGCTAATGCAAAGAAGAAATTGCAAGCGCTTGATGAATGGCTGAGACACCGCATCAGGTGTCTGATATTCAGAAGGTACTGGAGGCCTCGGTCACGCTATGCATTCTTCACCAAGAACTGCAATGCCAAGCATGAAGATGCCCTCAAGGTTGCCAACGCAAGACAAGGTTATTGGGCATTCTCTGGATTCCATCAGGTAAGCAAATGGGTTAACAACAATCTGCTCCGGAGAGCAGGCTATGTGTTTCTGTATGACGTGTACCAGAGGGTACATACCGCGATTTAGGAACCGCCGTATACCGAACGGTACGCACGTTGCGGTGTGAGAGGACGGGATTCTGAGAGGTTTATCTTCTCAGATACCTCCTACTCGATAGAAAGCTATCTGAGAAGATTTGTCTTGCTTATTTCATGAAAATTATGAAATACCCTGTTAATTTTGCATTATTATATAATTTATTGTTTGACTTATCATAATTTTTCTGTAAAAAAGAAACCATGATAGATAATTTCATTAAAGCAAGGGAAATCCTTGTCTCCTCTTATCCCGAAGGAGATAAGGATACGAAAAGGGAGGGGAGAGTCTTTTACATCAGATTTCTTCTTTCGTTGGATCTTAGTGTAAGTATCGGAAATGAATACTCGCTGACAAAGACCAAGGCTGTAAAGGATTGCTATTGCCAGATATACCGCCTTCTTGATATGTGGACAGTCTATGAAGCGTTATTGCAATATGCGGAAAGCCTTGGCCTGAAGAATGAGGATGATCATTCCAGATACAAGTGGATTTCAGCCTGTGGGACAGAGATATCAGAGAGCATAGATGGATGTGCTATGGATGGTATTGAGTATTTACGGTCCTTGAACGATGAGATCTCAAAGTTCGGCCTTGAGTCTTACTTTTATCACCTGGAACAGCAGTCTGAGAGCAGATCCTTGCAAAAGAATGTCCATAATATGTGGAATATAGTCAGTATGAGGCCGAATATCTTCGACCGTAAGATCTTCCTTGATTTGATTTATGCAGAGCGCTGTGCGTATTTCCACAACGGAGATTGTGTAAGGATGTCTACTGATTACAGCATCAGATTGAAAATGCTGACAAAGTACTATGAAACTCTCAAGGAGGTGGTAATCCGACTTGGAGAATTCTGTTTCATGTATGAGACTCAAGAGCATCAATAAGCTGTGTGAAACCAATTGACTTATACATGGCATATCCGGATGGGAACTGAAGGGTATGCTTTTACTTTAGGTATGTAAATTCCTAGTCTTCGAAAGTAAGAAAAAATAGGTGCTATCACAAATTTCAAAATTTCCTGCTTTTGTTTCTCAAAATAGCTATGAAGTACGCAAAACAATAAAAATAGAATATATTTTTATAAAAATAATCTATTTTGATGATAATTAATTAAAATTGAGGGGGAACTTTTTTCATAAAAAAGGGGGGCAAAACTTGACCTTTGCCATTAAGGGGGGTAAAATCACATCAGAATCTTAAAAAAGAGGGTTGAGAGATATGGCAAGAAAATCAAGCATTTTTCTTACAGTCGGTCTTGTGTTGCTGGCTCTCCTGATGGGCTGCTCCAACGAGACAAAATATCCGGATGTCCCGTCTGATGTCGTAATCACACAGGCAACAGACTTCCTTGAAGGACAGACTTTCAATTCATCGAATTTCACAGTGAGTGTGAAATATCTCTATTCAAATGGGTATAGAGATGTTCCAGCATCCATTCTGACATTCAATGATAATGACAAGAACGGAGTAGTGTCCTTCGGAGATACTGTCACAGCATCCGCTGGTACTGATCTGAATGGAAAGGCTGTTGAAAAGACAGCTGACATCAATGTTTATGCAATTGATTACATTACTGCAGTTGCAACAGTTGAAGCATTTGCATGGAATGGTTCAGCTGCAACAATAGCTGTAACACCAGACCAGGTAGAGGTAACAGCACATTATGCAGGTGATCAGACTCTTGTTCTTACAAGCACTGATTATTCTGCTGGTCCGATTGCAATCGATGTTGATAAAAACAAGGATAACGAGACATTTGAATCGAATTTCCGCGTTACACTTGCTGAGAGCCTTGCAGCGAAAGGAACAGTAGGTTCGGAATATCTTGTACCTGTTGTTGTTTCCCAGTCAATTTCCTCAGAGCTTGAGGAAGTACAGAGCGTAACAGGCTTTGCAACAAATACATATAATATTCCAAAGTTCGATTATGCTGATGCCGATGATCTTGCTTCATATCTTGATGCATCAAAGATCAAGGTCAATGCTACTGGAATTGATAACCTTGGTAAGAAGACAACAAAGTCAGTTACTGCAGATACAATCGAAGGACTTGAGCTTTCATTTGTTAATGCTGAGACTGGCCTTGCACTTACAGATTTTGATTCCCTGAAGTATGCAACAGGATCAAATTTCACAGGTCTTGCTATCACTGGTACATTTAACGATGCTCCTGTTAATGGTAAAGTAACAGTAGGTTTGTATCAGGATACGGCTCTTAAGGTACAGTACAATGGTGAAGGCATTGTAATTGGAACAAAGAATACAGATCTTGATCTTAATGATTTCCGTGTACTCCTTACTGTAAATGGAGAAACATCGGATATTACTGATGAAGTATCAGCAGAAGATTTCTATTTTGCTACATCTAACAAAGATGATACAGACAAAACTGTTGTAAATGATACTTATTCCTATGTTGGAGTAAAGTACAAGGGTGCAGATACTGCCGCTGCTGGACTGGCATCTATCACAACAAAATCTCAGTATGTTGATTACACACTTGGAAGCATGACAATTACTCTTGATGAGGATTTTGCTCTTAATCCGCAGTACTATCCAGAAGGAAAGGTACTTGATCTTGTTAAGGGTGCAATCACATCAATAAAGGTAACAAAGACAGCCGCTGACAAGTCAACATCTGAAGTTGTTATCGATGTAAATGATCCTAACCTTACATTGACTCTTACAACAGATGGTATTAATGCATATGATTATGAGAAGGCTGTTTCTACAATTAAGTTGGGAGCATCCTATGAATATGGTGCAGAAGATACTGTAAATCTGATGACACCTGTTGATGTTACTGTAGCATCTACAGCAACAATCACATCTGTTGTTCTTGAACCAGAGTATGAAGCAAATCCTGCAATTGGCGATCCTATTACATGGAAGGTCACAGTAAACGGAACAGATGGTGGCTGGGTACTCCAGGAGACAACACTTGATGTAAAGAACAAATCAGTAGGTAGTCTTGCTGTACGTTATTTCATTGATGGTGTTGAGTATAAAACAGCTACATTCGGTGGTACATCAAAGACTTATATTCCAACAACAATTGGTGAGACAGCAGTCGAGAATATCATCGTAAAGGTTGGTGACGTTAACTCTGAGGCCGTTGATCTTGTTGCTGGTAGATGGTATGTCGCACCGACAATTTCTTCTCTTGTTGCAGAGGTAACAGATGAGTATGCCGCTAAGGCTTACATTGACAGTGAAATAAGTGTTAATGTAAATGATTATGCTCTTACTGAAGAATCCATAAAGAAAGCATTTGGAGTATCCAATATCGAGGATATTCCTGCACAGTATCTGCCGAAGATTGTTGAGATAATCCCAGCAGTAGATGGTGCAAAGGTTGTTTCTGGTGATAATGCTAACTCTGTTAATGTTGTTGTAACCTATGTTGATAAGAGCGGTGCAACACAGAGAGAAACACTGACAAATGCAGTTGCATTTACTGGTAAAGCATGGACCGATAACTCTGGCGCTTATCTGACACTTGAAGACGAAAAGATCGAGAATAACCAGCTTGAAGCAGGTGCTCATCCTTATGATTTTGATATAGCCGGCCTAGTTGATTATGGTACAGTAACAGCAGGAAAATTGATTGGTTATGTTAAGGGAACAACCTGGAATGGTGAGGTTTCTTCTCTTACTACTTCTGCTACAAACTTCAGTGTACTTGAAGGTGAAAGCTATACTTTTGTTTATTCTTACGATGGAAAGACCGCGGAGTATGGCACAATAACAATAAATGTTGTTGCACCTGCAAACTGATTAAACAGTGTGAACTCTGAGAATTCAGAGGATGATGTCCGTCCAGTCTGGATGACTGGATTGGACGGATTTTCTAGGAGGAAGACTATGGAAGAGAAAGAGTCCCTCCGGAAACAGAAGATTCCAAAGGAGAAGAGGCAGGAATGCCTGAGGCTCTTTGATGCCGGTTATGGCTATAAGAAGACAGCGCAGCTTGCCGGGCTGAATACATATACAGTCCGGGATTACAAGAGGCGGTACATACAGGGAGACAACACCTGGGCTGATAGAGGTTCGTGCTGATCCCTGAACTGTGGAGGTTAGCCTCCAAGGGCCCATCATTGTGTGGGCCCTTCTTAACAAAGAGGAGATATGTTTATGCGGAAGTTTATGTCTGCAGCCTTTGTTATTCTTATGCTGCTTCTTGTCTCATGTCAGCCGCAGTCAAATACTGCTCTTGTTGATGAGACACGTAAGCTGAATGATTTTGCTGAAGACTTCAGTATCGAGGAACTCCTTTCGGATATGTCCGATGAATTGGTGTCCCTTGAGATAGATGTGAAAGAGATTTCATCTGAGGAGTACAATGCTGTTATCTCATTCGATCGATATGCAATTGGAAAATACAGCAGAATAGACTCAGGCAGTTTGAGTTTCAGTTTCAGGACTGATGAGTATGGAAATGCTTTCAGCTATTCGATATCAACTGCAGCACCTGTTTCAGTAAGCTACTCCAAGGATGGAAATATCGTGACAGGAAATGAATCCTGGACTGTGTCTGGAGTGACAATACTTACAGTAGAAGAGGGGAGCATATCAGGTGTTAAGATCTCTGGTGACAAAATCACTGTCGATGAATCCGTGCTTTCTGCAATCTTCTCTGAGGGATTGATCATCAGAGGAGGAAGCTTTGCTACAGCTAATAGGGTAAAGATATTCCCTGACTGGATGCATGGTGATTATCTCGGTACTTTCACTGCAGCAGGTTCTTCGGAGGCGTCAATGCCGATTGCATTCAGAATCAGTGATGAGCAGATTGCTGTTTCTTATCAGGAAGATGAGGATTCTCCATTGATGAGTGCTGTTCTGGGAAAGGGTGGCTATGAGATAACTGATCCGTCTGTTGGAAGCAGTGCATCTAATAAGCAGTTTGCCTTCCAGACTGTTTATGATGTGTATCCTGTTTTGACTTTTGTTTTCAGCGAAGGTGAAAGCGGAGAGCTTGATGTTTCAATTTCCATTCCTGATGCTGGATCAGTAAATGGTAAATTCATTCCTGTGAATAACTGAGAATCAACTCTTGGTCGTATAGAGAAGGCAGCCCTGTCATGAGCTGCCTTTCTTTGTTGGCTTCAGCCAATCTCATTTGTGTCGAAGGAGTAGGGCACATTGTTGATTTTAACAGTGCCTGCAACTTCGTCCATTGTTCCTTCGATATCGAAGACGTAATCATAGATTCTGATTCTTCCATCTGCTGTCATCTTCGGTTCAGTGGAGTCTGTCTCATCAACTCTGAACAATCCCCAGTATGCTACAGGGAAATCGACATTGGAAAGCTCTTCGCCTGAAAGCGTATAGTCCTTTCCGTATTCGATTTTCTGAGGATCGAAGGTATCCTGTCCGATAGCAAAGACCATAGCAAGAAGCGTTCCGGCAGCATTTTCCTTTGGAATGGAAGAGCCCTGGCTCATGATGCTGTAGAATTCATCGAAGTCACCATTCAACGCGGGCATCTCAGTATCTGTTCCAGGGTTTTCAGGTGTATCAGGATCACTTGGATCAGTGACTGGTTCCTCTGTTCCTGTTCCCGGGTTCTCTCCCTGGTCTGTTCCTGCATTTGGGCTGCAGGCAACGGCGAAGATTGCGATAAGTGCAATCACAAAAAGCATGCGCAGTTTCTTAAGCAACATGTTTTCCTCCAATGTTTGTTTTCTGATGTTGATGATAATGAGTTAATCAAATTAATGGAATGGCCATAAGCGAGTGCCTATGGCCAAGTGTGGTTACTGCTGGTTTTCAGTAATTGTTCCATCAGTGCATTTGACTGAAATAGGGTAGTTGCAGCCCCGGAATGCAAAGCCAAGTGCTTTCCACTCTTCTATTGTTCCACCGTAGGTTATATTCTGCAGATTATAGCAGTCGATGAATACATCATTGCCTGCATATGTAAGGGATGCAGGTATTGTTATTGATATAAGATTGTTGCAGCCAGAAAATGCTTCATTCTCGATCGTTGTTACGCCCTCTGGGAGAACAATGCTGTCAAAATATGCATTTCTGAATGCCTCTTCGCCTATTGTCGTCAATGTCGAAGGGAATGATATCGAATCAATAACCTGCGTAAAGAAAACAGAATCTCCAAGTCTTGTAACGCCTTCAGGAACAACGATGTCCGTTATTTCTTCGTCCCAGATGAACAATGTCGTTCCATAGTCGCTGAGGAAAGAATTCCCAGAGCCTTCAATCCAGGAATACTCCGATCCTTCTGCGAACTTTATATCGCCATCATAGCCATCAAAGGTAGTATAGTCGAAATCCTCGATACTTGCAGGGAGAGTCACGGATTCAAGTGAAGTGCATCCTGAGAATACTTCGGAGTCAATCTCTATAGGACATTCTTCGAAAACGACTGTCTTTAACGATGAACAGCCTTTGAATACGTATGATCTGATATATCTTGCATAAGAGGAAAAGCTTGCCTCTGTAAGAGAAGTACAGCCCTCGAAAAGACTTTCTCCGATGAACTCTTCCTTTGCGTTCACTTCCGCAGAGACAAGATTCTTGCAGTTCTTGAATATACTGTAGGACATCTCAAGAACTGTAGAAGGAACCGTAACTTCAGTCAGACCTGCTCCTTCGAATGCGGATTCGCCGATATAATCAAGCGAGGAGGGGAACTCGATTGCTTTCAGAGCAGTGCATCCTGCGAATGCTCTGCTGTTTATGCTGTCAAGAAGAGCCGGGAACTTCACAGTCTCAAGAGAAGTACAGCCTTCGAAGAGCTGATTGCTGATCATATCGAGACCGCTTGCGGAAAGATCCACACTCTTCAGACTTTTGCAGTCCTGGAATGTACCGGATGCGTCCTCGCTATAATAGTATGTACTCTTGACTGTGGAAGGCACCCTGATTGTCTCGATGCCTGTACCTGCAAGGAATCCAGGGGAAAGCGATCTCATCCAGCGTGGGAATTCAAATGCAGTAATATTCACGCAGTCCTTGAATGCGTTGTATCCGAAATTCAGTTCATCGGAGCGGTCTTCGAACTGGACAGATGAAAGTGCTGATCCAGCAAAGGCATTATTCCCTATATATTCTATAGAAGCAGGAATATAAACACTGCTGATCTGGCTGCCTTTGAATGCATCATCCTCGACTCTGGTAACTGATGCGCTGAAATCTTTATCAGCTACAGAGAATGAGATGTTCTCAGGAATCTCCAGAAGCTCTGCTGATCCTGTGAAACCTATGATGCTGGCTTCATTGTCTATCACAAGGTATATGATTCCTTTCTCGTCCTGATACCTTCTGGAAGGGTTCAGCTCATCAACCTGTTCCATATAGTCATCCATTCCTTCGATATCAGCCATAGGGCCGCTGGTCCATCTGAAGAAGCCTGGATTGAACATGCTGACTGTGGATTTCCCTGAATATCCTTCAGGGCCGTCAGCAAACTGAAGATCGACTGTGTTGCCAGAGACACTGTATGTGCCTTTGTATTCGCTTGTTGTAGTTACAGTGCCATCAACAGCAGTGGCAGAAGCTGTTCCGAATGTGAAAGAACCATCGTCGGAGAATACGAACCAATATGTCTCGCTTTCATTCTCTGAGTTGTATGTCTGCCATGTCCCGATGATATCCTTGCTGAGATCACCTGTAGTCTCTATGCCCCCCATTGGGTGCACAGGAGACAGCAAGCAGAATGCAGGATATCAGAGCAAAAAGAATATGCATTCTATTTCTTTGCATAAAAACCTCCAATGCTGGAGTCTATCAGAAACACTATGGAATATAAAGGTTTCGATGCTTTTCTTCCGGATTATATATCTGACCATTGAAGACTTGTGCCGTCAGAAATAGTTCTGTTGCATTGCTATTATATATGCAATATACTTCTATTAGAGGTGAAATATATGGCAGATACAACGAATTTCAGTTTACGCATAGATAATGATTTAAAAAAACAGAGTGAAGATATTTTTGCAGAACTTGGTATGAATCTCACAACTGCGATAAATGTTTTTCTCCGTCAGGCTGTACGAGAAGGGGGATTCCCGTTCAAGGTCAGGCTGGATGTGCCAAATAAACGGACGATAGCTGCTATGGAAGAAGCTCTTGCATTGATTGCTGAAAAGAATACAAAAAAGTATTCTGTCGAAGAAGCGCTGCAGGAACTGAAAAAATGAGTCTCAATGTAATATGGACCACTCAATTCAAGAAGGATTATAAGAAAGCTTCTAAACGCAACCTTCCGATTGGGCTTCTGGATGACATAATCTGGAAACTTGCGGCAGGAGAGAAACTGCCGGAGAAGAATAGGGATCATGCGCTTTCCGGTAACTGGGCAGAATTCCGGGAGTGTCATATTCTTCCTGACTGGCTTCTGATATATCGGATTGAAGCTGATATTCTTGTGCTGACTTTGGCTAGAACAGGGACTCATGGGGATTTATTCTGATTTCAGGATTGATCCTCTTAGATAAGGAGAGTTGGTCACCGAAATAATCGCTTGGTGGATATCGTCTTCAGCAATCCGCTTTTCAGGAAAGGCGGATCCATAATAGGACAGAACGAGATGAGCTGATCAATATTGCTGATACAGCTGATATCTCCGTCAGCTTCATTGATTATAATTTCACAGATTGTGTGAAGGATCCTGCTGACAGCTGTTCCGATCTATATGAGCTTTCCGCATGGAAATGCAGCTCTCTTGATGATGAGGAGATCAGAAAAGGACTGAAGGCTGCGCTTCTTGCATCCAGTGGCATCCGCAACAGCTGGTTCGTCATTCTATCCTCAGAGGATCTGGATGATGCAGGAGTCACCATAGATGAATCATCTCCAGGAAAGACTGGCCTTAAGGGTGGAGAATCCCTCCATGTTAATCTTAAGAATCTCACATATAAGAAGATCGGGAAGCTTCTTGTCATGTACAGGAAAAGCATCGGAACATCAGCAGGGAAGATCCTATCAGAGATCAGGAAGGAGAAAGTCAGAGAGATTGTCCTTGAAGCCTGCCGGAATGATGAAATAAATGAAGATGCGATCAATCTTGCTTTGCTTAAGGATATTAAGCGCTATAAGGCAAAGGAAGAAGCCCAAAAAGCAGAGAATATCTGACATCAGTGAATATTCTTGATCAAAATACATACAAAGAGCGAATTATTCTATTCACAATGAATTCAGATGCATGTATCATCTTCGTAGAATGTCAGCAGCTGCCAGTGAATATCCATTAATTTGCTTTGCTGCCCCCTGTAATATGAAAACCATAGTGGTGGGGGGGGGGTAATCTAAGACATTCTTCACTGATCATCGATAATTCCAAGGGCTCGATACCACCAGAAATGGTGGCATTCTGCTATGCCAATATAAGGAAGGAAATATGAAGAACAGGTATTTTCGCTTAATTGCTCTTATCTGCATCATCTGCCTTGCAGTCTCATGCACACAGAGGATCATGCATCTGCCAGACAGGAATCCTGGTGGATCTTCATCCCCGATAGCCAGTGATATCAGTGCAACCTTCGGTGATATCAGCTGGGATGATCTGGTGGAGAAGGCTGTCAATCAGGCAGGCAAAGGCGAGAAGGATGGTATGACATCAACTCTTGGTGCCGCTACTGCAGCAAGCAGCCGCAGCATCAATAGCCTTGTGCTTACAATAGTGTTCAATGGATACAAAGATGCATCGGGTGCGGTGATTGAATCTGGAACAGCTTCTTTCACCCTTGAATCAGAGAAGATCTCTGCTGGTACAATATATGCAGTCAGTTCCTATAAAGCAGAAACAGCAGGCTTATTGATTTCTCCTTCTTATTCAGCTTCTCCATCTGTCTCTGTCTCCTTCTCAATATCCGGAAAGGGATCGATGACAGTAAAAGAGACAGCTGGTGGTGCATTTGCTGCATCCAATGTTTCGCTGAGCATAATGACAGGATCCGGTACAATTTCAGCAAATGGGGAGAGAGATGAGCTTGATGATGTCTTCATCAATGCAGATCCAGAGCCGGAGACAGGAAGCAGCGAGAAGCCATATATCATCAATGACTATCTTGATGTTCTTTCTATTTCCTACATGCTGACAGCAGAGCCGTTCTATGCAGAGCTCGGGGCTGATCTTGTGCTTCCAAATGCATGTCCGGTATATCTTCCTGAGAATACCGATCTTCATATCGATCTCCAGTCTTATGATGTCTGGAAGAAGTTCAATGGAACTCCGGCAGGGGAGGGCTCTGATCAGAGAACATATGGCGACAGCAGTATTTTCCCGCTCATCCAGGTCAATGGTGGTAGCCTGGAAATCAAGGGAAATGGTTCCAATGTGATCGGTGGTTCTCTTTTTGAGAATCCAAATGCCAGGATAATCTATGTCAAGGATGGAGGTCACCTTGATCTTGAAGGAGTAATCATACAGGCTTTCTCAAATACGGCAGGATCTGCTGTATATATCGAGAACAGCACTGCTGATATCAGAAACTGCGAGATCTATGGAACCTATTTTGCATTAAGATCCTATCACGGATCCGAGGTAACAGTCAGGAATACAATCATAGCAAGCTGTGCAAGCAATCAGCTTGCATCGTATCCGGTAGATAGCGAAGGCAATATCATATCAGGAAAATATGATTCTGGTTATGCATATGCTCTTGATTCGATAGGCGACAGCAATGATTTTGATGACATCGAAGTCTATGGAATCCAGGGGGCAATCTCCATCTCCGGTGGCCGCTCTGAGCTTGGTCCTGGAATATATTCATATACAGGCCCAAAGGTTTTTGAGCATATGCCTGAGGAGTATCATGATTACTACATCAACTGGAGAAGTGCGTATGAACCTGATCACCAGGTTGCAGCCAATGAAATATGGAGCGCGCTATATGTTGCCGGAGAGAATGCTGCAGTCAAAGCAGAGGTAAATGGTGGCACCTATATTACTGATGGATCCGGAAACCCAACTGTCCGTGTAGGCAATGCTGCTGATGGAGATGGAGGCCTTGGAAAGGAGGCTGCTACCGTCATAAACGATGGAACGTTCATAAACACATCAAGCGGAGTAGCTGTTGAAGTCTCAGGAGTCACTCCAGGAGAGTACGGCTATGGTACGCTTAATATCAATGGTGGACGCTACATGGATAAAACAAGAGATCTTGGTACATTGCTTCCTGGTTTCATCAACAGCGATACACATGAAGTGATCGGTCCAGATGACGAAGGTTTCTATTCCGTTGTTCTAAAGTAATTTAACATAGATTCTATATTATAAGCCCATCGGAAATGAGTTGAACTCATAATCGATGGGCTATTCAGCATCCAAATAAATTTTCTAATTAAACCGATATAAAAATCATTTAAACAAATTCCTTTTAAATTTTTTACCTGAAAAATAAATCAGAACATTGTTCCATTAAACATTTTCAAGTAGCTATAAACACCCCCTTTTCATTGAAATTCTATTGACAATTCATTCTCTTGGGGGGTACTCTTATTGCAGATAATTAAGTAAGAGAGGATTGAGATGAAAAGAACAAACATTCTTTTATCTGCAGCTCTTATTGTTGTAGCAATCCTTGCGGGTTGTACAGCAGAGGGCGCTTATCCAGCATTCCCACAGTCAGTGCTTCTGACACAGAAGGGTGATTTCATTAAGGGACAGGATTTCGATGCATCCAAGTTCGAGGTTCTTGTAACATATCTTGATGGATCATCCAGAGTGGTTAAAGATGCTATCCTGACTACAGGTGTGGATACAACAAAGGGCGTACAGGGTGGTGAATCTGTAAGCGTTAATGTCGGTACAGATTACAATGGTGAAGCTGTAACGTATTCCGGTGAGATTTCAAAGGTATATACCATTGATTACATCACTGCTATAACAAAGGAAACATCTTTTGCAGTAGAAGATGATGGTTCAGCTACTCCAAATCCGGAGCTTTTCACCGTTACTGCATATTACAATGGAACAAAGTCTGTTGTTCTTGGTGCAAATAATTATTATGTTACAGTCACTGCTGATAAGTCCGTCGAGAATTATGGCGAAGCAACTGAAGTTCCTGCAACAGCTACTGTTTGGCTGAAGGGAAATCTTGCAGCAGCTAATGATTGGAAGTCTTGTACTGTCACAGGTCTGACAGCAACTAAGGATTCTGTTGCTCCTACAACTGTTAAGGAACTTACTGGAATAAGCTCAACTGACATGGCAATTCCAAAATTCAATTATGCTTCTGTAGCTGATCTTCCTGCAATTGAGGACTATTATGGAGATATCGTTCTTTCTTATAAGGATTCAAACAATATTTCTCAGACAAAGAAGGCTGATCTGATAGCAAATGATTTCGATATCATCTATACAAATCAGTATGGTGAAGAGCTGACAGATAAGATTGTTTCTCTTGATTTCGCAGGAGCAGAAGGTGAAGATCAGACTTCCGTTTATATTCAGCTTGTTGTAGATGGTGAGAATGTAGGCGAGCCTAAGGCTGTTAAGCTTGCAGATACATCTATCGTAGTCTACTACGACGGTAATGGTTACCCTGCTAACACTGAGTATGAGGATATCAACCTCAATGTTGATGATTTCCGTGTATATCTTACTGTTGGAGAGGAAACAACCAATATTAGCGCTGAGATAACTGAAAAGGATCTTTTCTGGGCTGCTTATTCAGAAGGAATTACTGCAGATACAACAAATACTGCTATGCCTTCGTATGAAGAGGGTCAGAAGAATGGTCGTTATGTAAGTGTAAATTACAATGGTGTTACTGATGTAACTAATGCTGTTGTCCTTTCTCAGAAAGCTATTGCTTCAATTTCAACTGTTACATTTGATGTTACTGACGTAACAGGACCTGCAAAGCAGTATCTCAATGCTGTTCCTGCTGTTGATGTTTCTCAGATTAAGGAGTTCAAGGTCACAATGAGTGATAGTTCTACTTCTACTCTGACAGCAGCTGATTTTGAGTGGGCTTTCTATACGGAAGCTAATGATGCAACAAGCAAGCTTGCACTTGTAGAGGGTGAAGTTGATCTTTCAAATGTTTCCGAGCTATATGTTGGAGCAACATATAACAAGGTAACATACTACAGCTCAACAACTGTAAAAACTGTCACATCTGTTGTTGCCACTGGCCTTGAGCTTAGTGCTTCTTATGGTGATGTTGCTCTTTATGGTGAATCAATCGAATGGACAATCAATCTTGTAAATGACAATGGAACAGTACAGAAGAATGTAACTGGCTATACTCCATATGTTGTAGTAGGTTCTGAGTCTACAAAGATTGCAGCTCTTCCTGATGAACTTGGAACAGCTGGAAGCTATAAGGTAGCATACGTTTACAATGATTCTCTTCTTGAGTCTAACGTTGTAGAGATTCCTGCTGGTACAAGCTATTTCAACGAGATAACGGCAACTGATCTCAAAGTTGAATATAAGGGTGAAAAGCTTTATATCAGTGAGCAGCTCAGTTCTGTTTCAGCAAGTGATTTTGAAGTAACAACAACTTCTAGTAAGTATGTTGGTGAAGGAGAAGCACCTAAGCTTACTGTTGCTAACATTCAGCTTGTTTCTGGTGAGACAATCGATGCAACTAACAAGATTCTTGTGACTGTCAAGTATGTTGGTTCAGATCTTAAAGAGCATTCAGTTGTTAAGGAAGTTTCACTTACAGGAACTTCATGGGTTGAGGGAACTCCAGCCCTGAAGCTTGGTGATGTGGTTGTTACAGGAAAGACAGCAGAGACAGCTACTGAAGTTATAGCCAATACTTATACTTTTGATGCTAAGAAAGATGGCCTTGAGGCTCATGGAACTGGTGTTGGTCCTACTTATAGTGTGACAAATGTTAGCGGTACCGCTAGTGGAACTGGTTCAACTCTGACTATTGCTGCTGATGGTGTTGCAAAAGTTACAATTACTTACACTAATAAGGAAAAAGAGCAGGTTGTAGAGTTCTTTGTAAAGGGTGTAGCTGCTCCTGAAGAAGAGCCAACTACCTAAGTTTTGTAGGAAACATTTCTTTTAGACGATTTGGCCGGTCCGTAAACAGGATCGGCCATTTGCATGTGACTGGTATGTTCTATTTCTAGAAGATTAAAGTCCATTGAGAGAATTACACTACTTACTTCTAGTAGAATAGAGGGGTGTACATCGTAAAGTGGAATCTGAAGAAAAACTGAAGGCAAAGCTACGGGGTTATTGTAAGAGAGGCATCTATGGATGGATGATTCCTCGAATCCGGACAAAATTTAATAATGCACGGAATCTATGGATACAAATAGCATAGGCTATGTATGGTGAAAGCAGTAAACCTTACCTTGTAAGGTCTCGCTAGCGCCGAGGCTGCAATATCGCCTATGACAGCGCAGTAACAACGAACTGTGAGAAGTCAGCCGTAGTCATAGTAGTCATAAGAGAGATGACGAAGGACCGAACATATGAATCCTTTTGGTAAGGATGAAAAGCTACCACATCTGCGATAGATACTGCTCGTCGGTGTAAGTTGGATACAGGAAGAAGGAAATAGATAAAAGAAGAGAATTTGAGAGAACCCCATACCGGAACTATGCAGGAGGATGCTCTCGCCTTATAATTTTTTAGTGTCAATCATCAATGAGCAAGTACAATTGGTTCTGGTGGAATAAGCAGCTTAATGATATCAGAAGAGAAGGCCCATATTATTCCTTCATTGTGCTCTCTTTGGATACAGTGGATACTAATAGCCGCATGATGGGAGAATCACATGTATGGTACATGGGAGAAAAACTTTTCCTTCCACTCGACTGAGAGGAAAGTTCTTAGCGCTGACAAGCTGAGAGTACATATTCGATTCTGTTTATGATTTAAAAGGAGGATTAGCATGAGTAGAGATTTGAATGTATTTTATTCATGGAGCTCAGATAATAAAAACATTTACGATATAAAAGAAGCTATCAGAAAAGCGATTGATTCTTTGAATCAAAATAGAGTGGATATACAGTTGAAGTACCAAGAGGCTACCAGGGAAGTTCCAGGTAGTCCCAATATTGTTTCTTTAATTAAGAATAAGATTCTCTCATCTTCAATTTTCATTTGTGATTTAACCCCATCATTTGAGAATGGTGGTGAGTCTTTTCCAAATTCCAATGTTGTTTTTGAATATGGATTTGCAATGTCTGTTCTTGGGGAGGAAAGATGCATTGCATTTGTTGATAAGTCCTGTTCTAAGCAAAATGTTCTTTCCTCTCTTCCATTTGATATTGCACAAAATAGAACATCGAAAATTGATGGATCATCTATAACTAACATGACAAAGGATTTTGAATATTATATTGATGAAATATTAAAGCATGATCCAGTAATGCCTTTTGCTTTGAACCGTGAAAAGTTTAATGATGATATAAATACAGCGAAGAATCTTATTGAAGAACTAAAACTTGAGGACTATATTTCAAGTGCTGAGTTTGCTGCTCAAAATCATAGGTTTGATAATGAACATCTGAAGAAAACATGTACTATTGAGAATCATCTTGCAAAGCCTGAAACTCTATTTCACGATAATGATGTACAGAAGTATTTTGAGAAATTTAAAAATGCATTTTTTGAATTCAGAAGCTCTCAAGCAATTAACTTTTCCCCATGCACAAGAGATATCAATATTTTTATTATTGAAAAACCAGTAGGGTATGTCAGTTCAGAAGATTATAAAAAAATCTATCTTGATAAGGTTAACGACTATGCAGAGTGTGTTAACAAATTAGCGGATGCATACAAAGATTTTAGAATTGCTATTAAGAATAATCTTTTGTATTAGGTAACCAATGTTTAATGAGATAAACGACAGCAGACTATAATTTTGTTCGATAACTCTTGCTTATAAACTCTGATTAGAGTAGTATGAATGCATCAGAATATCTGTAAAAGGATGCTTTTATGCGTATTGCAGGTTTTATAACACTTCTTCTGGCTTCATTGATTACTGCATGTGCACCAGTAGCTTATTCCGATCTCTCTGATCCCGGAATATCTGTGCCAGAAGCAGGTGCTGAGATCATAAGTGCTTCATATAATGAAAACAATGTGATAGCCGTCTTCCCAGCTATAACAGGAGCAAGGAGCTACGGCTATTCCTTTGATAATTCGAATATACTTGCAGGAAATACTGAGTTTTCCGATGGTATTTATACTATGTCTTTCCCGAAGCCTGCTGGCTTTTCTGAGAGTGATTCATTCTCTCTGTATGCATCACCAAGCCGCAATCCTTCCGATGGAAATCCTGGATGGGTCTGGTTTGCTGATGTCACAGGAGCTGGCTATGAGGCTGTTGATATCAACAGTGTAGCGCCTGAGGGATATGTCTCGGAAAGGACTGAGAGCAGCGTTACGATCGCATTTGTCAATCAGCCGGGTGAGATGGAGTACAAAGCTGTTGTTCCTGGAGTAGGAGAGGTGGAAGGAAGCGGAAGCGAGATTACCATCACAGGGCTTTCTTCTGATGCTTCCTACAGCATTGCAATCTGTCATAGATACAAAGGGCATGAGGAATATGGGGATAAATCCTCTATCATCACTGTTGGATCCTATGACTCTGATGAGGTTCTGAGGATATCAAGCAGCGGGAAGGCGATTACTGTTTCTCAGCTTCCTGCTGTAGCTGGTGAGCTTTCGATCGTCAATGATGCAACCGGTGCAGTCCTTGTTTCTGCAACGACTGAGGGAGAGAACAGCCATACATTCACCGAAGAGGATATAACTCTTTTCGATACAGGTATTTTCCATGCTGTATTCAGAAGCAATGGTTCTGAAGCAGTCAGTGGAAACATTCCGTATACGGCAGAGCTTACTGTTGAATCATATGATGTGATGAGACAGCATTATGTGGCTTATATTCCGGCTCCTGAAGGTATTAATACAAGTGTTTTCAGCATTGCTCTTGCAGGTGTTCCAACTGCAGAATGCAACGTCGAGTGGATTGATGGGAATGCAGTTGTGACAGTATCAGGGCTATCAAGCCTTACTTCCTACACTGGTGCTATTACTTCAGGTGGTGAGACATATCCTCTCTCATTCACTACAGAAGGTTTTACCGGAAGATACAGATTCCTTGATGGAACAGCTGAAGGAAACTATGAAGTCGGCGAGTTCGTCGTTGATGTTGAGAAAGCTGCAGAAGGAAGCTCTACACGCTATTACTTCTATGCATCCTCCGAGGATCCTCATTCTACCGCGGATCAGGGCAGACTGAGGATATCGCCGCTGATTGACTCCAGCCTCGAGGAAGTACCTGATGGGGATATCGACTACAATGGCAGCGAGTACTATCAGAAGGCTTACAGGTGGAACAATACGAAATGGAACGCTGCTGACGGGGCCGAAGTCAAGTCGTGGCTTATAAAGAGCTATTCTCCCTCAGGGGATTCATATGTCTCAATCGTATCATCCACAGCTTCTATGTTCGGTCTCACGACAAGTGCAGAGACAACAACGAGGTTCATGCTTGAGGAAGATGAGGATGGAAATGCCTCTCTGATATTCTTCAACAAGATCACAGGAGGAGCTTTCGCATCTGTCGGAAATAATATGATAAGAAAGAATCCTAATCCAGATACAGCAAGATTCGGAGAGGATGCTCCATTCACATTCGAGCTTGGACTGGAGGAGACTGTATGAGAAAACTCTGTTTTGCCGCTGCTATTTCAATTCTGGTCTCTTCCATGCTCTATGCTGCTGCAGTTCCTATCCAGAACTTCCGCGATCAGGAGCAGTGGGTTAAGCATCCTGGTCTTCTTCCGTTTACAGAGGAGTCGATTGCATTCGATGTATCTGCTGATTTCGGCAACAGCATCGATGGATTCAGGTTCCTCTCCGATCCTGTAGGAACGCTGCAGAAGGCGGCTGACTATTTTGCAGATGCAGTATTCTCAATGAGCGATGAGGAGATTCTTGGAACATATGATGTGCTTTCCGATTCATTCTCATTCGATCCGGCTTTCCCGAAAAGAGGAAATACAGATTCTGAGACTGTATACTTTGTCCGTGATTACTTCAGAAGCGGAGGCCGTTTCGACTCTCTTGATGATGCGAACAAAGCCAGGGGAGTGGCATCTTCTGTGCGTAACGGCCTTGCACCGTACCCTGATAAATTCCTGACAGGAGCAATGTACCTGGATTTCAGGATGAGCGGAGGAAAGGTTCATAACGGCTTCGGCTGGGACTGGAATGTCGATTTCTTCTTCGATGGTGCCGAGTCTCTGCTTACACAGCCTATGAGGCCCGACCACAGGTATGGCAATGAGTTCGGTGTCACTTTCGGTGGCGATGTCGGATATGGCGCACTGCTTCTTGATGACAGGCTTTCGCTTGGTATCACTGCATCACCTCAGATGTACTTCCGTACAAGCTTTCTCAATGCGGATTACATCGAAGGAAGGCTGAGCGGCAATCCATTCATGCTGCTTGCATCGAATGTCTTCTATCTTGGGATCGGACTTGATGTGAATGCAGGGCTTTTGTACAGGATCGATGACAATCTTTCCGTTGCATTCGATCTGAGGCATATCCCATCGCTTCAGACTGCATGGTATTTCACTGCTGATGATCTTCTGGGATCTTTCACATTCCATCATGACGGTATTCTGTACTATGAGCCGTTTGATGCTGCTGCGACGCTTTTCATGGACTATGGGAAGATCCATGCATCTGTTGAGATAAGCAATATCATATCTGAAGCGATATGGGTAGCAGCCGTTCCTGGATGGAGAATGGATTACTGGAGCTTCGTGACACTTGGCTTCGGCTATGACCTTCGGGAAGATCTCACGCTTTATACAAAGTATGAGAGGAGAACGCTATCTCTGGGAGTAGAGTACAAGGGCTTTACTGCCGAGATCTCTTCAAGACTCGATATAGCTGCTTTTGGAATCAAGGCAGGATATGCCTTTTGAATAAAACAATCTCAATCCTCTCCGATGCCCCTGCAAGCGCAGGGGTATCATTATGAGAAGAGGGGGCTGGGTGATCAGATTCCAGTACGTATCCAGTCAAAAGCCCTTGCAAGACGTGAATCCGTACCGCTTTCAAACTCAGTGATGCTGAAAGGTATTGATGATTCATCAGGATCGATGCCAATACCTTCTCTTATCACACCGTCATATGCTCTTGATTCATAGATCGGCGTATTGCTGAAAGCAATGTAATCATCAATGATATAAGGGCTGGAAAGGTGGAAGCTTCCTGATCCGTATTTATCGGAGGGATTATCCTCATCCAGAGGTCCATGTGCTCCGAATGTCCTGTCTCCGATCACATATGTATTTCCTCCGTGGTTATCCCTGAAAGCCTTGAAGAAGTATGTCGTCATCTCAGAGCATGATGCTGAAAGGCCATTCACAAGGACTGCGACAGGCTTATCGAAGTTCTTCTCAGCGCTGCCATTGGCCTTTATATCAAGATCACGCCATGATGAGTATGACTGCCGGTTGTCAGTCTTCTTTCCCCTGAGCTGTACGATATTCACATCCTCTTTGATGAATGAAGGCCAGAGAAGGCTGAGGTCTGTGATAAGACCGCCGCCATTTCCCCTTATATCGATTATGGCACCGGTGCAGTCCTCTGAATCTGAGATGTAATCAAGGATGCTTTCAAGGAGTGCAACGACCTGGAGCCCTACAGGATTGCCTTCATTTGTTCCGCTGAATACGAACGGGGAGATCATGAACCCGGAGAACAGAATATATGCTATCCCGTCCTCTGTTATGCCTGCAAAGAGGGCGAAATCCCCGACGTCCATGGTTTCATTTCCGGCCTCGATAACATAGCTTTCAGGAGTGATGAAGTAACCTGCCTTTGCAAAGTACTCGCCGATGCGTCCTTCTTCTGCAGTCTTTTCAGAGAACTCCCTGTACAATGGCTCGTCCTGTACATCTGTATCGATGCCGAAGATATTCTTCATTATGCTTATGGCTTTCTCATTCTTCGCAGCGGAGGTGCTGAATTCCTCATAGTCGGAGGATGTGGCATTCAGCACAGCATCCTTTGCCTCCTCAGGAGTAAGCCCGAGTCTTGTAAGAAGCCTTGTCTTTCCTGGCTGATACCTGACGCTCTCCCTTCCTGGAAGATTGAGGTCCATATAGTAATGGCCATCGCTGAGAGAGGCTGTGATCTCATAGAAATCATCGATGACAGCACTCTGTGTCTCTTCGTCCGACATCTCTATATTCCCATAGGAGACGAAGCGAGGATGGTATTCGCTGTATACTTCATCCCATTCTGTACCAGGTGAGTCGAGATCCCAGAATACATAGTATCTGTTCATCTTATCCCACCAGGCATCGAAGAGCTCTGCGTATGTCGTGATCTCTTCCGCAGGCGGGGGTGAGGTTATGTCCTGTCTGCACGAAAAGAGGCTGAGAAGAAGGAGGGCCGTAAGCAGTATCGTTATCTTTTTCATCTCTGGTAATCTCCTTTTCCGATCAGGATGTTGTAGCCGATCGATACAGAGAATGCATCGATGTATCTTGTGACCATATTCTCCTGGTAGTTCCTGTCGAGGGACGTGAATGAATACTTGTAGCGTGCTGCGATGTACATCTCGCTCCTCTCTCCGAATCTGACGCCTCCTCCGAGCTCTGCAAGGAATCCCGCATCGAACATATTGTCAGTGAGTGGATTGAGCTCGACAGTTCCGTTTATATAAGAATTGCTTCCATCGAGCGCGACAGCATTGCCATCCTCTGTCGATCTGAATCTCCATCCAAGATATATACCGGCTCCGGCAAAGCCGCGGACGAATCCGTTATCAAGGGAGAAACGGAGAGAGGCAGGAACATCGAAGAAATGCTCCGTATTCCTGAGACTGAATACGAGCTGGTTCTCATATTCGCGCTCAGAGCCATAGGCCCGTCCTTCATAGAACAGACCGGAAGCAAGACTCAGCCAGGATGTGAAATGGTATTCGGCAGGAATACCTATAGAGAATGCATGTCCCGGAGAGTATTCAGTGATCCTGGATCCGCCTTTCTGGTCGTATAGCCCGAGCGTGTATCCAGCCTCTATTCCGATGCTCAGCGTTCCTGCTCTGGATGCATATAGAGATGCAGGAACAATAATGGCAATCAGAAGGATTATCATGATCTTTTTCATATCCACCTCAGAAGGATTATACACTTATAATTCATGATTCATGAACATAAATCCTGCGGTTCTGCACTATTTTGCTATAATCATGTGCAGATGGATTATTCCCTGCTTTATTGAAGCTTCTTCGCTATACGTGTGAAAATATGTGCAATATCATGGAAAAGGCAGATGGAAAGATTGCTTTTGAAGAAAACCCATGCAATACTTTCCGCAACTGAGGTTGGTTCGTTCATCATCGCTTCTCCTCTTATACCTCAGTGCTTAAAAGGAGGAATCTTAGTGATCAATTCAATCTCAATCAAAGGCTACAGCCTGTCAGGGCTGATGGCCTGGAATCCCTCTGTGTATACGCTGACAAGAATGCTTTCCCGTATCGGACTGGATATCATTACATTCCTGAATCAGATGGATGAGGGAAACGGACTGTATGCTGCCAATCCATCATCGGAGGTCATATTCTATTCAAATGAGGAGATATTCATCTTCCTGAGCGATGTCTACAGAACGCAATCGATGGACACAGCGCGGATGGAAGAGGTCATGATGCGCTCAAATGTCTATTCCTCAAGACTTTCGACGATTCTTTCATTCTCAGCTCCTGCTGGGCTTTCGCTGAAGATGGTATTCGAGGGAGTAGGATCAAGAAGGAAGGAGAGTGCGGAGGAAAAGCGCTCTGAACGCCCGGATCTGCCTGATGAGCCGATAAGCATCTCAGCTCTCTCCTCGCTTCATCTTATCGCCCGTCTGGAAGGTCTTCAGGATATGCCGGATGCATACTACTCATGTCTGTCGAAATATGGATGGAATCCTACATTCGCATCATTGGCCCATCTGCTCTTTCCTCTCTCTATCGATATCTCGGATTTCCTTATTGCCGCATCCCGGGATGATCTTGTGATAGCCCCTTCTGAGAAGTTCTCCGGAACGGAGTACGGCAGGGACCTGATGGATACCATAAGTTTCCTTCACAGAGAGCAGGGCAGATCCTACGTAAGGACCGGGAAGGATATCGACAGGGACAGGACTGCTGTGATGAGGGCCATGACAAGAAGGGAAGGGGAGCTGATCACAGTGGGTCATGTAATGAATTACATCAGGCCTCTCAACATAACTCTTCCGGAGCTCCTTGCCATCCATGACAGGCGATCTGCAGAGCTTCTTGGAAAAGAATAATCCTCCCCGGGGATGGGGAGGAAATCCTCAGCATTGAGAATAGAGAGGATTGAGAAGGTGCATTCCTTCATCGATTATTCTATCAGAAACCATCTTCTGCTTCTGTGTTTTTCATAGCATGGCAATGCTTTTTCATCGGATACAGGATGTATATTCTATGAACTCTGCGTAGATTATCTGTACCGCTGTAACCTTTCTGTCCTCATTTTGTTGGCAAAGTGTTCTGGAGCGTTCAAGCATGAAAATCGGAAGAGCTGCCTCTGTGTTTGCAATTTCTGTCCTTCTTATCGGCTGTGAGTCCTTTGTGCCTCACTCTGCAGAGGATTTGAATCCATCGGATTATATAGTCCTTGGTGCGATTTCCTATGACGATGTCAGAGGGGATGGCTATGAGGGGATGCTGAAAGCAGCAATGGAGGTGTATCCAGGGACTACCGATGTCATTGATATTGTCCCTGGGTCGGATATGGCAGTGCTTTCAGGTATCGCAATACAGAAAATACAGGCATAGATTCTGTTCTTTTTCATCTCTCTGATTTATATTCTCGTATATGAGAAAGATACTGATCCTTGCTGTTCTGCTTCTGTTTTTGATCCTTCCTCTGTCAGCCGATGCGGGTTGGACTCCTTCTCTCAGCATCGGAATTGGTGTCAATACGACAGATAAAGAATACGAGGGAGTATCCTCGGGCTTCCTTCCTGTCCTTGCTCTCTCTGCAGAACTTGATCTTATATCATTCAGGTCAGGAGATGAGTACGTATCATTTCCTATTGCTTATCAGTATGTGCTTGATAACAGCAGCCAGAATGGGGAAGGAGCGAGGCAGGATATATTCCTTTCCATAAGATATGGCCATAGATTCGGCAGTATGTTCCGCCTTTATGCATCTGGGAATATCGGTTATTCGATATCAATGGATGACTGGGGGAAAACATGGCTTTTCGGTGGAACAATCACTCCCGCTTTCGCTGTGAATGAGAACTTCATGGTCCAGCTTCCGATCTCTGCACATACAGGAAGCGGCACTGTCGTTATCGATGCGCGGATAATGCTCACCCTTGCATTCGATGTTTCTGGAGAGATACGGCAGAAGTAGGGTGTTTTCTGCATTTTGTGTGTATTGCGGATTTTCATAGATGTCTTATCTGGAATGCGTGCTAGAATCAGAATTGCATTAACCAAAAAGGAGAGTCTATGAAGAAATCAATGCTTTTTGTATTCGTGCTGCTTGTCATTCTTATGACAGCATGTCAGACCATGTCTCTTCCAGCTCCAACACAGGAAGAGGCCGATGCCTATGAGCGTGCACTTCAGGAGATCCTGACATCTGCTGGCTTCGGTGGGATAATCGATGCGGCAAAGGGAGATGGAGGCGATGGAGAGTACAGCGAAGGAGACAGGATCGGAGTCTATACCGTGACAAAGCAGAGCCATGTAAGGATCGATGTTGACCTGTCTGGCATTCTTAAGGGAGAGCAGTCGGTATCCTATGATGTCGATGTATCCTATAAGCCGCTTATCGGTGATGAGAAGTCCATCGTCTATGTTGCAGAGACAAGAGCTGGAAGCGATGGCAATGTCACAGTCATCAGCAGGGCAGAGCTCAATGGAAAGGCATTCGATCCAGATGCGATGCAGCGCATGATGTCAGATTGAACTCTCATCCATTCTGACCATGCAGAGGCTCCCGGAGATGTTCTTGGGAGCTTATTCTATTTTCAGAAGCTTCTCAAATAGGTGAGGAAGATTTGATCCGAGTTCATCATTTGCAATCAATGATGAGATATCTGTTTCAAACTCTTTAGCCTGATCCACTGCATCCTTTAACGAATTCAGATAGTATTTCCTGAATGCAGTCTCTGAAATATGCTTTGAATGCTTTGCTCTGCTCCATACCTCACGGCTGGTATATGTATGTGTCCCTGAAACTCTTTTGTTGGATTTCAGTTCTTCTATCTGATCCGCATATTCTTTGTTCACATTGCAAAGATGCAGAAGTAGCCAGAACTCGAAACAGGGGGATGTGATATAGCAATTATATCCGTGTTTGCTGCAGTCTGCCTGAACATTCAGCAATTGTTCTATGCTATGCGTTGCACTGTCTTTGTCTATGACAATGCAGAAATGGTCTGAATCCCGATTGCATTCAGAAAGAAAACGAAAGTAGGCAAAATCAATTCCTTTGGCTTTCATTTTGCCCTCAAAGTCCTCTATTTCATATTCTGGAAGCGAATCGGGACAGATTATATAATTCTCAATGAACTCAATATCGTACCCTGCTGGAATGAGTTCTTTGAGCTTTGAAGCATCAAGACCATTTTGGTGAATATCAACCATTTCGCATAGTAAATCGAATACTGATTCAGGAGAGCTTTTGGTATCATTATTCGCACGCTTTATGACTTCTACACGTATAAGGTTGTCAATACCAAGCTCTGCCCTGAATTTATCGACATTCCGGAAGTAATCATATTCAGTCTCATTTCCTTCGACAGCGATGAAGATAATGCTTTTAGGCTGTATGTTCAGGTTATCATCAATTCTTGTGAAGAGATCAGTTGACCTGATTCTGTACTGGCTCATTTGCTATCCTCAATGTCATCTTCAGACTGAGTGAAACACGGTATTGAACCGAATCTCCCAAGAAGATAGTCCTTTATGATCTTCTTATCATATCGTATCTGGAATTGATTAAGTGAATACATATTTGAAGACCCGGATTGATTGTCGCGGTATACAAACCAGATTTCATCCTGCCGCATAATATCGAAATTCATCAGATTGACATCATGCAGAGTGGCAATAAGCTGGATATCCAGGTCTTTTGTATTCTGGAAAAACAGCTCTATGTATCTGATAATAAGGTTTGTATGAAAACTTCTATCTATCTCGTCTATCAGGATCACCCCGGATCCTTCTATCCCGACAACAAATGGCAATAAATCAAAAAGCCTCTTTGTTCCATCGGATTCATCTTCAAATGAGAAAAGCTCATCGGGATTGCCATGATTCATTAATTGCGATGATGCAATGATCTCTCCATTTTCCTTTCTGAATGAATAATGATCATTCATTATGACAGCACTGATGCTTTTATCTGTTTTCTTCAGCAGATCTGCCATGTCAGAAGAGACTTTATCCCGCAGCCTTTCCGGCATATACGATAATATTGATTCAAGCGGTCCTTCATTGAAGGTTATCGATTTGATACCGGTATCAAGGGAGGAGAGGACCTGATAGAATTCCTCGGATGATAATTCCTTATGGCCTTCAGCATTGATATGCGTATGCGGGAAGATTATCACCAATTCCTGGAACCACTTCCATACAGCTTTGAAATCAGAGAACTTTGAAGAGTTTATCAATTCTTTTTCCGCAATATCCATAAGGAATGTTTTTTTTCTTGAAATATCCTCTTCATAGATTCTGAAACGTGTAGCTATCTCTTTATCAAAGATGAGATCTGATGAAATCGATGTCTTATCATCTTTTATTTCTCTGTCAAAAATGCACATCTCATCATTGTTTTCAATTTTATAAAGCCATTCTGATATTATTTCACAATCAATATAGGAGAAAGCAAAACCATAGGAGTAGAAATTGCCTCCAGCATAGATTTCAAACTGGAATATGCCAGGCTTATTCCTGTATTCAGGATCAATACGGAAATATTTTCTTTCAATACCATATTTATTGATTCCTTTCAGGATTATGTTCTTTGCTGTATCGATTGATTTTATGAAATTTGATTTCCCTGAGGCATTTGCTCCGAATATGAGACTGCTTTTAAGAATTCTTCTTCCTTCAGCATTTCTTAAATGATCAGAATGTCTTGTATGTTTTCCTGCAATCATGGAAAAGGTCTGACGCTCTTTGAAGGACATGAAATTCTCGACTGAAAATCTGATCAGCATATTGTTCTCCAATTAGAATATGTGATTTTTTCACATATTATGCAAGCTTTATTTTTATTTTTTGTTTATATTTTCGCTAAATATTTATTTTATAGTGATTTTCTTTTTTCGAGAAAAAAAGCATAAGAGATTTTTTGAATAACATTACACTTTTTCAGAGTAGAATGCAGGACTAAATCAGAAACCATATCATTTGGTTTAAACTGCATGTGAAAAGATCACCAATAGGTGAGCAAATCCAGATTATTGCCAGAATCCTGGCTGATAATGCTAAAGGCAATCCCATTTCAGAGGATTGCAGTGATTGATTCAGAGTCCTCGACTGTATAGCCGACACCAGCTTTGAGGTTTCCATCATAGCCGTTGTCCTTTTCGAATGTAACGGTGTATGATCCACTTCTTTCCATAACATTGACACCATTGTATTTTATATACGCAAGGCCCTGATTATCTGGCAGAGTGATAGTGAGCGTGTCATCGCCGTCTCCTTTGCCGATGATCTCAAGCGGATCTGTTCCAAGGTAACCTGCCCAGCCATCGTTATTGCCCTTTGCCTGAAGTGAGAGCTTTCCTTTTATAGATGCTTCTCCTACTGAGCAGGTGAATGAATAATCAGATGGGAATTCAATATAGCCATTTGTCTGACTGGCGCTTCCTGCATATGTTCCATCGCTGCTGTGGACAGCAATCCCTGGCATCTTGTCATACAGATATCCTTCATACCAGGAATCTGTTCCCCACCAGTCACCTCCGAACTCCTTATCAGCAGCGGCTATCGGGGCAGCGAGTATGCTGTTTACTGTATTCACAAGAGATTCCGCATCAGTGAATCCTGTTTTGTAGACATCGAATTCGATTGTCTCAGAAATTCCTGTATGGTATTCAGGCGATACCGTGATAACAACAGTTCCTGTTCCGCCTGTGAGCGTCATAAGCCCTGTCTTTTCATCTATTATTGCTATATCAGGGTTGCTTGACTGGTAGACAGCATTCTTCACAGTTGATGTCTCTGGCAGGGTAGTGGCTGAAAGCTGCACCTGGCGCTCTTCTCCTGTAGAGAGAGCTGTTGAGACTCTTGTATTCACAGGAGTGATTGCAACTCCCGTGCTTGGAGTCTTCACCACCATGAAATCAACATCATTGCTCTTTACAGGTCCTGATGCGGTATGGACTGTCAGGCAGAGCTTGTTGATGCCTTCCTGAAGCAGTGGACTGTCCTCGATGACGATGAATGTCCCGCCATTCTCAGCAGTCTCGGCTTTTGCATCAGTGCCGTTTATGCTCCAGCTGTATCCTGCTGCATCATCAATTGCGCTGATCGATACGCAGAGGTCTGCTGTTTCCGGGAATATGACCATCTTCTCTGGTTCAGACGGGGTTATATCGAAGCCTTCTGAAAGCTCTGGCTTCGATATCGTAACAATATTCTCTGATATAGCCATCTGTGGAGTCTGGCTGCTGAGGCTGCCTTCGACTTCTCCGCGCATTCCCATTACTTTATATGCATATACCTTATAGGAATAGAGCGAGGAATCGGAATATACCGTGGTATCACCTACATTCGTAAGGAACTTGAACTCCCTGCCGTTCTCGCTTCTGTATATGGCATAGCTGTCAGCACCTTTTACCTTGCTCCATGAGAGCGTGAAGGCATTGCCATCCCTTCTGGCAGATACAGAAAGAGGTGCTTCGAGAATTATTTCTGCAGCTATTGGCTCTGGATACTCATACCATGAAGATGAGAATCCCGTCTTATGATGCGCCTGGAAGCTTACTGTGTACTCATCTCCCATCTTCATGCCGCTGATCGTGAATGAGGATTCCTCATTTCCGCTGATATCCACTTTCGCTGTCTTCTCGCTGACAGTGGGGGAAGAGTACCTGACTGTGACGTAATCGAAGATGACCTCATCATCAACCATTGGATTCTTCCAGCTTATTGTCACAGACGATCCTTCATCAGGTCCGCTTGCATATGAGACATCATAGATATTATCCATGCTCATTATGTCTTCTTTCCCAAGAGTGAGGACTTCTGAGCTTTCGGATCCAGGGATGATCGAAGTGAGATCAGGGAATATCTGGGTAGTGGTGGTGAGAAGAGAGGGATTGAGCATCGTTCCGTCCGATGCAGTCAGTGCGTACCTGATGCTCAGACCTGTGGATACAGGGAGCTTGCCGACTTCGAACTGATAGGTTGTAGCGCTTTTTCCCGTTGCTGCGCTCCGTCCGGCCTCAACCCATGACGAAGAGGCGGCATTATAGTAATAGATGATGAATACGAATCCTCCATTGTCCATGATGCTCCTTACTGCATCATCATCTGCAGCATCCTTCCAGCTGAATGTAATGGAGGCAGATCCTGTGTATCTTCCTGTCTCAATGGATGCAAGGCTGACAGCGACTGAATTCGATCCATCCTTCGAGACAGTAAGGTAATCATCACCCCTGCCATTGAAGAGCTTCGTCCTTCCATCAGTGCCGAATGCGTCGATTATGACTGCATATGTGCCAAGCTCGACATTCTTGATGACGAACTCGCTTGCAGAGCCCGGGAAGCTTTCATTTCTCTTTCCGGACTGATCCGGGCTTATGACCCATCTGCCGTTCCTGCTCTCGATAGCTCCGAGAGAGACAGCGTATGTTGCTACATCGGGGTAGGCGACTTCTCTTGTACTGTTGATTGAGGCTGTGGCAGCAGATGGACTTCTGAGCATTACAGTCGCATCGGCTCTTGGGATTCCCGGGGTTGTATTTGTACATGAAAGGATCATAAGAACAATCAGTACGATTGCAGAAAGTGATCCGTATCTTCTCATAAACTGTTTACTCCTGGCAGCATTCTGCCTTAACGAACAAAAGAATATAGATTTGTCGTTTAAGTATCAATATGCAATATGCATACAATCTGCTGGATTTTCTGACAGCTTTCATGCCTTTGTCAATATCCAGAGGGTTAACGAACAACGGCAATTGTTTTTGTTAGATAACTTGTAATAGTTTCCACTTTATGATTTACTATGGCGGGCCCCAAAGTTCCTTAAGGCCTTATGATTATGAGAAAATATTGGTTTTATATAATAAATGCACTGCTTCTGTTTATGATTCTCGCAGGATGCTCTCCGATGGTCTATGAGGATCTTTCAAATGATGACAACTCCATTTCCATTGATAGGAATGAGTATGAGATAGAGGCATCTGAGAGCGGTGAGAGCATTTCGATCACATTCGATAGCGTTCCGGGTGCACGTTCATATGGCTATGGCCTTTCAAGCAAGGATGTGACGAAATTCGCAAAGAGCGAGCTCTCATTCTCATCAGGCAGCTATACTGCGAATATAAGCCGGGATATTTTCTCTTCCTCTCCATCATCCTCCCGTGCCTCTGGCGGGAAGTTCTCAATCGTGCTTTTCGCATCCACCATGCAGGAGCCTGCTGCATCGGACTGGATAATCCTTGATGCAGTCGATGTATCCCTCAGTCTCGGGATCGCCCCAAGCCTGACTGTATCGGAAAGAGACGAGACCAGCATAACGCTTGATGCCAGATCGGAGGCGATCAGCGGGAATATGTCATATATGGTGGAATATGGAGAAGGGAAAAGCGCGGTATTCGATTCCGATGAGCTTCCATTCACGATCGAGGATGCAGGAACGGAGGCATTCGATATAACTGTCTACCATAAGTATATCGGATCAGGATCGTACTGCGATCTGACGCAGACAGTCTCTGTTCCCGAGTTCGATCCGAGGCAGGCTGATATAGAGATCAGCATCCAGGAAGATGGATCCATTGCTCTATCGGATATCCCTGCAGAAGCAGATAACCTTTCGAATATGGGTGTTGTCTCAATGGGAGCGGATAATAAGCTTTCACTTATTCATTCACAGATGAACAATGTCTCAGGAACCGCAACACTTGATAAAAGCATTTTCGGTACAGGCTTCTATGTTGGTTCAGTCCGAGTTGTGTTCTACAACAACGATCCCAATGACGATGATGCAATCATAAGCTCATCAATCGACTATGAAGCTGAGCTGGATGCCGTGAAGACAGATGAGAAGATAGGGCGGCAGAGCTACAGCGTTTCCATACCTGTTTCCGATAAGCTCGGCCTTACTGATGCTGATATCACTGTATCAGGAATCCCTGGGGCAGAGATATCCAGAAGCTTTGAGGATGGGGTCCTGAAGATCGGTATCGGAGCAGGGGAGCTTCTGAGCCGTACCTCATACTCTCTTGATATCTCGTTCAGCATCCCATCCTATGGGAAGATAACGAAAGCCCTGGATTTCACAACCAATGGCTTTGAGGGAAGCTACGAATGGAAAGTCGATGCATCCAATCAGTTTGCGGTGATTGTTGAAACTGCTCCTGAGGGAAGCAAGTACAACTACTATGTCTATACTTCCCCCCTTGATATCAAATACACAGGAGAGAAGCTCTGCCTTTCTCCGCTTTTCGAGAATGACGGGGATGCCGCGAATCTCTCATATGGCGATGAGAAGCTCAAGGCATACCGCTGGAACAATGAGAAGTGGAACACAAGCAGCATGAAGCCCGATGCTCTTTCAAAGATCACTACGACGATAAAGAACAAGGACAGCGTATCTGCCGATGTAGTCTCTAAGGCACTTGGAATTTCCGTTACGACCAGGACAGAGCTCTTCTTCAAGGAGAAGGCAGATGGATCATGCTATATGGTTTTCCATAATGAGATCACGAATGGACCGGGAGGAAGCTATCTGAGGGAGAATCCATCCCCCAATCCTGATAACTTTGAGGAAAGCCCGTACTACTATTCGCTTCTACGCATAGGGGACAACTGAGGTGCGGAAACTGCTTGCTGCCATCCTGCTTCTTGCTGCAGCTCAATCCATGGCTTCTGCATCATGGATCCCGATGAGCGATTATGATGAGCAGACGGTTTTCTCAAGCCCTGCGCTCCTTGCTTCTATGGATGACAGGCCAATCCCTTTCGGCATTGAGCTCAAGGGCTATGCTGATATGGATATGATAGACTTCATCTCCGATCCTGCATCTGTGCTGCAGGATGCTGCGGAGCATCTAAGGACATTCCTCCTGGATCAGGATGACCAGTATCTTTCTGACAACTATGATGCCATACGGGATATCTTCCAGCCAGATACGAGATTCCCGGACTTTTCCGATGATGTCACAGAGATCTCGTATCAGATCAGGGAGTATCTTAAGTCACGATTCACCATGCTCAATCCCGGCAATAAGGCTCTGGCTGCTTCCAGGGCGATGAACTCCTCTCTCAATATCTATCCGGAGGATACTTCATCGCTTATCAGAGGGGATCTCGATTTCTCGATGAGAATGTACGGAGGTGCTGTAAGGAACGGCTTTGCATGGAACATCGGTATGGGCATCGTCTATGATGGAGCTTCCTCAATCATGAGCTCGGTCTCATTCAAGGACCATAAGTATGGAAGCGACCTGTATTTCACGCTTGGCGGAGATCTAGGTTATGGATCATATATAGGGGATAGTTTCGCAATAGGTGTATCATTCTCGCCAGACTTTGTATTCAGCACGACAATAAGCAATAAGGATCTTGTTTCCTCAAGGATCGATGGAAGCATTCTTGGCCTCTTTGCAAACAATGCATTCGATTTCGGCCTCGCTCTTGATCTCAATCTCGGTTTCATGATCGATGCAGGCAATGCGAAGATCCTGATTGATTTCAGGAACATTCCATCGATGTCCATGAACTGGTACTTCAATGCCACTGATGTCCTCATGGGATTCAGCCTCATAGCAGATGACAATATATACTTCGTGCCTCCAGATGCATCGGTCGGCTTCATATATGATAATGGACCATGGCATCTGAAGGGGGAGATAAGCAATATCCTTGATCAGTTCATATGGTCCTCAATGATCCATACCTATAAGTTCGATATCCTGTCAGTTCCAAAGTTCTCTGTTTTCTATGATATACTCGACAGCTTTTCACTCGGGCTCGGCTATGAGTACAGGTCTGTGCTCCTGACAATGCTATGGAGCGGATTCAAGGCAGAGTTCAGAGTCTCTCTTGATAAAGCAGGATTCGGCGTAGCTATAGGGTACGAATTCTGATGGGCCAGATCCTGCCTTTCAGGAAAGCACAATGTGGCAGAGGTCTCTATTTTTCATTTCTTAAATACTCTGTGACTGCAGCATTGGACTCTTATTCTTCATCCAACCATTTCTTCATATTGTAAAAGGTTGAAGAAGTCCTTGCACTGTGCAATAATTTACTCAATGATATTAGATAATTAACTCAATATTCTGAGATAAATGAAAGGAGGCATATGGAGAGAATCAGATACACAAAGATGCTTAGGAGCAGGCTCAGAGAGGGAAGACGGTTCATACAGATCCTAATAGGCCCAAGGCAGGTCGGGAAAAGCACGATTATAGCTGATGTCCTTTCTACAATAGATATCCCATATGTCAGTGAAAGCGCCGATGACATCCCTGTTTCCGGTGAAGCCTGGCTGAAAGGAATATGGGACAGGGCTAGAGTGATGGCAGAACGTCATGGTGAAGCGCTGGTCGTGGTTGATGAAATACAGAAGATCGGAAACTGGAGTGAAGCTGTTAAGAAGCTATGGGATGAAGATAAGAAGACTGGGGCGAACGTAAAGGTTCTCTTGTCAGGTTCACCCCGGATTTTGCTCACGAAAGGGCTCTCCGAATCCCTTCAGGGACGGTTCGAGCTGATTCCTGTTTCCCATTGGTCATATGCTGAGATGAAGAGTGTATTCGGCTTCTCCCTTGATCAATTCATATACTTCGGTTCATATCCTGGGCCTGCCGGACTTATAGGAGATGAGAAACGCTGGAAGGCGTACATACGCGACTCAATCATGGAACCGAGCATAACAAGGGATATAATAATGCTGACTCCTGTCCAGAAGCCGGCATTGCTGAGACAGCTCATGGAACTGGGATCATATTATTCCGGGCAGATCCTGCCGTTCGACCACATGCTTGGACAGCTTTCCGATGCAGGGAATACGACGACACTGGCGTATTATCTTGATCTTCTGAAGCAGAGCGGCCTGATTGCAGGATTGCAGAAATACTCGGGTAGTGAGGTACGTAAACGCGCTTCCAGCCCAAAGCTGCAAGTCTTCAACAATGCATTGATGTCATCAAGGCACCCGTTGAGTCTCACCAAAGCAAAAGAGGATGATACGTTCTGGGGCCGGCTTGTAGAATCAGCTGTAGGAACCCATATCATCAATTCCATAGCAGGAGAAGATGTCAATCTTAGCTATTGGAGAGAAAAGCAGGATGAAGTGGATTTCGTCCTATATAATGAATACTCCACCGCTGCATTCGAAGTGAAAAGCGGTTCAAGGACATATGGCAAAGGCATGGAGGCTTTCCTGAAAAGATATCCGAAAAGCAAAGTGTTTTCTGTATCAGCTGAGGCCAGCCACGATTCTGCTGTGATTCCATTGGAAGAGTTTCTGCTTGGAGATCCATTGTCTTATCTATAGTGGATTATTGAGAAAATCCATATCCAGCTGAGAATGAGAGAAAGCTAGTCAGCCGTTGATGCAGAAGAAGTTTTTTGGGGTATTCTCCCCCCACTATGTTACGTTTCATCTAAGAAAAGAGTACCTTTTTCTAAAGATCGGATCAGTTTCATTTTTGCAGGACGCAATGGCTAATGTTTTTCTTCTCTGTCATGACAATCCTCCTTTGGAAGATTGTACGATGCGGCTGGAAACGAAAAATTAAATCAAAAAACAAATGGAAAAACCTCGATTCAATGCGCTGATCGAGGTTTTCTGGGATTTTACGTTTAATAATTTTTTTGATTTAAAGCCAAAGATGGGAGTCGAACCCGCGACCTGCTCATTACGAGTGAGCTGCTCTACCACTGAGCTACTTTGGCAATATCTGCACCCTCCGGCATGATAAATCCTATTACCGAAGCGCAGATGGAGATTACACTATTTAATCTTATTTGGCAAGTATGCATGCCCAAACGGGATGCTGGCCAAGGATTCTTAATAATGAATGCTGCAATTTCTTTTGGATCAAGGAAAAATACAGACAGGAATGATAGTACATGTTCTCTTTTGCTTTCTTCTCTATTTTTGTTCTGAAATATAGTTCTGTAAGATTGATTTTTCTTTCCTGAATCTGTTGACCAATTATAGCAGATTTATATAATGAATCGAGGTTATTCTACAATGGAAGCTCCAAGTGTTCGTTAACTTGCCCATAATTTACATTTTGGTAAAAAACGTAATGCAAGGGTTTCCTAGATTGACCGATATTAATTTAGAGAAGATCTGGAGAAATATCCGATGCTATCAAAACGCGTAATCAGCATCTTTGCATTCATATTCATAACATTGATTGTACTCTCATCCTGCGCTCCTAGTGCTGTCACTGATCCTGAAGCGACTGCGGATCTTACGATTGTAGCTTCCATTCCAGATAGCAGAGCTTCAAGGACAATCCAGCCAGGGATCGACAGTGTCGTCCCTGACAGGCTTGTGGTAGAGCTTTCAGGATCTGAAGACAAGATCGGCGATTTCACATATGAAGATGGAAAGGAAAGCTATACGCTCACAAATGTAAAGGTCGGATCATATACGATCAAGGTTACAGGATATGCATCCTATGAGATTGCTGGTGAGAAGACTGATGCCAAGGTAATGTACGGTGAATCAAGCTATACTGTCACAGCCAGCGGCGCAAACTCATGCCGTGTTGAGCTTGAGTTCGGTACAGATGGCACAGGCGCGATCTCAGCTATGATCACATGGACGGATCTTGCATCGGGCAATAGCCCTGTTGCAGATGCAATGAGAAACGGTAGCATTGGATTCCTGGCATATTACACAAAGAACAATGAGCCTGTGATAGGGGAAGATAAGAGTTCTGATGACCTTGATGCGATCATCCATTGGGTTGATGATGCAGAAGCAGGAGAATACCAGTACTTCGAGGATAAGATCCCAGCAACGGGCAAAGTAGCTGAGGATATCTACTTCCTGATCTATACGAAGGATGCAGATTGGAATATCTCTGTAGTAGGCAAGACTTTCTATTCAACGCTTACCGTATACAGCAATGTAATATCGATCCCGGATAAGAATGAGCTTTATAACTTCCATCTCGACAGCAGCAATGTCCAGGGCTATCTTCTGAATGTAACACATGTCAATGCATCCCATTCAGAAACCGATCCATCAGGTACTCTTATAGTCACGTGGAAGAATCCTGATTTCTCCGACAATGTCTATCCGATGACAGTTACAGTGACACTGAAGGAAGAGACGGAGGAAGCAAACGGATATTCAGCAGTGAATGATGTAGAGTTCAAAACAGAAGCTTCTGAAGGAAGAACAGAGTTCAAAGGCCTTGATCCGAACAAGACATACTCAATCTATTTCAAGATCAATGGCGCGATTGGCTACTCCCTTGAGGAACTGAAGTTTGAGAATGCAAGGACACAGGGTGTCACAGCCATAGCATTCAAGTCCGAAATCGCGGAATCATATACCGTTGGTGATACAGTGACTGTGACTGCCTCGATAACGCCATCAGCTGCTGATCAGAGTGCATTCACGATCATAGAAACAAATAGCAGCCCAGATGCATCGATTGATAATGAAGCACATACAATCACATTCAATAAGCATGGTGACTATTCCTTCAAGCTTGTTGCAAGAGAGAAGGAAAGCATTGAATCAGATGTTAAGACAACAACAGTAAGGCTTAATGCGCCACTAGCTGTCGAAGCTGAAGCAAAGGATAATGTTGAGATAACATGGGATGCTGTCGAGAATGCTACGGGCTATAAGATCTACAGAAACGGATCTGCAGAACCAATAAATACTGTCTCAGAGAACAAGTATACAGATACTGCAACGATAGCTGGAGAGACATATACGTACTCTGTCGCAGCATCAGCAGGCGATGCAAAGTATGATAGTGAAGCAACTGCATCAAATGAAGTGACAACAGCAGGTGCCTTCATTAGCATAGAGCTTCCAAAGCTCCCAAAGGATGATATCTCATCATACCTTGAGCCAGTCAGAGGCAAGTACATCAATCCAGATGATCCTGATAAGGAGAAGAACTCATTCAGCATCGGACTCAGCAACCCTATCGAAGGAGCAAAGGAGTACATCTGGCTTCTGAATGATAAGGAGATACAGAGGACCAATAACTATGCAGAAGCTTCAGTAGAGATCTCATCATCAACGAAAGGCTTCCTCGGTGATAGTGACTACAATCCGAACACACTTGTCCTCAGAGTAGAGACAGCAGATGGCACATGCTCCGGCTCTGTGAACTTCTATGTGATCAAAGGAGAGCTGAAGACACTTGAGTCATTCCGGATAGGCGATGGCGATGGCCGTGTTGTCTTTGGTAATGAGAATGCAGAAGAGCTCATTCCTGTATTCAGTGCGGATGGAACAATTGAACCTGTTGTAACATGGTCTGCTTCTCCTGAAGGTATCGTTGAGATCACAGAAGATGGAAAAGTAAATGCACTCAAGATGGGAGATGCAACAATAACAGCTTCTGTTGATATCAATGGTGAGATAAAGAGCCTTACACAGAAAATAAAGAGCTATATCCCAGTTGGTGAGATAACAATCGGAGAGCTACCTCATACTGAGATGATTCTCTCTGGTGATAGTTTCCCAGGAGTAGAGATCGTAGATACAAGCTATAGCTCTCAGAACCTTTCCGATTATCTGACAATCATAGGAAAGAATGGAGAGGCAATATCAAAGGAACAGCTTGGCGTATATTCTTCCAGCATCATCTGGGAATCCTCAAATACCAACGCTCTCTCTGTTAATAATGGAGTGGTATCAACAGGGACAGTTGCAGATACTGCTGTAATAATCACAGCAAAGTCATCTGATGATTCTGCTATCAACGATACAGTTGCAATGCAGGCTTTGAAAGTTGATATTCTATGTAATAATGCTGTAGTTACTGGAAAAGAAGGATCAGTTGGATCAACGTGGACAGGCCATGACCCATCAAGATTAAATTTGAGTTTTAGTAATGACTATATTACGGAATCAACATATTCATCATCCGAATTTAAAAATGATTGGTGCTTGGATGGTGAAATTGGAAAATTGCAAACTGGTGGAGCATACTCTACATTTACAATTTCCAATTCCGGATTTACAGCGACAGCCACTCGCAAAGCCCTTGCTGATAATATTACCGTATCTGCTGTATTGCAAGAAAAAGATACTCTCTCACGAATTGCTGTTTTGAGTTTTACAGCAGTGAATTGAGATTTGAATTGAGTCAACAATAAGTTATTGGAGCTGTCATGATTATGTGATAGCTCCTTTTACTTTTATGATATCTGAACACGTAAATATCACGATTATGGCATTTCTTTGCTATGGTAAAACTTAGATGATGGTATTGCTAAGGTTCGGATAGCGGATAGTTGATATAGTACCCAATATTGCTTTACTATAAAGCATGGAGAAATATAAGGTATTCATCAGCAAAAAGCACTTAAAGGTATAGAAAAGCTTCCCAGAAAAGAACGGAGTACTCTTGTGAAGCTGATAGAAGACCTTAAGATTTCCGGGCCAATCCAGCCAGGATATCGGAATTACAGTGCGTTAGGAGGAAATCGATATCATTGCCATCTGAGTTATCGCTGGGTAGCTTGCTGGTATGAAGAAAAGGGAAAGCTAAGGATAGAGGTGTATTATGTTGGTAGTCGTGAATCAGCCCCTTATTAATGATTTCAGAATCGAAGGAATGCTCTCCAGTTCTTTTCTTGATAATCTCCGGAAGGAATTCGGTGATTCCATGAAGATCATCAGGCAGGATGAGGATGAAGGATGGGTGAATGCTGATGATCTTGACTGGTATAAGGAAGAGATTGCCAAGGAAACCCCTGGAAGCAATCTACGTTTCTATAGAAAGCTTGCAGACATGACCCAGAAGGAACTTGCGGATAAGCTTGGAATGACGAAGCAGCATATATCTGATATGGAAAGGGACAAGCGTGCAATAAGCAAGGCAACAGCAAAGAAGCTCGGAAGTCTTTTCAAGGTATCGCCTGTGCGTTTTATCTAAATCTTGGATTGGCTTTTAAGATTATGATGCATTCAGCCTGTGAATGCTTTCAGAACGTTTCCTTGGTGTTTTAGAATCATGGAATATCAGGACAGGCAGAATACCATATATGAAGGTATGTTGTATCCTTTTTCTGTTATGCTGAATGGTTTTGGTGATATCACATAGGACTCAGCTATTCTTTTGCCGAATCTGGCTTTGAATGCATCATATGATACAGTTGTGAAATTCATAGATGATTTGACCTCGATAGGATAGACCTTCATATTCGTTTTGCTTTCGGAGGATATAAGGAAATCGATTTCAATATCGTTGCGATGCTTTTCAGCTGAATAATGAGTATAGAAATATAAGGATTTCCCCTTAGCTGTCAGCATCTGCGCTATAAGGTTCTCATGGAGCATGCCCTCGTTCAGAGAAAGTCTGCCATTCATTATTTCCTTGTATAGTTCTGTGCTCGATATTTCGTTTTCACTGAATGCATGGCTGACTAGCAAACCTGTATCTCCCATGTAGCACTTTATGAACGTTTCATCTTCATTCAATGCAAAACCTGCATTCGGATCATTGCATCTATAGCATATATTGCAGATCATTGAGTCTCCTAGCCAGAATAGGGGTTCATCATAACTGCTGCTGTCCCCGATTTTGCTAAGCATAACACGCTTCTCATGGGTTGAAAGAAACCCCGGTATATTCTCAAATAATCTTGAGACGCGGGAGTTGTATCTTGCTGCTGCTTTTCTTATATCATCGCGATAGAGCGATAGTATCCTGCGCTTTTCAATATCAGCGGCATAGAAATCTTTATTTCCTGATATATAAGCAGCAACACTCTGAGGCATTCCTCCCACGAGCATGTATTCTCTTAAGCATCTTGATGCTTTTTTATGAAAAGCATTTTCGAGAGGCTTCCTTGCTCTGTAGCATTCTCTGATATATTCAAGAAGGATTTCCTCTCCTTCAGCAAGAAGGAATTCCTCGAAGTCCAGTGGATACATACTGATCCGATCTTCTTCTGAAGGAATCACAATGTCTTTGACGTTCTCTTTTATTGATATCAATGAGCCTGTCTCGATATAGTCGTATCTTCCGTCTGCTACAAGATACTTTATTGCTTCTCTGGCTCTTGGGAATTTCTGTATTTCATCAAAAATGATAAGAGATCTTCGTTTGAATAGGTGTGTATTGTATTCAAGAGAAAGAATCTGGAAAAAAGTATCAAGGTCATTAAGATTGTCCCGGAAATTATCCAGAACTGTTTTTGGGGCATTTGCGAAGTCGATAGCAATATATGAATCGTAATTCTCTTTACCGAATTTTATAGCGAGTGTTGTTTTTCCTACGCGTCTTGCTCCTTCAATAAGAAGTGCCGAATGCCCATTAGATGAATCTTTCCAATGCCGCAGTTTGTCATAAGCTTTTCTATAAAATTCTTGTCCCCTAAGTGATTATTATCATAATACATAAAAACGCAAAGTAAATTATTTTAAAATTGTGGAAAAAGCGCAGAGTAGCTTTACTGAAAAAGCTATAAAAAGCGCAGAGTAACAGAGTGGCTAGTAACTGCTCTCGAAGATGATCATCTCATTGTTTATCTTTATAGCGAATGCCTGCATGTCATCTGAAAATGAGAGCAGCACCTTTTTCCTTGCCTGATACGCTGTAAGGTATCCATTTTCGTATCTGAATGAGATTGTCTTTGAAAAGGAAGGAGAGTGGAAGGTTATGAGAACTCCCTTTCCTTCCTTTTCAGTCCTTGCAGTTCCATCAGCATCGATATGGAATATCGAATCAAGGATCTTCCTATTGTCCTCATCAGCAAGCCACTTTCTTCCATCAGCGATATTGATCTCCGATGCTATCTCGCCATATGTTTTTTCCTCGATATCTGTGGAAAGGAAGATCTCTATGCTTGATGCAGCCAGCACTGTTATGAGTACAGCTGATATAAAGAGCGCAGCTGCCAGCTTCTTCCAGTCTTTCACAGGGCCATCACCTTGTTCCATATATTTCTTTGTCGGCTTTAGGTCCTCTTGTTCCATCATGCTGATGGTAATCCTCTTTATTCCATTGGATATGTGCATAGTGGCTAACACGTGCGTAAGAATCATTTTTGTGCTAATCTACTGTCAGGTGCATGGATCATGCCATTGACTTGGGGGCAGTGTGGTATTATCTTAGCATCAGCGTACGGAGGCAGAAGACAATATGGAAGAGATCAGATTTGATTCGCTCGGAGCCGATCTCAGCGGTCTGGGGCTGTCTATTCTTCAGGATTTAACTGAAAGATCCAAGCAGAAAGGAGTCCAGATCGGTGTACCATGGTCAAAGGATGTTTACAGATATATCTTTGAGCTTACACCTCCCGGAGAAGCAGAGATCATTCTTGAGAATTCAATCTGCGGTCTGACGATAATCGATCCGGAAAATCTATGATTGTACTTGGAATTGAAACCAGCTGCGATGAATGCAGTGCGGCCGTTGTCCGTGATGGCCATGATATTCTTTCAAATGTGATAGCAACCCAGATAGAGCTTCATAAGCCTTATCAGGGGGTAGTTCCTGAGCTTGCCTCACGTCTTCATACCGAGTGGATACAGCAGGTCGTTGAAGCTGCGCTGATGCAGGCTGGAATAACGAATAAAGAGCTGGATGCAGTTGCTGTTACATCGCGTCCGGGGCTTCTTGGGTCGCTCCTTGTCGGCGTCAGCTTCGCAAAATGCTATGCCAAGGCTCTTGGGATTCCATTCATCGGTATAGATCATATCAGGGCGCATCTCTATGCATCGCAGATAGAGAATCCTCTTGAGTATCCTTATCTTGGTGTTCTCGTATCAGGAGGACATACTGTGATCTGCCGCGTCGATTCATATGACAAGGTCGATGTCTTAGGAACAACGATCGATGATGCGATAGGTGAGGCTTTCGATAAGGTTGCGAAGTTCTATGATCTTGGCTTTCCTGGCGGAGTTGTCATAGACAGACTGTCGAAGAATGGTGATCCGAATGCATTCCTTTTCCCCGGTCCATCATTGGACAGGACTGAGCATCCCTACGATATGTCATATTCAGGGCTTAAGACAGCTGTCATCAATCAGAAGGATAAGTTCCGGAATAAAGATGCCCAGGATACTCCTGAGAATATCGCGGCATCATTCCAGCGTCAGGCTGTAGGCATTCTCATGAGGCGTGTTAAGCTTGCTCTTGCTGATACAGGCCTTAAGAGGGTCTCTGCAGGTGGAGGAGTGGCTGCCAACTCTCTCCTCCGCTCAGAGCTCAAAGCACTGGAGAAAAGCGGATATACAGTCACATTCCCATCTCTGAAGCTCTGTACTGATAATGGTGCGATGGTAGCAGGCCTTGCATACTGCTATCTAAAGGATGGCTATCGTGACAATGAGCGCCTGAGCGCGTCGGCACGTGTCACAGCTTTCAAAAAATTCTGATACTATCTCATTATATTACTTGAAATTAGTAATATAATGAATAAATAAGACAGAATATTTTCACCAAAGCTATTGACAGATAGTCAACATTCCTTTAATCTTGCTGAGGATTCGGAAAAATTGGGATGTGGTGTAACGGTAACACTGCAGATTCTGGTTCTGCCTTTGGGGGTTCGAGTCCCTCCATCCCAGGAGTAAAACGGTTCCTTCGTCTAATGGTTAGGACAGGAGATTCTCAGTCTCTAAATAGGGGTTCGATTCCCCTAGGAACTAAATAAGCCCGCTGGACTATAAGAATAGTTCTCGGGCTTTTCTTTTGCCTCTTTCTTTTCATTGCATCCATATTCGTTAAAATAATTTTCAGTATTTTTATTTAAATCATCAAAATTATTTTAATGATTTATCTTAATTATGATAAAATATCCTTAACGATATGGAGAGTGAAATGGATTTGACTGTAATCAAAGAAAAGATTCTCTCTGATAGGGAATATATATTTTCCAGGAAATATGCAGAAAGGGATTTCAGCTTTAAGGAACTGCCTGGTATGGCCGTGATTGTCGTAGGGGCAAGACGTTCCGGGAAGACTTCATGGCTCAGAGGATATGCCAGGAAGCTTATAAATGAAGGGATACCTAAAGAGAAAATCTGCTATATGAATTTCTTCGAGCATCTGGATGGTCTTACGATTCCTCTGATCGAGAGAGCTTTTTTTGAGCTTTATCCGAAACTGCAGGATGATGGCGATGTCAGATTCCTATTCGATGAGGTACAGAACATAAAGGACTGGGGAGCAGGGGTCTCTGTCCTGATGGATAGGCATCCGTGCCATGTGATACTTACCGGGTCTTCCGCAAAGTACCTTGCTGTTGATATCGCAGATGAGATGAGAGGACGAGGGCTGCCATTTTCATTCTATCCTCTGTCATTCCGTGAATTCTGCCGATTCTGCGGTGTTTCTGTTTCTGTTGGCAATGTCTATCCGCTGTCAGAGCAGAATATAATCTCGAATATGTTTGATCTGTATCTCAGCCGGGGCTCATATCCAGCGCTTTCAGCTGTTGATGATGCAAGCCTCCGCCAGATGGTCCTGAATGATTACTTTGATCTAGCATACTCCCGTGATATCATAGATAGATTTGAGGTCACAAAAGGAACGATGCTACGGCATCTTCTTTTCAGGTTTGTAAAGAACAGTGGGAGCCCATATACGGTCAGCCGTCTTGTGCATATGCTTAAGAGTGAAGGATTCTCCACATCTGCAGATCTTGTTTCATCCTATATTGATATGATCAAGAATACGCGGTTTATGGTGGATGTTGAGATATACGGGACTGAGACGGAGAAGAAAAGGAATCCTCGTAAGCTATATGCAATAGATCACCAGATGGCAGTCCTTTTCCGTGAGTTCGGATTCTCTGAGGGAATTGTGCTTGAGCATGCGGTATTCTCCTCCCTGATCCGGACTGGCCTGAATATAAGCTATTACCGTGATAAGGATGGCTATGAGACTGATTTCGTAGCCTCTGATATCTCTATGGATCCGAAAGCTCTTATCCAGGTTTCATGTAGTCTTTCTGAAAGCCGGGAGCGCGAGTTCAGGGGGCTCAGAAGTGCAATGTCAGCATTCGGCATCAGAGAGGGGCTGATCATAACCAAGGATGAAGAGGGCGAGGAGGAATGCCCGGAAGGAACAATCAGGATTGTAAGAGGATGGCGTTTCGTGCTGGATACGGAAGCATTCCTGTAATGCTTACAGGCTCCGCTGATTGGAATAGGGCAGGGAGTCTGGATCGGAATAGCGTTTCATCGCATATCTATCGGATAAATCATTTTACGCATAGTGCAAGCGCAGTCTTCTGGAAGAATGAGACGCCATAGCAGATTATGCTATCGTATTCTAGGAGCCCTGAGCGGTAGTCCATTGCCCTGATCTGCCCTAGCGCAGCCTCCGCATCCTTCTCCATGTTCACTGCGCTCCTAGATCTCTTGAACTCAAATACCGCAGCCCTCCCTGCATCAGCATCTGCTATTATCAGATCTGGCCTGCCGCTGCCCGATTCCCTGTTCGACATCACCTTGTAGCCAGAGGATGCGACAAGTCCTGCTACGAATGCATGGTAGTAGCTCTCGCTGTAGTCGTAGTAGCTTATTGTCCTCCTGAGATACGATGTTATGATCCTCGAGAGCCCTGATGTATCCCCTTCCCATATCGCATCGAAGAGGGGAGTCCTATCCGCCTTCTTTGCCATGTCATGGAACCAGCTGTCGACCTCCTCTATGAATAGATGCCTTATCTCCTCGTTCGGAAGCCTCAGCTTCGTTTCTTCATATGGGACATATCCTTCCGCAAGCGTGAGATATCCCGTGGAGAGCAGGAGGCTCCATATGTTCATTTCATTCTTGTACAGGTCTCCATATGTGAGGCTCTCGGATATCCTCATCGAGATAGCCTCGCCGTTTATGAGCGCGCTGTACTCAGGGGAGATAGATGCATTCGTCTTCTCGATGAACCTCCTTATCACATCATTGCCGCTCGTGTCTGCCCAGAAGTCCTCTGGAGGAGCAGTCCTATCATATTGGAGTCTGTCTACGTACCGTATGACATCCCATGAGGCGAATATCGATTCATCGCCGATCCTGTAGCCGTCATACCACTCCCTTATGGTCCCTGCCTTATCGGAGAGCCCTGCATCATCAAGGAGCTTCATCACCTCGCTGTCTGTAAAGCCGAAATAGCGTGCGTACCGCTTGTCAGTCAGCGAGTAGACGGCCATGTTGTTTACGCCAGTGAAGAGGCTCTCCTTCGATATCCTCAGACAGCCGGTGAGGATAGCCTTCCTCACATTTGGATTATCCTTGAGAACAGAGGAGAAGATCGTTCTGATCATATCAAGCATTTCATTGTAGTAGCCATTCCGCTCAGCTGAAGATAACGGCACATCACATTCATCCACGATTATTATCGCTTCTCTGCCATAATATGTTTTCAGCACCTTCACAAGAACGGAAAGGGCCATGCATATCTCAGAGGATGAAAGCTTGGAGGAAAGAGCATGCTCAAAGATTATCTTATCTCCTTCTGCAATATTCTCTTCAAGGATGAACCTGTATTCCTCGAAAATATTCAGAAAAAGCCCAGACAGCAGACTAAGTGCTTTTCCAATCCGTATTCCCTCGACATCCTTCAGTGAAAGATAGATTACAGGATACCTGTTCATCCACCTTGATACAGCCTCGTCGTCCTCCATTACTGAAAGCCCTTCGAAAAGCTTCCTGTAATCCTCTCTGATGTCAAAGAACGATGAGAGCATGGTCTGGACTGTAGTCTTGCCGAAGCGGAGTGGCCTGGTGAAGAGGATCACGCGGGCATCATCCCTTATGATCTCGCTGATGATTCCAGTCTTATCGATATAGTAGTTCCCGGATTCCCGTATGTCCCTGAATCCTGAGCTTCCGATCGGCAACGATACTTTTTCCATGCTTGGATTATATCTTGTTTTCCGATCCTCAGAAAGAACAGATCGCAAGAAATAGAGAATCCCGCCTTTCTGGCGGGACTCTCAGTTCTGGCTTTATTATTTCAGCCGACGATATCATCAAGGCTCTTCAGCCTTCTCATATCGTACTCCCTGAGCTGGTTGGTAAGCGACTCAGGATCATCGTAGTGCTTCTCTCTTCTGCCATTGAATATCGAGTAGAGGACAGGGGAGAGGAGGAGTGTGAGGAATGCTCCCGTTGTAATACCGCCAGTGAATGTAAGAGCGATAGGCTGGAGCATCTCTGCGCCTTCTCCAGGGAAGAATGCCATAGGGATAAGGCCAAGGATTGTCGTGAGCGTTGTCATGAGAATAGGTCTCAGACGTCCATACGCTGCTTGGAGACAAGCCTGGCGCACAGGTACCTTCTGCTTCACGAGACGGTTGATGCAGTCTATGAGAACAATACCGTTGTTTACGACAACACCGATGAGTGCGACTATGCCGACGATCGAGAACAGCGAGAAGGACTGGCCGTATGCAAGGTGTATTCCTATTACACCGATCATCAGAAGCGGGATTGTCGCGAAGATGATGAACGGGTCGACAAGCGATTCGAACTGGGCCGCCATGACAGCATAGACAAGGAAGAGGGCAAGGGCAACGATCATGATAAGCGTTCCCATATATCCTGCCATCTCACTCATCTGTCCACCCTGTTCGATCGTAACGCCTTCAGGAAGAACAAGATACTCAGCAAGTGCCTTGTCAAGCTCATTCTGGACATCGCTGGCTGCATAGCCATCGAGAAGATCTGCGGTGACATGGTTGATCCTGACTCTGTCCTCTCTAATGATCGATACAGGCGATGTCGTGCGTTCGAACTGGGCGATGGTATCAAGCCTGATCATTCCTGATGATGATGGGATGAGAAGCTGTCCCAGCTGATCCACGGTCGTGAGGGTGTCTGGGTCGAATTCAACGACAACGTCGAATGTCTCATTGCTGTCGAATGTCGATATGGTCGACGAAGTGGTACCGGAAATAGCTGTCTGAAGCACGCTTGTTATCGTAGAAACGTTTATTCCGTAATCAGCAGCAAGATCCTTGTCGATGCTGACATTGATCTTCGGAGCTCCGTTATCGGCATCGCTGTCGATATTGACCGCTCCTGGAACATATTCCTGCATTATCGCGGCTACCTGATCTGCAACATACTTTGCGTCGCCTGTCTCATCGCTGTGGATCTCAACATCGATTGCGCTGATGCTTCCTGCTGATGAAGACTCGAAAAGCCATGGAGCATTCGGATCAGCAACTGTGAATGGCCTTATGAGATTCTGGACCTCGGTTGCAGATACAGTCTGCTTTGTGATATCAGGCAGCTTGATCGTGATGCTTCCTGAGTTCTCGGACGTCGTAAGCATGCCTGTACCGATGAAGAGCTGGATGCTCTCATAGGAATCCTCCGGCAGTACGGACTTGATGTTCTCGTACATATCCATGACGTATTCTCTTGTCACATCGATTGCAGTTCCCTGTTCAAGCTCAAGCTCAAGCGTTACCTCATCGTCCGTTGTCTGCTGCGGCATGAGATCGAAACCGAGAAGAGGGAAGAGCTTGAGGCAGAATGCAAGAAGGAGAACAAGAAGAACGATGAGAAGAAGGCGGTGCCTCATAAAGTAGGCGAGGACACGCACATAGCCTCTCTTCATCGAGTTCTCGAAGTTGATGCATGCGTCATCGATTTTCTTCATCCAGCGGAGCTTCAGAGGCTTCTGCGTTCTCGTGTTGATTCTCATGATCGATCCGCAGAGAGCCGGAACCAGCGTTACAGCAACAAAGAGCGAGCATGCAAGCGAGATACAGATCGTGATTACGATATCCTGGAACATGATTCCAAGGAACTCGAGATCGTTCTTGAAGATGATGATCGGAAGGAATACGCAGATTGTCGTAAGAGTGGATGCGAAGATCGCATTGAACATGTTCTTGCTTCCGAGTATTGCGGCAACCGCGCTCTTCTCGCCGAGAAGTCTGTATGAATATGTATTCTCAAGGATAACGATTGATGCATCAACGATCATACCGATGCCGAGGATGAGACCTGACATGCTCATGGCGTTGATTGTTACATCGAAGATAGACATGAGCATCATCGTGATGAGAACGCAGATAGGCATCGAAAGTGAGATGATGATCGTTGTCTTGATGCCTCTTAAGAAGAGCCAGATGATGAGAGCGGCGAGTATAACACCCTGATAGAGTGAGTTGAATGCCTCGCTCATCGTACTCTTGATCATCTCCGTAGAGTCATTGAGGAGCTCAAGCGATACACCCTCAGGAAGCTCTGCCTTTATCGCATCTAGCTCAGAAAGGACTGCTGTAGCGACCGTTGTGGCATTGCTGTCCGAGTCATTTGTTACGCTGATCGTGACGATTCTCTCATTTCCGAGATAGGATTCGCTTCTGCTGTTCCTGTCGTTACTCTCCTTGACTGTAGCAACATCATTTATGCGTACCGGGTATCCATCAATAGTTGCAACGACTGTCCTGCCGATATCGCTGAAGGTCTTGTAGCGTGCATCAGCCGCAACCTGCAGATTCATCCCCGCCTCTGTGATCTGTCCACCTGTTGCCTGGATGTTGTCAGACGCGATTGCGCTGATGATCTGGGTAAGGGAAAGACCGTAGGCTTCAAGTCTGTTAGGATCGACATCGATATGGTATTCAATATCGCTTCCGCCTCTTACGGATACCTGCCCGACACCATCGATTCTCTCGATGAGAGGGGAAACAGTCGTCTCACCAAGCATCTTAAGGTCATCAAGCGACATTGAATCGCTTGTGAGAGAGAGCGTAAGGGCAGATCCTGCACCCATTGAATCGAGCCTGAAGTACTGCGGTGTCTCCGTCCAGTCAGGAAGGATCTGGGAAAGGATTGTGATAGCAGAGTTCAGATCGCGCTCGGAGTCATCAAGATCGGTACCATAATCATACTGGAGGATAGCCATGCAGCTTCCATCGCTTGATATAGTCAGGATCGTATCAAGGTTCTCAAGCGAGCTGAAGCGGTCCTCAAGCTCCTTTGCAACCTGCTGCTCAATCTCCTCCGGACCGGCATCCCCGCAGTCAACGAAGACAGTGATGACAGGAAGATCTATGCTAGGATAGAGAGCGATCTCCATCCTCGGAAGGAATACCATTGCTATAACCATGATCAGCACATAGATCATGGTCATCAGCACAGGTCTCCTTACTGATAGTTCGGATAAAGTCATTCCCGCCTCCTTACTCAAGAACGTTGACGGCGCTTCCGTCAGCGACTGTACCTGCGGTTATGACGACATCACCTGCATTTAGGCCGGATGTGATGACTGTATCGGAATCATTCCTGCTTCCTGTCGTGACAGTGCGGGCAGATGCTGTTCCATTCTCTACAACGTATACGATATTCCCATCAAGGGTCTCTGTGATCGCAGATGATGGGATTGCGATTGCGTTCTCTATCTCCTCTGTCACAAGATCGATCGTGACATACATGCCTTCTCTGAGCTTCTCGCCTCCGTTTGTTATTTCGAGCTCGATATCAGAGGTGCGGTTTGTTGTCTTTACAGAAGGGGAGATGAATGAAAGCTCAGCAGTGAAGACTTCGCCAGGGTAGGCAACGCTTGTGAAATCAGCAGCCATTCCAACTTCTGTTGTACCTATATAGCGCTCGGGCAGGGATGCTTCGATGTACAGCGTCTTATCTCCGGAGACTGTAGCGATGGAGGATGCAGCTGATACCTGCTCTCCGATCGATACAGGAATGGATGTGATCATTCCATCTACTGGTGATGTCACAGGGTTTTCCTTGAAGCTCTGGCCAGGGCGTGACGGATCGATATATGCGATCACATCACCTGCTTTTACCATATCGCCGCGCTTGACAAGAATGGATGCGACATTTCCCGATGTATCAGGAACGATTGCGACATCGCTGTTGTTGCTTCCGATCTCACCGTTGAGCCTTGTATAGTTCCTGAATGTCTCAGGTGCAACCTGCTCGGCACGGACATTTATCCTGTTGTCTGCAGTCTCCTCTACGGCAGCAACCTCTCTTGATCCGACCGAACCGAAGATGACATATGCAGCAAGGGCTACACAGATTGCAAGAAGTATGATTGTCGTAACACGGTCGAATGCTGAGGACTTACGTGAGATCTTCGCAAGATCCTCAAAGGAAATCTTTGAATCCTCTACCTGCTCTGTCAGGTCTTTCTTCTCTTTATCTTCACTCATTGATTATTCTCCCTATCAGCTGCAAATGCTGTCTGCAGTTCTGTCAATTCAATATTAAGTTTATCAGCAAGGCCATAGCATGAAATAAGATGATCAAGCTTTATGGATGTCAGGGACATCTGCTCTGAAAGAAGCTTGTTACGTGCAGAGGCAAGGTCTGTAGCAGTCATCATCCCTGCATCGAAAGCATCCTCTGAAAGCTCATAGGAGCGCTGGGCAGAGTCCACCGCTTCCTGCTGCAGAGTCATATTCGACTGGTTCTGTCCTATTGTTATGATGCACTGCTTCACATCCTCAAGATATGTATTCCTTGCATCCTGAAGGGAGAGCGCTGAGAGCTTTGCACTATCCTCCGCATCCTTTATAGCCATGTTCTCTTCAGATCCAGGAAGGATGGCGCTTAATGGAATTGTAACGTTCACGCTTCCTGTGATCGCATTTGTCATATTCGAATAATCTGTCCAGCTGTTCTTGTAGTACTGATAGCCGCTTCCAGCATAATTGTATCCGACCTGGGCTGTGAGGATTGGAAAATACGATCCCATGCGTGCTGTATCGGCAGCGTTCTTCGCACTATCAAGCTGGTTTCTCGCACTCTGTATCTCAAGGGATCCCTCTGCATATTCTCTCACGATATCCTCAGGGGCAGGGAAAGAGAGGATCACAGGCTCAGGAAGCTCTGAGGTTGTGAAATCGAAATCTATTCCCGTTGTATTCCGGAAAGCCGACATTAAAAGGGTCTTGCTGTCCTCGAGCGTCCTTACCTGGAGCTCTGCCTGCTTGAGCGCAAGCTCTGTCTGACGCAGCGTAAGCTCATCTGCAAGTCCGTTCTCATACATCTCGGATACTGAATCATATGATGACTGGGCATCTTCAAGAAGAAGCTTTGCGTTGCTGATCGAGATATCCGCAGCTGCAAGATTCCAGTATGCTTCCGTGATGGCACTCTTAAGAGATGTCCATGTTGTCTGGTACTGGAGCGAAGCGCTCTGTTTGGCAAGTTCCCTTGTCTTTGCGTCTGTGATCATCGTTCCGTTGAACGTAAACGAGGCTGAAACCCCTGCATTCACAGATAGTCCGCCGAACATCGGCGAGTCGATCTTGCCGATTTCTGTGACAGAGGTTCCTGGAAAGGAAACACCTGTGGACGCTCCCGCCGTGATCGCTAGATCAGGCATGAATGTTGTCATGACAGCGTCCTGGTTTCTCAGTGCCATCTGCAGCGTAAGTGCAGCCTGCTGCAGCGGAATGCTCATATCCTCAGCAGAGCTGACTGCCTCATCGAGTGTCAGCGTCTGGATATCATCCGCATGAAGAGGCAGCAGGAAAGCTGCGGCAATGATAAGAAAGGATCCTATCTTCTTCATCAGTTTATACTCCGTATATTTCAATTTCATTGATTTTAAGAATTCAATAATAAAGATATAGTTTTTCAGAGTTCAAGGTACAGTAAGGAAAAATGTTGATTTTGTGTATTGTGGGGAATATGGAGGAAAAACCTTGCTGTATTGGCTATATTTTCTGCTAGCTGATTTGGCTTTCTTGCGCAAGTACAGTGTATTATCATAAATAGAGAAGGAATCTATCCGGGAGGTGTGTATGAAAAGGACAATCATCGCTATCAGCCGTCAGTATGGATCGGGAGGGAGACTTATAGGAAAATCACTGGCAGACAGGCTTTCCATTCCATTCATCGATGGCAATACGGCCATTCCGGATTTCCATGAAAGGGAAGGAATTCTGAAGGAACCAGTCCTTGGCTTCCTTGAAAGCGCCGCTGATAACTTTGATGTATCAGATGCGATCCTCAAGCGCCTTGCATCTGAGATAAAGGATGTCGCATCCTCCTCCTGCGTCATTGTCGGTCTTTCCGCAAGCCATATCCTCCGTAAGGATCCAGATCTTGTCACTGTCTTCATCAAAGCTCCGGAGGAGGCGAGGCTGGAAAGGGCAATCAATGTATATGGAGTGGAGAAGAAGAAGGCTGTGAAGCTTCTCAGGCGTATGGATACCGCCCGCTCATCATACTTTGAGTATGTTTCAGACAGGAAATGGGGAATGGCAAGGAACTACAATATAACAATAGATTCATCGATGACTGGAATCGATGGGGCAGTGGAGGTCATCCTGTCATTCCTGAAGAGGGCCGGAAGACTGTAGCCGATTCAGGTAATTGTTGACAGAGAAAAGAGCAATTGTTACGATAAAGCGGTTTTGACGGGCTCATGCCCGAATATTCTCTGAGAGGGTGAAAGGCTAATGATCACTGCTTCGAACATATCGCTGTCTTATGGGACACAGGTTCTTTTCAAGGAAGTCAATATAAAGTTCACACCGGGCAACTGCTACGGAATCATAGGTGCAAACGGGGCTGGGAAGTCCACGTTCCTGAAGATCCTTTCAGGTGAGATCGAGCCAGATACAGGGGAGATCATCATGACTCCGGGCGAGCGCATGGCAGTGCTGCGGCAGGATCACTTCGCATTCAATGACTATCGTGTAATCGATACTGTCATCATGGGCTATCAGAAGCTTTATGATATAATGCAGGAGCGTGATGCAATATATGCAAAGCCTGACTTCTCCGAGGAAGACGGAATAAGGGCTGCAGAGCTTGAGAGCGAGTTCGCAGAGCTCGGTGGCTGGGAAGCTGAGGCAAATGCCGGTCAGATGCTTGACGGGCTGGGAATTGCCCAGGATATGCATGAGAAGAAGATGGCTGAGATCGAAGACAATCTCAAGGTCCGCGTCCTTCTTGCCCAGGCGCTTTTCGGCAATCCTGATATCCTTCTTCTCGATGAGCCTACGAACCACCTCGATCTTGAGTCGATCCACTGGCTCGAGGACTATCTTGAGACATTCAATAATACCGTTATCGTCGTTTCCCATGACAGGCACTTCCTTAATACTGTCTGTACCCATATCTGCGATATCGATTACGGCAAGATCCAGCTCTATGTCGGTAACTATGATTTCTGGTATATGTCATCCCAGCTTGCCGCCAAGCAGCTGAAGGATGAGAAGAAGAGAAGGGAGGACAAGATCGCAGAGCTCAAGGAGTTTATCCAGCGCTTCTCGTCCAATGTCGCAAAGGCAAAGCAGGCTACAAGCCGCAAGAAGCTCATCGATAAGCTCACTATCGACGATATCCGTCCATCCTCCAGGAGATTCCCGTATGTGGCATTCAAGCCTAACAGGGAGATCGGTAAGAATGTCCTAGAGATAAAGAACCTCTCTAAGACAATTGAGGGAGAGAAGATACTCGATAATCTCTCTCTTACGATAAATCCTGGCGACAAGGTTGCTTTTGTAGGCCCGAATCACTTTGCAAAGACTGTTCTTTTCCAGATTCTTGCAGGCGAGATCGAGCCTGATGAAGGTACTTTCACATGGGGCGTTACGACATCCCTTTCGTACTTCCCGAAGGACAACACAGGGATGTTCAAGGAGAATGAGTCGATTGCCGATTACCTCCAGCAGTTCTCGAAGGAGGATGATGACACTTATGTCCGCTCCTTCCTTGGTCGAATGCTCTTCACAGGCGATGAGGCCTTGAAGCCATGCAATGTCCTTTCCGGTGGAGAGAGGGTAAGGGTGGTGCTTGCCAGGATGATGCTTGAAGGTGCTAACTGCATGATCTTCGACGAGCCGACATCCCATCTTGATCTCGAGGCAATCCAGGCATTGAACAATGGGATAATCGAATTCAAGGGCGTTGTCCTCTTCAATTCCCATGACCATCAGTTCGTCGATTCGATTGCGAACAGGATAATCGAGTTCACTCCTGACGGGCTTATCGACAGGATGATGCAGTTCGATGACTACATCAATGATGAGTCGATAAAGGCGATCAGGCAGAAAGCCTACAAGGACGTAAAGGGAGTTGTTCTTCTCTGATGCTTGTCACTGCTGATATAGGAAATACGAATATCGTTCTTGCGATCTTCGATGGTGAGAAGTTCGTCACATCTTTCCGTGTCTATACCGATAGCCATAAGACCGGTGATGAGTACTTCGTCATATTCAATGCTCTTTTCCGTGAAGGCGGTGTCAAGGCTGAATCTGTCACAAGAGCGATAATCTCATCGGTTGTTCCCAATCTCACAAGATCGGTGGAGAAGAACCTCAGAAGGCTTTTCGGCATTGATCCGCTTGTCATAAACCATGATGTTGAGACAGGGCTGAGGAAGGAGACAATACCGTCAGAGCTTGGATCGGATCTTCTTTGCAATCTTGCATATGCGCACTACAGGAAACCTGATGATGCTGTCATGGTCATTGACTTCGGGACTGCATTGACGCTCTCAGCCGTTGATTCCGATGGAAGCATATTCGGCTGTTCCATAGCCCCTGGGCTCGTTACAGCGGTGAATGCGCTCTTCGGAAGCACTGCCCAGCTTCCGCAGGTTGAGCTGAAGATCCCTGAAAGGGCAATGGGAAGGGATTCTCAGGAATCGATAAGGGCAGGGATAATGCTTGGTTATGCAGGCCTTGTCGATTCGATGATCCTCCGTACCGAAGAGGAGATCGGCAAGAAACTCTATGTGATTGCCACAGGAGGGCTTTCCCAGACGATCTCCCCTCTGATCAGGCATGTCGATGAAATAGATGGCCTCCATACCTTAAGAGGCCTTGAGCTTATATCGCGCCTTAACAGCTAGAATCCGTCGGGGATGAAGCCATCCTCCATGATGGTATACTCATTTCCATCTGCATCTGAGGCTGTGATCAGTGTCTCAGCCGTACCTACAGGAATCGAGAGTGTTGCCAGCGAGTCGTTGGCGCTCGTTTCATTTCCTTCGATGCTTTCAGGTCTTGGACCGCCTATCGTAACAGATACGGTCCTCATCCTGTCCCATTCAGGCAGTGCGAAATACTCTATATCCGAAGCCGGAGAGGAGATCTCAGAGAGCGAAAGCTCTGAAAGCCTTCCAGCACTCTGGTCAAGGGAAAGGAATGTCCTGAGAAGATCACCGCTCTTTTCATCGGTTGAGAACTCCCTGATCATCCCGTCCTTGAATGAAGCGGAGAATGAACGCACTGCCTTTCCGAAGAGCATGAATGGCTTTGATGAAGTTATATAGCCTTCTGCAGAAGTGGGATCAATTGCCCTGAATATATCGGAAGAGAAGATCGTTGGCACAAAACGACGGCCTGACGGCAGCTGGGCGATTGTCGTTGTGAACTTTGATCCTGGAAGGAATGTGAACGATATGTCTGTACCGTTCTCGTCTCTGATCCTTCCTTCTTTAAGTTCAAGCCTGTTCAGCTCATTCCTGTCATAGATAATAAGATCCGAGTCCTCCTTAAGCTTTTCAATGAAGCTGTCATCCTCAAGAGAGAGCACAGATGATATGAATGAAGCTGGAAGCATCATATCCCCATCTTCCTCGATTGAAGCACCCCATGCATCGGATGGGGCAGGGGCAGATGCGAAGGCAATGGATGGGGCAGGATTGCCGAGAGGATCCGAAAGATGCCTGAAGCGCTGTATTGCAGCCGGGTCAAGCTTCATTTCCTCCGGGTTTCCATATTCTCTGTATACAGGAATGTACAGAAGGGCCGTAGGTTTTGCAGAGATCGGGAAGTCTGAGAAGATCTCATCGCTTGAGATTACCTTGCCGTTCTCTATTGTCTGGATAAACGATCCGTTTCCTGTGATTTCCTTTGCAAGCCTTGCGACATCATTTGCGAAATCAAGGTTATCGGATTCGGTGTTTATCGAAAGGACATCGCCTTTTCCCAGCCCAAGTGCAAAGCGGAGGATCGCCTCCGCATATCTTGAAGTGAAGATATCCATCACTGTTTATCCGTATCAGGAGTCCTCTTCCTTCGTCTGAGGTTGTCCTCACGTACGCGTGTTCCATGCATCTTGATATAATCTATGGATTTCTGGAACTCTTTGATGAACTCTCCCATATCCTCCTGATAGACAATTATAGACTGTCTGAGGTATCTTCCTTCCGTATCTGTCGGACGTGATTCAACGATATTAAGGAAAAGATCACCATAGATATTCTCCTTCACATTGAAAAAATACGTGCGGTCATTCTTGATCAGCTTGGTCGAAAAGACCTCTCCTCGCTCTCCCATGATGGGTCCTCCGTTATTGATTGATAGCCTTTTATATCATCATAATGAATATTATGAAAAGATATATTGACACACTTTTTCAGTTAGTGTAATGTATCACCCGTTGCTGATGCGACTGTGGTATAATGGCTATTACCTCAGCCTTCCAAGCTGAAGATGCGGGTTCGATTCCCGTCGGTCGCTCTACTCCTCCAGAAGTGGAGGATTTTCTTTTTCTTCTCCTTTCCGGTTTCTGGATTTATATTCACAGTGCTTTCGTTGACATGTATAATATTGCAAAGCGGAGACAGCCTTGCAGGGGAAGTATATGACCGGATATGAGTATGCGCTTAGGGAAATGGAGAAATCCGAGATGTACAGAGAGGATGAGAGGATAATCCTGGAGTACTGCAGGGAAATCAGGGAGAAAAGAGCAGCAGAGAAAGGGAAGGGAATCACAGATGAAAGACAAGTTCCGCATGACCGTTGACGACAATATCGGATTTGCTAAAAGGATGATTGTTGATTCAATATATCGCGAAGCACAGGTGGAAGGTATCAATGTGACATTTCCTGAGACTCAGCAGGTCTATGATGGTATTACCATTGAAAGTCTCACATATGAGGAGACAACGAAGATAGTCAATCTGAAAAGAGCCTGGTATTTCATTTTTGACAGTCTTGAGTATCGTTTTGATTTCAGGTATCTGCGCCATCTTAACTCCATTATAGAGAATAATCTGATTTGTAATGCGGGAGTGCTCAGAGAGATATCCGTCAGGATCTCCGGAACTGACTGGATTCCTGAAATCCCTACGCATGAAATCATAGAGAACACTCTTTAGCGGATAAGACAGATAGAAAATGCAACAGAGCGCAGTCTTAAGCTTATGCTGGCAATCATGCGCGGACAGTACTTTGAGGATGGAAATAAGCGCACAGCACAGCTTGCTGCCAATCAGGAGCTTATCAAGCATGGCGGGGGGATAATCTCCATTCCCGCAGATAGGAAGGAGGAATTCTCCGAGCTTCTTTTCAGGTTCTATGAGACAGGGAGACACGATGAAATCATGGATTTCCTTTATTCCGAGTGCATATCCGGATTTGAGAGGGAGAGGGAAATACCGGATGATGAGATAGAGCGTCAGAGGATGGAAGACAGGGCGATGATTGAGAATTTCATCCGCGGAAAGAAGAGATAATATCTATCAATTGCTCCAAGCCTTACAAATTATCTTTCTTTCTGCTATAGTTCTAGCTATGAGATGTCGTTTTTCCCTTATTCTGATCATTTCTCTTCTTATTCTTATTTCATGTAATCCTGCACCATCTGGAAACACTTCATCAGACTCTGTCATTTCCAGTGAGGATATTCACACAGAAGCTTTAGTTGAGGATATACTCTCCGGAGACGAAGGGATCACAGTCACATGGGAAGAGGCAGATTCCGCTATTGCAGCTGAAAGAGGCGCAGAGCATTATTCGCTTATTGCCCATGTTTTCTTTGATGGATATAGGGGAAAAGGTATTTCAGATGCTATCGAGGAGATAGTATCAGGCGCAATAGATCTTGTGTTCGACGCAGCAAGGCAGGACGGCATTGTCTCTCTCGGCGAATTCACAATCTCTACATCCTCAGAGCTTTCTGTCAGCAGAAAAGATTCCTCTGGGCCGGAATCAGCAATATTCACAGGAAGCGGAAGCGCTGAAGGAACCGATATATCCTATTCTTCCGATTCTTCTGGCACTGTATCAGGAATAGTAGTCAAGACGGAAATCAGTATAACTGTGGAAATCAATATAACGATCAATGCAGGAACATCGGAAAAGCCATCCGATGCCCCGTCTCTTCTTCAGGCTGATATCTCGCTGCGTGAAGGAATAGAGGTAGAGAAGGGGGATGTATTCGATGCATCTGATTATACAGTGAAGCTTTATTTCGATGATGGCTCTATAAAGGAAGTGCTTGGTACCTCAATCATTACTCCCTACAGTCCTGTAATAGATGAAACTCCTTTCAAGATAGTTGTCCAGTATGAGGGGCAATCGGTCATTTCCGAAATCGATTATGAATTCCAGCTCATTCCTGTCCTTCCCGTTATGCCTGTCAGTGTAAAGATCACACAGACCGGAAGCTTCACAGAAGGGGATGCTTTCGATTCATCAGCTTTCAGAATCAATGTCACATACAATGATGGTTCAACCTGTGAACTCAACGGAGCAGGCATTGTCTTTAAAGATAGAGACAATAGCGGCGATGTCACAGAAGGGGATACTGTATCCATTGATGTGGGTAGAGATCAGTATGGAAATCCTGTGACAGATGAGATTGAGATCGAGGTTGTGACGCCCGTATATACTGTCTCTGTTGATATTACCCAGATTGCAGGATTTGAAAACGGGGATCCTTTTGATTCTGATAAGTTCCGGATTACAGCCAGATACAGCAACGGAAATGAAGCTGTTCTCTCATCATCCATTCTTAAATTCAATGATAATGACAGCAGCGGGAATGTCACGGAAGGGGATACAGTATCCATTGAAGCAGGTTCAGATCAGGATGGAAATCCTGTGACTGCTGAGGCTCCGATTATTGTTACTGTGGTTATTTATCCGATGTTTCCAACTTCTATTTATATAGAACAGGTTGGGGATTTCAAAGAAGGAGATGCTTTTGATCCATCGAAATTCAGAATTACTGTCGAGTATTTGAATGGAGAAACAAAAGTTCTTGATAGTCCTACACTGATATTCAGTGATAACGATAACAGCGGCAATGTCACAAAAGGTGATACTGTCTCAGCCAGTGCTGGAAATGATATCAACGGAAATCCTGTGGTTGTAACAGTGAGAATACCAATTTCAGAATAAACAAAGATTTCTTCACACGCGGTAGTCAAGCAACCTTTGCTGGGATAATTCCTATGCTGGAGAATCCATTTGCTTGTAATGGGGGGCAGTCAGTCTGCTGATATGGTTCTGAGCCCTGATCAGAATAGCTCTGGCTGGCTGCTGCTCTTTTCCTCTATTCCTGTCGTGAATGTCATGCGCTCGATTGGTGATGGACCGAGAATTGCGATCATTTTCCTGTGCTCAGGAGAAGGGTAGCCTTTGTGCTTTGCATATCCATAGCCTGGCCATTTCCTGTCGCATAGAACCATGATCCTGTCGCGTTCGTTCTTTGCAAGGATCGATGCAGCCATTATCTCGGGAATCTTCGCATCACCCTTGACTATCGCTCTGCATTCGATATCCACATCGGGTGTCCTGTTCCCATCTGCAAGAAGGACATCAATATGTGTTTTCCCTGCGACTTTCAGATAAGCCCTCTTCATGGCAAGCATCGAAGCATTGAGGATATTTATCTCGTCTATGATCCTGTGGCTTACAGCCGCAGTTGCCCAGATTGCTCTCTCTTTTATGATCTTCTCCGCTTCAATTCGTTTCTTCTCTGACAGCTTCTTGCTGTCTCCGAGTATCTCTATGGGAAAATCCTTCGGAAGAACCACAGCAGCAGCTACCACAGGACCTGCTAGGGGGCCTCTGCCGGCTTCATCGGTGCCACAGACGATAAGGGTTCTATCTTCGAGTTCAAACAGAGTGTTTTCCATTTCCTCCGTTAATGCTATAATCGGGAGGATTTCTTTTCAAGGAGTGGGCCGTTGTTTCTCAAGTCTCTAGAACTCTATGGCTTCAAGGGCTTCGCTGACAGAACGCATATCAACTTCGTAGATGGCATCACAGCGCTTATCGGGCCTAATGGCTGCGGTAAGTCGAATATTGTCGATGCTGTGAAGTGGGTTCTCGGTGAACAGTCGATGAAGACGATCAGGGCAGGCAAGAAAGAGGATGTCATCTTCAATGGCACGGATACGCGTAAGCCTATGACATTCGCTGAAGTCTCGCTTGTCATTGACAACAGCGCCCATACCCTCCCTACGGATATCGAGGAGATAGAGATAAGAAGAAGGGTATTCCGCTCAGGAGAGAGTGAATACTACCTCAATAAGCAGCGCTGTCTTTTAAGGAACATCCAGGAGCTTTTCTTTGATACTGGTGTTGGAAAGAGCGCATACTCGATACTCGAGCAGGGAAAGATTGACCAGATACTTTCCACAAAACCTGAGGACAGAAGGTACATATTCGAGGAAGCAGCGGGAATCTCTCGCTACAAAGTTCAGTGCAATGAGGCGCAGAACAAGCTCCAGCGCACTGAGGAGAACATCAGCGATATCGAGGTGCAGGCTAGGGAAGCTAAGAGAATCTGCGACAGGACAAGGAACCAGGCAGAGAAAGCGATAAAGGCAAAGGAGCTGGAGAAGAAGGCCTTTTCACTTGATGTCCAGTTCCATCTTGGCCAGCTCAGGACATATTCCCTTATGAATGATGAAAGGGCAAGGCTCCTTTCGGAGGCTCAGGTTGAGATTGAGAGGATCAAGGCCCAGATTGAGACTCTGACAGCAGAGATCAACAGCGAGCAGGATACTGTCAGGACCGACAGCGATCATCTCCATGCTCTCCAGATAGAGATGACGGCATTGGATGGTAGCATACAGAATGCCGATCAGGCGATATCGATGCTCAATGACAGATATAAGGAGTATGCCCTTTCTGAGCGTGCAATGAGGGAGAAGGCTGAGGAGATCCGCTCATCCCTTGACCGCGACAAGGGCGAGATAGAGCGCTATGAGGAGACTGTCCGGGACAATGAGGACAGGCTTGAGGAGGAAGAGCGTCAGCTCCAGGCCCTCCGGAAGATGCTCGATGACAATACTGAGAAGATCCAGAAGACAGAGGAGGAAGCAAGTGCCCGTGAGGCGAGGAATACTGAGCTTGATGCAGAGCTTCTCTCCCTTTCAGATGAGCTCAGGGGTATAATCGAGGAACTTGTCAGCGAGGTCGATGAGAATACGGGAACCGAGTTTTCATCCGAGCGCCGCGACAAAGCTGACAGATCCATACATGAGAAGGCTTCAGAGCTTATCGATCTGCTTGATGGAAGGATTGGGCATATATCATCTCTGAAGGACGATGTTCCTATTTCAAAGGATGGTGTGATAAAGGATTTCTCCCGGATCCATGCAGGAATTGACGCTATCATCGCTGATTTTGAGGAATACAAAGCCTCGATTCCTCCTGTAATTGATCTTCTTCTTTCACCTGAAGGTCTTATCGCAAGGAAAAGAAGCGCGGAAAAGAGAGAGAAGGAAGTCAGAGCGGAGATGGCAGAGAACCGTATCTTCATCTCTGATGCAAGGGATCGGGTACAGATACTCAGAAGCGATACTGATTCACTGCGCAATGCAATCGATGCCGCAAATAGACACTATGGTGAGCTGAAGGCTTCTGTCGAGGGTTCGCAGCAGATTCTCGAGAATATGAAGAAAGCCCTTGAGGAGAAAGCCTTCACGCTTTCCGATGCCCTGGCAGAGGCTGAGAAGGCTAAAGGAAGAATGGCAGATGTCCAGGAAGGGCTTAGGGCAAAGGATGAAGAGAAGGCTGCTGCAATACAAAGGCGGAAAGAGAAGAGCGAGGAATACGATATCCTCTCAGCTGAATCCTCCGAGAAGAACCAGCTGCTTGCTAAGAAGCGCCATGATAAAGATGAGCTCATGACAAAGCTGACAGATACGCAGTCAGCTGCAGCCGCGCAGAAATCATTCCTTGAAAGCTCAGGCAATCTTACACAGAATACGATCCAGAATTTCTTCAACAAATACGGAAGGAATCTCGGTGAGTTCATGGAGGAGTACAAGGATAAGGAGATTCCATCTGAGACGCTTATACAGAATGAGCTCAAGGAAGTCCAGACTGAGCTTCAGTCATATGGGAACATAAACTATATGGCAGAGCAGGAGTATGAGGAGTCGCTTGAGCAGTACAAGTTCTATGCAAAGCACCTTGAGGACCTTGAGAAGGCGAAGGCCGATCTTGTCCAGGTTCTTGATGAGATCACTCATCGCTCAGAGGAGCTGTTCACAAAGACTTACAAGGAGATCAGTGCGAACTTCCAGGCGATGTTCAAGAGGCTTTTCGGAGGAGGAAGGGCAGAGATCACGCTTGAGGACCCTGAGAATGTACTCACTTCAGGTATCAACATACTTGCACAGCCTCCAGGGAAGAAGCCCCAGTATCTCAACCTCCTCTCCGGAGGTGAGAGATCCATGACAGCTGTCGCGCTTCTATTTGCGACGTACCAGGTCAAGCCTTCCCCGTTCTGCATCCTTGATGAGCTTGATGCTGCCCTTGATGACAGGAATATCGGATACTTCCTGGGAGTCCTCGAGGACTTCTCGCGTTCCAGCCAGTTCATCATCATCACCCATAATAAGCATACCGTTACAGGTTCCCAGAGCCTTCTCGGTGTAACCCAGATGGAGCCTGGTGTTTCCATTACCACTACCTATAGACTTGAGAGCGTAAAGGGTGAGCCGGTCATCTTCGACGACAGCAATAAGGAAGTCAGTTTCGATGCCTGATTCCATATTGACTGTAACGCGACGTTATTGTATAAGCATAATGTTGTTTTATTTGGGTTAGATAACGATGTTCGATAGCATTACAGCGAAATTCAGCGGGATAATGAGAACTCTTTCCGGCAAAGGAAAGATTTCTGAGAAGAATGTAAGGGACGCAGTCGAGGAAATCAAGGAGGCGCTCCTTGATGCGGATGTCAATCTCCGTGTCGTCCGCCGCTTCGTCAACTCCACGCTGGATGAAGCTCTTGGAGAGAAGGTTCTCCAGTCTGTGAATCCAGGTCAGCAGTTCACCAAGATTGTCTATGACAAGATGGTGCAGCTCCTTGGAGGGGACGAGGCATCAACACTCAATCTGAAGGGAAAGGATACTACATCTGTCATCCTTCTCATGGGTCTTCAGGGTTCTGGAAAGACTACAGCCAGCCATAAGCTTGCATATAAGCTGAAGAAAGAGGGAAGGTCTGTGATGCTTGTCGCAGCTGACCTTGTCCGTCCTGCAGCTATCACACAGCTCCAGGTTCTCGGTGAGAAGGCAGGTGTCCCTGTATTCACTGTTCCTGGAGAGAAGGATCCCGCATCTGTTGCTGAGAAGGCGATTGCAAAGGCCAGGCATGATCTTATTGATACTGTCATCATCGATACATCTGGCCGTATGCACCTTGATCAGGCACTGATGGAGGAGATACAGCGTGTTGCCAAGGTCTCAAGACCTGATGAGACGCTTTTCGTAGCCGATGCGATGACAGGTCAGAGCGCCGTTGATATCGCGAAGGAATTCGAGGAGAAGGTCGGGATCTCCGGAGTTATACTCACCAAGTTCGATTCCGATACAAGAGGTGGTGCAGCTCTATCTCTCCGCTCAGTTGTCGGCAAGCCGATCAAGTTCATCGGTACCGGCGAGAAGATGGAGGATCTTGAGGTCTTCCATGCTGACAGGATCGCATCCCGCATACTTGGGATGGGCGATGTCGTATCGCTTGTTGAGAAAGCACAGGAACAGTATGATCAGGCCGAGGCCGAGAAGCTCCAGAAGAAGATGGAGAAGAACACCTTCGATCTTCAGGACTATCTTGACCAGCTTGAGAAAGTAGGGAATATGGGATCGGCAGATAAGCTGATCGAGATGATACCGGGAGCTAAGGGAAACATATCAGAAGAAGATATCGACCTCAAAGGCCTGGAGAAGGAAAAGGCAATCATCAAGTCGATGACAAGGTTCGAGAAAGAGAACTACAGGATCATCGGACCATCAAGACGCAAGAGGATTGCCAAGGGATCTGGAACATCAGTTGCGGATGTCGCAAGACTGCTGAAGAAGTTCGAGAAATCGAAGCTTATGATGAGAAAGATCATGACAAACAAGAAATTACAGGCTGCATTCCTTAAGCAGATGGGCATGTAGCTTTCAAGCAGTATAAGGAGATTACCGTGAGCACAACAATGAGACTCAAGCGCTTTGGCACGAAGAAGAGACCTTACTACAGGGTCGTTGTACAGGACAATCGTCTTGCTACATCCTCGAAGACTATTGATGAAGTCGGAACATATCATCCGATTGAAGAGAAGGATCAGGTCCAGCTTAATGTTGAGAAGGTTAAGGACTGGCTCAGAAAGGGTGTTGTCGTTTCCCCTACAGTAAAGCAGATCCTCAATTCGCAGGGAATCGCAATTAGCCGCAAGGACTGACCCTTGGAGGCTCATATGGAGAAGGAACTGATTGAATTCATTGTCAGAAGCCTTGTCGATGAGCCTGATCAGGTAACGGTTAATGTGATCGAGGGTGAGAAATCCACGATCCTTGAACTACATGTTGCCGAATCGGATATCGGTAAGGTGATAGGCAAGCAGGGGAGGATCGCAAAGGCTATCCGCACAATCCTCTCCGCATCCGCTACAAAAGGCGGAAAGCGTGCCGTACTGGAGATACTCGACTGATATGAATGCCAAGCTTCTTGCAGCTGCCACTGTCGGCAGAACACATGGCCTTGATGGCTATCTCAGATTGTATTCCCTCTCTGGTGAGATAGATCACCTGAGAAGGATTTCTGATGCAGTTATCCGCCTTCGCGATGGCAGCGAGAAGCATGTTGAGGCAGAGTCATTCAGAATGGTATCTGGAGATGCCCTTATCAGATTCAGGGGTTATGATACTCCGGAGAAGGCAAAGGTCCTTTCCGGTGGTGTGCTCATGATAAAGCGCGCCGATGCCCCTGAGCTTGATGAGGGCGAATTCTATGTTGCTGACTTCTATGGGCTTGATGTCATTTCCGGCGGCGTTAAGGCCGGTACCGTTGAAGGAACTTCCGAAGGAGCACAGGCTGTGATGCTCCATATCAGAAGAAATGACGGTGGTGTGAGTCTTGTTCCTTATCTTCCTGTCTTTCTATCCCACCCTGACTTCGAGCATGGGACGATCGATATCCTGATGCCGGAGCTTCTGTCCTGAATATGCATATCACTGTTCTTACTCTTTTCCCAGAGATGGTTATCCCGTTCTTCACATCCTCAATCATGAAAAGGGCTGTGGATAAAGGGATAATCACCTATAGCATCATCAATTTCCGGGATGAGGCAGAGGGGGTTCATCACAAGTGTGATGATATCCCATATGGAGGAGGGGCGGGCATGGTCATCATGCCTGAGCCTATATCAAAAGCACTAGACAGGATCAATGCAAGACAAAAGAGGGTTGTATTCCCGACTCCTTCAGGAAAGCTCTATACAGAAGAGTATGCGGAGGAGCTATCAAAGGCCGATGAGCTTGTATTCATATGCGGGCACTATGAAGGGCTTGACCAGCGTGTCATCGATGAGTATGTGACCGATGAGATCTCGATAGGGGATTACGTCCTTTCATCTGGAGAGAGTGCGTCTGTCGTCATCATAGATGCGCTTTTCCGTCTTATCGATGGAGTGATAGCCTCAGAGTCCCTGGAGGAGGAGAGTTTCTCTTCGCATCTCCTTGAATATCCGCAGTATACGCGTCCTGAAAGGTATTGCAACAAATCCGTGCCTGATGTATTATTATCCGGTCATCACCGCCATATTGCCCAGTGGCGGAGTGATAAACGGATTGAGAAGACGATGCACTCAAGACCGGATCTGCTCTCTGATGCCTCTCTCAGCGTCGATGAGCGGAACAGACTACTGACTATTTTGGATAAGGAAGATCGAAGATGGATATTATCAGAGCTATAGAAGCTAAGCAGATCAAGGAGAATGCCGAGAACTTCAACGTTGGTGACACTGTCCGTGTCTCATTCAAGATCGTTGAGGGAACAACAGAAAGAATCCAGGTATTCGAAGGTATCGTCATCGCAAAGAACAACGTCGGTGTCAGAAGGACATTCGTTGTCAGGAAGATCAGCTATGGCGTAGGTGTCGAGAGGATTTTCCCGCTTCACTCCCCAAGGGTTGAGAAGATCGAAGTCGTAAGAAGAGGTCGTGTCAGAAGGGCAAAGCTCTACTACCTCCGCTCACGCGTTGGCAAGAGCGCAAAGGTGCCTGAACTCATCATCAGGAAGAATGCCTAGTCATCTGCACTATTCTAAGGAGGCGGCTTTGACCGCCTCTTTCTTTTGTCTTAATATATTGCCATATGAAGAAGAATCAGAAATCCAGCCGCGAATCAAACCGCAGGAAGCGGAAGAAGGAAGCTATATCAGGGTTCTCTACTTTGAATCAGGTTGCTGGTGTATCAAAGCCAAGGGTGCATCATTCATCGCTCTCTGTTGATGAGCCTAAGATCATCAAGGAGCCATTTCCGGAGTGCGCATACTGCTCACAGCCGATTGAGAGCATCGCAGAATCATTCATGGTTGAAAACGGGCGCTATGTGCACTTTGACTGTGCCATGAAGAGCATCAGGGAGAGTGAGCATATCCCTGATGATAAGATTGTTTCGTATATCGGGTCTGGAAACTTCGGCATAGTCGAAAAAGGAGAGGATGGGAAATTCACGATAGTGAAGACCATACCTTTTGAGAACAGCGAGAGAGTCAGGAGCATGAAGGCGTTTGTTGAGGGATGCAAAGTATGAAGAGAGCGATGCTTCCAGGGTCATTCGATCCACCGACAATGGGGCATATCAATATCATAGAGCGTGCTGCAGCGCTTTTTGATGAGCTTTATATAGTCATTGCGGACAATATCTCGAAAAAATGCCTATTCACTCCTGAAGAAAGGAAGGATATGATCCTTGATTCTCTTCCTGGAATAGGGAATATAAGGGTCGAGATATACCAGGGGCTTACCGTTGATTTCGCATCAGAGCATGACATTGACGTAATTGTCAGGGGAGTCAGGGCAATGAATGATTTCTCTTATGAGTTTGAGCTTGCCATGACCAACAAGATGCTCAACCCTAATGTCGATGTCATATTCATTCCCACCGATCCCCAGTACTTCCTGATCCGTTCATCGCAGATCAAGGAGATGGCGGAGTTCGGTGCTGATTTCTCTCCGATGGTACCTGAACCTGTCAGGAAGAAGCTCAGGGAGAAATTCCCGCGTTCATAGCTTATCTGCGAATATCTGCAGAACTGGTGCAAGCACAAGAGCGGGGAGGAAATTCCCGCTTGCGGCATCCTTTATCCCGAGAAGCTTAAGCGCTATGAGTATCAGCAATAGTCCTCCTTCTGCGCTCAGAGCATTTATTCCGGATTCACCTAGAAGCGGTTCAAGATATCCGCCTAGGAGTGTGAAGAATCCCTGATAGATAAGAATGGATATTGCTGAAAGCATCGTTCCAAGACCGTATATTGCAGAAAAGACAATCGCAACCATGCCATCCATTACAGATTTCACGAGTATGAGGTTATAGTCTCCTACGGTACCTGCCTGTATCGATCCGACAACAGCCATCGCTCCGGCACAGAATAGGACAGAAGCATTGAGAAAGCCTGTTCCGACCCCGCCGCCATCCTGTCCTGCTTTCTTTCCGATCATCTCACCCAGATTGAATATCCTCTCCTCGATTCTTAGGACTGTTCCGATGATACCTCCGATGACAAGGGCAAAAAGCGATATGATGGCAGATGGCATCTCGAAAGCCATCTGTATACCGAGTATCAGAGTGATGGTGCCAGCTCCATACATTATCACAGCCTGAAGAGAAGAGCTTATCCTTTTCCCGAATAGCAGTCCTACAGCAGAACCAAGAACAATAGCAAGTGCATTTATGATCGTCGCAATCATGGAATGAATAATAGGCAAAGAGCAATATTGGTTCAATCTCCACAGACCCGGAAAATGAGAATTATGCGGTAAAACAATCCTTCCATACTGAATGGAGCATACTAATATTCCTCATTATTCCTGTCTGCAACTGTCGCAAGCATAAGTTAGAAAATATGACTGAATTGAAAATATGACTGAATAGAATTGGAAAATCTTGCCGATTGATGTTTGAGATGGTAATATTTCCTATATGGAGAAATACCTGCCTCGTCTTATTGATAAAAAACTGGATGTGATGCTTAAAACATTCGGTGCTGTATCAATCGAAGGTCCCAAATGGACTGGAAAGACAATAACTTGCGAGCAGCGCAAAAAGTGCGTTCTATTTTACACGAAAACCTGGATCTCCTGATCCGTTTGAGCTTGCCACACTTGATTCCTCTTATGTCTTCAATGGAGAGAAACCCCGTCTAATTGATGAATGGCAGCTTATGCCTGTAATCTGGGATATGACGAGGGCTGATATCGATTCACGAAAAGGGGAAAAAGGTCTTTACCTGCTGACTGGATCTTCTCTTCCTCCACAGAAGGATAGAGATACAAAACATCTGATACATCACAGCGGCGCAGGTAGGATTGCTTCGCTAAGGATGTCTACGATGTCTTTGTATGAAACAGGGGACTCCTCTGGTGATGTCTCCTTGTCTTCCTTGTTCGATGGTCTCTCTATACGCGGAGAAATAAGAAAAGTACCTCTTGAGAATATCATTCACTGGATAATAAGAGGAGGGTGGCCTGGGAATCTGGATACTGAGGATTGTTCTCTTATTCCTCTTGATTACATAGAGAGAGTATACTCATCTGATCTTGATAAGCTTGATATCCCGAATATTGACAAAGCAAGATTCAGAAGGCTTATGCTTTCCCTTGCACGTAATGAGAGCACAGTCTGCTCCATTTCCACGCTTGCATCAGATGCCGGTATCAATGGAAAGAAACTAGATGATAATACAGTATCATCTTATCTGAAGATTCTTAATGACCTTTATCTTCTGAGCAATCAGGAGGCTTTTTCCCCGGATTTCCGTTCACGCGTAAGACTGAAAATAGGAAGCAAAAGGCATTATGCAGATCCATCGCTTCCAGCTGCGATCATAGGGGCGAATGAGAGGAATCTTATCAATGATCTCCGTTACCTGGGATTTCTTTTTGAAAGTCTTGCGGTTCATGACCTTCGGATATATATGGAATCACTTGGTGGAAAGGTATTCCATTATCAGGATTATGACAATGATGAAGTTGATGCAGTTGCCGTTCTTAAAGATGGCCGCTATGGACTCATAGAGATTAAGCTTGGATATGAGAACGTTGCGGAGGCTGCGGCTGCTAACCTGATGAAGGTTGCCGGTAAACTTGAGAGAAAGCCCTCATTCCTTGCAATCATATCGGGAACTGCCATGGCACCTATACGAAGAAAAGATGGGGTATACGTTGTTCCTCTTTCATCTCTTAAACCGTGAAAGATGACAGAAATGAGCAGATTTACAATGTATCAGGTTTTTCCTGCTTCTTTGCAGTTCCTGCATATATGGGAGTTCTGATCATTCACGAGTGGATCGGGGCAGATATGATAAGCTGCCCCGGTCAGAATCAGTATGCGTATGAGATACCAACAAACTGTGTAAGGAAAAACCCTGAAACGCTCATTGATCTGGTTTCGCTCCTGTGTTCTCCTGCAATATCCATGGAAACGGTTGTGCTGTTGTAAACAGGTCCGCCAAGCATTATTCCAGCATCAAGCCTGAGGCAATCGAAGATAGTGAAATCCACAGCGGCTTTACCATACATCTCAAGAGTGAAAGCTGAGATTGCTGCACTTTGTCCAGAGTAGCTTTCTGACTGGCTGTACCATGTTCCCCTTAACCCAATGCCTGCAGTTATTCCGATGTAATCAGAGAACTCATATCTGTATCCGGGGCCTAGATAGAACATCAGCCCGACAGGTGCATCCTCCGCTTTCACTGTTACACCATCACTCCAGCTGTTGAGTGTAAACATTGCACCGATACCATATTCGACTCCAAAGGCACTCTGACCTCCAAAGTAATTTGCGCCATCGGCCATAAGATAGAACAGTGTGCTGCCTGTATTATCAGGGAGCTTCTGACCTTCTGCACTGAATGCCCAATATGATTCAGGAGCAATCATTATTCCTGCTGAATTATCATTGGCATAAATCATTCCAATCGAAATAATCAACAAAGCAAAAACAATCAAAGTCTTCTTCATTTCATTCTCCTATCTGTTAACAATTCTTCAGATAGCAGATTCATATTGTCAGGAAATGATTTCAGAAAATTCATCTGGCTATCAGAATCGGAGAAGAAGAAAAATAGCGATCGTCTTTAATGAGCTTAATTCCATCATCTGCAGGATAGACTGAAAGATAATATCCAATATCCCCAGATCTGATGTTCCATGCCTTGAATTTACCCAGCTCTGGAATAATGGATCCAAGTCTGTGAAAAGCGAATATACCCCTTCCATCTGCTTTTGCATATGCCTCTTTCATAGACCAGAGAAGGAAGAAAGGAATATTGTTGTCATTCATCCATTCAATCTCATCATTCTCAAAGGCCTTCATTGCTATTTTATTTTCGCTGCACTTCCGATCCGTTCTCTGGATATCAATACCGACTGAGGGCAGTGGAGAAAGACAGAATGAAATCAATGAGGCGGAATGGGAAAGACTGAAGGAGTAGGGGATATCATCCACATACGGCTTTCCATTCCCATCCCTCCTGATCACTGCATTATCTATACCTGCAAAACATTTAAGGCATAGTTTTATGTAATCATCGGATGAGATAGAATCATCGATAGCACTGCAGTATATAATTCCTTTTTTTACAGATTCAGATGAGAAATCAAGCATTTGACCAGCCTTGATGCAGAATAGCAGATGAGAAATAAAAAAACCACATACCAATGCTTACACTTTTATATAAAGCTGATTGAATGGGATTATACTTCTTCCTCAAGATCAAATCTGCTTCAATGAGAGGTCCCTATAAATTCAAATCCCACACTTTTCTGTAAAGACCCATTTCTGATAGAAATCTGCCCTTAAGGTGATTAAAAAAGTCATATACTCGAAGCATCTGCTCTTGTATATGACTCAGTGGAGAGAGAAGGATTCGGACCTTCGAAGGCTAAGCCAACAGATTTACAGTCTGCCCCCTTTGACCGCTCGGGAACCTCTCCGTAAGAACAATGGTATTAAACATGAAACTTCGGATTGTGTCAATCAGTATACATGCAATATTTTCAACGAATTGATACAATTTGACAGTTTTTCCTGTTTATAGACAAAGATGCTCTGATTTTTATGATTTTAACTCAATCTTTCACTTTTGATATAGGAAATATAGAGATTATAATTTCTGTGAAGAGGAGATATGCGTATGAAGAAGATTGTTCTTATATTGATTGTCCTTGTCCTTGCTGCTGGCTCTGTTTTTGCTTCACAGAATAAGCTTGGTGTCACAGTCGGCCCGGCTTTTGGATGGGGATTCGGAATGGCTGACCAGAAATACAGCCAGAATACAGGAGCTACGAGGCTTCTTGTTCTCCTTGATGGCGTGACATACTTTGACGATGACGGAGGACTTGGTATCGATTTCGGAGTCGGAACGCTGATGAACATCAAGCAATGGGGAGATTGGAAGCAGTTCGATCCTATATTCAATTCTGATTTTAACGCAGGTCTTACATTCAGGCTTGGGCTGAACTACAAGCATCCTTTGAATGATATCATCGGAGTGACAGTCGGAGCAGGATTTCTCGGAACTGCCGTCTGGCGGGATTCTGTATTCCTTGGAGAAGGCATCCTTGCTGACATGACCAGCTTCGAGCTTGATGTCTATGGGGAGATCGGAGTTGATTTCCTTCTTGCACGTGTAATCAGCATAGAAGTCGGTGTGATGATGAGCGGCCCTGTCTTCGCTAACTACAATATCTCATCTGAGTTCATCCATTCCTGGTATTATGAATGGAACGGGGAAAACCTTGAGCTCGGAGCATTCTACCTTACACCATTTTTAGGAGTATCATTCGTATTCTGAAACGGCGGCCGGATCATAAAGATCCCGTCTTTCAGATAGTGATTACGAATGTCTCACCGCAATGGGGGCAGACAGCGTGGATCTGACGTCCTTCATCAATCAGCGGCTTTCCATCGTGGATATCAACGATGTATCCAGGTTCTATGGTATTGACTTCAATACCCTGGATGGAATAAAGCCTTTCATCCAGTTCCGATGCTCTGCTGAATGTCACGATCTCTGATATCGCGGAATCAGCAAGCTCCGACGGTTCGATATCAGGAAGGGCAGGAACGATCAGCGTAGTAATATCCATCTGTGACCAGAGCGCATAACGCAGTAAGTCCATGGAATAAGGTTTAGTCACAACGATTGCAGATCTCTCATTCTCCCTGATCTTGTAGATTCCTGTATTGAGCTGCTCTGCAAGAAGCCCTGACCATTCCTTATAATAGAGATCATCATCAAGGGGCAGCGTCTCGCCGATTGCATTCAAAAGCATGTACTCTCCATCCGGAGAGGCTGGCGTGACTACGCTGTATGCGGCAGAAAGCGGAAGCAGAGCGATGATCATAAACAGAATGGACAGAGCTTTTCTCATATCCATATTGTAACAGCTTCAGCAAGTTCCCGGAATGGCATATTGCTTCTTTGTAGAAAATCATTAGACTAGAGGAGAAAGTCTATGTTCTACGATAATGGTCTCAGATTCCAATGCCAGATGTGCAGATACTGCTGCTCGTCAGAACCGGGCTTCGTCTATCTTTCCGATAAGGAGATTAAAGAGGAAGCTGAATACCTGGGTCTGGAGAGGGATGCCTTTCTCGATCAGTACTGCCGTATGGTTGACTGCGGAGAGTATTCTCTTGTCTCCTTAAAGGAAAAGGAGAACTATGACTGCATATTCCTCACGGAAAAAGGGTGCGGTATCTATCCTGTGCGCCCTCATCAGTGCAGCCAGTATCCATTCTGGAAGAGCATAATGCAGACCAGGGAGGCCTGGGAGAATGAGAAGAACTACTGCCCGGGGATCGGAAAAGGTGATCTTATTCCCAAGCGTGAGATTGAAAAGCGGATGAAAGATGGAGAACCTCCATTGATGATATTCAGAAAGAAGTGACGCATAAGCTTTTTTTCTTTATATTGTTAAGTGGAGCCTGTCTTGCCTAGATACACCGATCAGACAATAAATGCAATCAAATCACGCCTTACTGTAAAGGATGTGGTTAGCTCTTATGTCCCTGTCATCGCAAAAAGCGGAAGATACTGGGCAAAGTGCCCATTCCACGGAGGAGGGAACGAGCGTACTCCTTCCTTTGCCATAAACGAAAAGGATGGTTTCTATCACTGCTTCAGCTGCGGTGAGTCCGGGGATATGTTCACTTTCATCATGAAGATGGAGCATCTGACTTTCCCTGAGGCTGTTGAATATCTTGCAGGAAAAGCCGGTGTTGAGCTTGAAGTGCAGAGCGGGAAGAGCGAGAAGAGGGATAAAGGGGAGATTGAGGCGCTATATGAGCTGAATCAGAGGCTCCAGGGAACATTCCACTATCTTCTTCTCTCTTCTCCTGAGGGAAAGGAAGCAAGGGAGTATCTTGAAAGACGCTGTGTCTCTTCCCAGATAATCGAGCGCTTCCAGCTCGGTTATGCTCCTAAGGGCTCCTACTGGCTTCATGACTTCCTGGTCTCAAAAGGCTATTCCGACGATATTCTCAGGAAATCCGGGTTATTCTCTCAGAATAGCTATCCATACTCGCTTTTCCAGGACAGGCTTGTCTTTCCTGTCAGGAACAGGCAGGGGCGGACAGTGGCTTTCTCAGGCAGGGATCTTTCCGGAAGGGAGAACGTCCCGAAATACGTCAATTCACCCGATACGCCGATTTACTCCAAGCGCTATAACTTCTTCGGCCTGTATGAGGCTCTCGATGCATTGAAGAAAGGCGATTCTCCAGCTCTTCTTGTCGAGGGGAATTTCGATGTCGTCTCAATGCATCAGGCTGGTATCACATATGCTGTCGCATCCCTTGGAACAGCTTTCACAGAAGAGCAGGCAGAGCTCATAAGCCGCTATACAGGACGTGTTGATATCATGTTCGACAGCGATGAAGCGGGTCAGAAATCAACGGACAAAGCAATAATGATACTCCAGAGCAAAGGGCTGGAGTGCAATGTCCATCACCTGACAAAGGGAAAGGATGCATCGGAGATACTTGAGAAATATGGCGAGGAAACGCTGAAAAACGACTTTGCTCCATCTGAGACGGCTTTCAGCTATCTTGTAAACAAAGAACGTGTAAAGTATAATATCAGAACGCCTAGGGGGAAGTCTGACTTTCTCAAGGCGATTTCTCCATTTCTTCTGGGGACCCGTTCCAGTGTTGAGAGGGACAGCTATATATCATCCCTTTCAGTGCTGCTTTCCGTTCCCAATGATACGATCAGGGAGGATCTGGAGAGCGGCGGTGGGACCAGATACAGCGTAGAGGAGGAAGAGGAGAATACAGCCGGTAGGCCGGATAGGAAATTCAATCGCGCATCTGTATCTATTGATCTCTATGCGATGCTGTTTCTTGCAAATCATAGGAATCTATTCAGGCAGTACCGCCAGAAGATAAGCTTTGGCGATCTGCGGGATGCAGAGGCCGAGATAATATACATGGCACTTGAGAATGCCATGAGGAACGACATCACAGGCAATGAATTGTTTCTTTCGTTGATCTCAGATGAGAAGGCAAGAAATGATGTGGCCACTTCCTTCGAGCTCGATGAGTATCGAAACGGAAAGGTAAGCGCCCTGGATGAAGCAGCAGATAGACTGGCTCTCAGAGGAATGGAAGATCAGCGTGCTGTGCTGTCGAATCAGCTGAGGTCCTTCTCGGACTCGCTGGACCCTGAACAGATCAAGGAAGCGCTTGAGCGCAAGGCTGAGCTTGACAGGGATATAGCGGCCATGAGGGCGGACCTTTTCAGAAGAACCCGGAGTGAGGAATAATGGCGGAACAGGATTTCAGGAATTCAGCTTTCTATAAGGAGCTTCTCTCCTCGGCAAAGGAGCAGGGAGAAGTAAGCCTTATCGATATCGTATCCTTCATGAAGAAGCATAAGGATACAGCAGTTGATCTCGATTCAGTCATCGAAGCGCTGAAGGATGATGGCATCCAGTATACAGAAGAGACAGATGAAAGCGAGCCGGACTTCATGTCTGAGCCTGCGGAGGAAGATCTCGAGGATTTCTCTGATGAGGATGATTTCTCAGATGATGAGGGAGCCGAGGATGAAGGCGAAGGACCTTCCGATGATGAGCTGAAGGATATTGAGGAGGAAGAGGACGAAGAGGGCCATTCTGTCAGGAAATCCGGCGATGAGGATGATGAGGATGACGAGGATGCAGATGAAGAGGAGGAAGAAGAGGAGAATATAAATGAATGGAAGGGCACTGATGATGACACCGAGGTCTCATCTGAGCGTTTCATTGATATCTCTTCCTTCTCTGAGCACTCTGCTGAGCATAAATCCCATCAGTCACAGTCCCGCTATGATACATCCCAGGATGATCCTATCAGACTTTACCTGAAGGAGATCGGCAATGAGAATCTTCTTACAGGAGAGCAGGAAGTCGAGCTTGCCATGCAGATGGAGAAGGGCGCGAAGATTGTCGAATCCGTCATAAGGGAGAGCGGTATTCTCATCAAGTTCTTCTCTGACATCATCGAGAAGATGAATATGAAAATCGAGGAGGATACGGAGGAGTCTCTTTCCACAGAGGAGCTCAAGGAGTTCCTTTCGCTCCAGAAACGATATACATCTGCTTATAAGGAAGTTCTTGGAAAGGATATTCCGAAGGAGATCAAGGAGTACCTCGATCTCAAGAGCAGGCTTCTTCTTGCAGGCGATGCTCCAGAGCTTTCAAAGGAAGTCAATGAGCTTCATGAGAACCTCCTTGATCAGCTTGGGGGCAGACCTGATGAATCATCTCCGCTTTATCAGGGCAAGAAGCGCTCTGATTTCAAGTCCAGGGAGGATTGGCTCTCATTCTGCCGTGACAGAAGCAGAGAGGATCGCATACGGAAGCTTGAGGAGAAACTTGACGGTATAAGGCGTGAGGAAGCTGATCTCAATGCAAAGATCGCCAGTGAGGTTGCTGCCAAGGATAAGCTCTATCGCCAGGAGCATGGAGACATGAAGAGCGCGGAGCTTGAGAAGGAGATCCAGAGAATCCACAGATCGGTCAAGGAAGAATACAGCACAACCGAGGCAGAGCTTGCTAAGCGCTATACCGATTTCCGAAAGGAGATGGAAGTACTTGAAGCAGGTGGCTATGTTCCTGTCTCCGACTGGATTACTCCGATTGAGATCCAGCAGGAAGAGATTGACGATCTTACGGATCTTTTTATCAATGCCCGTGATAAGATCCTTCTCTGCAACTCAAGGAAGAAGGCTTCCGAGGAGCATCTCAAGGTATCATCGACAAAGGAGCTCAGGCAGCTTGGACGTGATCTTGCAACAAGATCAAAAGCCCAGTCGATTGAGGAGACCCTCGGGATGACATCCGATCAGATCAAGGAGGAGATCAAGGATCTTCAGCTGACCGAGAAGGAGCTTAGGACGATCGAAACCGATTTCGAATGCTCCTCTGAGGACATAATCCAGGCTGTCCGGGATATCCAGGCAGGACAGAGGATCCAGAAGAGCGCTAAGGATAGGCTCATCAAAGCGAATCTCCGTCTTGTTGTCTCCATTGCCAAGAAGTATACGAACAGAGGACTTCAGTTCTTCGATCTTGTACAGGAAGGGAATATCGGTCTGATAAAGGCTGTTGAGAAGTTCGAATATGAGAAGGGCTTCAAATTCTCTACGTATGCAACATGGTGGATCAGGCAGGCAATCACAAGATCGATATCCGATCAGGCAAGGACAATCAGGGTTCCTGTGCATATGATCGAGCAGATCAACAAGGTAGTGAGGGAATCCAGAGTCCTGATGCAGTCTCTTGGCCGTGAACCGACGGATAAGGAGATAGCAGAGCATCTCGGGTGGCCAGAGGCTAAGGTCAAGAATGTCAAATCCGTTGCCAGAGAGCCTATATCGCTGGAGACCCCTGTCGGAGAAGAAGAGGATAGCGTGCTTTCCGATTTCATCGAGGACAAGGATGCTGAGAATCCTGCGAACCAGACATCATTCGTCCTCTTGCAGGATAAGATCCGTGAGCTTCTCTCCACATTGCCGCAGAGAGAGCAGGAAGTCCTTAGGATGAGATTCGGTCTTGATGATGGTTATGCGCTGACGCTTGAGGAAGTCGGACTTTATTTTGATGTCACCAGGGAAAGGATCAGACAGATTGAGGCAAAGGCGCTCAGAAGGCTGCGTCATCCTAAGAGGAGCCGCCAGCTCAAGGATTGGAACTGATAGCCTTATCGGCTTTGACATTTATATGCTTTCCTGCAATAATTTCCTGAAGAGTCTTTCCGCCACCGGAAAGGCTTCTGCGGAGAAGCAGAAGCAAGAGCAATTTGAGGAGAAAGAAGGAAATGAGTGATAAAGACAAGCTTGAATGCCTGAGAGAGCTCCAGAAGGTTCTCAGTGAGAAGTTCGATCTTGAGATGCAGGCTGAAGCACTTCCTGCAGACCTTAGGAAAGAAGAGTCGCTTCTCAGGGAAGCCAACGAGAAGTATCTCGAGCTCAATGAGAGATTCAAGGCAGTCACCGATGAGGTGAAGTCACTCTCCATCAGATATGAGGATGCCTTCAACACAAGAACAGGCTACGAGAAGCAGATGGAGTACCTCAATACACAGAGGGAATATGAAGCACTCTCAAAGCAGCTTGATGAGGCAAGAATACAGGAGGCGACTCTCCTGAAGCAGCGCACTTCGAAGACCCAGGAGCTTGAGAGGCTTCAGACTGAGCTTCAGGCCCAGGAAGCTGTATGCGATGAAATCAGGGCAAGAGTCGATGATGAGCGCTCCAAGATCCAGGCCCAGCTTGATGCTATCGCAGCTTCCATTACTGAAAAGGAAGCTGACTGCGAGAGGATCAAGGGTGATACGGTCTCAGAGGAGCTCTATTCTAAGTTCTGCAATATCGTAAGGAAGAAGAAGGGACTTGGAATCGTCCCTGTCCATGGTCAGGTATGCATGGGCTGCGACAGGGTTCTCCCGATGCAGTTCGTCATCGATCTCAGGCTCAAGCAGCAGAGCAATGAGATTGAGTACTGTCCGTACTGCTCCAGGATCATCTACTACGAGGAGCTTCCTGAGGATATTGAGAAGAACTATATCTTCGAGCAGCTTGAGCCATCCAAGGGAGAAGGCAAGAGCAGTGGTGAAGGCGAGAGCCAGAAGTCCGATTCCGACAGCTATGATGAGTCTATGGGAATGGGCGAAGGCTTCGAGGATTTCTAAGTCAGTTTCCAGGTTCTGGAAGCAATCGCCGAGAGGAGGAAAGTCCGGGCTCCACAGGACAATGGTGCTGGTTAACGGCCAGGAGCGGTAACGCTACGGAAAGTGCAGCAGAGAACAGACCGCCTACGGGCAAGGGTGAAACGGCAGTGTAAGAGACTACCGCCTGGACAGTGATGGACAGGGCACGGCAAACCCCACCAGGAGCAAGGCCAAGTATGCAGCAGGCTGGTCCGGCTATTGCTGCGGGTAGGCTGCTTGAGCGGCAGGGTAACCTTCCGCCTAGATAGATGATTGCATAAACAGAACCCGGCTTA